>JBDKKW010000031.1:0-3305 GCA_039795895.1 Candidatus Parcubacteria bacterium | reverse complement strand
TGGGGAAAAGTCACTTATACCTTTCAAAATATACATATTTGGAGTATTCTTAGGATGATTATGTCACCTGCATACACAATAAAAAACGAACATTTCGAAGGTCCACTCGACCTATTACTCAATCTCATCGAAAAGCGAAAGCTCTTTATCAATGATATCTCACTTGCTAAAATTGCCGACGAATATATTTCGTACGTTTCGACTCATCCAGAATTTCCGCTCGCCGATACCGCACAATTCGTATTGATCGCCTCAACCCTCGTCTTGATCAAATCAAAGTCACTCCTCCCATCACTGTCACTGACAGATGAAGAACAGGGAAATATCAAACAGCTCGAGGATCGACTCAAACAATACCAACGCATCAAAGAACTCACCGTCCATATCAAAGAACGTTACGGGAAAGACATTCTTTTTACCAACGCTCCACAACCACTTACCCCTGTCTTTTCACCAGACGAGAGTATGACTCTGTCAGGAATCATTGGGGCAATCAAAAGCGCGCTTGCCAATTTACCCAAACTCGAATCTCTCCCAAAAGCGATCGTCAAAAAAGTGATTAGTCTCGAAGAAATGGTGTCGACACTGACTACCCGCATCAAGTCGAGTCTCAAAATGAATTTTAAAGAATTTACCAAAGGTGCCACGGGGACTAAGGTGGAGGTGATCGTGGGTTTTCTCGCCCTCCTCGAACTCGTCAAACAAGGTATTGTTCGTGTCACCCAAGAGAGCCACAAAGAAGACATCGTAATTGAAAGTGATACACTCGGAGTACCTAGGTACTAACTAGACACATAAAGAAAAATCGCGCACTAAAAATACACGGTTTAGATAAAAAACCTCCTCGCCAACAGCGAGGAGGTTGAGATGGGTTAGGACTCCAGATAATTCGAAATCAAACCAAGTCCGTATTTGGAAAGAATGGCCTCCAAACTCGCGATATATTTTTTAGCGAGGCGAAAGTGAGTATAGAGATGTTGCCCGGTCAGTTGTGTGCAATCTCGCACAGACATAATTCCCGGATTTTTCTTTTCAAAATCGCGAATCAACTTGATTAAGCGATCTCGATGCTCACCTGTGGGAAGTTGACCAACTAGCCAAGTTGCTGGTTTGACCAAGATCTCTTCTACGGACTCACCATTCATCAGTTCTCTGATTTCATTCACCTGTCTTTGACAAGAAAGAATGGTTCTCTCAAGAGCAAATAGCCGTTGACCAATATCAAGATTACTCATATAAATTGTTACGGTTTTCTGACGTTTTAAGTAACTTTTCTATTTACTAGAGTAGCAAGTTAATCTATCTATGTCAAATGTTCTTCACATCCAAGTTTTCCCGTTTTTCTGCTTCATACTTTCTACATTTTGCTATATACTTTCCCCATGACCTTATCTGCTCAAATCGAAGCCATCCTTTTTTGGAAAGGGGAGTCGACTTCAAAAACAAAACTCGCATCGATTCTCTCGGTGACCGTCGCACAAATCGAAGCGGGATTGGTCACGCTTGAAAAAGAACTTGATGGTCGTGGAATCCAGCTCATTCGCAAAGAAGACGAAGTCGTCCTCGCCACTCACAAAGAGATAAGTGGTACCATCGAAAAATTAATCAAGGAAGAAATCCATCGCGACCTTGGCAAAGCTGGACTTGAGACGCTTGCCCTCGTCTTGTATCGCGGACCGATTAGTCGTAGTGATATCGATTACATTCGCGGGGTCAATTCGCAATTCATCCTCCGCAATTTACTGATTCGTGGGCTAGTGGAAAAAGTGACCGACGAAAAAGACCAGCGCCGATTCCTCTACAAGCCGACCTTCGATTTACTGACCCATCTTGGTATCAAAAGTATCGACGAGTTGCCCGAGTGGCAGGCGGTACAAGCTGAAATCACAGAAGCAACTACTGCAAAAGAAGCAGTCAACAAAGAATCTTCAGAATCTGCTGAAACTGGCGAGAGTCACTAAAAAGTGTATACTGTCAAACACTCTGTATGTCAACTTCTATCGACCTCGATTCACCTCGGTACGTCAAAAAAGCCTTACTGTGGGGCATTATTGGTCTCATTATTTTACTTATCGCGGTTATCCAACAAGCGATCCACGACCGAGCATTAAAGGTATCACCAATCGCCCATATTCCAACTGTCAGTGAATTACTTACCGAAAAGCTCGCAAGTACCACACTCGAAGCAAAGTCAGTGGTTGTCTATGACATCGCGCACCACCAAATACTGTTTGCAAAAAATGCTGAGCAACAACTCCCATTAGCATCACTCACCAAAGTGATGACCGCGCTCGTAGCCACAGAAAGTATTCCAGAGTTCACCACTATCACCATTCCCGACGAAATTTCGAAGGTAGATAAGCGAGTGATTCAACCCGGTCAGAAATGGTCACTTAAACAACTCCTCGATTACACCCTTGTCGTGTCTTCAAATGAAGGTGCGCGTTCAATCGCCTCGGTCGTCGGTGCGTTTGAAAAAGAAGCCACCAGTACCGACAGTACTCGAGAGTGGTTTATTAAAAAAATGAATACTCGAGCGCGCGAGCTCGGCATGTCTCAAACTTATTTTATCAACGAAAGCGGGCTCGACTTATCAGAGCCTGGATTTGTCTCCGGAGCATACGGTTCGGCCACTGATCTCACCACCCTTTTTGCCTTTACGCTCAAGACACATCCCGAAATTTTTGAAGCTACCACAAAAGACCTCCTACTCGTGCACTCACAAACAAAATCATACACTGCCGAAAATACCGACAAAATTATCAACCAACTTCCTGGGGTAATCGCCTCAAAGACCGGTCTCACTGATCTCTCAGGAGGAAATCTCGTCGTCGCCCTCGATATTGGCATCAACAATCCGGTGATTATCGCCGTCCTCGGCTCAAGCGAAAAGGGTCGGTTTACCGATGTCACCACACTAGCAAACGCCACCGTGGAGGCAATGGGGAGCTATCGATAAAGAGGTAAGAAGTATTAAGTAAAAAGTATAAAGCAAATGCCTCTTCTATTTTAAATCCCACTTTTCTCAATACTTTATACTTTTTACTTTATACATTATACTGTCTCCATGCTTCTCGACGTCATTAAAGTCTTCTTTCCAGCCACCATTGCCTTTATGATAGGTATTTTGGGTGCGCCAGCACTTACCTCATATCTCTACCGAAATGAGCTCTGGAAGAAAAAAGCAAAAACAGTAGCTATCGACGGGGGAGGGACACCCATCTTTAATCAACTCCACGCACACAAAGAAGTGGGCACACCAAAGCTCGGTGGGGTAGTGATTTGGGGCGGAGCACTCATCACCG
>JBDKKW010000030.1:0-3654 GCA_039795895.1 Candidatus Parcubacteria bacterium | reverse complement strand
CGGCCAACGGGTATTGATGTGCGTTGTACGTCCGAACGTAGTCAGGCAAAAAATCGTGAGAAGGCGATGTCGATTCTCCAGGCGAAGCTCGAAGTGGTGTATGAACAGCAGGAAGCTCAGAAGCATGCTTCGGCGCGCAAAGAGCAGATCGGTACGGCTGATCGTTCAGAAAAGATTCGTACGTACAACGTCCTCCAAGATCGTGTGACCGATCACCGCATCAAAGAATCGTGGCACAATATTGCGGGTATTTTCCGCGGGGAAATTGATGATTTGATTGATACCGTATCCGTAAAAATGCAGAATCCAGACGCGATTTCGGGAGGGGAGGATGCTGATGAGGAAAACTAATACGTAGTAACAGAAACCCGTGGGAATCGCGAACGATCTCCACGGGTTTATAAATGGCTCTAGTCAGCTCTATAATCCTAGTTTAGTAGTATTGACATATGTATATATTATATGTTATCATACTGCCAGAGTAGTTTTTTGTAACTCAATGGACTGGCTTTAGAAAGGAAGCCGTGGTGGTCCACAAACAATACACCCAAGAAAACAGTATGCCCGATGTCTGGTATAAAACGGTTAAATCAATAACTCAGCCTCCGCGCTTAGTTGAAATCTCGACTATTACTACGGTAAAGAAGGTTATCAAGGTGAGGGACGACGGATCCCATGTTCCTCAGCCAGACCAAACCGATAACGCCATTGTTCAAAAATGGTCGGTCAAAGCTATGGTGGAACAGGATTGGGCTGGTACTGAGGAGGAAGAATTTTTCTTTCCTTCGCTCGCAGAGGCCCAGGTCATTCAACCTGGCTACAAGCGACCAATGTAACCCAGTAACCTTTTTCCGGAAGGAAAAAACTATGAAACCGAAACGTGGACATATGATTCTGACGTGGGTCCCATTTGGCAACCAGAGTAAGCGTGTGCGACACGATAGCGGGTTACCGTTTAAGGTGAAGGCTAAAGATAGTGCCACGGATACAATCTGGGAAATCGAAGTATTTTCCGGATCAATCAGTTGCACTCCGTTTAAGCCCACTGGCGAGCGGGATGACAATGTGATCGGAGGCTTCCAGTTATTCACTCCGAGCAACATCGTCAATCCGACTCCGGGTGCTTCGAAGACGGACATTGATCGGAGACCGACTTTGGTCGCAAACGTCGCGGGGAGCAAAATGCGCCTCGAACGAGGTCATGCGGTTGTTGTCGAGTGTGGTGCTGGCGTGCTCCATGTGAGCTGGGACTATCCCGAGTATCCGCATCCCAAGGTGGAGAGTTAAGTTTTTCGCAACGTCGTCCGGCTTCCGGGCGGCGTTTTCTTTTATCCGGTCTCTCCTGCTGACTTATCTATCTTGCTCCTGCTCTATCTTCTTGCACTCGTTTCCCCCATATGCTAGACTCTACCGACATGGAAAAAACAACCACAACAACCACTGCTTCTGCAAACCCTGCAATCAACGCCCTCTTCAAGGCTGGTGCACATTTTGCGTATTCAAAGAGTCGTCGACATCCTTCAACCAAGCCATACATTTTTGGTGCTAAAAATCGCGTAGAAATCTTTGATCTTGAGAAGAGTAAGGAGACTTTGGACAAAGCAAAGGCATTTGTCACTTCAATCGCTCAGGCTGGCGGTATGATGCTTTTCGTTGGCGGCAAAAGTGAGGCAAAGTCTGCGGTCAAGCGAGGTGCTATGGCGGTCAATATGCCGTACGTTGATGGCCGATGGATCGGAGGTACTTTTACCAACTTCCCTGAGATCAAGAAGCGCGTTGACCGAATGGAAATGTTGCTTTCTCAGAAAGAAAAGGGTGAATTGATTAAGTACACGAAGAAAGAACGACTTTTGATCGATCGAGAAATCGATAATCTCCAATATATGTTCTCTGGTATTGCGTCTATGAAGACCGCTCCAAAAGTAATGTTTGTGATTGATCCAAAGCGTGAAGCGATTGCTGTCGAGGAAGCTCGAAAGCAGGGTGTGATGGTAGTGGCTCTTGCAAGTTCTGATTGTGATATTACGAAAGTGAATTTCCCAATTGTAGGCAACGACTCATCTCGCACCAGTATCGAATTGTTTGTAAATGAAATCGTGTCTGCATACCAAGCGGGCAAGAAACTAGCGGAAGTGAAATAACAAAGAAGTTACTAGTCATTAGTTGATAGTTTTTAGTTTAGAACAGTTCTCTTTTCGGTTTTGTGTGTATTTGGTATACTAGTACTCTGATTATATTTTTATCTGACTTATATTTATGGAAATTTCAACCGATCAAATCAAGGCTCTACGTGAACAGACTGGTGTCTCAGTGATGCAGTGTCGCAAGGCGCTTGAAGAAGCCAATGGTGATATGGAAAAGGCGGTGGTTATCCTTCGCAAAAAGAGTAGTGATATCGCTGCCAAGAAATCTGACCGAACTCTCGCTGCGGGTACTATTGCGTCATATCTCCATGGCGCAGGAACTGTTGGTGTACTTGTCGAGCTCTCGTGTGAGACTGACTTCGTATCGGGCAATCCAGAATTCAAAGCGCTCGCTTATGATATTGCGATGCATATTGCCGCTTCAAAGCCAGAGTTTGTTCGAGTGGAAGAAATTACTGAGGATATGAAGGCGAAGGCACGCGAAGTCTTTACTGAGGAAGCGAAAAGTAAGCCGGAGAAGATTCGTGCGCAGATTGTCGATGGCAAGCTCGCTGCGTATTTCAATGAAAAAGTATTACTTGAACAACCATTTATCAAAAATCCAGACGTGACTGTTGGCGGATTGATTTTGGCTGCAGTACAGAAGTTTGGTGAGAAGATTGAAGTGGCACGATTTGTACGCTACTCAGTTCTCGGTAAGTAGGCTCGCTTCGAATACTCATTTTAAAACACGTATATTTTCCTGCTGGAAAATTACTATGCTCGGGCCGGTCGCCTGTGCCGTCTACAGGTGTACATCATCTACCGATGTACCAATGTTTTAAAATGAGTATTCTCGCTCGCTCATAACCGCTACGGGTATTTGACGGTATACATTTCTCGTGAGTTTGGTAACATATACTAAATGACAACGTTAATCATTATCGGCATCATATCGCTCAGTGCCCTAATTGCGCTCTTTTGGTGTAAGCAACGTGAGGCGGTGGGTGAGTCGAGTCCTTTGGGTGCGGTCAATCGGGTCCTTGGTCCGACTGTACTCTTGGGATTGTCGGTTACACGTACACTCAAAGATCATTTGGAGCCAAAGAAATCGAAGAGCTTGGTCCTCTATGGCGTGGTACATTCGATCCATATTGCACTCAATAGTGCTCGTCGGATTCTTGCTTTGATTCATCACAAATTTACTTCACTTGCACATACTATGCAGGGACGGGAAGTCTTGCTTAAGGGTGGAGCGAGCTCGGTATTTTTAAAGAGTATTGCGGAGCATAAGAAGAAGATACAGGAGGAGGCTGGGAACTAGAAGGGAAGATAAGAAGCAAGAGAGCAAGATAGATCCGAAAAAGCAGGGCGTTCGCTTCGCGAACGCCCTGCTTTTAATTTTTCTTGTTTTCTGCTATAGTGCCTGAGTTCTTTTGGTAAGTATTGCCACCTTAGCTCAGTTGGTAGAGCTCTCGTTTTGTAAACGAGTGGTCGTCAGTTCGAGTCTGACAGGTGGCTCCAAAATAAA
>JBDKKW010000029.1:0-4628 GCA_039795895.1 Candidatus Parcubacteria bacterium | reverse complement strand
ATTCTCGAATTACTTTTTTCAACTGGTTTGCGTGTATCCGAGCTGTGTTCGCTGACATCTGATATTAATCTCAAGAGCGATGAGTTTTCGATTCGTGGCAAAGGCGAAAAAGTACGCGTGGTCTTTCTCTCCCCTGCTGCCAAAGAAGCATTGACGAAGTATCTCGACAAACGGACCGACGTTGATGATGCATTATTTATCAAAGTCGATGGCAAAGAGCGCGCAGAAAAAGAGGAGTTGCGACTGACCAAGCGTTCGATCGAGCGGATTGTAAAACACTACGCGATAAAGGCTGGAATTTCTAAAAAAGTGACCCCGCACGTGGTGCGCCACTGCTTTGCCACCGATTTACTTTCCAATGGTGCCGATCTCCGCTCGGTGCAAGCACTTCTCGGTCATGCCTCAATCAATACCACCCAGATGTACACTCATGTGACCGACAAGCACCTGCGAGATATTCATAAGAAGTTTCATAACAAGAGATGATGGGAAGCTTCTAGTTGGTAGCTTATAGAGTAAAAAGCCCAGTCTAGCAAAGCTAGACTGGGCTTTTTACTCTAGCTTTATACTTTTTACGTTATACTCTATACTGCTGTTATGAAAATTATCTCTTGGAATGTAAATGGTATTCGCGCGGTGCACAAAAAAGGACTTTTTGTACCGTTTATCGAAAAGTACCAGCCGGATATCTTGTGTTTGCAGGAGACCAAGGCGGAACAACATCAATCGGTCATTGATTTACCTGATTATGAAGAGTATTGGAACTCAGCAGAGAAAAAAGGCTACTCAGGCACAGCTATTTTTACTAAAAATAAGCCACTCTCGATTATCAATGGTTTTCCCGAGACGATTGTAAAAAAATACAAACTCGGTGCAGACAAATATGGTGACCCGCTGACCGAAGGTCGCGTCATTACTGCTGAATACAAAGATTTTTATGTGGTTACGGTGTACACACCAAACGCCAAGGATGATTTGAGTCGAATCCCTTTGCGCCACAAGCAGTGGGATCCTGCTTTCCTTGGATATTGTCAGTTGCTCGAAAAAAAGAAGCCAGTAATTTTCTGTGGCGATTTAAATGTTGCTCACACACCGGACGATTTGGCTCGACCAAAAGAAAATATTGGTCTCAAGGGATTCACTGATGAAGAGCGAGCCGGTTTTCAAGCTTTTGTTGACGCTGGTTTTATCGATACCTTCCGCCATTTCAAAAAAGGCAACGGTTTTTATACGTGGTGGTCACACTTTGCTAACGCCCGCGCCCGCAATGTTGGCTGGAGAATTGATTACGTTCTCATTTCCCCGGCTCTCCTTTCCCGCCTCAAATCCGCCGAAATTTTACCCGACGTACTTGGTTCGGATCATTGTCCGGTTTCGATAGAATTAAAATAAAAAGAAGTAGAGGGAGTTTGAATAATAAAAATAAGACCCCATTTCTCTGGAAGAGAAATGGGGTCGAGATTTTACCGGCGCTGACGTTGAGGACGAGTAGGGATTGCACCTGGTGCGTCCCAGATTGCTTTGGCAAGCCAATCGGTTTCATCGAGGACGACTGGGCGAGGTTTGATTTGTGCGTCGCGAGCTTCCATTGCCCGCTCTAGCGCACGGTCACCTGCTTCTGAGGCATCAATCATTTGTTGGGTTCGGGCCACTTCCTCGGGGGTACTGTAGTGAATCAGGTGTGGGTACATCGGCACTATTTCCGGCAAGGTAGCTGTGCTCATAAGTTTTTTTAACAGTTCAATTCCATTTTTAGAATACACCTGAATTTATTTTGTTGCAAGAAAAATAAAACAGCGACCCGAAGACGCTGTTTTTTTGATTTGATTGCAAACTAATCGCAACGACCGTAGGTGGATTGGTGTTTTTCGCCAACCGCAACCATGAGGGCGAGTAGCCAGAGTGGTGTGCGACATTTGCCGTACCCACGAATTAATTTTCTCTGAGTTCGAACTAGTGGTGTGCGAGCACTCATACAAATTTTAATTGAAGTGTACTGTTCCACTCACCATACTACTCCTCTAAAAAGACACCGCAAATGAGTTATCCACAGGTATGTCCTTTACATAAAATTTGTCCTTGATACAATGACTCCAGAACAAGCGAAAAATCTCCAAATCGCTTGGGATTATAAAAGACATTCATCCCACTTGTCTTACGATCCGTTGTTCTTTAATCAAGAAGTAGGACGGCCATCCTAGATTTGAAAGATTCTCTGGATGAGTTCCGATTCTAAGGCTTTACACATACTTCCACTTAATTTAAATTTTTTTTAAACAAGTATTGTGTCACCTTCGGGTCAAATGACTCACTCTGTGGATCCCTTTCACAAACCGCCAACGAAGTATCCTTTCCCCAGGACCACTTCTAAGGCGGTTTTTGTTTTGTTTGTATTCTCCCTTTAGGAAAGGGGGAAATAAAACTACATAGGTCAGACCTATGTAGTTTTTATTCGGGTCTAGTGTCTCAACTCTGTTGTCTAGCGTCTTTAGCTTTAAACTCGGTGCTTTTTATGCAATTCCGTCACCAATTTCTCATCTTCTTCCTCTTTTTTGTCCTTCCCTGCTTCTCCAAGGACTTTGAGTTGATCTGGGGCTAGTTTTGCTAGCTCAAGAGCTCGTTTCACTAGGGATTCCTCAGTATTTTTCTTTGGATCTTCCAAAACTTCTTCCAAGAGTGCGTGCAATATCCAGCCAATACGAGGACTTGGAGTTTCACGTGTAACTTCCATAATCTTTTTGCCATCAATCTTCAGCATCCCCACAGAAATCGGGTCTCGAAGGGCTTCCTCAATCATTGCGTGGTACTTTCGCAGTCTGTACGGATCTTCTTTTGGTCGGCCGGTACCAATACGATCACAGATACGGACATTCATAAGGTCCCAGATGTGTTCTTTGCTGACATTTGCCACCATTCGGCGGACTGCAGAGAGTGTGATCTGCTCAGTATCAGAAAAAAACATATGCCAGCGGACTAGTTTCACTACTTTTTCAGTCATTTCTTTCGGGAAACGCAGTCGTTCCATTATTTTCCGTGTTACACGTGAACCAACCACTTCGTGGCCGTAGAAGGTAAACTGGTTTGTTTCATGTGAAAAGCGACGAGTCTCAGGCTTTGAGATGTCGTGAAAGAGAGCCGAAAGGCGAATATCAAGAGGCCAACCTTTGTCGGCGGCGTGTTGCAGTGAGCGTAAGAGGTGTTCCCAGACGTGATACGCGTGAGCCTGATTCTGTTCAACCCCGACCGCCTTCAATAGTTCAGGCACAATATATTCCAAAATACCGAGGCGTCGGCAGAGCTCGATGCCGATCAGGGGGTTTGAAGTCATCAAAAGCTTTGAAAATTCATCACGGATACGCTCCTTTGCGATTTTTTCCAAGAGTTTCACATGTAACCGAATCCCCTCTTCGGTCTCGGTGGCTATAGCAAATCCAAGGTCGGTCGCGAGACGGACTGCACGAATAATCCGAAGCGCATCTTCACCAAAACGGTCTTTAGCCTCCCCCACTGTGCGGATTGTCTTTTTTTCGATATCCCCCTGTCCTTTATATGGGTCAACGACAGTGCATTCAAACAGCGCGCCTGACGCATGGGCGGTCTTTGCTGGTTTAATGCTGAGGGCGATAGCATTTACGGTAAAATCTCGACGCCTGAGGTCGTCTTCGAGTTTGTCTGACCACTGCACCTCGTCAGGTCGTCTAAAATCGCTGTAGGTGCTTTCAGTTCGGTATGGTGTCACCTCTACGATTTTCACGGTTTCGTCGCTCGTAGCCTCATCCACGACTCCTACAGTGCCATATTTATTCTCGTAGAAGGTTTTGGGAAAGAGTGTAATGATTTGTTCCGGTATGGCGTTGGTAGTGATGTCCCAGTCTCTTGGTTTTCGCTCCAAAAAAAGATCGCGGACGCATCCACCTACCAAAAAAGCCTCAAAACCTGCCTTTTCTAGGGTTTGAGTTACACGTGAAACTTCCAAAGGGATAGTAAACTGGAGCAATTTGGTTGTTTTTGGAGAGGATGGCATGGGATTTTATGGATAGTATTAGGTTTTTTGAGATAGTGTCGTGAATTTCGACCGTTACACGGTCAGTACCCCGATTGGATTTTCTTTGCGCTTTCATGAGAGAGCTTAAGAAAATACTCAATCAGGCTTCGAATCCCTCACACAAACATCACCATGTTTGTTCGGGTGGACAAAATCTTCGTTTTATTCAGTTTTTGTGCACCCGGAGGGATTCGAACCCCCAACAACGGTTCCGAAGACCGGTATGATATCCATTTCACCACGGGTGCGTCTTCTTTTTGACTAACTAAGACATCATACGCTAGATTTGTAAAAAAACCAAATGGCGAAGTCTTTTGGGTGGTGTATTTGGGGAGTAATCCCCTATTTTTGGGTTACATAACTTGGAAAAAAAGAAACAATAGGCTATACTGCCTACAAGCCAATACAACTGGCTGTATTTTATGAAGAATATTGCGGGCATGGTTTAGTGGTAGAACACTACCTTGCCAAGGTAGGGATCCGAGTTCGATTCTCGGTGCCCGCACAGAAAAATCCGCCTTTATGGCGGATTTTTGGCACCGAGAATCGAACTGGGAAGGGGTCGGGAAACGGGAGTTTCCCG
>JBDKKW010000028.1:0-6424 GCA_039795895.1 Candidatus Parcubacteria bacterium | reverse complement strand
CGAGCGGAGAAAATTCAATACACCAGTTTAGTACCGCGTTGATTTTAGATTTCATTTATTTAATTTCACCCACCTTCACCTTTGGTGGACGAATCACACGGTCGCCAAGCTTGTAGCCTTTGTTGATGACAGCTACCACCTTCCCATCTTGATCTTTGTCTTCTGTGGACACCATTTCAATTGCCTCTTGCTCGAGCGGACTATAGTCAGCGCCGATAGGATTGAGCTCGGTCAAACCATTTTTTTGTAGAATCGCGAGGATTTGTGACTGGATATACTCGATACCGACACGCCAATTTTTATCTGCCTTCTCCCAAGCCTCCTTGTTTGCTTTTGCCATCTCAAAACTATCGAGCACCGGAAGTATATCCAAAATAAGCTCTTCGTTGGCGTACTTTACCAGCTCTTTTTGTCGTTCCTGATCTCTCTTGCGAGCGTTTACAAACTCCGCTTTGTCGCGTTGCCAACCGGTCAAATATTCAAGCTTTTGAGCGTCACTCTTTTTGAGTTTTTCACGCAAGTCTTTGAGCTTTGCCAGAGCACCTTTCTCCATCCCCTCCTCATCGGTGTCTACCATATCATCTACCGACTCAGAAATGGTCGCCTCGGGCTCCATAGGCTCAACCACGGTATCATCCGTATCAGTAGTTATTTTTTTATTTTTAGTATCGTCGGTCATAGAGACTCAGTATAACGTATGCAGTAAAAAGTATAAAGCATGACAGCCCAAGAAAAATACTTTCTATTTTTCTTGGGCTGTGTTGACATAAGATTCAGGCTCAGTATTATGAAAAAGGAACTGTATTTTGAAAGGCTACTTATGATTACTATATCCCCTATTCCTCCTGAACTACTGCCTATATCCAAAAGTCGTGCAATTCGCCTACTTTTCTTGGGTCTGCGTGACGGTGATGATTCAGTTATTCATTTCATTAGCAGGACTTACCAACGTGGTCTCCTTCCCGATGATGTTGTCCGCATGCTCGACGCTTGTCGCTTCTGGAACAACAACCAGAACATTCAGGTGGGAGAATCTGCAACCGTCCTTCGATTTTTGTGGTGGCTAAGTCAGGCACAAAAAAGCAACAAGAATTTTGTTCGAGAAGGAACTCTGCTCGGACGAAAGATCACACTTGATCCAGAGATGCTCAACTGGACTATCAAGGACCTGCTTGATCCTGAAAGGGTGCCTGAGCGCACAAGTCAGCTGGCTAGCGTAGCCACCCTACATAACCCAGACAGATACCGTACGTTCATGGTGAGTTATCCACACCATCTCGCTATCACCTACGAAGTGCTTGATCAGTGGTATGAATACAAGAGGTTTCAGCAAAAAGTACCTCTTCCTGCACCTGGAATTGACGCCACTATCGAAGCTCAAGCAAAAGCATTTCTTCTGGCGTTACGCGGTGGTGGGTGGCAATTTGAGATGCTCCAACAGGAGGATTTCCCTTTTGCTTACATTATGACTGATGGCGACTGGGCTTTACGTGAAGCTCGGAAGCGTTGGCCAAGTCTTGCTGAGCATGAGAGTAATCGGTTTACTGAAGTTGCAAAAGCAAAAAGTGACTGGGCACAAAGGCGTGTCATTGATAGCGCAGATCATCGAGTCATTCAGGCGATAACCATGTTTGCCATGTTGAACAGGTACAAAGTGAAAGATATTATGCGTGTCACTCGGCATCCAAAGGCGGTAGCCAAGAGTTGGCCGGCATTTTATATGTTTCTCGATTGGGTCCAAGAAAACGGCCTCAAGTAGTCTTCGTATCACCCCAACCTTCACAAAGGTTTGGGTGATTTTTCTTTACGAAAAAGAAAAAGACGAAACAAAAAACCACCTTGCGGTGGTTTTTTGTTGTTCTTATTATCGCTTAGACCACTCGTGTCGCTCCCGCTCTTTGGAAACCCACGGTTTTCCAACGGTCGAGGACTCCCTGCCTTCCTCTACGGATAAACCGGAGTTTCTCCGACCCTCTTCTCACCCACAGCGGAGTAAGCGAAACAAAAAGACTACACAAATCGTGTAGTCTTTTTGTTTTATCGCTTACTCCATTGTGGAGACTTGCGGGCCTTCTTGAGACCGAATTTGCGTCGCTCTTTAGCTCGAGGATCGCGCTTGAGGAAGCCAAGCTTCTTCAATTTGCCACGGAGTGAGAGGTCGAATTCAAGGAGTGCTCGAGAGATACCGTGTCGTACCGCTTCTGCCTGACCGTTGATTCCGCCACCATTCACCTTTGCTGATACTGAGAAGAATTCAGTTGGCTTTGATTTTACAAAAGGGTCAGTAATCGCCATCTGGTGTTCCTTGATTGGGAAATAGTTTTCAAGAGATCGATCATTGATCACGACTGAATTTTTGTCAGCCTTGGTGATGCGTACGCGAGCAACCGCTGTCTTTCGACGACCTACCGCTTCATAATATTTGTGTGTAGCAATAGTCATATTATTCAGTGATAGTTAAATGCTTCATCATGGTCTTGGTAAGCTTGTTGTGTGGGATCATGCGGTAGACGGCTCGTTCAAAAAGTACTGAAAAACCGTGTCGTTCGATAACCTTGTCCATATTTTCCTGCTTGATACCACCTGGGTAGCCAGAGTAGTGCGTGTAGATTTTCTGCTCACGCTTCTTTTCGGTAATATCTGCCTTTGAGGCATTGATAATACTCACCTGCACATTAGGAACCGCATTCTTGACGAACTCGGTCGTATTTTTACCCATCAAAAGCGTCGCCGCTTCAGAAGCGATTCGGCCAAGCTTTTTGTTTTTTGCATCAAGTGTGTATTTCATATTTGAAGTTGTATCCTATATCAAAATTGATTTCTTGTCTACGCGACAAATTCAATTTGTGCCATCGACGCGCCATCAGACAATCGGCGACCAAGTTTGACAATGCGTGTGTAACCTCCTGCTCGAGTCTTGTACTTTGGAGCAAGAACAGTCATCAATTTCTCTGTCGGTGCACCCACACCCACTCGAGATGCAATGATGCGTCGTGAAGCAGTTGAACCATCTTTTGCTTTGGTTACGAGCTTCTCAACGATTGGGCGGATTTCTTTTGCTTTTGCTTCAGTGGTCTTGATTTTGTCTTTCAACACAAGAGAACGCGCAAGCGATTTGAGCATCGCGGTACGTACACCAACCTCTCGTCCAAATACTCGGTTTTTCTTGTTTTTTCGCATAAAATTATTTTAGAGTGATACCGTAATTCGAAAGTGCCTTCTTGATTTCCTGAATACCTTTTGCGCCCAAGCCATCGATATCGAGCAAATCAATCTCCTTCTTTCGAGAAAGACCGCCGATAGTACGAATGTTTGCGGTTGCAAGAGCATTTGCAGTACGAGCAGAGAAATCAAGAGTCTCGATTCGAGTCTTCAAGAATTCAGTGTCGACAGGCTTCTTTTCAGCAGCATCTTTATCTGCTTTTGCTTCGGCCTTTGCTTCTACCACAACTTCCTCTTCCTTAAATCCTACGATTGCCTTGAGCTGAGCGATCATGATTGAAATCGCTTCCTCAAGTGCTTCTTTTGGAGTAAGAGTTCCGTCAGTTTCGATAAACATACGAACGCGGTTGAAATCAGTACGATCACCAACGCGCATATTTTCTACTTCGTAGTTTACACGGCGGATAGGGGTGAAAATCGCGTCGAGGGCGATTGAGCCAATATCAACTCGATCTTTCATCAACACTTCTTTTGAAACGAAGCCGAGACCCTTCTCAACTCGCATCTCGATGTTGAGTTCGGCGTTTTTGTCGGTCAAATGTGCGATAGTAAGATCTGGATTGAGGATTTCAATCTGACCTGGAGCCTTGATATCACCAGCCTTTACCTCCTTCACACCTTTTACCTTGATAGAAATATCCTGAGGTTCATCGGTAAGCATCTTGATGCGTACCTTCTTCAAGTGAAGCAAGAGTGTAATCACATCTTCTTTTACTCCAGGAATAGCAGTAAATTCATGACTTGCGCCATTGATTTTGACCTGAGTAATCGCAGCTCCCGGAAGAGATGAGAGGATAATGCGACGAAGTGAATTACCCAAAGTATGACCGTATCCCGGGTACAATGAGTCGATTTCGTAGATTCCAGTGAAGTCTGCTTCACGAACAATCTTCGGCTTTGATGGCAACACGACGTTGTGTAGAGGCATAATGATGCGTAAACGCTTAGTTAATAACAGGTTAAAATTATACACCAACCGAAATTTTTTGCAAGGCTAACGGCTGTAGAACTCGATAACTGACGAAAGGTCGAATACAGTCTCAAGTGGATTGTGTTTCGGCATACCGATAATCTCCCATTCGCGCTTCGTATTATCGTACTTGATCCAAATCGGCATCGGAGCCTTTTTGATCATCTCTTCGACTTCCTTGAAGAGAGGCTTCTTTGCACTTCCGTCTCGAATTCGAATCTTATCGCCCACGAAGACTTGGTAAGAAGGAATATCTGTCTTCACGCCGTTGATCATCAAGTGACCGTGATTCACCATCTGTCGAGCAGCTTGACGACTCTTGGTAAGACCGAGACGATAGATGACATTGTCGAGTCGAGTCTCGAGACGTTCAAAAAGCTGTGCCGCAGGACTAACTTTACGCTGAGTAAGCGCAGTTTTTGCATAGTTCTTAAACTGTCGCTCACCCACACCGTAGGTGTATCGTGCCTTTTGCTTTTCAAGCATCTGCACAGCAAACTGTGTACCAGTACCTGGTCGCTTGCCCTTGCCAGCATCCTCTCGTCGAGACTGTGACGCAGCAAACTTTTGTGTCTGAGTCTTATCAAAGACCCCAGGACCCAATCGGCGAGCTATTTTGTATCGTGGACCAATGCGCATAGTAGTAAATTAAGTATAAAAAGATTAAACGCGACGTGGCTTTTTAGGCTTCGGACCATTGTGTGGCACCGGAGTCACATCCTTGATAGATGAAATACTGATTCCTCGAGCCACAAAACTTCGAACCGCAGATTCTCGGCCAGAGCCGACACCGTTAATAACTACCGCGATCTCTTTGAGACCGAGTGCGAGACCCTTTTCCACAAGCACCTCTCCCACCTTTGCAGCGGCAAACGGTGTACCTTTCTTTGCACCTTTGAATCCAAGTGCACCAGCAGAAGATGCTGCGATGGCGTTACCCTTAGGATCTGCCAAAAGCACTTTGGTGTTGTTGTAGGTTGATTGCACAAACAAAATACCACTATCGAGTCGCTTTTTGCTTGTCGCTTTAGGAGCAACTGCCTTGTCGCCCTCTTTATTCTCCCCAGTTGTAACAATTCGTTTCTTTCCCATATATAAATTAATTATTTCTTCTCAGCCTTCTTGCGACCAGTACCCATAGTTTTTCGGGTATTGCCACGGAGGGTTCGAGAGTTAGTCTTGGTGCGCTGACCCTTTGAAGGGAGACGTCGCATGTGTCGGATACCACGATACGCCTTGATATCTTTCAAACGTTTAATATTTCCAGCAACCTCACGCTTAAGATCACCTTCAACACTAAAACCTTCGATGATTTTTCGAATATCATTTTCCTCATCAACTGAAAGTTCTTTACTTTTTTTGTTGTATGGCACTTTTGCACCATCGAGAATCTTTTGAGCACGAGCACGGCCAATACCGTAGAGTGCCGTGAGGCCAATCTCAACTCGCTTATCGTCCGGAATAGTAATACCTAGAATACGCATTATAGTATATAAAAATAATTAACCTTGGCGTTGCTTGTGACGTGGATTACCATCACAAATAACATAGACGTAGCCCTTTCGACGGACCGTCTTACACTTCGGACAGATTTTTTTAACTGATGCCTTAACTTTCATAATAATGAATTGATTTAGTGCAAAAAAAATGCTGTCCAGACACTGGTTCCAAACAGAAGACCATACTACACCAAAGCAGTTTTTTTGTCTACTACCTGGTGGGGATAGGAGCAAAAAGGTAAGAAGACAGGTCAGCAAGATAGACCCGTCAGACCAGAAAAGGGTGGTCGCTGCGCGACCACCCTTTTGAATTTGTTTTCATATCTGACCGGTCTTCTTGTCTTCTACTCTTACCCTCTACCCTCGCTGTACAATTCTCCCCTTTCCACCGTAGGGATCAATCTCGACTCGAACGGTGTCACCGATAAGCACACGAATACGATTGAGTTTCATTTTGCCAGCGAGATATGCGAGCGTGTCCACTTCATCACCTTCGAGACGTACGCGAAAAAGTGTATCAGGCAACGCCTCGGTGACTACGCCTTTTCGAGACTCTTTGAGTTTATTACTTGCGCCGACTACTGGGTTTGGTGTATTCATTGGTACGGAGAATAATAGCAGGAAAATGCCTTAGGTGCAATGAAAAGCTTCTAGCTAATAGCTACTAGGGAAAGGCGCAAAAGAAGCGACGCCTACGGCGTCGCTTCTTTCTGTCCAGTGGCTATCAGCTAGA
>JBDKKW010000027.1:0-7127 GCA_039795895.1 Candidatus Parcubacteria bacterium | reverse complement strand
TTAGCAAGTGAGATATCATTGATAAAGAGCTTTCGCTTTTCGATGAGATTGAGTAATAGGTCGAGTGGACCTTCGAAATGTTCGTTTTTTATTGTGTATGCAGGTGACATAATCATCCTAAGAATATTCCAAATATGTATATTTTGAAAGGTATAAGTGACTTTTCCCCAGTTTTTTTTGCACACAAAATTTTCTCTGTTATACTAGCTCTCCGCCCCAGAAAATATATTGTTCTACGGCGCGGAAATTGTTACAGAAAATCAGATTTTGTCTGAATGTCTGGTCGGAAGATTAACTCAAAGACTTAGGTTTACTCATATCCCCCACTTACCGCCATTTGGCGGCTTATTGTAGCTTTTGGGTATCGGCGGAGCCGATACTTTTACAACAAAGTGCATCCTAACACCTCGCCTACTACTCCGCCGAGTCTGCGAGGGAGTATGGATGAGGTTGCACTTTATTTAATCGCTTTTAATTTATTTCCATGCGTCTCACACCACTTGTTCGTAAAGCTCTCGATTTCTCAGCAACTGTTCACAAAGATCATCTTCGTGTGGGGCTTAATGTGCCCTATATCGTCCATCCGGTAGCTGTGGCTTCGATGGTGTCACAATACATGCAAGATGAGGAGGTGGTGTCAGCAGCACTGCTGCACGACGTTGTGGAGGATTCTGATGGGTATACCGCAGAGCACATGGAACGTGATTTTGGACGAAGAATTTCGCTTTTGGTCGGTTCGGTGACCGAGAATAAATATGATTCGTTTGGTAAGGTAAAGCCGTGGCAGGAGCGCAAGGCAAGCTACTTGGAAAAGTTGACGACGGCGTCGCCTGAGAGTCGGCTGATTTGCGTAGCTGATACAATCCACAACATTGAATCGTTGCTCCAGACGATTTCTCAGTGTGGTAATGGGGTGCTTGGCCAGTTTGGCGCAGGTCTCGACAAAAAGATTTTATTTTATGAGCAGATTTTGCGGACAATTGGTGGATCGGTGCCAAATGAGTTGCGAGAACGACTGGTTTCTTTGATTGAGGCGTTACGAAAGTATTGTTAAGAAAAAGCCCCGTCTCGCGAAGCGAGACGGGGCTTTTTCTTTAGACTACTGTGACAGTAAATTATCGATTCGATTCATGTCTCTTGGGAAAGCGGTTGCTTCCTTTACGTTTGGAATTTCAAGCATTCGAGCAGTGAATCGCTCAAGTCCAGTTGAGGAGCCACCGTGCGGAGGCATACCGTACTTAAATGCCTGGAGGTAGAATGAGAACTTTTCCGGATCAAGTCCTCGGTCCTTCATGCGTTGAATGAGTGATTCATAGTTGTGGATACGTTGTGCGCCACTATTTATCTCAAGTCCTCGGAAAAGCAGGTCAAAGCCTCGAGAATATGGAGCTTCGGTCGGATCTTCGTAGGTATAGAATGCACGCTTTTTTGTCGGGAATCGGGTGATAAATACAAAGTCAGAACCCAAATTCTTTTTGGCGTATTCACATAGCTGGCGTTCATCCTCGGGTGCCATATCATTTACATCTTCAATGACGCGACCAAATTCCTTTGTAATAAGTGCGTGAGCTTCTTTGAGAGTGAAGGTTGGAATTTTTGCAGGAATAAGAGGAGGATTGGTCTTGAATCGTAGAAACATATCAGCGTGCTCGGCACTTACTGCTTTGACGGTGTCACGAATCACGTTTTCAAGGACACGCATAACATCGGACTCATCTTTGATAAAACCCATCTCAAAGTCCATCTGAGTGATTTCAGAGACGTGTCGTGTAGTAGCACTCTTTTCAGCGCGGAAGACTTTTGCAATAGTAAAGGCACGTTCAAATGCCCCTACCATGATTTGCTTGTAGAGTTGCGGGCTAGTAGCAAGAAAGGCTGACTTTTCATAAAAGTAATCAACCTTGAACGCTGCCGCTCCACCTTCAGCATCGCCACCGACGAGTGCGGGTGCGATAAATTCAGTAAATTGTTGTGAAGCGAGAGAGTTTCGGTAGGCATTTAAAATAGCCGACTGCATCTTAAAAATATCTCGACTGCGCGGACTTCTTAGGGTAAATGGAAAATTATCGAGGTGGGTATCAAGGTTGACTTCAGTCCCAAGTTCAAACGGTAATTCCTTTGCCTCAGAAATAACAGTAATGCCCAAAATCTCGAGTTCGATCGTGCCGTTTGGTTTGTCTTTTTGGATATTCTTTTCTGGGCGAGCGTTTACCTTGCCGTGTACAGAGACCACCCATTCAGGACGAAGGGTGCTTCCTACGGCATGCGCTTCTTTTGCGTTTGGCAAAATCACTCCCTGAATCTTTCCGGTCATATCTCGAAACTCAAAAAAGATGAGTTTACCCTGGTCTCGACGCACGTCTACTGAGCCAGAAATACTGACTTCGGTACCTACCTTTTCCGACAAATCTTTGATATATGTTCGTTCCATTGCGAAACTATAGCAGAAAATCCAATTTTTGGGGAGTCTTAATCAATAATTACCTGACCTTCTTTCTCAACTAGTTCCTTGTATTCTTTACACGAGACCAAGAGCTCTTGATGATTGCCTATACCTGCAACCCTTCCTTTTTCCATTACGATAATTTTATCTGCGTGGCTGATCGTCGAAAGGCGGTGAGCAATGATAATGCCCGTCTTGCCTTTCATGGCATCGCGCATCGCCTGCTGAATGTGGGCGTCATTGATGGTGTCGAGACTGTTGGTAGCTTCATCGAGAATCAAAAGCTTTGGATTACGGAGCAATGCTCGAGCAATGGCGACACGTTGTCTTTCGCCACCCGAGAGTCGGACACCATTTTCGCCAATCTTGGTATCGAAGCCATTCGGTAATCGGTCAAAGAAGCTACTAATTTTTGATTGCTCGGCCACTGCCCGCAATATTTCTTCAGTAATCAACTCAGGATGCTTGATGCCAAACAAAAGGTTGACTCGCAATGTATCATCCCAGAGACGAACCTGCTGTTCTACGTAGCCTACCTGCTTTCGGAAACTACCAATCTCGATTTCTCTGAGATTCTTACCATCTACCAGCACTGCTCCCTCTTGTGGGTCAAAACCACGCAGTATTAGATTGATAATCGTCGATTTTCCAGCTCCCGAATGTCCTACAATCGCACACACCTCACCTTTCTTGATGGTAAATGAGATGCTGTGGAGGGCGTTGTTATCATTTTTGCTTTCAGGGTACGAGAAGGAGACATTTTTAAATTCGATACCTTGTGCGATGGTCTCTATTTTGAAGCCATCGGGATTTGGTGCGATCGTTGGTTTGAGGTCAACAATTTCAAAGTAGCGAGCAACATCGACGGACATAATCACAAAACGACGGAGAAGTTTTGCAATACGTTCCGTGCGTGTAAAAACCATGTTTGCCCACGCGAGAATGGTTACGAGTGATCCCGCGGTGATACTTCCTTGCAACACAAGTGTTGCTCCAAATCCAATGAGTACCAAGTTTCCAATTTTGCTCAATAGGTCTCTCGGCAAGACGACAACGGTGAGGTATTTAAACCAAATTTTTTCAGCAAAATTGGTTGCATGCGTATAGTCTTGTTCGTATCGGGCAACCGTTTCTTTTTCTTGAGCAGAAAGAAGAATGAGTGGGAGTGAACGCAAGATTTCAGAGTACTGCTGACCAACTTTATCGTCCATTTCGCGATACCTTCGCACAATCTTTGCCATCCTGATGCTCGAAGGGATTGAAATCGATAAAGAGACTGCCACGGTAATCAACACGATGTATCCCAAAATCGCGTTACTCAAAAAGAGAAATACAAAGGCGATTAGCATGAGCGCTACAAGTGGCAAGGTGTCATAGAGTGCCATCTGGATACTGTTCTGGAGGGCGTTTGAGCCTTGGTTGGCTACCTTTTGACGGAAACCTGAGTTTTGACTAGTGATTTGACCCAACGAAAGTGATGATGCTCGGGTGACGGTGTGTATATCAATTACACGACTAATTCGAAAGATGAATTTGCTGTTTTCAATCAAGCTATGAATATACTCAAGAAGAACGTCGGCGAGCATAATACCACCAATCACCCACAGTAGATGTGCGATTCGAGCTGAATCTCCTTTGAAAAATCCATCAACGAGCTTGCCCCAATAGTAGGGTTGGGCAAGGTTAATGGCCTCCATCAAAAATACAAAAAAAGTGAGCACACCAAGTGTTCCCCAAAATGGTCGTAGTAGTTGTAGTATTTTTTTTATCACAAAGATTTTTTTAGATGGTAAATATTTTTCGCACGTGAACGTATAGTATAGCAACACACATATCGTGAGTCCACATAATTTTGCACTATGTCAAGTTGCGGGAGTTTTGTCACCGTTGTGTGGTGTGGGTCGAGTATGCTATACTTGGTATACAAATGAAAAGTCCCGTCCTGCGAAGCCTCGGCGAAGCGGGACGGGGCTTTTCTCTCACTTACAGTGCCACCCCAATCGCTTTCCGCACCTCATCCATCTTTGTATCTGCCTTCGCACGAGCGCGAATGCCTCCGTCTTTGAGGACGGCGAGAACGTGATTCAAGTCTTTTGCAAGAGCTTCTCGTTTCTCTCGAAGTGGTTTAATAAAAGCAGAAACGTCGGTAGCAAGAGCTTCTTTGAGGTCTTTGTACTTCCCTGCTTTTTCGGTGTACAGCTTGTTGAGTTCCGCTTCCGTACGGAAGAGTTTATGGATCTCATGCACATTTTTTGGTACTCCGCCTGAAGAATCAGTCACAATACTCATCACGGCTTTTCTAATCTCTTCGTCGGTAGCAAACAAAGGGATGGTGTTACCGTAGCTTTTGCTCATCTTCTGACCATCAGTACCAGGGACGATAGCGACATCTTTTAAAATCATAGGCTCAGGGAGGGTCAGGGTGTTTCCGAATACACGATTAAATTTCTCCGCAGTATCTCGCGCATACTCGATGTGTTGCTTTTGATCTTGGCCGACAGGGACGTGGGTCGCGTCGTAGAGAAGAATATCGGCTGCCATCAGCATTGGATAGTTGAAGGTGCCCACACTAATTTCTTTGTCCTTCGCTTCAGCGTCTTTGAAGGCATGCGCGCGCATCAAATACGGCATTGTGGTGATGGTATCGAAAATCCATGCGAGCTCGGTGTGTGCCGAGACATCTGATTGTTTAAAAATTACTGATTTCTTTGGATCAAGGCCGATAGCGAGATAGTCGAGGGCGAGGTCAATGATGTTTTGACGCATCATTTTTGCATCTTGGATGAAATTGAGGCCATGATAATCAGCGAGCATATAAAATTTCTCCGCATCTGGATGTGCGTTTTGAAGATCAACCATTTGCTTCATTGCGCCGAAGTAATTGCCAATATGTGGCCGGCCAGTCGGCTTTACACCTGAGAGGAGGACTTTTTTAGATAATTTTTCCATGCCAGACAGTATACCAAGAGTAGACGGTAGATACCAGAGAGTCGCCCCAGCACCTTTTTGCTAAAAGTGCTGGGTGCTCAATTTTACAACCATACAATTAGAATTGGTATGGGTAAAATTGGCAAAAGAAAACAGCTCGCACAGGATGTGCGAGCTGGGGTGAGTTACAGCCCCTCGAGATAGAGGTAAGGCCGACTCGGACCCGTTTGACCAGGCTTACGGGGAATCCACCATGGAGGCGTTGGGGTGACTTCGCTTAAGCGACGAATCGGTATGGTCGATCCAACACCCTTCTCATTCCACAAGACTTTGATGCGCTGACCGCCTGGCTTTTTAGCTGACTTAGTCATAACACTCCTTTCTCTTGTTTCCGATGGGTTTACTGCTCTGGGGGGTATTATACTACCATTGCATATCTTTGTAAAGCTTAGTTATCCACCTAGCAATCTCCCCTCGGGATAGTGCTCAAAATAAATTTAGATGCGCGAAGCTGGCGAGTATTGTGACCAAGTCGTATATATACATACGACGCGGGAACGAACGGAGTCGGCGACAAAGCAGATGATTTTATTTTGAGCACTAGACCACGATACTGAGAATTTTGCCGGAAATGTAGATAACTTTCTTCGGTTCCTTGCCGTCGAGCCACTTGATTGATTCGGGAAGTGCAAGAGCAGTTTTCTTCGCTTCGTCTTCAGAAATTGAGCGGTCTGCCACAAATGTTGCTCGCATCTTGCCATTGATTTGGACTGCAATGGTGACGGTGTCACTAACTAATTTCTTTGGATCGTAGGTTGGCCACGGGGCGGTGTGTACTGAGTCCTTATGCCCGAGCATCTCCCAAAGCTCTTCGGTCACGTGTGGCGCGAAAGGCGAAATAAGTTTTATTAAAGTTTCTAGTTGCTTTTGGGTTATCGGTGTATTTTTGGTAAAAAGCCCCTCTCGTTCTTTTCTAATTTCGCCCAGAAATATCATTAAGGTGGAAATCGCTGTGTTAAAATTCATTCCCTCTATATCTTCTGTAACCTTTTTGGTGGTTTGGTGTAATGCGATATCAATTTCTTTGTTGTTAGAAAGGGTGCCGTTTTCCTCGTAGTCTTCTTTGGGATCTTTTTTTCTATTGTCTAGCCAAGTTTGTACGTAATTCCATACTCGTTCGATAAATCGTCTTGATCCAGCAATACTATCGGTATCCCACGCAATTGCCTGATCAAATGGACCCATAAACATTTCGTAGATGCGCAAGGTGTCGGCCCCCACCGTCTCAACTATCGTGTCTGGGTTTACGACGTTGCCGACAGACTTACTCATCTTCACTCCCCCTTTTGCCAAAATTAGTCCGTGTGAAGTACGCTTTTGGTACGGCTCAGCTGTTGGGACGAGCTTGAGGTCGTAGAGGAATTTGTGCCAGAAGCGAGAATACAAAAGGTGGAGCGTGGTGTGTTCCATTCCCCCGTTGTACCAGTCCACAGGGCCAGTTTTTAGTTGATAGTTTTTAGTTGCTAGTTCAGAGTTAGACCAATATGCGAGTTTCTCTGGAGATACAAATTGCGTGTCGTTTTTGGGGTCGATGTAGCGGAGATAGTACCAAGACGAACCAGCCCAATTTGGCATGGTGTCGGTTTCTCGCTTAGCTTTTCCTCCACAGGTTGGGCACGTTGTATTGACCCATTCTGAAATAGAGGCGAGCGGTGACTCCCCTGTCTCGGTTGGTTTGTAGTTCTTTACGGGAGGC
>JBDKKW010000026.1:0-7444 GCA_039795895.1 Candidatus Parcubacteria bacterium | reverse complement strand
ATCAAATGGGTTGTAGTCGTCTTGCCTCGCGTGCCGGTAATACCCACGATCGTCACCTCGGAAAGTCTCGCAAACAAAGCAGTACTCATCTCAATCGGGACCCCACACTTTCTAGCGTGCGCAATATGCACCGAATCCAATGGCACTCCCGCGCCTTTAATAATCAAATCTCTCCCATCGAAATCCTGTAGCCGATGTTCACCCAAGACGAAGGTAATGTTTTTATACGAATCCAATTCGGACAAAGATGATGCAAGTTGCTCTTTCGTTTTCAAATCAGTGACAATCAACTCCGCTCCGCACTCAGCCAAAAACTTCGCGTCACCTGCACCACGCCCAAGAACACCAAGTCCCATGAGTGTGATTTTCTTGCCCTTAAAAAAAGTTTTATAATCCATTTCTGCCATAGCCACTCAAGCATACCAGACCTAGGAAAAAGACAAAACCCAGCACCTTTGGCAAAAGATGCTGGGTCCTCAATTTTCCATCCACACAATCAGAATTGCTGTGGGGAAAATTGCGAAAGAAAAAACCCGAGCGCTTTCACGCTCGGGTCTCGTAACCACCATCAAACTCATCCGAAGGCGACTTCCAGTTCCTGCAGTGCTGCGGGAGTAGAGGCTACACCAACCTGGAGGATTGCCTTCGACTCATGGAACCGCTTCACAAAGAACGGCTGATCTTGGCGACGCACCGGATGCTTCGGACGATCCTGATGAACAGGCTTCGGATTGAACCGCTTCGCAACAGCAGTCTGTTGCGTCATCGGCCACTCCTTGGTGTCGATGATGTGGCGCCCGATCTGCGTATGGGTGTTGACCACCCAAAAACCCACCTCGAGCTTGGGATCGATCGCACGATCACCATCGACAACCTCGGGCTTGTAACCCTTCGGTGTATTCCGATAGTAGGGAGTGCCGTGCATGAAGACCACCTCACTGCCGACGATCTTGAAGCACCCGTGTCGATGACGGTCAAGCCGACCACTGTTCTCCATCGCCTGGAGTGTGCCGAGCTTGCGGAGGTCTTCGAGCAACCCCGGCGAGAGCACCACATACTTCCACGGAATCCACTTCCCCGCTTTCCCGCAGTCGACGGGTTGCCCATCGGCCGAGATAAGCAGGTTGAGTTCCGGAAGTGTAATTGTGTGCTTCAGGATCTGGAAAATGTGCCACAACGTAATCATCGGCAGAAAATTCTGCCAACGATTGGCGAGGTAGATCTCCCACGCCTGAGTATCCATGATGTCATTCAATTTCGTCTTCATCTGCATTCCTTTCCGAGCCTATAAGGCTCTACTGTTGGTTTGTTTGATAGGTTTTTAGGCCAAAGTGCTACAGGCACTTCGGGAACCATTCTGGTGTGTATATTAGCATATATAGGATATAAAGTCAAGCACTCAAATATCCAAATATCACAATAATAAAATAGCCCCGGCATCAAAGGATATTGATGCCGGGGTAAAAAGAAAGCCTCTTGGGATTGGGACCCAAGAGGCACATAAGCATACAGAACTGAACTTCATCGGCTAGGCAAGGACCGTGTTGCGGAGCACTTTCGGCATCGCGCACTTGACCTTCGGCTCCGGGCGGGGGTCGCCAACCTCCTTCCACTCCGATTCCTTTTTGAGCAGGAAGTAGGTGTAGCCCTTACCCTCACCGATATCGGTCTGAGCAAACTTGTCACCCTCCGACCCGCGAGCCGACTGCATCTGGAGCTCATAGGGAGTGCCCCGACCGAGTTCCACCGACTTGGCGCCGTCGAAGCGCATGACCCGGTAAAGCAAGCCAAACGGCTTCCTCCGAGGATCCTGACACTCGAGCCAGACACCACCATCAGCGCACACCTGCCAGGACTGCTCGGCCCGGCACTTGAGCACCGTGTAAACCGGCGCCAGACGGTCACCGACCAAGAGGCGCGGATACTCTGCCTCGATGGCCTGCACCGTGCCACGCACCACCTCTTCGAGGCGACGGTCGCCGGCCATCATCTGGCCGTCGAAGCGATTCTTCGCCATCACCCGATAGATAGGGCGGTTGGCGATTTCCTGCTCCGCCTTTGCGAAGTAGGCCTCATATCCCCAGGTGAAGGCGACGTTACCGAAACGGCGGACAAAACGAATTTTGTCGCCAATCTTGGGGACGGCACCGAAGTGGCCATAGAACTCGGGAGTGAGGGCCCCAGCGACGATCTTGTTGCACCCCTTCATCGAGAAGGTGAGCTTGTTGCCGTTGTCGGCGAGCACCGTGCCTTCGCGTGAAGTTTCGTTGAAGGACTTGATGATTCCCTTTTCCATAACTACCTAACCTTTCATTTGGTGACAAAAGATTCGGAAACAACATCATCGGATACGCTCATGCGAATCACAACGGTTTCCAGAATCGGACTGTCTGGTGAGTATGATATCATACTATGTTACAAAAGTCAAGCATTTGTAGAATTTTACCCCTTTATTCTTAAATATACATAGCAATAGCGCCGTTTTTTGGTGTCGGCACAAAAAAACGGCTCTATTTTGAACACCACTTCCCTAAGAATCAATTAAATTGGCTTGGATGCGCGAAGCCGGCGAGTATCGCGACCAAGACGTATATGGACATACGTTGCGGGAGCGAACGGAGCCGGCGACAAAGCAGACGAGTCGATTTTACTGATTCTTACAACGTCTCGACGAGTACCATATTGGTCTCAATAACCTTCCCAAACGGCATACCCGCCGCAATCACCACCTTCTCCCCTTTCTTCGCCAGCTTACTCTTCAAGCAATAGTCTCGAACAATCTTAAGCACTTCACTAAATTCTTTAAAGCGCTTGATCAATACCGGATTGGTACCGAAAGACAAAATTGATTTATTAAATGTCTTTTGGTTTGGAGTCAGTACGAGAATTGGCTGACTTGGCTTGTGTCGAGAAATCATTCGTGAGCTGTAGCCAGATTCAGTGAGTGATACGAGGTATGATGCCCCCACTCGATCCGCAGTACGAACAGCCGATGCACTGGTTGACTGTCCAACAGATAACAAAACATCTGAGTGTCGGTCACCATTCAAAAGTTGCTTGTGCAACAAGTCATTTTCCACTCGTCGCGCCACACGCACCATTACTTCTACCGCCTTCACAGGATAGTCACCGAGAGTCGTCTCTTCAGAGAGCATAATCGCATCGGTACCATCAAGAATCGCATTCGCCACGTCAGAAACTTCAGCGCGAGTTGGCACTGGAGACTTGATCATAGATTCAAGCATCTGAGTCGCGGTAATCACCGGCTTCCCTGCTTCGTTACACTTCTTGATAATCATTTTCTGGACGAGTGGTACACTCTCGGTTGGGATTTCAATCGCCAAATCTCCTCGAGCCACCATGATCGCATCAGCGAGTTCGATAATCTTATCAATATTGTTTACTGCCTGAGGAGTTTCAATCTTTGCAATAATCCCCGCTTTTGATTTTGCCTTATCCAAAATACCGCGAAGCTCAGTAATATCTTCTGGTCGTCGCACAAATGAAAGTGCGAAGAAATCAACATCATGCTTCAAGCCAAACGCAATATCCTTTCGATCTTTTTCAGTGATAGAAGAAATAGAAAGATCAGAGTCCGGGAGGTTTACTCCGCGTTTACCCTTGATCTCTCCACCTACCAAGATCTTACAGATAACCTCATTACCCTTTACCTCGAGCACTTCGAGTTTCTTCTTGCCGTCGTGGAGGAAAATAATATGACCCTTCGCTACTTCTTTTGGAAGCAATGGGTAGTTTACAAACACTTTCGTCTCATCACCCTCAACCATATCTGTGGTCAGTGTAAACTTCGCACCCTCCTTGAGCATCACCGCATCAGTCTTAAAGGTACCAATACGAATCTTTGGTCCAGCCAAATCCTGGAGAATCGCTGCTGGAATACCCGTCTTTTTCATCGCAGAACGGAGATTGGTCACGCGATTACCGTGTTCAGCAAAATCGCCGTGACTAAAGTTCAGGCGCATGACGTTCATACCTGACTTCAAAAGTTCGGTAAGTGAGCTTTCTGACTCCGTCGCAGGACCGATAGTACAGACGATCTTAGTTTTCTTTGAGAGGGTGATCATACTAAAAAATTAAATTTTGGATTAAAAATGAGCCTCGGAGAGACTCTTGCTTCCCAGTGTAGCACAACATGGGGAAATTTCAAAATAAAGTTTGGCCTCGAAATACCATGACGAGGCATCGGGACAAACTTTGTTGTAGTGATGTCGGCTCCGCCGACCCAGTCCATCGTTGCGGAGGCATCCCTGAGGTAGAGGACGGGGATGCCTCCGCAGATACAATAAAAAAGAGCCGTACCCGAAGGCTGGCTCTTAAAGATTACCTACGAACACCGATCGCCACCAGCACCACCGGCCCGTCGAATACCTCAACCTCGACATTGGGATCAACTCGACCACACTTGTTGCAAGACATACCGTGGCCCGCGACATCAGCGCAAATGACTCCGGCGATGAATTCATGTGCACATTTCGAAGCACAGTCATCACAGATACGCCACGCGCACTCGTGCGTATTGATCAGGCGAGCATTGCACAATTTGCAGTATCCTCCAATAACCATGACAGCCGTTGATCCATCGACCTGTGTAACCCCAACAAGGGTGAGTCCTGGTCCAAGGAAACACATGTTGCGGATATGGAGAATTTCCAATTTGTCGGTATCAGTAGTTCCGCGAAGTGCAACCAAGGATCCTCCGCGATATGCGGGATAGCCACCCCTACCACTACGGTCTTTCTCACCACCTATCCCAAAGGACAATTCGCAAAAGTCCCGCCCACCATCGACAGGTTGACGTCCCAGATAAGAGAGTTTATCTCCCAACTTCAGCGTCTCGCTGATAGAGGAAATGACACGTTGCTCACCTTCCTGATCTGGAACAAGGACAATGGTCCGAGACTTTTCATCACGAATGATTTTCATTACTTTTCTTTCTCTTTGAGTTTTTACTGAACTGAGTGGTCAAGCAATACAAAGCAGTTACGCTCCATAACCCAACCCTTCCATAAGAAACCCTATCGTACACTTAGATTTATGTCAACCGTCTGTTTCAAAATATCAGCTGACCGAATCGTTGTCATTTTATGCATTTTTTGCTATAGTCCTCCTGTTGTTTGTATCTCGGGATTATGATGTTTGGTGGTAGATGATAGCCCCTCGAATAGTACTTCTCGGGACGCTGCATCTTTTCAACCAATCGCTCTACTCTCGAAAAAAATGCGCGCATAGCTCAGTTGGTAGAGCACATCACTGATACTGATGGGGTCCCAGGTTCGAATCCTGGTGCGCGCACAATGGACGGTATACAAAATTCGTAAATGAGTAATGAAAAAACGCCATCCGGAGACCGGACGGCGTTTGAGAAGAACAGGATGACTACATGGCGAGGCCACCCACCAGAAGCAAATAGACCAGGCCGAGGCTAAAGGTCACCAAAGCAATCTTGACCAAGATCTGACCTGCGATCTGGCGAGGTGTCCCTTGAGGGACCGTCAGGATGTTGTCGCAGGCAGAATCGAATCCGGCAGCCCAGGCATCCCAACGCTTCCCGAAACTGATACTGCCGAGTTCATCGGTTGCGCCGACAAACCCCTTTGAGTGACCAGCTTCATTGCTTGCACGAGTCGTTCTTGAACGGTGAGGCATACTACAATTTCCTTTCTTGCGAGATTGCTCTCGCGGTTTTTTATTGAGAGTTACTTGATGAAAAAAGTGACGTAAACAACCCAACCGATCATCAGGGTCCAAGAGATTCCTGTGAGCCAGGCGATCATATTGTCGTATCGTATTTTGTGCTGACGGATTTCTTTTTCCTCAGCCTGTGCGACATCAAGAGGCACCAACGACCCGGACTTGGGACTGCGAGTGAACAGCTTTTGTGTCATAGAACTAAGCCTTTCAAATTGCATCTGTACTTCATGTAGCAGATGTTCTGCCCACTATCTTAGCATACTTGACTCTATTTGTCAAGCATTTCGTAGTGCAGGACAGTGTATAACTCATAGACAGCAAAAAACCGCTCAAATGAGCGGTTTTTTGTAGTATTGTATTCTTTCTTTTGTTCCGTTCTCGGCTTAGAATCAAAATAGAGTCTAACCTTAACGCGCAGTCTTTCCTGTGAGTCAGAAACCTTTTAGGTCGGTTTCGAAGACCTTTCCGAGTCCAATTGGAACCCAGAAAATCGACACAATCAGTCTAAATGTACCGAAGTACACCGACGTTGTTCAATTTGAAATAATCCACGAGCAGCTTCCGCTACCCGTGCCTTGTTACGACTTACTCCCTGTCATTGAGCTCGCCTTAGGCCCACACGAGGTGAGATTTCGGGCGCTCCCAACTCCCTTGAGTTGACGGGCGGTGAGTACAAGACTTGAGAACGTATTCACCACAGTATAGCTGACCTGTGATTACTAGCGATTCCAACTTCAAGAGGTCGAGTTGCAGACCTCTATCCGAACTGGGGCTACTTTTATAACGATTTGCTCCACCTTTCGGTATTGCGTCGCGTTGTAGTAGCCATTGTATCACGTGTGTGGCCCAGGGTATCAGAGGGCCATGCTGACCTGGCGTCATCCTCGCCTTCCTCCCTCCACTCTGTTCGCGAAGCGAACACAGTTAATAGTTTATAGTTTTTAGTCTTTAGTTTTAAACTAATGACTATCAACTAACAACTAACAACTGCGCACTTCGTGCGCAAAATGGAGGGCAGTCTCGCCTGACACTTATAACAGGCAACGAGGGTTGCGTTCGTTACCCCACTTAAGGGAACAGTTCAAACCACGAACTGACGACGGCCATGCAGCACCTGCCTAGGAGTCCTTGTGAGACGACTTCTATTTCTAAAAGTCTTCCCCTAGGTTTCAAACCCTGGTAAGGTTCTTCGTTTACCGTCGAATTAAACCACATGATCCACCGCTTGTGCAAGTCCCCGTCTATTCCTTTGAGTTTTAACCTTGCGGTCGTACTACCCAGGCGCTTCTCTTAACGCGTTAGCTTCGTCTCTCAGAGGGTCGATACTCCGAAAAACAAGAGAAGATCGTTTAGGGCGTGGACTACTGGGGTATCTAATCCCATTCGCTACCCACGCTTTCATGTTTCAGTGTCAGGAGTGCTCCAGTCTGCTGCCTTCGCTTTTGGTGTTCCCCATAATATCAACGCATTTCACCGCTACACTATGAGTTCCACAGACCCCTCGCATCCTCTAGTCTTGCCGTTTCTCTTGCGCGCCCCCGGTTAAGCCGAAGAATTTTACAAAAGACTAACAAAACCACCTACACATCCTTTACGCCCAGTAAATCCGGATAACGCTTGAGGCACTCGTATTACCGCTGCTGCTGGCACGAGTTTAGCAACCTCTTATTCGTAGGGTAACGTCAATAGACTTCCTCCCCTATAAAAGCAGTTTACATCCCGAAGAACTTCA
>JBDKKW010000025.1:0-7463 GCA_039795895.1 Candidatus Parcubacteria bacterium | reverse complement strand
TTATCGGCACTGATGGTGAGCATTTAGACGCGCTGGATCATGTGGTGCGAAAGATTGCCCTCAAAAAAGCTGGGACCAATGAACTGCCTCGATTTACTCTTGATATCAACAACTACAAAGAAGGACTTGCGGACAAGCTTCGTCTTAAAGCGAGACTGTATGCTGATCGGGTGACCCAGTTTAAAACTGATGTTGAATTTGAGCCGATGTCATCCTACGAGCGAATGATTGTCCATTCGGAACTCAAAACCCTCCCCCACATTAAGACTGAATCAATGGGAGAAGGACGCGAGAGAAGGGTGGTGGTTAAATATGTAGAATAGAGGAGAAGAAAAGAAGCAAGAGAGCAAGATAGATCAAAAAAACTAAATTCGGCAAGTTTTAATTAAAGATTGTAACATTTTTGAGATTTCAACTGCTTTGTTCTGCAAATTAACAACCACCTCTTTTGAGGCGAGATTTACCTGTAGTGCCACTTCAAGTTGAGTGTCTAGTTCAGAAGTAGAACCCAAAGCGATTTCAAGAAAATGGGCAAAGTCTTTTTTCGATGATCGACACGAACCTTCGACAATATTTGAAGGAATTGATACTGACGCACGTTCGAGCTGGCTCACTAGACCGTATCTTTCCGAAGCAGGTAATTTTTTTGTAAATTGATAAACAGAAACAACCAACTCTATTGATTTCTTCCACACTAACAAGTTTTTGTAATTATTTATCATTCCGATCTATCTTGCTTCTTTTCTCTCTTGCTGATTTATCTACTTGAGTCTCAGTCCCCAATACGTCAAATCTTTTTTGTTCATAAATGTCATCACACTATCATCCGGAGCAAGAGAGATTTCAGTAACATCGATGGGTTGCGAGACGAGAGCGTCAGGATCAGCGACAAGGTCGGTGGCTCCGGTTTCCACATTGGTCTTCCACACCTGATCACTAAAGGTGACTACCCCTTGGTACCAGATATCAGGAAGTTCACCGTTCATCCCCTCTTTTGGTACCGCACAGAAGAGTAGTAGGCTTTGGGTGTGCGCCCAGACACATTTCTCAGGGAGGGTGCTAAAAGGCATCTCACGCATCACACCCGTCTTTAGACTCTTGATATATAATTTTGTTTCGTTTTGGGTGCTTCGAGAGTAGAGTACTGCGGTGGCGTCTGTATTTACGAGCGCGGTGAGACCGGGAATACGTGACAGCACTTTGGTGAGTTTGTTTGTCTTGGTGTTGAGGAAGAAGAGATGGCCATAAATCCCATGGCTGGGTTTTGGACTAAGTGCGATGGTGTCTTCTTTTGGCCATGCGGCAGACCATTCTTTTAGAGGTGAGTTGAACACCTGTGACTTTTTTGAATTGGTGGTGTTTGCGATATACCCAATACTACCGGTGTCATTTGGCACCATATAAAAGAGAGAGGTTTTTGCTGGGTTGGTCGTAATGGTTGCGATATTTTTAGGGAAGAAGACTCCATTTGTCGGTGCGGAAGTACTACTCTCTGTGCTACTACTGATCGCGAGTGAAAAAGTCTCGATACTTTCTGAAAGTCCTTTGAGGTAGCGGACCAACACTCCTCCCCCGTTTTCGGTCCAGAGTGATTCGTAAATTTGAGGGATGGTGGTGATGGACACACGATCTTTTTCGATACTATCAAATGGTACTTGGTAGATGTGACCCGTTGCACGCTCGATATAACGGACAATGTTTATAGAGTTTGCAGTAAAAACGATACCACCCGCGACTGGTTCATCTGAGATTTTGTGGAGCTTCGCTAATTCGGGAGTATTGTTTTGGTTGTCGGTAGTGGTAGCGAAAGCATCCTGACCATTGTCGGTAGGGTTGGTGTTGGTGGTGACCGCTGGCTTTCCAAATGGGAAAAAGTTGAACGACGAATTATCTGATGTACTCCCCTGCCCCGGATTTGTCTTTTGATAGTACCAAAAACCAACCACAGCAAAGATGACGGTGGCGATGAGGAGTACGAGTAGTGTTGCGGTTTTTTTGGACATAAAATTATTTTATTCTAATGTGCTCCAGGAACCATATAATTTCCGCCAGTGTATCCTGTGTTACCACTTATAAATGATGGATATTTCTGCTCAATATTTCTAAGTTGATCGTTATAAGCGGTTACTTGTGCGTTCCACCTTAACTCAAGCACTTTTGCGGCATCTTTTGATGCTTGGTCTCCAGCCAGCAGTGCAGTTTCAAGTTTCTGGTAGTTATTCTGGGCATTTTGAAAGTTGAATTTTGCTAGATCGTAAGCCGCTTTATTTATGGATGGATTATTTAAGTTTTGTAACGCTTGATCGTATTGAGTTTGGTATGCAGTTCCTAATCGAGCCGATTCCACTTGTTGAGCCAAAACATCCTTTTGATTTTGAAGATCAGTAATCTGTGATTGTAGTTTTTGAACCTGCTCAGGGTCGCCACCCTCAATTATACTATTGAGATCAGTTTGTAGAGCGGTGATTCTATTAGTGAGGGTGTTTACTGCGTCTGTACCTGCTTGATAAGCTTGGTTGCCTACTCGAATGGTGTTATCAAGAGCAGCTTGAGCTTGAGCGTATCTTAGAGCACTCAATCCACCAGTAAAACCTCCTCCAATTTGTACCCTATCCGCGCCAAAATCCAGTTTGAGGGAGACAGTGTCTTTGTTGACGGTATTGAGGAGGATGTAGGAGACGAGAATAAGAATTAGGCCAGCAAAGACGTTGGTCATTTTTGCCTTTGATTCTTCTTTGCCGGTAAAAGCGTCGGTGGTAGCGTATTGGAACCCCGCGATGACGAGCATAAGTACACTCAATATACCCGCTACACTGATCCCCGCCTTGAACGCATAGACAAGGTACGTCTTAAAATCAGAATTACCTTGGGGTTGGTCTGGTAGGGGTTGGAGTGGGACGTAGTTGATTCCACCTCGAGGGGTGATGCCACCTACAGCTGAGTTCACCAAATTACCTGGGGCTGCTGCGGTATTAAGGATTGTCCCGACCGCATCAGCGGATACCTCTATTGGTGCGATTATACTTAATACCAAAAAGAGTGTGACCCAACAGAATATTTTTTTAGTAAGACTTTCCATACTTAATTTCCAAAATAAATAGTACTAAAAAGCTTGCCACCCTGCAAAATCTGACGATTGTTTTGCACGATCAATGAAAGACTGGCCTTGCCGGTAGCTCCCACTGCTGGCTTGAGCACTACCCCACTCTTGCGGTCGTTGCCAGAGACGGGTTGGTCATTTACGAGCCATGAGTAGTCGATATATCCAGCATCACGGTTGGTGACCGAAAAGAAATATGGCTCAGCCACGAGCTCCATCTCGTCTCCTGCGATGTGTATTGTGTTGGCCAGTGCCTTTTCATATCGTGTGCCGAGGGCTGGATCCTTTTCGTACACCAACACCTGACTTACCTTTGGACTCACACTGCTGTAGCCGGTCGCTTGGGCGGTGTGGTCCATACTCGAGACATCCACAGAGATGTCGTTGCCATCACGGATATAGCTGTCATCTGCAGTAATAATGGTGATTTTGCCGTAGCCAGACTGGTCTTGGATCACGGTGCCGTTTTTCTTCCAGGTGTAAATGAGGTTGTTTGCTGAAATCTCAGTGCCGTTGCGGTCGGTGAGTCTCGGGATGGCGGTAAAGCGCACTACTCCCCCATAGGAGTGTTGGGTCTTGCCTTTGTAAAATGGTGGAGTGTAGCCAAGTGCTTCCCATACCACTTCGACATCACCAGTACGCAATGAAATCGACTGCTCGAGGTCGCCGAGTGTTTTGTGGCGAGCCACGACGCGGATGGAAAGGGTTTTGCCGAGTGACGGCGCGGTGAGGGTGAGTTGTCTCTCACCTACACCGCGCTTTTGGAGTGTACCATTGACATACCACACCACCTCGGTGGTATCGAGGTCGAAGTTGTAGCTGTCGACTCGAGCAGAAACCTTCTCGTTTGGGGCGGGATTTTCTGGGGTAATGGTGAGCTGGAGGATAGACTGGCTGATCGGATTTAGTTGTGCGTGTGCCACACCCACACAAGCACCCACAGCCAAGATAATTGCGAGGATTCGAGCAAGAAAGATCATTGGCTTATTATACCACTGACTGTTGATAGCCAAAGTAATGAGATGTGGACATATAAAGAGCAGAAGAATAGAAGCAATAAAGTGATATAGATTGGAAGAGGAGAAAGAGGGGCGATGCCTACGGCATCGCCCCTCTTAATCTTTCCTACTTTCTTACTTCCGCTCTATCTTACTACTTTATCTACTTCGCTCCTCCTGCCAGCTCCTGCTTCGCTCGTTTGATCGCTAGGATTTGTGAAGGGTCAGAGGTGATAATCTGGTCTTCGGTATATGAGGCGATGACTTTGATCGCAACGTGTTTGAGGCCCACAAAGAAGATACCCTCCCCCACTCCTGACTCCAACAAAAGGAATTTTTCTTCATCGGTGAGGTTGAATGTTTGCTGAACTTTATCGATAGACGATGGGGATTGCTTGAGGAGAATCTGGATCGATGAGTTGGTGACGATCGGTAGTCCATAGGGAGATTTCAAGAAATCATCCACGTCCTGAGTGATGGTCGCAAGACCGAGGTAGTACTTTCGTCCACGCTTTGCCAAGCTGAGGAGGAAAGATGCGGTATCTTCTGATTTCATCATCCACCAAGCCTCGTCGATCACCAACAAACGCTTTCTGAGATTTTTGCGAACCGCGTTCCAGATATAGTGGGTCACGATATACATTGCCACCGGCTTCAACTCATCTTCCATATCACGGAGCGAAAATACAATAAATTTCTTGTTGATGTCGACGTTGGTTGGACGGTTGATAAAGCCAGCCCAAGTACCCTTGGTGTATTTTGATAATTTTTGGACGAGTGAATCAGCCCCATCCATACCTGCAAGTACGAGTTCAAAATCAGAAAGGAGTGGTGGCTCAATATGGGCAAAATCTGCATCTGCGGTGATGCCTTTGAGTGCATAAGTCTCAGTAATGGCGCGATCAATCACTGCATCTTCTTCAGGTTTCAAACCACCAAGCATGATGCGGAACAAGCCCACAAGGTTGATGATGTTTGAACGGAGCACATCTGCTGGCGATTCGTCTTCGCGAGGGGTTGGTAGGTCAAAAGGGTTGATGTGGTTGGTTGAGTTGAGCGAGATGTTGAAGTACTTCCCTCCAGTCGCTTCAGCCATATATTCATATTCACGCTCAGGGTCGATCACGATTACTTCGGTATCGAACATGAGTGTACGCAAGATTTCAAGCTTGGTGGTGTATGATTTTCCAGAACCAGATTTCGCAAAGGTGATCGAGTTGTAATTTTCGAGTGAGAAACGATCAAAAAGCACCATACTTGAATTGTGACGGTTGACCCCGAACAAGATTCCCTTGTCTGAAGTGAGGTCAAAAGAAACAAACGGGAACATACTCGACAATGGTGATGAGTTAAGCTTTGAGTGCACGTTGAGTTGATCGTCGACAATCGGTAGTGAGCTCATATACCCCTGCTCCTGCTGGAAGAGGGCTGGTTTAACGTATACCAGCTTCGATTCAAGGATTGATTTGATCTCAGATTCAGTCTTGTCGAGCTCGTGGGTATTGTCGCCGTAGATAGTGATATAGAGACCCACATCAAAGAGTTTTTCTTGAGCTTGCTGGAGATTGTCTCGAAGACCCTCGAGATCGTGATAGGCGGTGTCGAGCATGGGGTCTCGCACGAGACCTTTGGCTTCGCGTTGATTGATTTGGCTTTGGACTTCGGCTACTTTCTTTTGAAATTGACGGAGGACGGTGGCGGTATCGATTGGGTGGATAAAAAGGGAGATGTTGAAGATCTTTTCAAGATTGATGATAGGTGAAAACCATGAATCAGTAAGAAAACGCGGATATGAGATTACAAAAAAGGTACGGACGATTTTGTCGCCAAGATTGAGCTCGCGGGGGCTCACCTTGAGGGCACTTGGAGCAATCACGTCGGCAAGTTCAAGTACCCCCGCATCATAAATCTGCTGTGGGAGGATTGGTGAAATGTTTACATTCGCCTTTTTCTTTTTTAAAAAATCAAAGAAGCCCATATAATTTATGAGTTAAGTGCTATTGGTTTCTCGGTGTCGCCGGGATTAAAGATTTTGTAGAACAGTTCGATAATTTCTTCGGTGCCGAGCTGGACGACACGTACTCCTGATCGCGAAAGACCCTGGCTCACCACACTTGCGCGTTGGTCGAGTTGGGTACGGTTTTCTTCAAAAGTCGCAGTCTTCTCAGCAACAGTCTCGGGACCTTTCTTACCAAACACCCCACTCACCCCCTTCCCTGAGTTTATGCTCGGTGGGGTGTAAGGCACTGACACAAAGAATGTTTTGGTCATAATGTTGGCATTTTCAGTGAAGTTTTTGACGAATTCGATGTATTCGCGGGTTTGAATTTTCAAGATATCACTCACCTGCTGTTTTTGACGCTCTTCGAGGAGGGCAATGTATGGTCTGATGTCGAGTCGACGAGACTGGATAAATATTTGAACAGAAAAATCGAGTGAGTTTAGGAAATTTTGAAATTGATAGATAATGGATTGTTGTTCATCGGCAGATTTGAGGGCAAAGTTGATCGATGAGGCCATCAGGAGGATGCGCATACCACCATTTTTGAGGATAACCACACCATCTCGCACCTCTTTGATAGGTACAAATTCTTGCGTAGTCTTTGCATTTTGAGTACTTTCAGCCATTGGTTTATAGTATATCACACGTAAAAATAAGGTTAGTGGATAGTAGGGTTGTTGTATTGTCGCTACCGCTCTCTCTGGTATACTTATCGTATGCAGTTTCAAGTTCCTCAATTTATCGAAGTACAGGACAAAATTATCGGTGGCATTCTCACGCTCCGCCAATTTATTTATCTTGCCGGGGCTGGCGGTCTCTCTTTTTTGATTTATAAAATACTCCCCTCTATTTATCTCTCTGGGTTACCTATTATTGTGGTGGTGGGATTCGGTATTGCTTTAGCTTTTTACAAAGTAAATGGTAAGCCGTTTATTGAAGTGGTAGAAGCAGCGTTTAAATATAGTACCGGTGCAAAACTGTTTATTTGGCGAAAGCGAGACAAGGTTGCGACTGCTACTCCTGAGACGATTACTACAGACAGTGTGGCGCAGATGTATGTTCCTCGTCTGTCGGATAGTAAGCTTAAGGATTTGACGTGGAGTTTGGATGTAAAAGATGTGGGGAAAAGGTAGTGAAGAAGACAAGAAGCAAGAGAAACTAGCCAGACCGGACAGAAGGGCGACACTGTAGGTGTCGCCCTTCTTCACTCCCATTACTTACCTCCCATCTGACCCGTCTTCTTGTCTTCTGGTCTGACAGGTCTCTCTTTATTCCACCGGTTCTCTATATGGATCATGGCTTGGTTGCACCGGATTATTGTTTTTTACTACAGTCTGTAGCTTCTTTTCGAGAATACTTACGG
>JBDKKW010000024.1:0-7591 GCA_039795895.1 Candidatus Parcubacteria bacterium | reverse complement strand
CACCCTGCAATGGGTGATTTTATTTTGGAGCCACCTGTCTAGGCACTTCGTCACTTTTCTCGTATACTCTTAGTTATACCAGTTATGAACCCAATCCTAAAAACTGCTTTTATCCACGCTACAGCCACCGCTCTCTACGTGGCAACGCTTGTCTCGTGTATCTTTTACGCGCCAAAGACCCCTGATCAGTCCTTTGCCATACTGATGCCGATTATTATGCTCTTGTTGTTTGTATTTTCTGCAGCGGTCACAAGCTCTCTGGTCTTTGGTCGCCCGCTACTATGGTATTTGGATGGTAAGAAAAAAGAAGCACTTACTCTGCTCGGGTATACGCTCCTCGTCTTGTTTGTCATTATCGTCCTCGCAGTCTTCAGCCTTTCTGTAATTTTGTTCAGGTTTTAATATGGGATAAAAGATAAAACATATGAAAACAAATTCAAAAATCTACAAAGGAGCTATTGTAAAAGAGAGTCTCGAAGATGAGAGTATTTTGAATGATTTTAAGATTCTCTATACCGAGGTAACTGACGATATTGATCCGGCGGAACGCTGGACGATTTATAATGTTGAGGTGGATGAAGCCACTTTGCTCAAGTTATCGAAGGTTATAAAACCGACAAAATGGTACGCACATTTCTGGTCGGGTAGAGAAGTAATCGCGATCTTTCGAGATAAGATCTTTCGCTTTAACTTCGATGATAAGAAATCCTGGGAGTCCGCTATTGCTCACGGGTTATCTATAGGAATTCCTCAAGAACAACTAGATTTCTTAATACACTAGTATCAGTGCAACGCCCATGCTTTATCGGTCGACATCTTTAAATTTAACCAGAACCGTTCTTGCTGACTAAAGACGGTTGACAGTGCTTATGTTTTCAGTAATATGTAAATTGGAAATTGTGTAGTTCATCAAAAGAGAAAGGTATGTTATGGGTATTGAAACTGTGTCGTGGCAAGAGGCTCGTGCGCGCACCACTGAGTTGTTCGTTGGTAAGCAGGTCGAATTTTATTACGATGGTTTGGGGGATCAGTCGGTCTTCAGGGGTGTGATTGAAAGGGTGTGTTGGGAAGAGACCGGAGAATATGGACCCTTTCCGCATTTCAGGCTCGCAGAAGTGCTTGAGTTTAATCTACTCAATAAGATTTGGGTTCCCGCAAAAGGGGGCCCATGTGTTCAGCCGGCCATATTGCGAGGCGGTGCTCTTCCCATGCTCACAAACATGTACAGGATTCATGATGGAATCTTGATGTTTAACTCGGTTGCCGGTCAGTCTTTCTTCATCTTTCCTGGTGCTGATAGGATGCCCAGTAATCCGTTGCGTCTCAAAGACGGGGAACTCCCCTGAATCTTGAAAGATTAATTCAAAACCCCGACACGATGTGTCGGGGTTTTTCTGTTTCTAGCGCACCGTCGCTTTATTTGTGTTTGTTGTTTTCATGTATCTTTGCCTCTCGATAGTGTCTCTTAGTAAGAACCATTATTTTTTGCAAAATAAAAAATCCCATTCAATCGGTGTTGAATGGGATTTGAAGAGCGAAAGAGTTGGTCTGCTACTTGTTGTAGGGGTACTCCAACAGGTCTTTGGGATCGTATGTCCCATCAGCAATCTCTTCGCCAGGCATTGTCCAGAGTCGAACACGACCTGACGGCAGAACCTCCGCTACTTGATACAGTTGATAGTGAGGATCGTTTATTATTCTTACAGTAGTATTTTTATCAAAGACTTTTTTGGAGGTCCATTTTTTTTCAGGCGCTGGCTGAAGCATTTGCCATGTAGTCATTTTGATGGGTGGTATGAAGGTTCACCTAACAGTTCCAACAAGCATTAAAGCATAAAAGTATCATTTTTACAAGTAACTGAGTAATACACACAGTGTTTCTATGTGTGGGAGTTGTGTTTTAAAAACATCTATCTCACTGTCGCGCCGTAAGTCTTTTTGGTCACTTCTTCGAGATTTTTGTGAATGGTATCAATTTCCGCTGACGTGAGGGTGCGGTCGAGAGAGCGGTAGGTGATGCGGAAGGCGTAGCTTATGTTACCCTCACCAAATTTCTTGGCGTTTTCATATTTATCCAAAAGCTCCACTTCTTCGATCAGTCCCGGAGCGATTTCGCGGACGGTGTCGAAATAGTCGTTGGGAATAAAATCATTTTTGACCACAAAAGAAATATCTCGGACAATCGGCGGATACTTGCTCACTTCCACAAATTTCTGTCCAAGCTTGAGCTGTTTCTTTACTCGCTCATCTTCTGACCAGAGCAGGCGGATGTCGGGGAGTTGCATACTGATGATCGCGAGACGCTCCAGGCCAAATCCGAAAGCCCAGCCGTTGTAGCCCTCAACACCAAAATCTTTGAGTACGCTCTTGCGTGGCATACCACCACCGAGGATTTCGATCCACTCGCCATTGATTTCTACTTCCACCTCAAGAGAGGGATCGGTGTAAGGGAAGGTGTCTGGGTTGAATCGGTACTTGATATCTTTGCCGAACACGCTCTGCACCACTTCTGACAGCACTGCTTTCAAATCTTCGATGGTCAGCACTTTTTGGCTATCTGGCACGAGGTAGAGTCCACCCATCTGATGAAAGATGTTCATGTGGTGTCGGTCGATTTCGTCTTTGCGGTAGACTTTGCCGTAGCACATCACGCCGAGCTCTTTACCCTCTGCGATTTTCTTTTTGATTTCATCGAGCTGGAAATAGTAGTACCACATCACCGTGTCGTGGGTGCGGAGGACATTTTTCGGATCGACGTAGTAGGTATCCGATGTACTTCGGGCAGGATGGTCGGGAGCGAAGTTGAAGAGGTCGAAAAGGATGTTGGTCGGGATGACTTCAGGAATGTCGATATGATCAAAGTCTTTTAAGACAGGGAGATTGGTCACACGCTCTTTGATTTCAGAAAGCGGACTACCTTTGGTGCGAGAAAGGTCTGCCATCGACATATAGCGCTTGATACGGAGGGCTTCAGCGTCCTGGCGAGGCTCGAGGGCTTTGAGGAGCTTTTCCTGCTCGACGGTTGAGACTTTATAAAGGTGGCGAGAGAGGCCGTTTGAGGCTGATTTTTCAGTTTTTGACATGGAAGTAAGTGTAGGGGAAAAAGGGGAGAAAATCAACTGTGTTCTGTATACCCAGCACCTTTAGTAAAAGGTGCTGGGTTCCAATTTTCCAGCCACACAATCAGAATTGTTTTGGGGAAAATTGGGAATAAAAAAGCCTCGCGTATCCTCGCGAGGCTTGAGATGGGACTCCTTACCCACTTTGCCTTCTGAAATTTTCCAAGAAAGGAAAAGAAAGAAGTTTAGGAAAAAACACAGCAACAAAGAGAAAAAAGATTCCACCAAGGAGGGATACCATAACCATGTACCCTAGTTTGAGGCCGATAACGAGCTTGTTGATAGGTCTGCCGTCATCGGCCATGTAATTTTGCCAATCAGCCTTCCAATTTGGGAAGCATAGAAATCCGAATCCTCCCGCACCCATATAACACAAGGTGGGTGTTATACCGTCGGAAGAGGTGAAGAGGCTCACGACAAACAAAGACAGGAGTGCAAAAAAGACGTTTCGGTTGGATACTTCTTTGCGAAGGATTGTTGTTTGCATAGTTTTTCTCCGATTTTGAAAGGACGTTCTGTATCTACCATACCATACGGATGGAATTGATACAAAAGAAAAAGCCTCGCGAGGATACGCGAGGCTTGGGTGCTATGAAGACGAATCAGGCGATGGCGAGCTCAAGCTCGCGTGGAGCGACAGTCTTGATGCTTTTGCCGTTGCTGACACTCTGAATCAGAATCCGACCGTCATCGAGGAATCCGACAATCTTGAACCATCCGAGTTTAGCTGCCTTTTTAAAGGCAACAATAGTCTCGACGGCGAAGTTGTTTTCTTTGATGGCCAGTGCGTTTTCAATGCATTGGCCGGCGATGGTGATGATCTCTTTCAGGCGCACGAGGCATTTCCGGAAACGCGCAGGGAGGTTGATGAGGTCTGCGACCGGCATCAACGCTTTCCGCAAGGCATCTTCGTCTGTAAGCTTGCTCCAATTCAGACCTTTGATTCTGACCAGTGTTGTGAAGCGAACCACGGTGGGGTTGGCTTTGAGGTGTCCTGCGATACGGCGGAGGGTCCTGTTGGTAGTCGACGTGCTTTTCATAACAGTGTGCATTTGAGTGAACAATTCCGTTCACCATTAAATCACAGTATCCTTATGGGTGCAAGAGGTATAAAGTAAAACGTATAAAGTATGTCCAGAATTCATCTAAAATAGTGGATAGTTGAGCTTTCTTTAATACTCATTTTTTGCTATACTTATATCCATAGAGGGCACAGTGCTCTTAATTTTTTACACTACAATGGCCAAAGAAAAAGAGACCAAAAAAGACTCATATGGAGCGGATCAGATTACCGTCCTCGAAGGCTTGGATCCAGTGCGTAAGCGTCCCGGAATGTACATTGGTACCACCGGTCCCGACGGTCTCCAACACCTCATCACTGAAATTTTCGACAACTCTCGCGACGAAGCGATGGGTGGTTTTTGTAACGACATCGAAATTGCGCTTCTCCCAAACAACCGAGTGCGCGTGGTAGACAACGGCCGAGGTATCCCTGTAGATATTCATCCAAAGACCAAGGTGTCGGCACTCGAGACGGTTATGACTGTGCTTCATGCCGGAGGCAAGTTCGGTGGCGAAGGGTACAAAGTATCTGGAGGTTTGCACGGTGTGGGTGCGTCTGTGGTCAACGCACTTTCGATTTTCTGCCAGGTGCAAGTGCATAAAGATGGGGGTATTCATATGCAGGAGTATAGTCAGGGTAAGAAAAAGGCCAACGTCAAAAAGATTGGTACCACCAAGAATCACGGAACCATTGTGTACTTTGAGCCTGACAAGGAAATTTTCAAAGAAGGTGTGGTGTTTGATTTCAACCGCGTGGTCAACCATATGCGTCAGCAAGCGTATCTCGTACGCGGACTTCGCATTGCAGTGATCGATGCTCGTGGCTACGAGGGTTCACTTGATCTTGATGATGTCTTTTATCTCCGCGAAATCGGCCTCGATGTACCATCACAGTCTTTCTATTTCGAAGGCGGTTTGGTATCACTCGTGGCTTTCTACAACAAATCTCAAAAGCCAATCCATAAAAATATTTTCTATATCGAAAAGAAAGTCGAGGGAGTGGAGTCGGTAGAAGTGGCTTTGCAGTATGTCGATGATATTTCAGCTCGTACGCTTGCCTTTGCCAACAACATTCACACCGCCGAAGGGGGTACGCATATGACCGGCTTCAAGACCGCACTCACTCGCAGTATCAACACCTACGCTCGCAAAAACAACATTGTCAAAGAAAACGACGACAATTTTACCGGAGACGATGTGCTCGAAGGTCTCACGGCGGTGGTGTCGGTCAAGCTCCGCGAAATTCAATTTGAAGGCCAGACCAAGAGTAAACTCGGAAGTGTGGAGGCTCAGAGTGCGGTGGCAACCGTCTTTGGCGAAGCATTTGCTGCGTTCCTCGAGGAGAATCCAGATGACGCACGGTCAATTGTCCAGAAGTCAATCTTGGCGCTCCGTGCACGAAAAGCGGCCAAGGCAGCAAAGGATTCTATCTTGCGTAAAGGATTGCTCGAGGGAATGACGCTCCCAGGAAAGCTTGCGGATTGTCAGACCAAGGATGCGTCAGAATCAGAACTCTTTATTGTGGAGGGAGATTCTGCGGGAGGTACGGCAAAGACTGGACGTGATCGTCGCACACAGGCGATTCTGCCTTTGCGTGGAAAGATTTTGAATATCGAACGCGCACGTCTCGACCGTATGCTCGGCTCAGAGCAGATTACCAATCTCGTAGTGGCGCTCGGCACCGCTATCGGCGACACCTTTGATATTGCCAAGCTCCGCTATCACAAAATTATTATCGCGACCGATGCGGACGTGGACGGCGCGCACATTCGCACCCTCTTGCTTACGCTCTTGTATCGCTACTTCCGGCCGTTGATCGATGGTGGCTATATTTATATTGCGCAACCGCCACTCTACAAGCTCAAGCGAGGCAAAGAGATTTTGTATTTTTACTCTGAAGAAGAGAAGGTAAAACATTTGGGTAAAGAAGAGATTGCGATCGAAGATCCAGATGCACCGGAAGGGGATGAAGCTCCCGTTGAAGAAGGTGAGGAGGAAGAAAAAGGTAAAGGTAAAGCTCCTGCCAAAAAATCTGCCAAGGTACAAATTCAGCGCTATAAGGGTCTCGGAGAAATGAACGCAGATGAGCTCTGGGAGACCACGATGGACCCTGACCAGCGTATTTTGCGACGCGTAGCTATTGATGACGCACAAGAGGCAGACAAGATTTTCGACATGCTCATGGGTACGGATGTGCCGGCGAGAAAGTCGTTTATCCAGTCTAATGCGAAGTACGCTAACTTGGATGTGTAGTTGTTATGTCCGAATCTCTTCAAAAACATGTATTTGTTCCTGAGACTGAATTGGTATTCAATGAAAACTTTGAGCGTGATTTGATACAGCACGCTCACGAATTGCTTGAGGGTCAAAGAAATTGCATTGGCAAGGGTACAACTGCAGAAATTCATTTTATCGAGCTTAATCCAAAGAATTGCTTGAAGATTATCAGTAAACGGAGTGGGTATAGTACAGTTATTCCAAACGGTGCAGGTGAATTACCAACCTATCATCCGCTAACGGTCGAGGCAAAATTTCTGGAAGATTTACAGGGGATTGATTCTGAAGTGCGGGTTCCTCGACCGTTATACGTAGTGACTGTCGTTAATGAGGACGAGAAAACTGGGGCTGTTGAGGAGACATCTCTTTTGGCAATGGAACGATTTCCAGGGTCTAGTTTGCGGGATGTGTTGGAAAATGATGTTGAGTTGCCTAAAAACTTTAATCCAGATGTTTTTTTTAAAAAAGTCAGAGGATTTTTTGAAAAGATGCATGGTCGTAATGTGCATCATCGAGATGCACATGAGGGAAATATTATGGTTGGACCTGAAGGCGAGGCGTTTGTGATTGATTTTGGTTGCGCAACGATTGACTCTATTCAAGAGGCGTATCGAGAAGAACGAGGAAGAAGAATTATCACCTATAAGCCAGATATGGAGCGTATCGATGAGGTTGAACACAAAATACGTAAATATCTGACTCGACGAGCCCAGTAGTTGACATTTTATAATATTAATAATACTATCTATATGGAACTAGTTGAAAGGAATGATATGGCACTGACTCTAACTGAATCACTTCGAGCAAACGTTGAACTGTCGCTTGAAACGATTTTTCAATCTGGAGCAAATGAACTGGAGGTCCCAGAGAGTGGCGGTATGGTTCTTGTTCGAGTGGGTACACCGAGCGAACAAACTCGAAAAGGCCAAGTGGGTAACTTCGTCGCCGAATTTCGTAAGGGTGATGATACCTTTTTCTTGTGTAATGCATAAAACAGCTTAAGTCTCGACTTAAGCTGTTTTTTTATTTTAATTATTTTCTTATTTCTATTATTTCTTCTCCTTAATTTCCTTAAGAAGCTTCACGATGATTTCTTCGGTAGTCATCTGGCCCAAGTTACCCTTGTCGCGAGA
>JBDKKW010000023.1:0-8550 GCA_039795895.1 Candidatus Parcubacteria bacterium | reverse complement strand
TGATATTTTTAATAAACTCGATTTCGTCAGTCGAGATCAGACCTGGATTCCACTCCTCACTTTGGCTATCGGAGGTATTGTCGGTGCTGTCGACGACTTCCTCGATATTCGAGGATCAGTCGATCACAAAGCCGGTGGTCTTTCCCTCAGAAAAAGACTAGCTGTCGTTGCAGTAGTTGGTTTCCTTTGTGCGTTTTGGTTTTATGTAAAACTTGGAGTTTCAAGTATCGGACTACCATTTGCACACACTTTTGAGCTCGGTATCTTCTTTATTCCTTTTTTCATATTAGTCACACTGGCACTGTATTCCGGTGGAGTAATCGACGGTATCGACGGCCTCGCTGGGGGATTGTTCACCACCATGTTTACCGCGTATGGCGTAATCGCTTTCTATCAGCAACAGTTTAATTTGTCAGCTCTTTGTGCCACCATTGTCGGTACATTACTAGCCTTTCTTTGGTTCAATATTCCTCCAGCACGTTTCTATATGTCAGAGACGGGCAGTATGGCCCTCACGGTAACACTTGCCGTCGTGGCCTTTATGACCGACGCACTTTCTGAGGGACACGGACTCTTTGTGTTGCCAATCATTGCACTTCCACTTCTAGTTACTACCGCATCTGTCATCATTCAGCTCCTCTCAAAAAAATATCGTGGCAAGAAGATATTTTTAGTAGCACCACTACATCATCATTTTGAAGCAATCGGCTGGCCAGCATACAAAGTGACGATGCGTTATTGGGTGATCGGGGTGATGTGTGCACTTATTGGAGTCACCATAGCCTTGTTAGGTTAGAAAGCCTAAAATTACCCCATCTACTTTGTCGCCGGCTCCGTTTGTTCCCGCGCTGTATGTCTAAATACAGCTTAGTCACAATACTCGCTGGCTTCGCGCATCTGGGGTAATTTTAGGCTTTCCATTTTTCAATATACTTTTTACTTAATACGTTCTACTGTATACTTGATTTATTATGACTAAGCCCGTCTACAAGCCCTTTCTCATTAGTGTTATTTTTCTTCTCGTTAGTGGACTATTTATTTTTGCCTCGGCATCTCTCGGACTCCTTGCTCGAGACGGCGCAAGCTTTACATCGGTAGCATTCAACCAAATCGTGTTCGGTATTATTGGTGGAGGCGTCGCCTGTGTCATTATTTCACGTATCCCGTACAAAAAATGGCGCCCATACTCTTTTTATATTTTTATTGTCGCCATTATCTTAAACCTCCTCGTCTTTGTACCAGGCATCGGGATGAGTCACGGAGGAGCGACACGCTGGCTCAATCTCGGCATCTCCTTCCAGCCATCCGAATTTTTAAAAATCGCCTTTATTCTCTATTTTGCTGCGTGGCTCTCGGGTATCAAAAATAAAATTGAAGACGTGCGCTTCGGGATGCTTCCAACCATTATTATTCTCGGAATTGTTGCGGGTCTACTACTTGCACAACCTGACACCGACACATTCCTCACCATCGCTTTCGCGGGGATTGGTATGTATGTCGCTCAAGGAGCCAAGTGGCGAGACCTCGTCATTTTTGGAATCCTTGCGGTAGTCGGACTTGGTATCATTGCCTCATTTAGACCATACATTATGAGTCGCATCACCACCTTTATTCACCCATCAAGTGATCCTCAAGGTGCAGGCTATCAAGTACAGCAATCTCTGATCGCTATCGGCTCTGGTGGATTCTTTGGTCGAGGGTTTGGTCAAAGTATTCAAAAATTCAATTATCTTCCTGAGCCAATTGGTGACTCTATTTATGCGGTGGCTAGTGAAGAGTTCGGCTTGATAGGCTCTGTCGGTATCATCCTGCTTTTTGTATTATTTTCGCTTATGGGGCTCAAAATCGCTGTTCGATCAAAGGATTCCTTCGGTAGACTTATCGTCGTTGGAATTGTTATACTGGTGAGTGCGGGTTCATTTATGAATATCGCCTCTATGCTCGGTCTCATTCCCCTCGGCGGAATCCCACTAACATTTATTAGTCACGGTGGTACCGCACTCTTTTTTAGTCTTGCAGAGGTGGGTATTGTTATGAATATTTCTCGTGATCTTGTATGAAAATCCTTTTTACCGGTGGAGGAAGTGGCGGACACTTTTATCCGATCATAGCCGTTGCAGAATCAATCAACAAAATCGCCAAGGCCGAGCATCTTTTGGATGCCAAGCTCTACTATATGGCACCGACGCCTTACAATCCGCGCGCACTACTTGAAAACAACATCACTTTTATTCAAAATCCTGCCGGCAAACTACGCCGATACTTCTCACTTCTCAATATCACCGACACCTTCAAGACAGGGTGGGGGATTTTGGTAGCAATCGTCAAAGTATTTAGTATTTTTCCTGATGTCATTTTTAGTAAAGGTGGGTACGCTAGTTTCCCCGCACTTGTAGCCGGTAGACTATTCAAAATCCCCGTCGTTATTCACGAGTCAGACTGTGAACCAGGCAGGGTCAATGCGTGGGCAGGGAAATTTGCTACCCGAATCGCAATCTCATATCCCGAAGCTGCACACTTTTTCCCTGAAGAGAAAACTGCCTACACCAGCAATCCCATCCGAAAAGAAATCCTTATCCCAAGCACTGATGGCGCGTATGCTTTTTTGAAGTTAGAAGAAAACACCCCAACCATTGCGATACTGGGAGGTTCTCAGGGTGCTGCTAAAATAAATGAAATCTTACTGCAATCCCTCCCAGATCTCGTGCCATTTTGTCAGATTATTCACCAGACAGGCAAACTCAATTTCACTCCCGTCAAAGAGACAGCGACCATCGTTCTTCAAAACAATCCGCAAGCGGGACGATACCACCCATTTGAGTATCTCGATACCGTCACACTCAAAATGGTGGCCGGAGTATCAAATCTGATCATTTCTCGAGCAGGCTCATCAATCTTTGAAATCGCTATCTGGGGAGTCCCAAGTATTATCATTCCTATTCCCGAAGCCATCTCACACGATCAGCACAAAAATGCCTTTGCCTACTCTCGCACAGGCGCCGCAACCGTAATCGAGGAGGAAAATCTCTCGCCACACGTACTCACTTCTGAAATTAAACGCCTCATCCAAAACCCAGAACTTCTCGCCAAGATGAAGCAAGCAACCGTAGGCTTTGCAAGAAAGGATGCGTCTGATATTATCGCAAAGGAAATCATCAAGATTGCCCTCGAACATGACAAATAACTCCCCCAAAAACTCGGCTATTGTTACCCGTTTTGCCCCGTCACCGACGGGCCTTCTTCATAGTGGCAACTACCGCACCGCACTTTTCAGCTACCTCTTTGCCCGTCAAAATGGCGGTAAATTTATCCTCCGTATCGAAGATACTGACAAGGCTCGTTCAAAAAAAGAATACGAGGATAATATTATCGAGAGCTTGAAGTGGCTCGGACTTGAGTATGACGCTTTTTACAGACAATCAGAGCAATTGCCGACACACCAAAAATATCTACATCAACTCATCGCCGACGACAAAGCTTATCTTTCAAAGGAGCCTGCTCGCGACAAGGAGGGTAAGCCTCTAGCCGACAAGACCGTCGAAGTAGTCCGCTTCAAAAATCCAGGCGGTAAGGTGAAATTCCACGATATGATTCGTGGTGATATTGAGATGGATGTGACTGACCTCAAAGACTTCGTGATTGCTAAAAATATTAACGAACCACTATTCCACCTTGCCGTGGTGGTGGATGATTTTACGATGGGAGTCACCCACATTGTCCGCGGGGAAGATCACATCTCAAATACACCGAGACAAATCCTTATTCAGCGAGCTATCGGCGCACCAGAATCCACCTACGCACACCTACCACTCATTCTCGCCGAAGACCGCAGTAAACTTTCAAAACGTAAAGGTGCACTTGCTATTACCGAGTATCGTGAGAGGGGATTTTTGCCACAAGCAGTAATTAATTACCTCGCCCTCCTCGGCTGGAATCCAGGTACCGAACAGGAAATCCTTTCAGTGAAGGAGCTTATTGAAAAGTTCGACATCTCAAAAATCCAGAAGGGTGGTGCTATCTTTAGCGAAACCAAACTTCGCTGGATCAACAAAGCCTATCTTCACAATTCACCTGATAGTATCTTTATCGAAGCGCTCAGAAAATCGCTTCCAGCTCTCACACCAGAAACCATCTCAAATCTCGTACCGGTAATCAAAGAGCGTATCAGCACTCTTGCTGACATCTGCACACTAGCTACCGAAGGTGAGTTTGAGTACCTCCTCAACACTCCAACTTTGATTGCCGAAAAATTGCTTTGGAAAAAAGATCCGAGCGCCGAGCATACCAAAAATCGTCTCGCACAAACCGCCGACCTACTCTCAAAAGTCTCTCAGTGGACAAAGACAACTATTGAATCCACCCTCAACCCATTTGCTGAAAAAGAGGGGAGAGGAGAGGTACTTTGGCCGATGCGCTACGCACTTACCGGCAAAGACAAATCACCTGACCCATTTACGGTCGCCTTTTTGCTTGGAAAAGAGACTACCTTGGCGCGTTTAGCTCTCGCCGTCAAAACACTCTCGTGATCCGTGTTATCACAAAGACCATACTTTTCTGTGTGCTTTTTGTTGTACCCCTTTTTTGCCTTCACGCTGATACCAAAAGCGACCTTGAACAAAAAATAGCTGAGCGTAATCAAGCCATTAAGGCACTTGAGACTGAAATCGCCGGCGTAAAGACCGAGATAGATAAGACCAACTCACAAGCAAAAACCCTCCAAGAATACATCCACACGCTCGACCTCACCATCAGTAAACTCAACAAAGACAGTAGGGTAACCGAAAACCAAATCGCTGCTACCACCTACAAAATTGAGGATCTAAAGCTTTCTATTGAAGAGAAGACAAAAACCATTGATCGCAACCAGCAAGCAGTCGCGCTATTGATCCGAGATATTCGCAAAACCGACGACAATACACTTCCCAAGGCACTTCTCGGCTCACAAACCCTTTCAACCATCTGGAACACCATCGAATCGACCAACGCTGTCGCCCACAACATCCAAATTAAGACCAAAGAAATCGCCCAAGCAAAATTAGATCTTGAAGCAAATCAAAAAGCTCAGGAAAGAGCTCGCCAAGACCTCGAGCAGTACAAGAAAGAGTTGGTAGTCAAACAAACGATCATCAACGCCAACAAACAAGACAAAGCCGTCGTTCTAAAAGAGACCAAGAATAAAGAATCTGCTTACAAAACTCTCCTCGCCAAAAAACAGGCATTGAAAGATGCGTTTGAAAACGAGCTCAATCAGTACGAGTCTGAACTAAAGCTCACTATCGACGCAAGCAAACTTCCGTCAGTTGGCTCTGGAGTCCTCACTTGGCCACTCGATGTGGTGAAAATTACTCAATATTTCGGCAATACTCCTTTCGCCACCAAAAATCCTCAAATCTACAGCACCAAAGGACACAACGGTGTCGATTTTGGCACACCAATTGGTACCAAAATTAAAGCTGCGCGTTCGGGGATAGTGGCGGGAACAGGGAACACCGACAATTTTCCTGGATGTTACTCATATGGAAAATGGGTATTGATTACACATGACAACGGCCTCTCAACACTCTACGCACACCTCTCGTATGTGATCGCAAACGAAGGTGACAAAGTGCTCACCGGACAAATCATCGGCTACTCTGGTAATACTGGCTACTCAACTGGTCCACACCTCCACTTTGGCGTGTACGCGAGTCAGGGTGTGCAAATCATTACCTACAGCAAAAGTAAAAACTGTCACAATGCTGTGATCCCGATTGCTGATCCAAAGGCGTACCTAAATCCACTTTCATATTTATAGAAGAGCGAAGTAGAAAGTATATAAAAAGGCGAGCGGTACTCCGCTCGCCTTTACAAAAAAAACCCTAACTCACCTCAAATTCAGGATGAGCTTTGAAGAACTTTCCCGTGGCACGCCAAAGTGTATTGTAGCAATCAGTCCAAGGATCACCATCGTCAGCCGGAAGCACGTCGACCTTGAGCCAACGATCTGGCTCCCCACAACCAATACGTTCAGAAAACGTATCAGTTATCCCTAACTGCTTTAGTGCCCTCAAATAATTACCACCTACACCCTTTGCCAAAAGGCACCCACATTTATCTCCAATATTAAACGTCCTGGAGAGAGTCGTTTTAACCACGTGTATTTGTGGCTGTTGAGCCTGACAAAACTTCACACCAGCAACAATCTCCCTGATAGTTTGCTGTGCAAACCGCTTTCGATTGCACAGTTTTACTTTGTATTTATTGACCCACAGAACAAATACCGCATTGAGATGTTCGGTCAGTTTAACTTCCCAAACAGCCGGGACCTTAATACACGCACTAGGGGATAGCTTTGCACTAACCACCTTTTTAGACTTAGGTTGTTTTTTCATAGAACTAATGCAATTACGTTTCCAAAATAACATTCTCATACTCTATATCAAAAGTCAATAAACGTACTGATTAATAAACCCATATTTAGAGCCATATTTTAGTAATATTCCAAAAGCATGGCTCTGTATAAGCCTAAAAATGCTGAGCAACTCGCTCTTATAGGCTAATTTAAAGTAAGTCGTTTAAGTAAAGATATACACATATGGTTATTAAAAAAATAAAAAACACCGTATACTAATGACAATATGCTTTTTATAAACAAACAGAGCGGTTTTGTAAGAATAATTTTAATCATTTTAATTGCGATCCTAATTTTGAGTTATTTTGGTATTGATATCAAAGGTGTCGTCGAAGCTCCGGGGACCCAAAAGAATATCGGCTATGTATGGGGCTGGACCGTCTATGTCTGGAGCACGTACCTTGAGAAGCCTTTCAACTACCTTTGGCACGATATATTCATCGATAAGCTCTGGTCACAGTTCCTAGATACTCTGGCAACCATCAAAAAAGGTGGAAACCCCAATCCAGCCGGTCCGACGGTAGATGGATTAGCTAAATGATCTAACAAAAACTAAACTTACAAAATCCTCCGAAAAATTCTCGGGGGATTTTTTTATTTTCTTTTTCTTAACGAGTGCAGGCATTTGATTCCAGTGCCTTGCGCAGGGCGACCGGCCCGAGCAGAGCAAAAACCCAGCGGGGTTTTATGTGTGCACTGGAATCAAATAGCCAAACGAATCATTGTACAAAAGATATATTGTGCGACATCATATACTTAGGAGCGGAGCGAGAAGGCAAGCTCCTCCTGGGGGGGTAATAGCGGGTCTAGACTCTTTCTACCGCCACCCCTTCCCTGCACCCGAGACTTAATTTAAAACAACAACCAAATCACGACTCACAAAACTGTACCCGCCACCTCCCACCCAAATAAATTATTGGAAAAGAAAAATAAAAAAATCCCAGACACACTCAGTGTCCAGGATTCAAGACTCACCTATTCCCCATCATCATACTCTTCTCGTGTGACAGGACCGCCCCATCGCTTCTTTCGTGCAAGCTTTTGAATGCGCCGATGATTTACTCGAGCGCGAAGTTTTTGGGCAATATACTCAGCACACCTCTCGATGTGATTATCGTGTAAACTCCACGGATGAATCAACACTTCAGCTGGACTAGTCTTGCTGTTTTTTGAGGCGAGACTAGTGTTACTGATAGTGAGATCAAAGATCACATACGCCTCAGGTCTCCTCACATAAAAGATACCGTCACCATGATGCCAGTAATCCATCGGATTCGGCGCATAATTTGCGTTGAGTAGCATCAGATTTGGCACCGATACTTTTCGAGCCACCAACGGAAACAATTTTGCTGCCAATCCAATTTTGGGACCATACGGATTCCACCCAGGGATAGTCACCTGACTTGCTTCAATGAGTCGCAATGCTTCCATAAATGTCTGGTAGGGTACATACCCATCAGGAATATCATTTGGATCTGTCGGAGGTGGAAGTCCCCAAAATTCAGCCTCAAACTGCTTACCCTCTAATTGCCGCCTAGCACTGAACGCTTGTTGAGGAGAAAGAGTATCTCTGTCACCTCCCCTGTGATCAACAACTATCGCCATAGCTTATGCCTTTCTCTTAAATAACCGTTCTGCAAAAAATCCTACACCCACAGCGCCATTTGGTCAAACAGACAAAGAAAAACTCCCCCAAAACGGAGAAGTCGTGTATTGGAGGAACTTTTACTCATCAATTGCCTCTGAAATTGCAGTGAAGCTTCCTCCAATATGCATCACCAACGACTGATCTTCCTCCCCTACAGCAGAATAAAGTTCTTGGAAGGAATTAGTGAATTCCTGACACAGTCTCCGCATCTTTCTCAAAAAACTGCTCGGTTTATCAATCTTTTCAGACACAATGCCTGCCAAAATCTGAACTTCGAGCTTTAAATCGAGCAATTTTGTGTGGGTCGGCTTTTTAATACACGCAGTGAGCAATTGGTTAACCAACACAACAGATTCAGAAAGAACCTGAGGGTATAGCTCCCTCTGGCGCTCTTGCAATGCATTTAGTCTCGCAAACAAGGCGAGACTTTGTGTAGTTAGACGACGATACTGATTACGCTTAGGATGCTTCATAGAAGGTACTTTCTTTTGATTCCGGAGTAACCTTAGCA
>JBDKKW010000022.1:0-8914 GCA_039795895.1 Candidatus Parcubacteria bacterium | reverse complement strand
CACTGACTGCCGATTCGATCGTTTGACTGTTCATATTTTTAAAGATCTACTTTTCTGTTTCGTCTTGCCGGCTACTCTGCCGGAAGTCTCATCAGTCCGCCTTAGGCGGAGACAGAACTGAGTATTACTACCCAGCGAGGATCTGCTTCCTCACGGCTCTCCATCTTTTCTCAGAAAAACGGGGACAAAACTGTTTACCTGTATTTACACGACCGGGATTTGTCGCAACCTCCTGCCACAGAGGTGAATAGACGGCACCGTAGTTCGCCCTACTTGCGGCGAATCACTACGATGGTGCCATCAGGCATGACTCCGTAGATCATGTGTACCTCCCTTCTTTGGTTGATTGTTAGTTGTTTCTTACTGCTCTCTGCCAGCCATGTTCTGCCTCGATATGTTACTAGGAGGAAAGAATCGCACAGGGCGAAGAGCATTAAGAAACAACCAACATTTTTTCGACGTCGTATCAAAGTTCAATCTGGGGACAGTATATACCCAATCGTTTTTTTTGTCAAGCATAATCATCATTTCATCTTTAATAAAGTCAATTATACCTTATTTTATAAGGGTATTTTAGATATAGAAATGTCAATTAGATATATCAGATTTATTATTTATTAGACAAAGTAATTTTATATTTCAAAATTTAAAAAATTATGTCAGTCATAAAAAACAATTAAAAATACTGAAAAAGCCAAAAAATGCTTGTTTTATTGATTAAATGGCTCTATTTAGAGCTAAAAAAGCAATTTTGGCGCGAAAGTGCCAAAATCGCTTGACAAAAGGTTTTTAAGGGTATATACTTGTCTGCGGAATACACAACTGGCGGGAAATGTTTCCCCTTAAAATCAAGCCTGTTGCAAGAGAAAGGCCTCGTATGAACGATGGCTAAGGAGGCAAGTGTGCCGTCTGCCCGATGAGCTATAGTCATCGGGCAGACGGTGCCAATATCCTTAGTCGAAAGTTGGTCCGTAAGTAGTTCTGTAACAACAAAAAGTGAAAGGAAAGTTATGGGTGACGATTAGTGTTAGCTACGCAGTTTGTCTACTCCGAACCAAAAATCATGAACTCTTGTTCTTATTGGTAGAGCAGATCGTAATTGTTCGTGGTCGCAGATGACCACACCCCGGTGTTGACGAGATACGTTAACACATTTAGAAACACTAAACCCGTCGCGATTGCACGGTATGTGTTTCAAGAAGTTAAGATACGACCCCTCTAAGTGTGTCCGTTTACGGCTACTACTTGGAGGGTTTTCTTTTTGCCTCCTCAAATGCAAGCTGAAAAACTGTTTTTAACGTTTCTGAAAAATCCTTACTTTTAATAAAGATAGCGTCGGGTGATTTCCCGAGGGTTACAATCCTTACTTTATCTGCCAATACGGTAATATCGCAAGATAGTTTATACTTCTCGGAGTCAATTCTTAAGCGATCGGCCATATCATTCGAAGTAACCGGATACTTAGTTGAAGTACAAATCGTCTTAGATTTAATATTATTATTTACCCGCGAGGCTTTATACACATTTCTTTCAGCATCAGAAAAGACTTCATTTACCAAATCTTTTGGGTATACAAAATAGGCCGTCTCACCTGCATCTACATCCTTAAACAACTCGGCGTTCGCGCTCGAAACTCCCTCCTTCCCTTCGAAAAACTTCACCACTGGCTTCTCACCACTCTCTCGTTGGACGCTTTTGATTTGTGGCACAATATCTTTCAAACGCTTCGATTGCTCATCGAGCTCGAGCTTGCGTCGCTCGACATAGGTCTCGAGTCGCTCTGGTGGTTCGGCTTGGTAGTGTGTTTTTTTACCAACTGTAGTCTCACTAACCAACCCTTTTTTAGACAAAGATTCGAGAGTAGTATAGACCGTCGGGCGCTTGATCAGAGTCTTTTTTGCAATATCGAGTACCGATGCGTGATCCACGGCGACGAGATACAAATAGACTTTTGCTTCTTTTTCATTGAGCCCAACATCCTGGAGAAATTTTTCTAGCATAAAACGATTATACTATATTTCCTCATTTTGTACACAAAACCGATATTTTGTATTTAAAATAACTATATCTTCGGTGTTTGAATTTTTAAGAGCGCATCAAAGTTATCTTCCGCGCCAAACTTATTATTCCGCTCAAAGCCGCATCGAACACACTGGTGCACAATATACATTTCACCGTTCTTTTTCAGCGCGCCGACCGGAGCCATTAGTCCCTGGCACACTTCAAGTCTATCCCCTGGATTTTTATCCACATGCTTACTCCACAAACATTTCGGGCAGTGATTGGTATAGCCGTTTCCTACTACTTTTTCACCACAATGTTCACACACGAAGTCTTCAATTGTTCGAGTGAATTTCTTCATACATCTACTATACAACGTACTCTAAACAAAAGAAATCTTCTTTGAAATTGCCGGCTGCAACTTAACCTTAATCTTTGTCTAATAAATGACCGTTCGGGTACCGAACAAAAGACCTGTAGTCTATAGGTAGATATGGTACCGTACAGAAAGTAGTCAGTTCTGTAAAAACAACCCAAAAGAAAGTGAGTTTAAAATGAGCATGGAATGTGAGCCTAGTGGTTTATCCCATATAATACCGGAGCGATTCGATCGCAAAGTCTACAAGGACAGCTTCCCCGTTTTCGAGTTATCCGAAATGTGGAAACTGTTTCGAGATGGTGGTAAATGGACAACCCAAAACAGGGATGATGGTGATAAATACTTCAACGCCATCTCACTTGATGGTTATGAATTCTACTACCGTAGTAAGGAACCTCAGAATTTCAAATTGCACTAGCTCTTCTCAGCCAGATGTATACTCACATCTGGCTTTTCTATTGTATATTTTCACGCAATAAATCTTTACAATAAAAGATTATAGATATTTGAGGATGAAATCAACTCGTTCTTCAGATTCTAAGATAGGCACCTGCACCACCTCGTATCCAAAATCTCTGTACACCTTTTCAATCATTACGTGAATATCTTTAGCAAATTGGAGATCCTCCACTCGCGACTCATCGGTGATATATCCAGGCAATCGCTCAAGCAAAAATACTTTTGCGTAGCGTCCGGGTGCAAGGCGAGCAATCTCTAGCGAAGGCGACACTTTCCCGAGCACACAGTAAGCGTAACCATCAATAATACTCCGATCAAGAAAAACTGGCCTCGGCGACTCCAAAACACCCATCTCTTTCTCCGATTGTCTCTTGAACACCTGCACTTGAAACTCTTGCAAATCTTTCCACGGCAACACCTCGCTCCCCTTCGCCATCTCTCGTTCAATAATCTCTCGTGCGGTCTCGTCCACCACTTTGCACCCCCTCTTTCTTAAGATCTCAATCACTGTCGTCTTCCCTACTCCAGGACCACCAGTAATCACAAATGGTTTTTGGTTCATACGGTTATTTTAGCATTTTATTAACAGTATATTTAAAAGAAGAAACCGCCGATTGTACTCAGCGGTAGGCAGTTACAATTGTTGCCTGGCAATAAAGATTTTGATAGATAATCTTAAACTAATTATAAATCACTTTCTCCTCTAGCAACAGCCTCAATCCTCCCCCGAATCATTTCGATCAAATTAACACTAATCAGGTCACGTGTCTCGATTATCGAAACTAGTTTTTGCATGAAACTAGCGGGATACGTGTTGAGGTGAATTGACCCTTCTCCAAAACAGCTGAGACCATCGTAATATCGCTTGAAGGCATGGTGATGTGCTATAAGGACCACTTTTTTATCTTTAAGGGTTCCCAGTAGACCACGCGTCCCTACTACAACGATCTGATTACCAGAGATGAAGCTTTTGAATTTCTCAATGTACCACTTGCGCTCTTCTTCGGTGGGTTCCTTGTATTCGTCCATTGGTCTAGTCTGACTGAGAGGGTAGTAGTCGGTAATGTTATTTGGTTCGATCACCCAAATATCCGGCTGCAACTTTTCCGCCAGACGAGCATAGCAAGTCGAATACAGAGTTGATAGATCCATGTGGGTAAACCTATCGTTGTTAAAACCTAAATCAAGAAACGAGCAGTAACCACACTGAATTCCCAAAGCCTTAAACTGACCTCGAACTGTTCCGTCAATAATGTATTCGCAAATCTCTCGTTCTGGTGAAAGAGATTTGATCCATGTCTTGATAGCGTCAAACTCTGTCCCCGCTTCAAATATCTTTACCAGCAATTCTGAACCATGATGCTGTGCCCTAGTGTTAGCCGCCTTCAGAATCGACTCACTCAAAGCTTCGTAGGTTTGATTATTGCGATAGGCAAGCAGTGTTGTTTTCATAACTATATTTTGTTTTCAAGGTACTCTCTGTTTCGTCCTTTTCGCACACGCGTGCGAGGGACTCATCAGACAGGATCACATCCTGCGACAGAACCCGTACCGATCAAGATACGGGTGTGAGTTTTGGTAAGACTCACAACTTAAGTGGCTCTAGCTACTACACGAAGCGATGGTGATGTGTGGCCCACAATTATCACACTCCGCAGGAGAACAACTGGGATCAGGCTTGCACCCAGGGTAGTCACACTGACTACTGTCTGTTGGAAACGACCCCCAGTTTTCACTCAGAGTCTCCCCGAAGACTTCTCGGGCAACCGCGAGACAGTTGAGTAGCCCTTCGTTCCCCCATGCTTCACCGGGCCGATTGGGTCGATGGTGTATGAAGTGTCCGAAGTAAGTCATACAGAACGAATGGTAGTCGGCCGTGAAGAGGATGAAGGCGTGCCAGGCTTCATCAATCAATCTCGGCGGAGACAGTCTGCGTGCTTCACGGATCGCCCCAGAGAGATAGAGGAACATCAGCATGTCTTTAAAAAGTTGCTGTGCCACCTGATCACTCACCTTGCAATCCTTTTTGATGCGAGCCAAGACAGCGTCATTTTCGTATGCGAGCACCGCATCGACGGATTGCGACTTGGGATACACTTCGAGTGCGTGTGGGGTGCTGGTCTTCATGGTCTTTGGTTCCTTCCCCCTGACATCTGGTACGAGCTACTCAAAGTGAGTAGTTGTCATATTTTGATTATCAGAGGAGATGAGGATTCGATTTTTCAAGTCCTCAAATCCTCTGATAATCTTGTTGTAAAGATCTGTGTCCTGTGGTGAGCTTTGTTCTACTATTAGGATTCTGTTTCGCCGTATCCGGCTCATCAGGCGAGATTCATCTCGCGACAGACAGCACTCCATACAGGCGTGCCGGGTTTCCGCTTTTTGAGCGCCGAGGAGCTTCCCCTCGGAATTACGGGTGGTTTAGAGACCCACCATGGTCTGCGTAGTGTTTCAAGGCTGACACTAAACCTAAGGAGTGGTCAGTTCCTCGAAGCCTTTTCGCGACAGATCATAGGTTCCTAGATTAAAGGCAGCCAAGATCAGGACATTCTCATAATGTCGGGCACTACTAAGACTCCAACCTTTTTCTGGATTACGGCGATACTCAGGAGGTGACACAGGGCACTGGATCTCGACCACAGACCTTGAAAGATCTGTGAAGCCGAGAGTGGCAGCAATCCCCGATACCTCGCTTTGCCAGTCGCACGAGCAACATGGTGAGTATCCAAACGAACGCTCATACGCTCGCCATCCGTAACCCCCAGCCGAATACTTCCGAGACTTGCCCAAGAGAAACAAGATAGTGTCTCTCAAAACAAGTTCGGAGGTCTCGACCACCCCATTCTTATGAAGCGTCTCTGCAAACGCTTCACCTAAACGGAGGACCTTGCCAAGGTTGGGATGCTTCTGATCGGCAGGGATAAAACCCCAATCCGACCGACCGTCTTTCAAGAGACGGCTTTGAGCAAGAGTCAAAATGGCTTGCTCGTGGGGGAAAAGTGAGGATGTTCCGTTGTTTGGGGTAGTCATGGTAGTATCCCGACCTCAGCCCACCTGTGTATCTTTCCCCTTCTGCCAAGCAGAGGAGAAAGACCTGATCAGTGTGCGTTCGGTGCGGAAATCGAGAGAGAAGATTTTTCTCTGTCGATTTCCGCACCGAAGGGCTTTGTGTTTTTCAAAGATCTTCTGTTTCGCCGTATCCGGCTCATCAGGCGAGATTCATCTCGCGACAGAGAGGGTTTGGTCATGGTCCCTCGAACCATCGAAGTTTTGGTGGATGACTTCGAACCGCATATTTGGAGTTTTTACTCAGGTACTCCAACCTGCAAGATTTTTGGCTTATCTTGCAACCTGTTTCGACCCCCGCCCACCCTCACTCGTCGCAGAAGACCAGGCGCTTCCGACCACTGTCTGCCTGGACCATCATCGTCCGAGTGACCGTGCGTTTGGTCTGGTCCATCAGGGCGAAGATGGTGTCGAGGATCGTCTCGCGGTGGCCGTTGTCCCAGAGGAGGGTGTCTCCCTGCCGGACTCCCCCGCCTTCGGCTCGACTCAGCCCCGTCGCCGAAAACCGCTTGCTGTCAGACTGCGTGGTGTACGTGGTCATGGTGGTGTTCTCCCTCTGGTGCATTGTTACGGCGCACCTGTTTGAAGCCGTTGGGTTGTAAGGTACTTCCCGTGGTTCCGCAGACAACTATACTAGGAAATAGTTGACAATACTTAAAATATACTGCATTCGTGTATCCTCCTCGTCACGGACAACAAAAAAGCCCGAGTGTGAGCCGTTTACTAAGCCTTATTTATGTAATTTTTTATTACATTTATATAGGAAAAGACAGATATATAGTGCGAAATAGCTTATATATAATTGATTTAATAAGTATAATGATATATACTAATTGTACTAAAATATTACACATAATTAGTACTATTCTATGGATAAATCAAAGATACTGGAGAAGATCGGCCTCACAAAACATGAAAGTGCCATCTACCTTGCCCTAGTCGAGCTCGGACCCTCCCGCATCTCAAAAATTTCAGAGAAAACCGCCATCCACCGACCACTGATTTACAAAGCTCTGCCGAGTTTAATAGAAAAAAAGCTAGTGACCGAGACTCAAAAGCAAAAAGGAGTGGTGTATGGCGCCGAGCCGCCAAACCGCCTCGAAACCATGTTTGACGACCTCCAGATCGATTTCAACGAGATGCTCCCCGACCTCGAGGATCGCTACTCAAACAACGAGTTCAAACCAAAAGTCAGATTTCTGGAAGGTAAAAATGGTACACAAAGAGTATTCGATGATGTCGTCCGTAGTCTTAAGACCGACGACGTATTTTATCGCTATAGCTCAAATACAGACGGCGAAGAAAAGCGGGATAAATATGTGCCAAGGATTTACAAAAAATTACGTGACTCAAAAAAGCTCCAACGAGAAGTGATTACCAACATACAGACGATGCGTCACAAGAAGCCCAAGCTCGATCGCTTTGCCAAAGCGATGCCGAGCGACTTTGGACCATTTGAACACAATGTCACTGAAATTATTTATGGCAACAAAGTGGCTTTTATTGACTACAATTCTGAAACAGCGATGGTGATCGAGAGTAAACGTATCGCTGATTTTCAAAAGCAAATATTTAAGACGCTGTATTCGAGGATTTAGCGGAAAGTATCCAAAGACAAAAAGATATGCTACCATTCGTGAGTCTCAAATATATCGGGGCGTGGTGTAACGGCTAACATGCTTGACTTGGGATCAAGTGACTCCGGGTTCGAATCCCGGCGCCCCGACACTGAAAAAACGGCTTCGTGCCGTTTTTTCATGTCGAGGCGAGAAAGCGTGTTACGCTTTCGTCCGGGATTCGAACAGCGGAACCAAATTTTTCTAGCAAGAAAAATAGGTGAGCTGGTGCCCAGACTTTTCTGAGTGACGACGAGGAAAAAGTCAAGGGAGAAATTCCCGGCACCCCTCAATACATCTCCCCTCTTATTTTCTCTAATTTCTCGATTATTTCTTTGTCGGTAATTAATTTAAATCTAGGCACATCTTCCCCACCAATCTTCACCTGCTCCATAAACATCCCGAGCGGTCGTGCAACATAGTTCGCTGGAGCTAAAAAAGTATTTGAATATAACGGTCGATATAGTAGCGTATAATTTCGTTCCTCCGAGTGAAGCGCCACACCGATCACTTCATAGGCATAATTATTGAAATCCTTTTTTGGATCATGCTTGTAGTGATAATAAAATCCAAGTTTGGGTACTTTTGTCGGTTTTTCCATAAATTTATAGTATCACATTCTCCAACCTCTCAACCTTGGCTTTTTTAAGTACGTAGTCGAGATACACCGTCATCACATCAAATTGCCAGTCGACTTCCCTATCGCCATATTTCTCAAAAAGGTAGGTTTGGATAACTTTTCGCATTCGTTCGAGTTTCGCTGGATGGACATTATCCTCCGGTCGATACTGGTCTTGAGAGGTTTCACGTGTAACCGAAAGGTCAGCAGAAACACTCTTTACCTCAATAAAATAGAGCCTTTTAGCCTTTTTGGCTACAATATCGATTTCCCCCCAAGGTTTTAAGTAGTTTCGATCAATAACTTCAAAGCCCTTGTCAGAGAGATATGTACAGGCTAAATCCTCCCCTTTTTTACCTACCTTTTGCTTTTCAGTCTTAGGCATAATTACCAACAAATCATAGCATGATCGTTTCGCGTGTAACACCTTAAGTGTTTCTTATGAAACACTTAAGGTTATTGACGATATTCTGACCTATACAGCAATAATAGCTATATTTATAGGCCTGTAATGCTATTTTTGTTCCTAAAAGGACAAGTCTTTTTATTTGTCCTTTATACACATATGCACAGAGTTATCCACAGATACTCGCTCGGTGGTTTGCTAAAAATGCATGAGACAGAGCCGAGACGCTTCGCTATCTCACTCGCTCCTCGATACCTCGTCGCTCTTTAGAAACCTCGTCCACAGATGCACATCATCTACCGATGTGCCAAGGTTTCTAATACTCGAGGACTCGTATTTTCCTCCACGGGAAACTCCCGTTTCCCGAC
>JBDKKW010000021.1:0-14122 GCA_039795895.1 Candidatus Parcubacteria bacterium | reverse complement strand
TTACTCAACAGTCCGGGGTATATTTGCCACACCAAGAAATATTTCTAAGGAGTTTTTATCTAACGATGATTTGCTCAATTACCAAATCGATCAGTACGCTCGTTCACTTGTGGGATTCAAGGTTGTCACTACTCGTTCGTATATATTTGATACCAAACCAGCACGAGAAATAGTGTATGAGTATGAGACACAGGGGAAATTGGTGTACCATACCATCGAACGATATATTTTCTCTAGCGATAGGGTGTATCAGATCTCGGGCGGGTATGTTGTTACTCAACCGCAATCAGAAAGTCTTGTTAGAAAAATGATGGATAGTTTTAGACTATTATGAAAAAAATACTCCTTTTCTGTACCATAGGTGTCTGTGTCTTGTCGGTTGCCAAGATGGTCTGGGCAGAGACACCTCCTCGATATATAGGTAATCGACAGAGTGCGGCAATTGCGATTAACCCCAACTTTTTGGCTCGAGGGGTGTGGACACTCCCAATCGATACGGGGAGTAGTGAGGTATTTTGGTTTGATCAGTCCAAAGAATTTGGTATGACAGGTTCGATGAAGTATCAAATTAATAAGATCTCAAGTGAAACAAAAGAACTTACGATGACCGAAGAGGGTAATACGTATGTGTCGGTACTTACGGGCTATCCTACCAATGCAGGTATGCAACATCTCTATATTGATCAAATGGTGGAGACGCCGTTTACAAACCCTTTGGCAATATATGAGTTCCGTGTTTATGATGGGGGATTTTTCCAGAACCCGACACTGTCTATTGCCTATCCGACAGATTGGAAATTGCTCTCAATGTGGCCTCCGGTCAAAGATACCAATCCGATACAGTTTGATTATCCAATCGAGACTGCGTATGTGTCACCTACGATTGCGGTGTTTGTTCCACCACCTAAAGCGGGAAATACCGTGAAAACGGTGGGGAGGTTTACTCTCGCTGGCAAGACGAGTTCGGTGGCTAGACTTGAGCGTATTATCAGTCGACTTACTTTCTTGGATGAACTTTTTAAAAGTAGAATTGGGGTTCCTGCTCCCGAACGAGTCATCATACTTTCCCAACCTCTCGGGGCATCTACCGTTGGATATGAAGCGATGGCTTTGGCTACCAAAGCGCACCTAATACTACTCAACGAATCAATTACCCAGCTTCAGACTGATGATGAAATCGCGCTTACGTTGGTGCATGAAATTACCCACCTGACTGCCTTCGATCTAAACCTTTTTAGAGGTGCGGTGTATCAGGCTCGATGGTTTGGTGAAGGGTTGGCAGTATTTCTTGAAAATGAAGCTAGAAAGTATGTATTTGGAGGGGATACAGACAAAGAGGTGTTTACTGATGAAATCGTAAAAGATCACCTGTTTTCTGCTGAAGAATTAACTAATAAATATCAAAAGACGTTCGATTATCTCCTTGATGGTTCAGGCTATTATTCTGTGTATACGGCGTATACCCATTCGGGCTTGGTACTAAAGAATTTCTTCGCTCTTGTGGGGGTAAAGGGATTTGCAGAATTACTTGAGTTCTTGAAGACTGCTGATGCATCACCGTTGTGTGCACAATGTGATTCAGACACGATTTTACGAAAGATGTCTTATTTATCAAATGTCTCTCAGAACGACTTACTTTTTCCATACAAAAATGATCCTGATTTTAAAACAAAGATTTCTGGGTTGGTTCATCCAGAGTACCCACAATCGGTAGTCGAACGAGTCTTTAGAAATTACCTTAAAACCGTCAAGACTTATTTTGGAACAGCTACGGGTGTTCCTACGGTAAGCTCAGAGGAGAAGGTTGGGGTTTCTACACAAAATGTTGGTGTGGTGGCGTCTCCTAAAATTATGGCAGATGTGCAAAAAGTACCCGTTGTGACAAAGGCAATTGCTACGACTACTCTTAATTTTGGAACCAAGATTACAAATGAGCTGGTTACGCAAGGTCTTGTTGGATCGAGTACTGATGTTGTGGCAACTTCTTCTCCGTCGACGATGGTCGGGTTTGCTACAGAAACTCCAGTGTTGGATGTTGCGCCGGAACCATCATTTTTAATGCAGATGATTACTATTATGCAGACTAAGATGGGGATACTAAAATCACTCCTGCTGAGTCTTTTTTAGGTCGATAGTGGTCGCTCGCGTGAGGTCTCTTTTTTTGTTACTATTCTCCTATGTCCTGGTCTTCTCGAAGACAAACTCTGTATATTGGGGGTATTGGTTCGGTACTTTTGCTGTTGATTGGTCTACCTCTTTTTCTGCTGTTCTACCATCCACCATCATGCTTTGATGGTAAGAAAAATCAAGATGAAGCTGGAGTTGATTGTGGAGGTGTCTGTCAAAAGATTTGTCCGTTCCAGATTCCCGAGCCGATTGTGAAGTGGGCGAGATCACTTTCCGTACAGTCCGGTGTCTATAATGCGGTCGCATATATTGAGAATCCAAATGTTGGTTTTGGAGCGCTATCAGCGCCATATATCTTTCGAATCTACGACAAGGATGGCTTGTTGATTTCTGAGCGCAAGGGTCAAACTTTTGTCCCTCCAGGCAAAGTATTTGCGATTTTCGAGCCAGCGATTGATGTCGGAGAGCGTATCCCCGAGCGAACACTGTTTGAGTTTACACAGGTGTTTGATTGGCAGAGGATGACCGCACAAGAAGATGTCTTATTTGTTGCAAAATTTGCACTACAAGATGAAAAGACGTCGCCCCGTCTTGAGGCTGATATTGCCAACCATTCAGTGAGGGAGGTTGGTGAGGCGGAGGTGGTGGCGCTCGTCTTTGATACTGATAACAATGTGATAGGATTTTCACGTACGACCACTCCACGGATTGCCCCACAAAGTAGTACCCATATTGTATTTACCTGGCCGAAACCATTTGGTGCTTCCGGTGCTCGAGTAGAGATTATTCCTCGACTAATTCCTTCAAAGTAATGGCAGTACTCGTAGATAAAACTCCCGTTGAATCCCTTCGGCGGATTTCGGTAGACTGGATACTGCTTTTGGCGGTAATTCCGCTTTTGCTTGCAGGTCTGGTCACGATGAATTCTTTTACCGGAGACACCGGGCTTTTTTATCGTCAGCTGGTGTGGATTGGGGTATCGCTGTCGATTTTCTTCTCGTTTTCATTTATTGATTTTCGTTTTTTAAAGCGTACCTCGGTAGTGGTGACTCTGTTTGTGTTGTCGTGCGTCGTACTACTTAGTTTGTTTGTATTTGGAAGTGTAACCAATGGCGCACAAAGCTGGTTTCGATTTGGTAGCGTGTCTTTTGAGCCGGTTGATCCAATCAAATTGGTGCTGATTATTTTGCTTTCAAAATACTTCTCGAAGCGTCATATTGAAATTGCCAACGTAAGACATATTATTGTCTCCGGTGTCTATGCGTTTATTATCTTCGCCTTAGTGTTCTTTCACCCAGACTTTGGTAGTGCGATTATTATCTTTTTCATCTGGTTTGGAATGGTGCTTGTCTCAGGTATTTCTAAACGGCATATTGCCTTGGTGTTTTGTGTGGGAGCGATCGCGTTTTCAGGCCTCTGGGTCGGGGTATTTAAGGAGTACCAAAAGAATCGTATTGTAAACTTTATTCACCCATTGGCTGATGTGCATGGATCTGGATACAACGCTTATCAATCGACTATCGCGGTGGGTTCTGGTCAGGTGCTCGGCAAGGGAGTGGGGTATGGCACGCAATCTCGATTAAAATTCTTGCCTGAATATCAGACTGATTTTGTGTTCGCCGCTTTTGCTGAGGAGTGGGGGTTGGTAGGGGTGTATATTGTCTTTGTACTTTTTGCGATTGTGATTTGGCGGATATTGGCCAATGCATTTTATGGGGCAACCAATTTTGAAATCTTGTATGGATTGGGATTGGCGATTTTGTTCATCAGTCATTTTGTGGTCAATGTGGGAATGAATATGGGACTTTTGCCGGTGACGGGTATTACCATTCCTTTTTTAAGTTACGGGGGGACGCACCTACTGACCGAGTTTGCGGGGCTGGGGGTACTGATGGGGATGCGGAGGTATTCAAGGGGGGCTCACAAAGAGACCATGCATAATGAATTCCTCGGATTTTAAAATTCCCACAGTCAGCGCACTTCTTCGTTACTTCGCTCATTTGCTCCCGCAACGTATTACTATACGTTTTGGTCGCAAGGCCTATCGTTTGTGATAGGCACCTGTAGACGGCCTCGCTCGTGCCTCGAATTGCATCCAACTGTGGGAATTTTAATACTTACCGGTACAGCGAATACGTCCGCTCCTTCATCGCCTCCGCTGAAAACTCTTTGGTAATCTTTTCCTTGATTGCTTTTGAAAACGAGTCACGCACTTCTTTGTGTTCGTAGAGGTAGGTGATTGCGTGGGCGATTTCGTCGCTATTTTTTGCTTTGATGAGCATGCCGTTATGCATATCATCAACAATTTCTCGCACACCCCCCACATCGGTTGAAATCAGTGGAATCCCCGCCGAGCCAGCTTCAAGTAGTACGTACGGCAAACCTTCCTTGATCGAAGAAAGAATATAAATATCAAATGCTGAGAGGAGCTCAGAGGCGTTTGCGTGTGTACCTACCAGAAAGACTTTTTCCGAAATACCAAGCTCGGCTATGAGTTTTGTGAGGGGTACTCGTTCTTCACCTTCGCCGATGATAATCAGGCGGAGGGGAAGCTTTTTGACCGCCTCTGCGAAGCCGGTGAGTAGATACGTGAATCCTTTGTTTTTGTGTAACTCACCAATGGCTCCAATAGTAATCAGTGACGGAGCAAAGGGTACACCGAGACGCTCTTCTGAAATGTGCCGAGGAAGTGGGGTGGCTTTTGATACGCCGTTACGAATAGTGGTGACTTTGGTTGAGGGTACAAAAGGTAGGGCAAGAGCTTGTTCGCGCTCACGTTCTGAAATGGTGATGGTGTGGTGCGCGAGTATGATGGTGCACCATGAGATGAGCTTGATCAGGAGCTTTTGAAAAGTAGGGCGATCTTCATTCCACGTCCATCCGTGTGCGGTAAAGATGATTTGGGGGACGCGGAGAAGGCGGCCGGCCAATGCCCCGAGGCCGGCCGCCTTCGGGCTATTTAGGTGGAGTATGTCTGGCCTTTCTTTTGTGATGATCTTCCAGAGCGCTCTAAAAGACTCAGTGTCACGACTAAGCGACACGTCTCGACCGAGTGCGGTGAGGGGGATGGTGCGAATACCAACAGCTTCAAGTTGGTCTTTCAGTGCACTGCCATCCTTGGTGCCGATAGCAACGACCACCTCGCAGTGTTTCTGAGGAAGTCCGGTGGCAAGATCAAAAACGTAGCGTTGCGCTCCGCCCAGGTTACCTTTAGTGATGACGTAGAGTATCTTTTTCTTTTTCTCGTCCATGGGAATAGATAAAGTATAGCACGCAAGTCGTGTTGTTTTTTGAGCTTTTTATGGTTATAGTTAGTGCTAGGTATAACTACTGTGTATGTCTATATCAAACAAATATGAGGCTCTAGCACTGTTTTTGGGCGATATGGTGGTGTATGTGGGCTCAATTTGGCTGAGTCTTTTTACACGTTTTTGGGAGTTTCCAGCGGGTTCTCTGGTACTTACTCATCTGGTCTTTTTCCTACCGGTCTTTCTGTTTTTACTCGGAGCGTTTTATCTCGGCGGACTCTATGGCAAGCGAGCACTGATTCTTCGAAGTCGACTTCCAACTTTGATTTTTAAGGGTGAACTCGTGTCGGGGATGCTTGCGGTGTGCTACTTTTACCTGCTTCCTGAATCACTGATTAGTCCCAAAATTATTTTGTTGACGTATCTTGCGTGTTCCTATCTGCTCGAGCTGTTGTGGCGATACAAAAGTGACACTGTCTTAGGTAATCGTAAACGCGAGTCGGCGTTGCTGATTGCGGATGGAGATGAGGCTTCTGAATTATTTGCTGAGATAAATAGTAATCCGCGCTACCATATCACTTTTGTTTCGAGGATAACACTCGAACAACTTACCGCTACAGACCTTACGGTATTGTACGAACAGATTCGCAGTCAATCCATCGCGCTCTTGGTAGCGGATTTTTATCAGTCGCAACAAAATCCAAAATTAGCACAGTGTTACGCCGAGATTGCTGGTCGTGTGCGCTGTGTTCATCTGCATAAATTGTACGAAGATGTGTTTGATCGCATCCCACTGTCTTTGGTAAACCAACACTGGTTTATCGAAAATAGTGTCTCAAGTTCTCATATGCTCTATGAGACCTGTAAGCGCCTGATTGATGTGGTGAGTGCGTGTGTGTTGGGTGTCCTTTCTCTGGTCTTGTACCCGGTGGTGTTTCTTGCTATCTATCTCGGTGATCGAGGAAGTATTTTTATTCGCCAAGAACGCGTGGGTCGTGGTGGTAGACCGATTACTATTTTGAAATTTCGTACCATGAGTGAGGGGACGGCACAGAGTCCAGACAAGCGGATTACGAGAGTGGGTCGGGTGCTTCGTAAACTTCGTATTGATGAGTTACCCCAGCTGTGGAATGTGTTGTTGGGGGATTTGTCACTCATTGGTCCTCGGCCAGAGCTTCCGGCATTGGTGGCAACGTATGCAACAGAAATCCCGTACTATTCGATGCGACATAAAGTTGCTCCAGGACTTTCTGGTTGGGCGCAAATTCATCAGATTGATCCACCAAAATTTTCTCTGGCTATTGACCAGACCAAGATCAAACTCTCATACGATTTGTTTTATCTCAAGAATCGTTCGTTTTTCCTTGATTTAATTATTGCGTTTAAGACGATCAAAACATTACTATCTCGTAGTGGTATATAATAGGGAATATGAACGAATCAATTCTTTTGTTGTTAAATACGTTTGCAAATTCCAGTCCGCTGATTGCTCACTGTGTGATCTTTTGCGCTGAATATCTGGGGTATGTAGTGCTTGTAGGAATTATCGCCTACGGTATCTGGGGTAAGGATCAAAAAAATGATATTCGCCAAGTACTTTCGATTTTTGCGGCCGCAGGGTTCGCGTACATTATTGCGTCGATTATCAAGCACCTCTATCCATCTCCGCGACCGTTTGAGGCTCTGCAGTCGGTGCACGCATTGTATCTCCATGATGGTATGGATTCGTTTCCATCAGGACATGCTTCGTTTTTTGGCGCTTTGGCTTTTGGTGCCTTTCACTATAGTCGAAAGATTGGCTGGCTTCTACTTATCACTGCAATTGTGATTGGCGTGGCACGCGTCTCAGCTGGTATTCACTTTCCGCTCGATATTCTCGGTGGCTTTGCGGTGGCAGGGATTGCGTATTTTCTCTGGCGGGGGATTGTAGGGTTTGTGCAGAAGCAGGAGAAATTGTAGTGGTTGGAGATGATAGAAAAAGGCCTCGTGTAAACACGAGGCCTTTGCTTTAAGATTGCCTTGCAACCACCAAAAACCCAGTTCCCGGAGGAAACCCTTTTGACTCGAATTTGCAGCGCGGATCGGGGATGCCTGCTACCCATGAGGGGAGATAGGTGTCGTTACCGAGTGGCTCTCGACCACCGAGGCATCCAACCATCAGTCCAACACTATGCTGTCGGGGTTTGCCAATTGCAAAGACCCAGGGGAATTGTTTTGCTAGTGGGGTATCCCTGAAAGCGATGAGATGAACAGGGTCAGCCAATTCGAAGATGTCGATATCGGCAGGATCCCAGGGGAATGGGTTGTCTATCCGAATTGGTTCTTCAAACCGGAGCACTTTCGCCCGATAGGTGACCGTGCCCAACCGTCGGTCATTTTCAGGAGGGGTCTCGACTGAATGCTTGTAACCAGACTGCCTCAGATTGAAACCTTTGTGATCTATTGTCAGTATTGTCTCGTGCATGGGGTAACCTTTCTACTGTTCTACGTATGAGCATAAGTATATTTTATAAAAAGTCAAGTAGTGTTACTGAGTTTGGTGTGTGGCAATGTGCTGGGTGAACTTGCATCTTCGCTCTCTATCCGTATGATATACGGATTAGCTTTAATAGGAATCAGACGGATTTTCCTTAATGTAATATGTTTAAAAACAGATTTTTTGCTCTCGTATTGTTGCTTGCCGGAATCGCGATTGGGTATGGGGTGTATACGTCGCAGATTGACGCTACTTCAAAATATCCATTCAAGCTCGGCCTCGACCTTTCAGGGGGTACCCACTTGGTGTATGAAGCGGACACTGCCAAAATCGCTCCAGCTGATATCGGCAACGCGATGTCTGCACTTCGTGATGTGATCGAGCGACGCATCAATGTTTTTGGTGTATCTGAACCGATTGTGCAAGTGGAAGGGGGAAGTGTGTTTGGCACCAATGAAAATCGTCTGATTGTGGAGCTCCCTGGAGTTACCGACATCAATCAAGCCATCGATGTTATCGGCAAGACACCGTCACTTGAATTTCTCCTCCTCAAAGATGGAGTGAAAGATTTGAAAGATACCAAAGGCAAGACTATTTCTGATTTATTTAATACTACCGGACTCACCGGTGCTCTTCTCGAGCATGCGTCACTTGAGTTTAATTCAAACACGGGTGAAGCGGTGGTAGCTCTTTCGTTCAATAAAGAAGGTTCAGACCTCTTTGCAAAAATCACCAAAGAAAATGTCGGCAAAAATCTCGCGATCTTCCTCGATGGTGATTTGAAATCGATGCCAGTGATTCGAGACGAGATTCGTGGTGGCAAGGCGACTATCTCTGGCGGATTTGTCGGCGAAGCAGGACGCACTGAAGCGCGCACACTGGTGCGTAACCTAAACCTCGGTGCACTTCCGGTGCCGATCAAGCTCGTCTCAAGTCAGACTATCGGCGCTACTCTGGGTGATGAAGCGCTCAAGGCTGATATGAAAGCAGGTGCTCTTGCTTTTGCGATCATTGCACTCTTCTTGGTACTCTGGTACCGACTTCCAGGTCTACTCGCAACCATTTCTCTAGCGATTTACGTGGCGCTTAACCTCGCTATCTTTAAGCTTATTCCAGTGACTATGACCGCAGCTGGTATCGCTGGTCTTATCCTCTCGATCGGTATGGCTGTGGATGCCAACATCCTCATCTTTGAGCGCATGAAAGAAGAATTGCGAAAGGGAAGTGATTTGCAAGACGCAGTCCGCGAAGGCTTCCATCGCGCGTGGCCGTCGATTCGAGATTCAAATATTTCGAGTATTATCACCGGTGTGATTCTTTATTTCCTCGGCAGTAGTGCAGTGATTACGGGCTTCGCACTCGTGTTTATTATCGGTGTGCTCGTCAGTATGTTTACGGCTATCACCGTGTCGCGCACTTTCCTCTTGGTCTTCAAGTTCCAGGATGCGGGCAAATTCAAGCGCTTCCTCTTTAGTAACGGCTTCAGTCGATAGCCCTTTATACTTAATACTTTCTTAATACTTCTTCTATGTTTGTCGTCACTTATCGAAAATTGTTTTACGCGCTCTCAGCCATCTTGATGGTCGGCTCGGTTGTTGCGCTTTCAGTGTGGGGTTTAAACTTCGGTATCGATTTTAAAGGCGGAGCGATTATTGAAGTCGACTATGTCGATGCTCGCCCTGAGACAGCTGTGGTCAAAGAAGCTCTTGCACCATTATCCCTTGGCGAGTACTCGGTACGTACCACTGGTGAAAAGGGCTTTATCATCCGCACCAAGGCGATCACTCCTGCCGAAAAGACTGCTATTATTGATACCCTCTCAAAGGGTGGAGTAAAGATCACTGAAAGTCGATTCGACTCTATCGGCCCACTCTTGGGTGCTGAAGCAGCCAAGAAAGCAATGACCTCAATCGCACTCGTGATCTTCTGTATCGTGCTCTACATCACCTTTGCTTTCCGAGCAGTCTCAGAGCCAGTGTCTTCGTGGAAGTACGGCTTGGTGGCGGTGTTTGCGCTCTTGCATGATGTGTTGGTGCCAACCGGTGTCTTTGCTGTCCTCGGACATTTCAATGGGGTAGAAGTGGATACGTTGTTTGTGACCGCACTCTTGGTGATTCTTGGTTTCTCAATTCACGACACTATTGTGGTGTTTGACCGCGTGCGAGAAAATCTCCGCCTCGCGCACCGAGAAGAATTTGCAACGACAGTTGGAAACAGTATCAATCAGACATTTTCTCGCTCGATCAACACCTCGCTCACCGTGCTCATCGCACTGCTTGTGTTGTATTTTGTGGGTGGAGCATCGACTCAGCACTTCACCCTCGCTCTCTTGGTAGGTATTGTGGCGGGAACATACTCTTCAATTTTCCTCGGAAGTCCGTTGCTCGTAACTCTCGAAAAGTTTCAGAACAAATCAAAATAAATAAACAGTAGTCGATTAAAACCCCGATTTTGCTCTCGCAAAATCGGGGTTTGATGTTACTTGGAAAAAGAGGTGTCGATTGCATAATATTCGCCACAATCATGACACCATCGTGCATAAGGACGAGATTCAGAATTGCGATGCAGACAGCCTTTTTTCATGTTCTCAATCTCTTTTGCGATTGGGATCAAGGATTGATTGATGGCGCTGAATTCCGCACTTAGTTTGTTGAGGCGTTCTTTAAAAGCTGTTGCTGATAACAGACTAATTTGCCCGGAGGACAGTGTTTCCATAGTAGGGTACAGTTTCTTTTTAGATTCTAATTTTATCCTATCGTAGGATAAAAAATAAAACAAGCTCGATCTTTGGGCTACCCTTTTCTTATACCACTTGCATCTTTTTCCAAAACCCCTAGAATGGCCAATGGATACAGTTGTTCGTTTCAATGCACAAATTATGAAGCCATATAGTCGTGTGGTTGTGAAAGTTACTGGTGAGGCACTGGGTGGATCGGGGGTTCCGTTCGATCCGACCAAGCTTCGCTATTTGGTGTCTGAGTTTTCTGCGCTCGCAGGATTGGTTGAGCTCATTATTGTGGTGGGAGGTGGCAATATTGGTCGAGGTTCTGCTTTGCAGAGAAGTCTTGGAATTAGTCCGAGGACCGCTGACCATGTTGGTATGACGGCCACCATCATTAATGCACTCATTCTCAAAGATGCTTTGCAGGAAAGTTTGTCCGCAGGTCTTCACTGCGCGACGTCACAAGTGGTGGTGGCTACCGCAATCAAGGCTGATCAATTGGCGGAGCCGTTCTTGCCCGAGAAAGTCATCGCACATCTTCGGAAGAAGAAAGTGGTGATCTTGGCTGCGGGTACGGGTACTGGTGGTGTGACCACCGATACCGCTGCGGTACTTCACGCGCACAATCTCGGTGCAACTATCATGATCAAGGGCACTAAAGTCAGGGGAGTGTTTGATCGTGATCCAAATGCTCCAGGTGTCGGTACTCCAGCTTTTTTTAAAGACATCACCTACGCAAGCTTTTTGGCTCAAGATCTAAAGTTGCTTGATCCGGGTTGTATTGCTCTCGCTCGAACGCACCAGGTTCCGATTCAGGTTTTGGATATTTTTTCGCCAGGGTTGTTGGTGCGGGCGATTAAAGGTGAAAATGTTGGTACGATTATCTCCGATCGACCGATTACGGCTTGAGTGTGGTTCAAACCACTCTGTGTTACAGGGTGGTTTTTCTTTTAAAAACACACATAAAATCCTTGTGTATAGCCATAAAATGCTATCCCCGTATTGATTGCTAAAAACCGTCTTTTGCGGTATATTAAGGGCTCAAATTATGAATACACTTTCTCCGGAATTTCAGGCGTTACTTGATACTTGTGCCAAGATTCAGGCTCAGACAGGCCCTATTCCAGATATCACCAGCTCGACCATTTCCATCCACTCACTCACCAGTAAGGCCGCGACGGTCTATGAAAAGGTTCGCTACTTGGTTGATTACAAAGATGAGCATGTTGTTCGTCGCAGTGCGATTGAGCGTATTCTGAAGCGCATCCTTTTTATTGAAAACAAGCAGGAAGCGGGGAAGGCACTTCTCCACGAGTTGGTTTCTGGTCGCTATTTGCCAAATAATAGTGTGCCTGAGTCAGAGGCGCTATCAGTGCAGGCGATTATCGATGTATTTCGTCCGTGCTTGTCGACGATCAAGGCGTCACTTCGACTGACGCATACCGAGCAAATGATTTTTGGTATCTTGGCGAGTGAGGTTGAAGCATACCTTTTCCCACAACCATTAAATGAGACAATCTTCCATGCTTTTTTTGCCTACACCAAGAAAAATCTGACCTACGATGGTCCACTGTCTGCCGAAGCATTTGAGACACAGCTTTTTATTGCGTGCCGTAAAGCATTGCTCAAGAGTGATGAGGGAGATATTCGCTATCATCTCTTTTGTAAGGCCTTCTCGATTGTGCCGGGTACATTTGACGCACAAGCTTTTATTTCCAACCGACCACGCTACACCGAAGCAGTGACAGAGATTGACGAGCTTTTGCAAAATCCAATCGGTCCATCAGTGCTTGGGCGTATCAAAAATTTCGCCATCTATTTCTATTTTATTCGCGAGGTTATTTTGGCACACAAAGAAAATTCAGCCGTCGTAATGTCGAATCCGGCCGAGCTTGATGCGTCAATCCGAACCATTTTGGCTGAAAAGTACGAGGTAGAAAATGCCAAGTTGAGACGCAGTGGTGTCCGAGCAATCCTCTATATCTTGGCGACCAAGATGGTGATCGCTTTGCCTATCGAGATGCTCTACGACGTGGTGATACAAAAACTAGCGTACACTGCCATCAACTACAAACCACTCGCAATCAATCTTGTTTTTCACCCCTCGATTCTCTTTTTGTTGACTCGAAATATCAAGACGCTCGGCGAAGACAACACCCTTCGGGTTATTTCGGGTATTCATGAAGTGGTCTATGGTCAACCAGTAAAGATGATCACTCTGCGTACTCGAGAGAGTGGGGTGATGGAGTTTGTGTTTAGTGCACTGTACGCGATACTCTTTGCATTTACGTTTGGATTATTGTTGTGGGTGTTGCTTTCACTACAATTCAATCCAGCAAGCATCACACTCTTTGTACTCTTCATTGCGCTGGTCTCATACTTTGGTTTGCGTATCCGACACAATGCAGAAAAGTGGCGCGTGTATACGGGCAACGACAAAGTACTCTCACTTTTTTGGAACTCACTCACGCTCCCAATTGTGCGTCTCGGTATGTGGCTCACTCGCACCTTCTCAAGTATCAATGTGTTTGTATTTGTAATGGATTTTTTGGTGGAATCCTCGTTCCGAATTATTTTGAAAGTGTTTGATTCGTTCCTTACGTTTTTGAAAGACAAGAAAGAAGAAACATACTAGAAGAGTGAAGTGTAAAGTATTAAGTAAAGAGTATAAAGTCGGGAACGAAAATCCCCCGAAAATCGCAGAGCGATTTTCGGGGGATTTTACGGCCCATCTTCACTATTTTCCCATATCTGTTGTCTAACTTTAAAAGGGCTGTTTTGGGACTTGACGCCTGTACGCCCCCGTGTATAATGGCACCTACGTCTATGAAAAGGCATAGGTGTGGGTTTAAAGCTCTGTAAATTGCAGAACTTTCGAGAGCCCGTTGTCCCCATTTGGATGACTCACAATGAACTTTGACAATTTGAAATAGTAAGAACTTTCGCAGTCAGCGAAGGTTCTTACAACTTGAAAACGTAATGAATTAAAAATAGATTCAATTATGTGCAAGTCCAGTTAAATTTCATAGGATTACGGAAAAAAGTCCGCAAGGACTCAAAAGCAAAAATAGTATTCTTTCTTTTGTTCCGTTCGATTAGGTCTCAGCAATGACACTTAATTTATTTTTCGAGTTTGATCCTAGCTCAGGATGAACGCTGGCGGCGTGGATAAGGCATGCAAGTCAAGGGGGTGTAGCAATACACAACCGGCAGACGAGGTAGTAAAAAATAGATACGAACCGAGAAGTCAGGAATAGCTAGTCGAAAGATTAGGTAATACTTGATGGTCCCGAAAGGGTAAAGATTTATCGCTTCTTGATCGGTCTATTAAGTATCAGCTAGTTGGTGAGGTAAAAGCTCACCAAGGCTATGACGCTTAGGGGACCTGAGAGGGTGACCCCCACCGATGGAACTGAGACACGGTCCATACACCTACGGGTGGCTGCAGTCGAGAATCTTCCACAATGGACGAAAGTCTGATGGAGCGACGCCGCGTGCAGGATGAAGTACTTCGGTACGTAAACTGCTTTTATAGGGGAGGAAGTTTAT
>JBDKKW010000020.1:0-14652 GCA_039795895.1 Candidatus Parcubacteria bacterium | reverse complement strand
GATTTATGAGGGTTTAAGGAAGGCAGGTAAAAAAGTATTTCTTGGGGGTAATGTACAAGGAGTTTCGACGTTGGCTTTGCTTCCGCAGGTGGCCAAGGGGGATATTGTGGTGCTTGAGCTTGATTCGTGGCAACTCCAAGGATTTTATGAAGCGAAAATTAGTCCACATATTGCAGTGTTCACTAATTTGATGGTGGATCATATGAACTATTATAAAAATGATATGGGGCAGTATTTTAGAGATAAGGCGAATATCTTTTTATATCAAAAAGCTGGAGATGTACTCGTGGCGGGGAAGGCGATTGCCGAGAAGATTAAAGCAGTGATGCCAGACACCCACCCTGCGGTCATTATCGAGGCTCCGCCGATGGCACTGCCGGAGGATTGGGAATTAAAAATCCTTGGTACGCACAATCGTGAAAATGCGACATTGGCTTTTCTCGCACTCAAATCACTCGGGCTTTCAAGTGGAGTGATTCGGAGCACTTTTGAGAATTTCACTGGTGTGGCAGGGCGACTTGAGTTTGTGCGAGAAGTGAATGGGGTGAAAATATACAATGATACAACCGCGACCACTCCGGACGCCACGCTTGCAGGTCTGCGAGCTTTGGGGCAGGCAGGTCAGAAAAATATCGTCTTAATTTTTGGAGGGGCAGATAAGACTTTGGATATGTCGACTTTAATTGCAGAGATTCCAAACTACTGTAAGGCAGTGGTGCTGTTGCCAGGGACGGGGACAGAAAAGAATAGAATCCTGATTCAAGATTTAAAAATTAGGAATGTGGAGGTGCAGGAAGTTAAAACACTTGCAGATGCGGTACATGTTGCGATAGGGCAAGTACAGAGAGGGGATATTGTTTTGTTCTCGCCGGCGTTTGCATCGTTTGGAATGTTTAAGAATGAGTATGATCGGGGAGAGCAGTTTATGGGAATAGTAAAAACGCTCGAGGAAAAGTAGTTAGTTGATAGTCTTTAGTTAATAGAAAGAATAGGAAAAGAAAAAGCGGGGTTTGCCGAAAGGCAAACCCCGCTGACGTTTTTGTGCTCAAGGATTGATCACCAAGACACCATTTCGCTTGGTGAGATTGTCTTGTTGCTCGTTATCGACTGCTCGTCTGTGTGACCACCACGCAGGGGCTGTGCCGATCGCATCAGTGTAGGTGTCAACACCGTCGGACGAGATATTGGTGTGTTTGATTCCCATTGGCACCGCCTGATACCAAATGATCGATCGGAGACAAATCCGGCCAGCAGTTTCTGAACTGTGCACGGTATCATTCCCCACGCGAATCAGAAGATCATGAATCAGTTTCCGATTTTGTGCTCCGTAGGTGGGATGGTCGACCGGATGCCGGTAGCACACTCTTTGGATACCGCAGACGGTCTTGAGTTCGATAAATGGACGTTCTGATTCAGGGAACGACGCGATCATCGCATCAATCACGCTCTCGTTTGGTCGGCTCGGAGTATCTTTGAGTACTCGGTCAAAATCAACGAGCTCCCGCAGTCCTGCATGGGCGGCAACAACCTGTTTCGTCCGAGGACTGCTCATAATCACTACGGGACAATCGGCTGTGGGGAAGAAAACGGCGGTATTTTTCGGTACCACCATTCCTGCTCCGCGAGCGCCACGAAACAATTGGAGTGGATGATCTTGGTGAGTTACTTTTTCTGGAAAATCAGCGGGCGTCACCAAGTTTGCCTTCCAGTCGTCGAGTCGAGGTGCATACACCGTACGGATGGGCTGATCGCGACCTTGGGCGGTCTGTGCGATGTGTTGGATACGACTGAATAAGACGTAGGCGGTGAGTGAATCGACCACGTCCTGACTGCTCTGTAATTTGTTGAGACTCCAATCGTTTTTCTCTTTGCCTGGTCCAAAACAAAACACTTTTGCACATCCGACATAATGGGCACCTGAGGGGATAATCACTTGAGTAGGATTCATAGTATAAAGAGCGTTGAGTTCTGGTTATTACTCTATACATTTTTTATCTTTTGTCAATCTCTGGTATCTCCTGTCCTCTGGTACTATAGACTGGTGCAAAAGATAGACTTACATAAAGTACAGACGGTGCATTTTGTGGGCATTGGAGGGATCGGTATCTCAGCCATTGCTCGGATGATGCTCCTTGCTGGCAAACGCGTATCGGGATCAGATGGTGCTGAATCAAAAGTGACCGAAGAACTCAAGAAAGCTGGAGCGACTCTATACGTGGGTCACCGTGCGGATCAGGTGCCAGAGGGATGCGACTTGGTGGTGTATACCATTGCGGTGCCAAGTGACAATCCGGAACGAGCCGAAGCGGTACGAAGAAAAATTCCATCACTAAGCTATCCAGAAATGTTGGGATTGGTATCTGCACACAAATACACAATTGCAATTTCAGGTACGCATGGCAAGACGACCACTACGGCAATGGTTGCGAAAGTTTTGATGGACGCAAAAAAAGATCCGACTGTAATCGTGGGTTCATTTTTGAAAGACGTGCAGAGTAATTTTGTGGCGGGGAAGAGTGAGTACTTTGTGGTGGAGGCGTGTGAGTATCGGAGGTCTTTCTTGAATCTTTCTCCGAAGATTTTGGTGATTACCAATATCGACAATGATCATCTCGATTATTACAAAGACGTAGCGGATATTGTCAGCGCCTTTAATGAAATCGCTCGCAAGGTACCGAAAGATGGTTTTATTATCTGCAATCCAAACGGTCCGCATATGCACGGAGCACTTTTGGGTGTGACGGCGAAGATTGTTGATTACACAACCTACGGAAAAAATCCTCGAAAGCTTTTGGTCCCAGGAAAACACAATCAGATAAATGCGAGCGCCGTCTCCGCTGTCTCTGCTGTCCTCGGACTCACTTCTGCTCACACTGAAGGCTCTCTCTCACAATTTTCCGGCACGTGGAGACGCTTTGAATACAAGGGTCAGACTAAGAGTGGGGCACAAGTGTACGACGACTATGGGCATCATCCAACCGAAATCAAAGCCACTCTCGCTGGTGCTCGTGAACTTTTTCCTGGCAAGAAAATCATTGCGGTCTTCCAACCACACCTCTTTAGTCGGACGAAATTGCTTTTTGCTGATTTTACCAATGCCTTTTCTGATGCCGATGTGGTATTGCTGGCACCAATTTATGCTGCGCGTGAAGTATTTGACCCGAGTGTGACATCGGAGGCGCTGGCTTTGGCGATTGGAAAGACCGGTAAAGAAGCTTTTGCTCTGGACTCCTTTGGTGCTATTATCGATCAGCTTTCAAGTATGCTTTCTAAAGATACAGTGGTGCTGACTATTGGCGCGGGCGATGTTTATCAAGTCGGTGAGCAACTTTTAAGAAAATAATATGTCTACTCTCTACGTCGTCGGGACACCTATCGGCAATCTTGAAGATATTTCGTTTCGTGCGATTGCGGTCTTGCAATCGGTTGATTTGATTCTCTGTGAAGATACGCGAATGACCGCGCGACTGCTCGAACGATACGGTATCAACACGCCGACGATGAGTTATCATGAGCACAGTACGATTACTAAGATAGATAAAATTGGTGACCTGTTGGAAGAAGGGAAAAATATGGCACTAGTCTCTGACGCGGGTACGCCGGGTATTTCTGATCCAGGTACTTTTTTGGTGGCAAAGATTCGCGAGCGTTTTGGTGACACCCACACTGAGCCGGCTCATGACCAGTCTGGTCATACGCATACGCACGATCACACACACGAACACGCAGAAGCTCCCGTGACAGAAATTTCTGGTGTGAAAATTGTGGCGGTGCCGGGAGCTTCCGCGCTTACCTCTGCGCTTTCCATTGCCGGCGTAGCAACCGATCAATTTACTTTCCTAGGATTCTTGCCACACAAAAAGGGGAGAGAGACTCTGTTTAAAGAGATTGCTTCGTCCGAACGAACCTGTGTCTTTTACGAATCTCCACACCGAATTATAAAAACCCTCGAATCACTCGAGAAATTTGCTCCAGAAAAAAAGGTGACCATCGCTCGTGAGCTTACTAAGATGTTTGAGCAATTGATCTCGGGCACGCCAAAAGAATTGCTTGTCTACTTTACTTCTCATCCTGATAAAATCCGCGGGGAATTTGTGGTGGTTGTGTCTTAGGGAAAGTGTGGTAGACTGCGGATAGAATAGTTACTGGAGACTTCTTATGACTCATCAACACACCAAAGCACATCCTGATGTGCTGGCGCAGTTGCATAGGGGCTCCATCGAAGGAGCTCTGAGTGCAGTGCGAAGTTTACGACTTGATTTTTGTGAATTACCGCTCGCGTACCGTTCTATTTTTCAGGCGATTCGTGTATTACCCGTGAGAAACGGTAGGCGAGATAGTCTTGCGGGTACAGCATTTAATCACCTGATCAATATCGGCTCACTTGAGCTTGCTTCCGAAGCCCTGCTACTTATGACAGTGAGTGATTTACAAGCACAATTGTCGATTGCATTGCAACAAAAGCTTGCGTCGCGGATTGTTTTTCAGACATGCGGTTTTTCAGAGGGCTTTGCTTAGTGGCAAGGCCTTTTTTCTTTCCCAATTTTGTTCACAAGCTTTTGCAAGTGATCACAAAATTGAGGACCCAGCACCTTTTGCAAAAGGTGCTGGGTATGTTCCTGTTCCCAAAAATAGTTTATGGTATATAATAGCTTGATGTATAAGCTTTCATTTTTGATGGTGTGTGGAGTACTCGTCTTTTTGGCACCTTTTTTGGGATTGCCGAGTGGACACCAAATGGTGCTCTCGTGTGTGCTTGGTGTCGCCGTATTTTTCGGTGCGTATTTTGTGAGACGGGGAATGCGTGCGTCTGAATTGTCTGACCGAGAGAGTGTGGTGTCGGTACCAGTGTCAGATTCATTTTTATCTTCTGAGTAGTTATGATTGTAATGACTCCACGAGCACGAGAGTATGCGTATCTCCTGGTTGGTGGAGTATTTTTTTTCGTACTGCTCGCTTTTATTGTGCCGAGAGCGGTGTCGCAGACGATCAGTCGTGATAGTCAGATGGCCGATGAAAAGCCACTACCTGTAGAACATCTCCCTATGCCTCAGTCAGTCAAAGGGATTTATATGACTAGTTTTACTGCGGGTAATGCAAAATTACTTGTGCCAGTGCTCGCTATTTTGAAGACCACTGAGATTAATTCTATTGTGGTAGATATCAAAGATTATTCAGGAAAGATTTCATACGCCATTGATGATAAGTCAATCGCTTCGCTCGGGGTGATTGAAAAACGTGTGCCGGATATGCCAGCGCTCCTACACACACTTCATAGTATGGGTATTTATGTGATCGGTCGGGTGGCGGTATTCCAAGATCCATTTATGGTACAAAAAAGACCAGAGCTCGCGGTGAAACGAGCGAGTGATAAAAGGATGGTGTGGCAAGATCACAAAGGGGTGAGTTGGATTGATCCCGGCTCGCGAGAATATTGGAAGTATATCGTGTCTATTGCACAAGCTGCATACGCGACGGGCTTTGATGAAATCAATTTTGACTATATCCGATTCCCGTCAGATGGAAATATGAATGATATTTATTATCCTGAGAGTGATGGTAAAGTGAAGGCACAGGTGATTAAAGATTTCTTTGCGTATTTGCATAAGGAGCTGTCTGGCACGGGACTCACCATTTCAGCTGATATTTTTGGAATGACCACTACCAATACCGATGATCTCAATATCGGACAGATTCTCGAAAATGCATTGCCCTATTTTGACGCAGTGGCACCGATGGTGTATCCGTCGCACTATCCGCCAGGATTTAATAATTACAAAAATCCAGCTGAGAAACCATATGAAGTGGTGCGGTATTCGATGGATAAGGCGTTTGCTCGAGCAAGTACCACTCCACAAAAGTTGCGACCATGGCTCCAAGATTTTAATTTGGGAGCAACGTACACAGCTGATATGGTCCGCGCGCAAATCAAGGCTACTACTGACGCAGGCTTTACCTCGTGGCTCTTGTGGAATCCGAGAAGTGTCTATACGAAAGGGGCACTTTTGCCGAAATAGACAGTAGTATTTAGACATTAGACCTGATAAAGCCCCAAAATTGCGGAGCAATTTTGGGGGCTTTTGCTCAGCATTTCAAAGAACATCTTTAAAAAATTCGGTCTTTTCTGAGTCTAACATCTAACTACTAGTGTCTAATGTCTTCTCCTGTTATACTTTATCCAGCTATGGATCCTAATCGGGTAACATATTTTGCACAGACAGATTCACGCGGTAAGCGCGTGCCCTTTGGTATCAAGGCCAAAGATCGTACCAAACACTTGTATGTGATTGGTAAGACAGGAATGGGAAAGTCTACTTTGCTAGAAAATATGGCGGTGCAAGATATCAAAAATGGTGAAGGTTTTGCCTTCATTGATCCGCACGGCAAGACCGCTGAGCTCTTGCTCGACTATATTCCCGAAAATCGTCTCAAGGACGTGTTGTATTTCGCACCGTTTGATATGGAGCACCCGGTCTCTTTCAATGTGATGGAAGATGTGGGTGTAGACAAGCGTCACTTGGTGGCCAACGGCCTCATGAGTACCTTTGAAAAGATTTGGGTGGATGCGTGGTCGGCACGTATGGCGTACATTTTGAACAACACGCTACTGGCTCTGCTTGAATATCCAGGAGCGACCCTGCTTGGGGTAAACAAGATGCTCGCGGACAAAGAGTTTCGAAAAAAAGTGGTAGACAATGTCACTGATCCATCAGTAAAGTCTTTTTGGGTAGATGAATTTGGAAAGTATACGGAAAAATTTGCCGCTGAAGCAACGCCGGCGATTCAAAACAAGGTGGGACAATTCACCTCAAACCCACTGATTCGCAATCTGATCGGTCAGTCAAAATCTTCGTTTGATATTCGAAAGATAATGGACGAGCGGAAGATCTTAATCATCAACCTTTCGAAAGGAAAGGTGGGTGAGGGTAATGCCAACCTCATTGGTAGTATGCTCATCACCAAGATCTATCTCGCGGCGATGTCTCGTGCGGATATTTCAGAGCGTGAGCTTCAAAAATTACCAAACTTCTATCTCTATGTAGACGAGTTCCAGTCGTTTGCCAACAAATCATTTGCCGACATTCTCTCTGAGGCGCGAAAATACAAACTCAACCTCACGATTGCTCATCAATACATCGAGCAGATGGAGGAGGAGGTTCGAGCAGCGGTGTTCGGTAACGTGGGTACAATGATTACCTTCCGTGTGGGCGCCTATGATGCCGAGATCTTGGAAAAAGAATTCGCTCCACAATTTACGGCGGAGGACTTGGTGAATCTCGGCTTTGCTCAAATCTATCTCAAGCTGATGATCGATGGAGTGTCTTCACAACCTTTTTCGGCAACGACGATTGGTCCGATAAAACCAAACGACATTTCTCTTCGTAATGAAGTGATTAAGTCTTCTCGCGATCAGTTTGCTCGACCACGCTCACAAGTCGAAGCAGAAATTGCCGAGTGGATGCATGGCAAAAAAGCAGAGCCGGCAAAATCAGCGATGGCGCCTGGCGTACCGAGTCCGATACCAAAGCCTGTCGGACCGATCTCCGCTTCAGTACCTCCGAGGCCAAGTGTGGCGCCTGTACCCACCCAATCAGGAGCTTCGGTGGTGTCAAAGCCGATCGTTGCTTCCACACCTGTTCCTCCTGCAACTGCGGTAGTGCGAGAAGTGCGTAAAGATATACCTCCGGTGCCACCGATACAACCGAGCACTCCGCGGGATATACGAGACCAAAAAGAGCATAAACCATTCGGCAATTTAAAAGCAGAGCTCGCAAAAGTACTTGAGAAAAAAGCTCCGGGCGTGGGTGCCACAGCGTCATCTCCAGCACCCGCTAGTCCTATAAGTCCTCACGTTCAACTGCCTGTTGAAAAGAAAGAGATAAAACCAGCTCCGATTTCTCTTTCGCAACTCAAACCGACCTCAATCGAAAAGAAAGAGATAAGGCCAGAGGCGGATAAAAATGCGCTCAAAAATGCACTTGCGGATCTTGTGACAAAGCCGGTAGCGACTCAAGTAAAGACTGCTGCACTGCATACACAAAGCGCGCCGACTCCAAAGAGTGAACACAAAGAGCCATCTCGACCAGTTTCACCGACTCCGCCTGTCGCCGAGAAAAAGAAAGTAGCTGAGGTGCCTGAGGATATTTTGCGAAGTGTGCTCGGTGTTGAGAAATAACACAAAAAGTAATGCATATCTTTCGGGTCACAATCTTCTCCTTGCTCGTGATACCCAGTGTGTGTTTTGGACAAGTGGTGATTTCTGAAATTATGTACGATGTGTCGGGCACGGATACGGGGCGAGAGTGGATTGAGCTCCAGAATACGGGAAGTAGTGCGGTTGATCTCGCATCATGGAAATTGGTCGAGGCCTCGACTAATCACTCGATGACTCAATCGCAGGGTGCAACCATCCTGTCTCCAGGAAGTTTTATTATTGTGGCCGATGACCCAATCAAGTTTAAAACCGATTGGCCCAATTTTGCCGGAGCGATTTTGAATAGTACTTTTTCACTTGCCAATGAGGGTGAAACTTTGACACTCAAAAATGGTAACGTGGTCGTTGATCAAGTGAGCTATACGTCCTCGATGGGTGCTATGGGCGATGGAAAATCACTCGCACGAGTCAATGGGGGATTTGTATCAGCAACACCTACTCCTGGTTCAGCAAATAGAGTCTCCACCTTAGCCTCTCCGGTCGTAGCCACCTCGGGTAGTGCAGATACTTCTGCCACAACTTCGAGTACAGGCTCGTCGAATACAAGTGCTAAAATATATGTCGATGCAGGGCAAGATACAAGCGGGGTGGTGGGTGCATCAATACTTTTTTCAGGAAAAGCGTACGGGTTGAAAAAAGAACCACTGATTAACGCTCGACTCATTTGGAATTTTGGCGATGGGTCGACAGCCGAAGGGGTGTCGGTGTTGCATACGTATGGATTGCCGGGTACGTATACGGTCTTTCTTGATGTGGCTTCGGGAGTATATAGTGCGACCGATAAGTTGGTGGTGACGGTAGTACCCGCAACACTCAATATCACACGAGTACTCTCGGGCAGTGCTGGTTATGTGACGATTGCAAATGGAAGTGATGTCGACTTGGATATTTCACGATGGTATTTAAGGGATGGTAGTGCGATGTTTTTGTTGCCGGCACACACGATCGTTTCCGCTCATGGAGCGCTGACTATCCCTAACAGCGTCTCAGCACTATTTGTTACAAACACACAGGCGGAATTGTTGTATCCAAATGGTGAGGTCGAGTATCGCTTTGCTCCGCCGACTGTGTCTCAAAGTCCCACCAAAAGTCCGGCGGTCGCCACGAAACCCGCAGTCGCTAAAAAAGTGACGCCAGTAGTTGAGACTCGTACTAGTCAGGTGGCGAGTGTGGGAGTGAGTGGAGGAGTGACTCCGGATGGTCATAGCGAGGTGTTGTCGGTTTCTCGAAAATCCGATAGTGTGGCACTATGGATGCTTGGACTCTCGGGTTTTGTGGCAGTGATTTTTGGCGGGATGTGGTTTGCACATAGAAAGAGTGTGGTTGAACAGTCTGAGAGTGTTGACTCTGAGGATGAAGATGAAGGAGAAGAGTTTGAGATAATTCATTAGATTGCTATGATAGAAATTGGTTTCTTTTAATTCTCCCTTTAAAAAGGGAGAATATAAAATCAAATGAAAAAGATATTAATATTTTCATTAGCCTACTACCCGAATTTTGTCGGTGGGGCAGAAGTGGCAGTCAAAGAAATCACCGACAGACTCGGTGGCGATTTTGAATTTCATATGGTTACCTTGGGTGCAGAAGTAGATGCGCAAGAAGAAAAGGTTGGAAATGTCTTCGTGCACCGAGTTGGTGTAGTGTCAGCGTTTTCAAAATTACTCTTCCCTTTCACCGCCTGCAAAAAAGCATTAGAGCTTCATCGTAAAAATCAGTTTGATACAGTCTGGTCGATTATGGCTAGTCGAGCAGGCTTTGCAACTCTCTTTTTTAAATTACTCAATCCAAAGGTTCCGTTTCTTTTGACCTTGCAGGAGGGTGATACCAAAGAGTATCCAGGACAGCGGATGGGAATATTGCGTCCATTTGTGTATCCGCTTTTCAAATTGATTTTTAAACGAGCGGATCGTATCACGGCGATTTCAAATTATCTAGCGCAATGGGCGAGGGAGATGGGGGTGATTGCACCAGTGAGTGTGATTCCGAATGGAGTAGATGTTGATAAATTTTCAATTAGCAATTTTCAATTTTCGAATGGGGGAAGAGAGGGGATGCGAGAGAAATTTGGATTCTCTGAGTCTGATACGGTGCTGGTGACCACCTCAAGATTGGTAGTGAAAAACGGGGTAGGTGATGTGATTGATGCCCTGCGCTTTTTGCCTGAAAACGTGAAGTTTTTGGTGGTAGGGTCTGGACCTTTAGAAAAGGCTCTAAAAGCCTCTGTAGAGGCATATAAGCTCGATAAACGGGTGGTATTCGTAGGCTTCGTGGAACACGCCAATCTACCCCCACATCTCCATATGAGTGATATCTTTATCCGCCCGAGTCTGTCTGAAGGGATGGGCAATTCTTTTATTGAAGCGATGACTTCAGGACTCCCCGTGATCGCCACTCCGGTCGGTGGTATTCCTGACTTTTTGACCGACCGCGAGACTGGGATTTTCTGTGAACCGCATGATCCAAAAAGTATTGCTGATGCAGTGACCACTTTACTTTTTGGTCCACAACTCCGCGCGACTATTATCGAAAACGCTCAAAAGATGGTTGTAGAAAAATACGATTGGAATTTGGTAGCGGAGGAGATGAAGGGAATCTTAAAAGTGTAGCTGTGTCTTTCATGTAATAATTAGCTGATTCGGTAGGTTGTATATGGTATAGTTGGGGAAGTATTTGCTATGAATATCTTGATTACAACTGGTATTTATCCACCCCAAATTGGTGGACCAGCACAATACGCCAAGAATTTGGCGGAAGCTTTTCGTGCACAGGGACATCAGGTGCACGTGGCGACATACGGGTGGATTTTGAAGTTGCCGATGGGAATACGACATATCGCTTTTTTCTTTAAGATTTTGCCAAAGATGTGGGGAATCGATGTGGTGTTTACTCTCGATACCTTTAGTGTGGCGCTCCCGACGCTCTGTGTCTCAAAACTTTTTGGTAAAAAGATAGTGATCCGAACTGGAGGAGATTTTCTTTGGGAATTTTATGCCGAGCGAACAGGGGATATGGTACTGTTCCGAAATTTCTATGCGACTCGAATGGAAAGATTGAATACAAAAGAGCGATTGATTTTTCGACTGACTCGATGGGTACTGCGATCAGTTGATGCGATTATTTTTAGTACTTCGTGGCAGAGAGATATTTTTACACAGGCCTACGGTTTGGATCCTCGCAAGAATAGTATCGTGGAAAATTTTTATGGTGAACGACTACCTTCGTTCCCACCCACTGACAAGAATTTTATTTCAGCTGCACGCCCCCTCAAATGGAAAAATCACGATCGACTGGTCGAAGCTTTCAAGCAAGTGCATTTGCGTGGAGTATCGGTAGTGCATGATTTCACAACCGTCCCGCACGAAAAGTTTATCGAAAAAATCCAACATGCGTATGCGGTGATCTTGGTGTCGCTTGGAGATATTAGTCCAAATATGATTTTGGATACGATACGTTGTGGCAAGCCGTTTATTATGACCACCGAAACAGGTCTTACCGAAAAATTGAAAGATGTCGCACTTTTTGTTAATCCAGAAGATGCGAATGATATTGCACAGAAGATGGAAATGCTTTGTGACCCGAAGATATACGCTGATTATCAAGCTCGTGTCGCACGATTTACCTTTACGCATAGTTGGGACCAGATTGCGAAGGAATTTTTGGCTATTAGCAACAACATACAATGACTCGCGTCTTAATGGTGGGAACTGATCGGAAAACATTTGATAGTGGAAGCGCAGTACACGCGCGAATGCTTTCGTATGCACAATTTTTTGATGAGTTGCATATTATTGTGTTTGCTAAAAAGTCACTTGGGTTTAAAGAGGAGAATATCGGGGGGAAATTATTTTTGTATCCAACACAGTCTCGAACCAAAGTGGGATATATGTGTGATGCGATTAAGGTGGGAAAGCGGGTGCTTAGAGGCCCCGCCCCGAGCCTGCCGAGGGGCGGGGCCTGGATCGTCTCCACCCAAGACCCTTTTGAGACTGGCTTGGTAGGAGTGCGGTTGTCTCGATTGTTTGGTGCTAAATTGCAGGTTCAGCTACATACTGACTTTTTGAGTCCATATTTTAAGCAGGGGGGTCTACTGAATATGCTCAGACGAGCGGTCGGCGAGTATACCGTACTTTTTGCTGATCGAATACGAGTAGTTTCTTCTCGAATACAAAAAGGTTTGAGTGAGCGACTCCATATTGCCCCTGACAAAATCGACGTGGTGCCGATTGGAGTCGATGTAAAGGTTGTCGCTCGAAATACCACCAGTGGTTTGCTCCAAACGCAGTACCCGCAATTTGAGCAGACAGTTTTGATGACGTCCCGCCTCGAGTCTGAAAAGAATATTGCTTGGGCGATTGCTTCGTGGAAAAAAGTCTTACTACAATTTCCCAAAGCTGGTTTAGTGATCGTTGGAGAGGGGACGCTTAAAGGGGTACTACAAGCCCAGGTGGCGAAGGTAGGTTTCAGTGGCTCGGTTGTCTTTGTGCCTTGGCAAAAGGAGTTGTCGCTGTATTTTGCTAGTGCAACCGCTTTCCTTTCGACTTCGTGGTATGAAGGTTATGGGATGACGCTGGTGGAGGCGGCGTCTGCGAAATGTCCGATTATTACTACCAATGTGGGGTTGGTTGGTGATGTGCTCTCGAATGAATCGGTGATACTCATTGATCCGGAAAAGAAAGAATCATTGTCTCAAGGAGTGATTGCGGTCTTGGGTAGCACAGAGCTTGCACGTACAAGAGCTGAACGTGCATTTGCGGATATTTCGGGACGATTGATTTCACATGATTTACTCAAGCCTCTCATCAAAAAATCTTTTGAGACTCTTGCTGGGCAATCGGGGATTGAGAAAAAGTCTTTGTTTGCGTTAGCTTTCAGGTTACTCCATGTCGATTCTTTGCTGGGGATGCTAGTTAAGTATGTGATCTCGGGAGGGACGGCTGCAGTGGTTGATTTGGGGACGCTGTATCTTTTCACTGATATTTTTCATATCTGGTATGTGACTTCATCTGTGCTGGCCTTTTTGATTGCTTTTGGAATTAGCTTTTTGATGCAAAAGTTTTGGACATTTCGGGATCATGGCACTGACGGCGTACACAAACAAGCCTTTTTGTACCTTGCAGTCTCAGTGTTTAATTTGTTTTTGAATACGGCACTAGTCTATGCTTTGGTGGAGTATACCGGTATACACTATCTCCCTGCACAAATTATTACTTCAGCATTGATTGCCTGTGAAAGTTTCTTTGTATACAAGTTTATTATTTTTGCGCGCGAATAATGCTATGAAATTATTGATTTTGACACAGAAGGTTGATCGAGAAGATTCAGTGCTGGGCTTTTTTCATAACTGGCTTGTAGAAATCGCCAAGCGTGTCGAGTCCGTGACGGTAGTTGCTCTTGGTGTAGGGAAGTATGACTTGCCAAATAATGTGCGGGTGATTTCTTTGGGTAAGGAATCGGGCGCGTCAAAAATTAGCTACCTTTCCCGATTATTTTCAACTGTAGTGGGCCAGCGAAAAGAGTACGATACGGTGTTTGTGCATATGAACCCAGTCTATATTGTACTCTGTGGCGGGCTCTGGAAGCTTTTGGGTAAAAAGATTTCGCTTTGGTACACGCATCGACAAGTGGATTTGAAATTGCGCATCGCCGAGTACTTTGCCGACACTATTTTTACGGCCTCAAAAGAAAGTTTTCGATTGCCGAGCAAGAAAGTGTATGTGGTTGGACATGGGATTGATCTGTCGCTGTATGCTTGCTCAGCATACGTGCCAGGTGCGGATCCACTAGTACTTCTTTCGGTAGGGAGGATTACGCCAATAAAGCGATGCGAGGTGGCGATTGAGGCTTTAGCATTGTTGAATCAGTCGCCGAGGAAGTACGTGTTGCGATTTGTTGGTGCTCCGGCGACAGAGTCAGATGGTGCGTATTTCGAGACGCTTAAAAAACTGGTGGCAGACAAAGGACTATCTGACCAAGTGGAGTTTGTGGGCAACCTACCCTACACAGAGGTGCGTAAAGAATATTGTGCGTGTGATGCCACACTCAATCTCACTCCCACTGGCGGAGTCGACAAGGCGGTGCTTGAATCGATGGCTTCCGGACGAATTGTATTTTCTTCAAATCAGACTTTTGCTGACTATTTTGGCGATCACGCTGGTATGCTTTTGGTAAAAGATACGGACGCTTTTGATTTAGCGAGAGTGATTTCTTCTGTGTTTGCTTCGGGTAAAGAGAAGGTGATTGCTCAAGCGCTACAAAAGACTGCCCACGAGCGAGCTGGAGTCGAGTCGCTTATTGAAAAGATTATAGTTCAACTCCAATAAGTATCAGAATACGCCGATTGGTCTACTTATCTCTCGGTTTTGGTGGCGTGTATGACTTCATGCTATACTCACTTTAGGTTTAGCTAGTTGCGCCTATTATGAATAAAGGGGTGACGC
>JBDKKW010000019.1:0-15394 GCA_039795895.1 Candidatus Parcubacteria bacterium | reverse complement strand
CAAACCTGAGACGCTGAAGAAGACTTCTGGTTGGGGTCCGGCTGATACGGCTGAGATCATGCATCACGTGATGGACGGCTATCGTCTCATCCGTGGTCAGTTCGATTTTAGTGCGGAGGTCATATTGTGGCATCATCGTTTTCAGCACAATGGTTATCCCGCTGATATGCCCGCTTTGCTCCACGAGTATAGTCAGGGCACACGGGTGATGATTCAGTTTTATGGACGTCTCCTTGCACTCGCAGATGGCTTCGATGCTTTTCATCGAGTGAATGAAAAGTACACTCCGGTGGACGGTCCGGTGGGCGAGTGGATCAGGGAGAAAATGCTCGAACACAATCCCGATCAGCGTGTGTTGGTGCAAGAGCTGTATGACGCATCTGTCTTCACGACCTATACGTACAGTGAGACACAATGAAGAGTTTCGAGCCCTGCAGAAATGCGGGGCTTTTTTTTGTTATACTGTCTATATGAAATTTCTTTCACTACTTATCCTCGTCGTATTTGTCGTTCTCCGCAATAGTTTTACTATTTTCAATGGCAAACGAGACCGTAGAAAAGTTACCTCGTTCATCTATTGGGGTAGGAAGCTAATCGAAGTCGCAATTTGTTTTGTTGTACCAGCGCTTTTGTTGCTTAAGGTGATTCCGACGAAAACTTTCCCCGCGCTGTATGTCATCGGGGTCTTGTTTTCTATCAAGGGACTTTTCTTTATGGTGTGGACACGATTTTCTCGAAACAAAGATTGGGGATTTATGGGTGATGATTCTGGTGAGACACTTTTTACCGGTGGACCATATAGGTTTACTCGTCATCCGTATTATGCGGGAGCGATTTTGGTGGGTATTGGTTTGTATCTCCAGCTCAATTACTGGCTGGCACTACTTATGATTCCCGTCGCTATCTTTATTGCACATGTAATCAAAAAAGAGGATGTGTTTCTCGAACAGCGATTTGGTCAGACGTTTGTGGACTACAAAAAGAAGACGGGAGTTGTTCCGTGGTTTTACTAGATTTGTTATTAAAAGAAAAAAGCAGAGAGGGTTGCTCTCTGCTTAAGGGCTAGCACTCCACCTCGCGGTGTCTGGTGGGATACAGCCATTCACGCACTGCTTCGGTGCTTACAAAAACAGGGATTCTTGCGAGCTCAAATTGACGAGCAAACACAGTATCGTTGGTCACTGCATGCTCGGCATTGAAGATGTGGAACACTCGAGGATTGAAGAGTTCGAGTCGCTCGACCTTAATCTCCCCAAGAACAATATCTTTGCTCAGGCGAAGACCAGAAATATCCAATGCGGATTCGATTTCAGCCCTGTTGATCACTGTTGTCTCGGCTACACAACGCCAGAAAACAAGGTGTCTCGCCTTAATTTTGGCGATTGAAAAGTGATCTGTCTTTACATCGTCAAACTTGAGCGATTCGAAAAAATGACAGTCGTGAATAACGAGTGAGCTTTTTTCGAAAGCATAGTCGGTAATGCGCACACTTCCGGTAAAAGTCATATTCTCGAGGTGGAGAGCTTTTTTCGGTAGAATCTCCGTGCCCTTGATTGTGAGATCTCCGTGGACAGTAATTGGGTCTGCTGTTTGTGGAAATTCTTTCGCATTCCACCACGCCATAAATTCATCACTTTTGATAACTGTACTTGGCATATACCACCTTTCTTTTTAGGGTTCTGTTTCCATTGGGAACACTACTATTGAGTAGCTTTTGTGTCAATCAACGATGCAAATGGAAAAGCCCCGTCTCGCTTCGCGAGACGGGGCTTTAATTGATCAGTGGAAGCTCGGGCGCTTGGCCCGTTTCGGCCACAGACGCCAACGTTTGCTTTTGACGACGACTTTGACTCGATCTTGCCGTGGTGCGGTATTGCCTCGACGCAGACGCAGGGTCCTTGCGAGAATGTGTCCGATGGAGATGGGACCAGCACAGAAGGCAGAGTTTTGAGTTACCATAAGGTGCATTAATCTGTCGTTGACTGCATTTCCATTTACAATGGTACGCTCTTTATTTTTCTGCACAAGTCTTCGTGGGGAAAACTATTTTTGTCCGTCGGGATGCTGTCGTTCCTGGTACCAGCGCTCAAGTCGCTCTTCTTCACTTGCTTCCACTGCTCCATGCCAGTGACTTTCTCGAGGAAGTGGACCATCTTTCTTTTTTGGTGCAAGAATCTCTTCAGCCAATTTCAAATCATCTACAGGAACGCCTGCGTCTCCAGCAATAATATTGAGTTCTTCTTCGTGTGCGAGCTTTTGTGCCTCGGGGTCTCCAGCAGTCGCCTGCCTCATGATGTCAAACCAGTTTTCTGAAGAAGGAGACATCGCGGTGTATATTATGCAAACAAGCTTTCGGCTACTTCTTTGACCATCGCGCCATCAGCTTTGCCTTTAAGGTCTTTCATAAGTCCACCGACAAATTGTCCAAGCTTTGCTTTGTCAATAATGCCGAGTTCTGCTTTCTTTGCAGTGGCGATTTTCAAGATTGCATCGCGTGACATCTGAGCGGGGAGGAAGGTCTCGAGGATAGCGAGCTCAGCTTGTTCACTTTCGGCGAGATCAGCGCGACCGCCTTTGGTGAATTGGTCGATAGAGTCTTTACGTTGCTTTACCAATCGGCGCACGACAGTGAGTGCTTCTTCATCAGTTAAAAATTCTTGCGGTTTCTTGGTCTTTTGGACGATAGCGATCGATTCGTTCATAAATGAGGCGAGCAGATTGCGGAGTACGCCCAAACGTACCGCATCTTTCTTGATCATCGCTTCTTTGATTTTTCCCGAGATTTCGTTGTGGAGAGACATAGGGGAAGTATAGCTCAAGATTAGACAACAGACAACAGAACAGAGACAGAAAAATTTCTAAACCCTAATTTCTAGTAAGTACTGAGTTTGAGCCGTTTTTTGGCCAAGCTCCAAAAAACGGCTCAGTATGTTTGACAAATATACTATATATGCATATAATAGTATTCGGATGGTAATTCTTGCCTGTATGGGCGAGTCGTTCTGGGTCACTTTGTGACTTTGGAATCAGGAGGTGTTGTGTGCCTCAAATCACACTTGTTCATTAAAGAGAAAGTTGTCGTATGACATCGTCGAAAATAACTAATGGTCCAGGAGCGGTTGCGGTTTTGCGGGCAATGTCTCACATTGTTGAACATCAACGCGGTGCTGATCCCGTTCACTTCAGCCTCAACGGCTATGGGCGGTTTGATATGAGTATTTATTCCGTCGAAAGGGAACCGACGCCAGATGGATCTACCATACCCTACAGCGCCTATCTCACAATCAAGGGTAGGATACGCTATGGTGATCATGATATTTCGATCACCATTACAAACTATGACCCACATGAGCGGACTGGATGGGTTGCTCGATCCTTGGAGCTTAACCTGCTTCATCAGAATGTAAAGATGAGTTAGGTTGTGGTAAGAAATGATTTTTCCGAAACCGCCATGCACTTACGTCTGGTGGTTTTTTCTTTGGTTAAAAATTGAGGTATACTGTCAGTCATGAATATCGCTTTAATTGTGGTGGTCGCCTTCCTTTTTGTCATCAACGGCTTTTTGCTTTGGAAAATGCTTTCGGGGAAGCCTCGCCCCGATGCGGAAGCCGAAAGTACTGGACTCAAACTCATCCTTCAGCAAATGAATGAACTGTCCCGCACCGTGGATAGTAAGGTGGGAGAGCTCAATAAAACAATGGACAGTAAGATGTCCGAATCAGCGCGCGGGATGAATGATGCAGTCCATCGCCAGTTTAGTGAATCTCAAAAGCTGGTCAGTAAATTCCTAGGAGAGCTGACTCAAATGACCGAGAAAGTGACTCGAGTCGAGGAGACGGGCAAGCAGATGGTCAATTTTACCAACCAGCTCCAGAGTCTCCAGGATACGCTCAAAAATCCAAAACAGCGCGGGGTGCTCGGTGAATATTATCTTGAGACCCTTCTCAAAAATGTTCTTCCTCCAGGACAGTACAAAATGCAGTACGGTTTTAGTAATGGCGAGATTGTCGATGCGGCGGTGTTTATCAAAGATAAAATTATTCCGATTGATTCAAAGTTCTCGCTTGAAAATTATAATCGACTGGTGGAAGAGCGAAATCCTGCTGAAAAAGAGAAGCTTGAGAAATTGTTTGTAAATGATTTGAAGCTTCGTATTGTCGAGACCTCAAAATATATTCGACCAAATGAAAATACGATGGACTTTGCGTTTATGTTTATTCCGCACGAGGCAATTTATTATGATTTGTTGATCAATAAGATTGGCGGGATCACCGAAGATACAGACAATTTGATCCAGCGCGCCGCCGGTAAGTACAAGGTGATTATTGTCTCTCCGACCTCGTTCTTGGCATACCTCCAGACGGTCTTGCAGGGACTCAAGGCGATGCAAATCGAGGAGCAGGCAAAAGATATTGTGCAACGTGTGACTGAGCTCACCAAGCATTTGAAAGCCTATGATGAGTATCACCGTAAGCTCGGCAATGCGATCGGTACGGTGGTCAATCATTACGAAGCTACTGGTAAAGAATTTAAAAAGATTGATAAGGATGTGTTCCGGATTTCCGGTGCTTCAGCAGGGATAGAATTGGTGGCGGTCAAAAAGCCTGAGATGGAGGATGGGGAGTAGGAGGGAAGTATCAGGTAAAAAGTATAAAGTACGGATTAAAAAACTTCCCACGACTGTGGAGGGTTTTTGTTTTGATGTTCGATTACTTTTGTGCTACATTAAAATTACCTTAGGTGACACGTTGTAGTTTTGTCCCTAAAGTTTGTAATCTCGGCGTCTCTATTGCTATGCTGTCATGTGCAGGAATTGGGGCTGTACCCAAGAGACATCAGTGTCGAGCACCCACGAGGTGATTTGTGGCAGATTGCGACATCTGACCAGTAGTTGGAAGGGCTAGGTCGCTCATGCGCCCAGGACCTACATTGTCCACAGTCATCACGTCAGGAAAACAGCCTGTGAATGCAACAAGATTCACGGATACGCAGATTGTCCCAGTAATGGTGAAAAATCCACTATCTGCAAAGGGCTATAGCAATATAGCCCTTTCTTTATGTTAATTTTTTCGTGCCTATTGCATTTTTTAACCAATCGAGTATACTGTACCCCTATGGAATTCGCAGTTATACAAACAGGCGGAAAACAGTATCAGGTCAAGGCCGGAGATACTATTACTATTGAAAAGATTGACGATGTTTTGAAGGAGGGTGATAAGATCACTTTTGATAAAGTTCTCCTCGTAGACAACGGCAAAGATACCACTATTGGTACTCCTTTTATCGCAGGGGCTAAGGTTTCGGCTACGCTCTCAACTATTGGCCGAGCACAAAAGATTTCAGTTATTAAATACAAGCAAAAGTCTCGTTATTTTAAGAAAAATGGTCATCGTCAGCCATTTATGAAGGTAAAGATTGATAAAGTGATGTAAAGAAAAAACCACCCGAAAGAATGGGTGGTTTTTTCTTTGTCTGAATTCTCCCTTTTTTAAAGGGAGTACTCCGTCTACAGGTGCACATCATCTACCGATGTGCCGAAGGGGGAGGGATTTTGAATTCACCATAAATCCCTCCTGCATCAGAATGTAGTGCTCCCTTTAGCAAAGGGAGAATAAGATTCGTCACTGTCTATTCTTCAGCGCGTACCCAATCGTGTCTTTATCCGAATACTCGAGCTCCGTACCAGTCGAAAGCCCGCGGCCCAAATGAGAGATTTTGATAGTGGGGAATTGCGCGAGGGTAGGGGCGAGGTAGGATTCCACGGTCTCTCCAGTGTGATCCCCTTCAGGATTCATACTCATCGCTACCACAATCTCGGTGAGGCCGTTTTGAGCCTTTCGGGTGACGGTATCGATGAGCTCTTTGACCCGAATTCGCTCTTCAGGATTGGTGTCCAGGATGGGTACAGTGCCTCCAAGTACAAAATAGTAGCCATCGTAGACTCCGCTTTTTTCGACAATTTCAAAATCCACATCTTTAGCGACAATCATCAAGACTTTTGCGTTGCGATTTTTGTCGATGCAAATGTTGCATTCAGTACTCACATGCTTTTTTACGAAAAATCGGAAACACTGCGGACACACTCGGATGTCACTCGAAAGAGAAGTGATGAGCTTCGCCATTTCTTCCCGAAAACCTGCATCTTTTGAAAGCAAATAATACACAAACCGCTTGGCCTGTTTGGGACCAATACCGGGAAAATGTTTAAAGGCTTCTGCAAGTCGGTCGATGGCGTTCATCCGGTAGTGAAAAATGGCATCGCTCTTTAATTAGAGCTTATTGCCATTAGTTGTTAGTGAATAATAAATACTCATTGGTCGGTGATAATTACTACTGGATAAGTAAATGCTCTAATGCCATTTTCTACTACCGGATTCATCTCGTTATTTTACTTCTTATTCATAAACTAAGCCACTCTTTGTAATTTATATAAATTATATTAGAACCCACCCATACCACCGCTTGATCCACCCCCAGATTCAAAGTCACCAAATTCTCCCTTCTCGAGGTTGAGGTAGGTCGCTTTCTTTTCGTCAAAGAAGAGCTGGCACGAACCGGTTGGACCGTTACGGTGTTTTTCGATCAAGATTTCGGCAATGTTGGTTTTGGCTGATTCATCAACGCGATTCATCTTGTCTTCACGATGAATAAACATTACCACGTCGGCATCCTGTTCGATCGATCCTGAGTCACGCAAGTCAGAGAGACGAGGTTTGCCTCCGCGTTGTTCCACAGCACGAGAAAGTTGTGAGAGGGCGAGCACGGGGACGTCGAGCTCTTTGGCGAGGTGTTTAAGTGAGCGAGAAATTTCGGTGACCTGTTGCACCATATTGTCGCTGTTGCGAGATTGGGTCGGCGCCATGAGCTGGAGATAGTCCACCACGATCAAGCCTAAGCCCTTTTCAGACTTAATACGGCGGGCAGCTGAGCGCATGTTGATGATGTTGTTTGCCGCACGGTCATCGATGAAGATCGGAGCGTTGGCGAGCTTGGCCATTGAGTCGCGGATTTGAGCAAATTCCGATTCCTGAGTGAGCTTACCGGTGCGGAGCTTCCAGGCATCCACGCGCGAGTCGGCTGCCATCATACGATCGACGAGCTGAGCTGATGACATTTCGAGTGAGAAAATAATGGTGGGCACTTTGTATACCGTCGCAGCTTGGCGAGCGATGTCGAGTGCGAGCGAAGTTTTACCCATCGAAGGACGGGCCGCCAAGATGATGAGGTCTGACTTCTGAAGTCCCCCGAGTTTATTATCGATTTCTTTGAAGCCTGTCGGAATACCGCGGAGTTCGTCTTTGGTTTTGTGAAGCTTGTCGAGACGCTCCCACGCTTCACCCAAAGCATCTTTGAGCTCAATGACTTTGTTGTTGCCTCCGGACATATTGGTCACGGCGTAGATTTTTTGCTCAGCGAGGTCGAGCAATTCCTCGAGCTCTTGATCGTCGTTGTAGCCGATGTGGGAGATGTGTTCAGAGACTTCGATCAAGCGTCGCATCATTGATTTCTTCTGGACGATACGAGCGTAAAATTCAATGTTGGCAGAAGAGGGAACGCTATTAGCAAGCTCGGTGATGTAGGTCATCCCGCCGACTTGCTCAATCATGCCCTTGTCGGTGAGCTTGGTGGAAATAGTGAGGAGGTCGATCGGCTCGCCTTTGGCGAAGAGTTCGAGCATGGTCTTGAAGATGGTGCGATGCTTTTCAGCGTAGAAGGATTCAAAAGACACGATATCCATAATATCGTTCATCGCTTCTGGTCGGAGCATTACTGAGCCGAGTAACGCTTTTTCAGAGTCGATATTTTGAGGCGGAATCCTCAAGTGTTTTTTTGCTGTCGTGTCCATGTGAAAAATATTCTTGTTGCTTCATTGTATCAGTGTGAAAACGCTCGGCAACTAGCCGAGCGTTCATAAACTGTGTACAGAATGTGGGTCGAGCTACTTTGAGTGAGAAATAACCTCCGGACCGTTTGCGGTATCTTTAACATCATATCCTTGTGCCTTGATTTGCGCGCGAAGGGTGTCGGCGCGAGCGAAGTCTTTGCTGATGCGCGCCATTTCTCGGTCGGCAACCAGTTTTGAAACTGCTTCAGGTACGATAAGTTCTGTTTCTGTGCTGAGGTCGAGGCCAAGTACGCGGTCAAAATCTGACAGTGTTGCACGTTTGTCTTCCGGAGAGACTTTTTCGTCTTTGACCAGTTCCCAGACGAGGGCAATAGCTTTCGGCATATCGAGATTGTCGTTGATCAGAGCGAGAAATCGTGTTTGGTAGTCTGAGTTTATTTTTCCGCCTGACGGGAGGCTGAGGAAAAAAGTTGAGAGCTTTTGTCTTGCGGTATCAGCGCCAGCGAGTGACTCCCAAGTAAAATTCAGTAGACTTTGGTAATGGCTGGTCAGGGTAAGGTAGCGGAAAGAGAGCGGAGAGATATTTTTCGCTTCAATTTCGCGGAGGGTGACAAAATTTCCCAGAGATTTGGACATTTTGCTATTACCAATCATTACAAAACCAGCGTGAAGCCAAAACTTAGCAAAAGGTTTTTCGTTGGCACTCTCGGACTGGGCGATTTCGTTGGTGTGGTGGGGGAAAATAAGGTCGCTGCCACCAGTGTGAATGTCGATAGTCTCGCCGAGTGCAGATTTTGCCATCGCCGAACACTCGATATGCCAGCCCGGCCGACCCTCACCAAATGGAGTCTTCCATGATACGGCACCATCAGCTTCCGTCTTGAATTTCCAGAGAGCAAAATCCTGAGCATTCTCTTTGTCGTATTCGTCGGCATGATTATGCGAAAGGGTCATCTCTTTTGAAATGTTTTGAAGTCCTGCGAGTGCGCCATAGTCTTTTACTTTGGAAATAGACATATAGACGCCATCGGCACCTTTGTAGGCAACACCTTTTTTTAAGAGGGTTGCAATCATCTCGATCATTGCTTCGATAGATTCAGTGGCACGAGGAAGTAGGTGAGGGGTGAGAATATTGAGAGCTGAAATATCAGCGAGGTATTTTTCCTCAAATTTTTGAGTAAATGATTCAAGAGTCGTCCCAGCTTCGCGACTAGCACGGATGGTTTTGTCGTCGACGTCAGTAATGTTCATTACTTGCGTGACGATGTAGTCGTTGTATTCAAAAAGTCGACGAACGAGGTCGTTGAAAATGGCAGTGCGAAGGTTGCCGATGTGGGCAAAGTCATAGACGGTCGGACCACAGTGATACATACCGACTTTTTTTGCTACGAGCGGTTTAAAAAGCTCAGTTTTGCGTGTGAGGGTGTTGTAGAGGTGGATGTCTGGCATGGGAGAAAGTATAACAATGAAAACGGGAAAAAGACAGTTTTCATTGTTGATTCGACTTCGAGCCCAGTAGGCGATTTTGGTAAATCGTCGAACGCTGTGTATGAGAGTACTCATACACGCGCTTCTCAATGAGCACATTGACCTACTGGGTCACTCGTCGAAATAAAGTAGAAAGTGTAGATACAGAATAGGGGGCGGGCCGTTCCGGCCCGCCCCTGTCTTCTATAAACTAATGACTATTAACTACCAACTTCTGCTACAGCCACTTATTTCGCTTGAGCCAGCTGATTAGTCCAAGACCAGTCAAAACAAAAAGTACGAGTAGTATCCAGAAATCTCCCGTCATACCGACGATAGGGAGAGATTTTGCGTTGATTTCAAAGAGGGCAATTACCAGTCCAACAGGAAGCGTCACAAAAGAAATTGCGGTCAATTTTCGAATCACTTCGTTTTGTTTGGTCGAGAGCATGCTGTTGTTTGTCTCGCGGAGCTCGGCCACGCACTCCGTCTCACCCTGGATCAAAGTGTGGATCTTGCAATACTCGCCAGTGATTGATCGGAGGTAGTAGCCAAAGTCTTCTTTGAAGAATTGTTTACCCGCAATCTCAAATGATTCGAGAATTTCTCCATGTAACGCAAGAGTATTTTTAAAATTCAGTAATTCACGGCCAACTTTTGAAAGCTCAAACACCATATTGTGTTCGTTGCCTGAAAAAATACCGTTTTCGATACGGTTGAGTGAGTCACGAACGTACGTGAGCTCGTCAACAGTCGAATGATAGAGACGCTTGATCATATGGTAGAAAATAAAACCAGCGTGATCGCCGAGATGGCTTTTGTCGAGGATAGAGTTTACTTCAAAGATTTTTGAAAACTCGTGGAGTGGGTCGATGAGGTCAAATCGAGTAGTGATGATGTAGTTTTTGCCGATAATAAAATCAACTTCCTGACTTTTGCCATTTTGATCGTCGCGACCACGTTTGATGACGGGGAAGTGTAGGATCATATAGATAAAATCCTTGTAGAGCTCGACGCGTGGCTTCATATTGGGGGTGAGGAGGCCTTCGGCGACGAGTGGGTGGATTTTGTATTTATTCATCACCTCAATAATCTCGTCTTTAGTAGGGGATTCAAGGTCGACCCAAGTGAGTTTCTTGTGTTTGTATGTATTAATCATTTGACCATTATACCGTACGCAAAAATAACGATATACACAGGGACAAATTAGGAATAAGTTGACGTGGTCTCAGGATATGCTATGATATTTAAGCCACCAGGTTTAAGGCTTATCAAGAGGCCAAAACCACGAAAGGTGAAGTACAAACACAAACCAAAGGAACCGCGCCATGAAAACGCACCTCTGCACCTGCCCGAAATAATCCGAAGACGGCCCCGGCGGTACTCCACATAGAAGGACTGTACACTTCTGTGTGCTCGTACCCACTTCACCTGACTTGAGAGCAATCTCGGGTCGGGTGATTTTTTAATAGTTAAAAAGCCCGGTACCAATTTTGCAAAATTGGTACCGGGCTTTTCCCTTGCTCCGACTCTCCCTATCTGCGATAATGGCACGTACGCATTACGATATAATTTCTCTCATAGATGCAAAAAATATTTTCAAACAAAATTTTCTGGATTGTTCTTGGTGTTGTGTTGGTAATCGTTTCGTTTAGTTCTGGGGTATACCTCGGATTCCTCAATCGTCCCGAAGTGGCGCGAATCACTTCGCTTACACACACCGATCTTGCATCTGCACCGACCCAGAAAGTTGATTTTGATCCGTTTTGGAAGGTATGGAACACACTCAATGATAAATTTGTAGCTGTTTCGACCACCTCCGATGCACAAATCGGCGATCAGAAGCGTGTGTGGGGCGCTATCGCTGGTCTCACAGCCTCTCTCAATGACCCATATACCGTTTTCTTTCCACCAGAAGAATCTAAATCGTTTGCAACCGAAATTAGCGGAAGTTTTTCGGGTGTCGGCATGGAAGTGGGTGTTCGCGATAATCATCTGGTTGTCGTCGCTCCGCTTAAGAATAGTCCGGCGCAAAAGGCGGGTATTCGAACTGGCGATCAGATTTTGAAAATCGATGGGCAAGCAACTGATGGTCTCGCCGTAGATAAAGCAGTGAAATTGATTCGTGGTAAAGATGGTACAACAGTCACGATTACGGTCTTGCGTGAAGGTAAGAAAGATCCTATGGATATTACAATCACTCGTGCACCGATTGAGATTCCTACGATTGATACTCAAGAAAAAGATGGCGTCTTTATCATTCGCCTCTACAATTTCTCAGCTATCGCTTCAAACCTCTTCCGCGATGCGCTCCGTGAATTTGTGGTGACCAACAAAGACAAGCTTATTCTCGATGTTCGAGGCAATCCAGGAGGCTATCTTGATGCTGCGGTAGATATGGCAAGCTGGTTTTTGGCTCCAGGCAAGCTGATTGTGACCGAAGATTTCGGCAAAAAATCTGATCCAATTGTCTACAAGAGTAAGGGGTATAATGTCTTTGGTGACAAATTAAAAATGGCAGTGCTTATCAATGGCGGTTCGGCATCAGCGTCTGAAATTCTTGCGGGAGCACTCAAAGAGAATGGTATCGCAACCTTGATCGGGGAGAAGAGTTTTGGAAAGGGTTCGGTGCAGGAGTTGGTGAAAATTACTCCCGAGACGTCACTCAAGGTGACTGTTGCACGATGGCTCACACCACTCGGCAATTCAATCTCACACGCCGGAATCAATCCAGACATTGTAGTGAAGTTTACTCAAGATGATGCGACCAAGGGCAAGGATCCACAGCTTGAGAGAGCTATCAAATTCTTGAATACAGGAAAATAGACTCACTCCATCACTTTTGGTGTACGCGGATAAAGCCGGCCAGCGCCGGCTTTTCCTATGCTCGTCTCGCCACAGTCAAGAGCCTTCGTAAAACCTCAGGTCTTGACTGACCCTGCTGGCTCGACTCCGCAACATACACCAAAAGGATTCTCGCTCGCTCAAGAAGGGATTCGGGATTAAAGCGACCTTAGCTATTCTGTATTATCAATAGGGGTGTTAGTAGAGTGAGTAAAGAAAAACACTCAGTGTCAGCTGAGTGTTTTGAATTAGTTCCGGTTTGGGTCTGGTGGAACAATAGCGTCAACGTCAATAAGCTCGAGTCCTGAGGTGTCACCGGTCCGTGCGATGATATCTCGTATTTCGTCGGCCATTCTACTGCCTTCCTCGGCACTTTGTGCGATGAGAAATAGATTATTCTTCTTTTCACCGCAACAAATGACTTCTGGTGCTCCAACAAAATAGGTATTACGCACAGCGCCACTCTCAAGAATGACGCCGATAGGGTATTGGCCACTTATCAAGACTCTATTGCACACTTGGCATCGGCAAGACATACCTTGAGGATAATCAACTACGGCTATGATGCAATTAGTTTCCGTATCCATAAGATTGAGTGTTGGTGTGATGAACGAATCTGTAGATAAGATACTGGGTGTATTAGGTGGAGTCAAGGCTTTTTAAAAGAAAAAGTCGATCGGGTTTCGATCGACTTGCAGCGGTGTTACTTTGCCCGCCTCCTTTTTTGACATTCGTGATTCTCATCCGACTCAGGGATTTTCGGCATCACGTCTTCAATGAACACAAAGCCGAGTATCAGTATAACCAAACCATACAGGTCTTTGGTTACACAGATGGCCACAATGGTGAGGATGAATAGTCCAATGACGAAGGCGGTCGCGGGTAGGTATTTCATATTTTTTGAGTGACAGAACTGTTCTTTTGCTATTATACATATAATAACATTTTCGTCAATATTGGGATTTACCAAAAGAGTAGCCAAATGCAAACTTGTAACTTTGGTGGAAATAAGCTACATTTACTGGGCGAAATTAATTTATATTATTCTATGAAAATCATCCTCTTACACGACGTGGCAAAGATTGGCAAGAAATATGAGGTAAAGACTGTGGCTGATGGCTACGCGCTTAACGCATTGATTCCAAAGGGTTTGGCTGAAGCAGCGACCGCACAGGCACTGTCTCGACTCGAGGCAAAAAAGAAGCGTGAGATGGATGAAAAGAAGGTGCATGAAGCACTCTTGGTAAAGAGTCTCGGAGGTCTCTCGTCTGCAAAGATTGAGATCGTTGAGAAGGCAAATGAAAAAGGTCATTTGTTTGCCCAGGTGCACACTGCTGAGATTGCAAAGGCACTCAAAGAACAGCTCAACTTCAACGCACACCCAGAACATATTATGCTTGAGAAACCGATCAAGGAGGTTGGTGAGAGTAAGGTGACTATCCAAATCAACGATAAGAAGGCGACCGTTACGGTGATTGTAAAAGCGAAGTAGCGAAGAAGCTGATAGCTTTTAGCTTCTGGCAAGAGAGGTGAGTGAAAAAAGTCCGACACCGTTAGGTGTCGGACTTTTTTCTATCTAGAAGCTAGTGGCTTTCTTGCTATAAGCTATAAGCTTACTCTTACGCTGTGACCACGTGTACTACTTTGTGAACAGTAGTCTTGCCTGTAAATCCGAGCTTTCGCTTTGAAGTGATTGCAATCTTGCCTTCTTTGAGAGCAAACATAGTGTGATCCTTGCCGACACCAACATTTTTACCTGCGAGGAAATTTCGTCCCTTTTGTCGCACGATAATAGAACCCACTTTCGCACTGTCGCCGTGGGTGAGCTTGATACCCAAATAGCGTGGATTTGAGTCGCGACCGTTCTTACTTGTACCTGCAGATTTTTTGGTTGCCATGGTTTTTAATTAAAAAAGCGCTCTTTATGCGCACTATGTTATACTGATAGGTGAAGACAAGCATAACCTATGAACTCTAAAAATGCAAGCGATGCCAGCCGAGAGGGAAGTTATGGTAAAAAAGCTCTAGTTACAGGCTTAATTAAGGACTCCGCCAAGAAATGGGGTGCCATATTGAGTCAGCCTGCTGTTTTTACGGTAGTTGCGCTGATACTGGTCGCCTCAAGTAGCTTTGCCCTCGGCAGACTCTCGGTCTTGGAGCAAAATCGTGAACCAATGCGAATCGAATACCAAGATCAGGCTACGTCTACCAGCGATGCTTCGGATACGACCGCAAATTCTAGCTCTGGCGGGGTAGTGGCTTCAAAAACGGGATCAGTCTACTATTTCCCCTGGTGTACAGGTGCCTTGAAGATTTCTGAGGCCAATAAGGTGACTTTTGCCTCTGAACTCTTGGCAAAAAACGCAGGATTACGACCGGCTGGTAACTGTAAGGGGATGGGGAAATAAGGTAATCAGCAAGAGAGACAAGAAGCAAGATAGTCTTTGATTTTACTAAAGGCCATCAAATTTTTGAGGCTAAAAAAGGGCTCTACAAGGGCTTATTTTTCTGTCTTTAACTAAAAAGACAGACTTTTACAGTTACGTCTATATTTTAAGCCATTCCTAGACAATATAAGACAGGAGGTTGCAAGTAAAAAAGCTATATTTATAGCCATATAATCAAGTTTGACGGGGTGTGTTTGGTGTTGTAAAAGCTTGACAGAATAAATGAAAGGTGCTATACTTATCCCAAGTCAGAGGCAGTCTCTGATTTTTCATTTGTAAGCACTAGATACACGTACAAGATTAACAGCTAACGCTTACAACCCAAAAAATATATGATTGAACTCGCAACACAAGCATTAGTCCTCACATCACTCATCTACGGTAATCCGGTAGCTGTCCTTGCAAAGGATATGCCGGTAGAAACACCAGTAGTGCAGGTGGAAGAGGCGAATGTACAACCAATGACCCTCGAATCTCATGTTCGAGAATACTTCAAGGATACCCCAGTGCTTGCCGAAGTGGCTCGCTGTGAATCAACCTTCCGGCACATCTTGTCTGATGGCAAGATCTTGCGTGGTACGGTCAATCCAGACGACGTTGGCGTGATGCAAATCAATGAGTTTTATCACGGAAAGACTGCGTCAAAAATGGACCTTAACCTCAAGAAGATTGACGATAACCTTGCGTATGCAAAGTATCTCTACCAAAAAGAAGGCTTGAAGCCGTGGATGTCTTCTTCTAAATGTTGGAAGCCATCGATTGCCGAAAATGGTTCGCTCGTAGCAAAAAA
>JBDKKW010000018.1:0-18131 GCA_039795895.1 Candidatus Parcubacteria bacterium | reverse complement strand
CACAGTGCACCATCGGAATCGGCTCACCCCAGTATCGCTGTCTCGAAAACACCCAATCGCGGAGTTTGTAGGTGGTGACCATTTTACCACCGACTGATTCGGTTATCTTTTTCTTTGCCTCCTCAATTGGTGTGTTATTGAATGCACCCGAATTGATTATGACACCATCTCCGATATAGGCTGTTTCTCTCTGAAATTGTTCCCAAACATAATTAAGGTTGGGGAGGTTTAGGAAGGTTGCCATATCTTTTTTTGCCACCCACACTGCTGTATGTTTTTTTGACTCTTCTTCTGCTACGTCGACTTTTTCACTGTCAACTAATTCAAAATGATATGCCTCAGAGATTGAGTAGCGATTAATCTCTTTGTGGTGCGCATAAAAACTAGCGTGCGTTTCCCCGCCAACCTTACGAATAAATTTGATATGTTGATATCCAGTTTCTTCCATGATTTCGCGGGTAGCTGCTTCGATAATATCTTCCCCGTCTTCGACACCACCAATGACAAAAGAGTGCCAACCTAATTTACCCCAGTCTAAGCAAAGATATGAGTCATCTTTCCAATGTTTTACGATGCCGTAGATTGTTTTTCTTTTTTCGGTCGGCTTGTCGGAACGAGTTTCGTCTGCACTACCTTTTGCTGTCTCAAATAGTGGTGCAATCACTTGACGAATAGGTAAATTATATTTCTTCGCAAACTCAAAATCCCGCTCGTCGTGAGCGGGCACAGCCATAATGGCGCCAGTGCCGTAGTGTACGAGTACGTAGTCTGCAATCCAGACTGGGATTTTCTCGTTGTTTGCGGGGTTGATTGCGTAAATTCCCTTGAGCTCGACCCCTGTTTTATTTTTACTGACTTCAGTGCGATCTTCCTCCGTCTTTTTTCGAGTCGTCTCAATGTATGCCCGAACTTCTTCTTTGTTTGTTGTAAGTTGTATATTATTTGCTACAAACGGATGTTCCGGCGCAAGGACAAGATAAGTAACGCCGAAAAGCGTGTCAGGGCGAGTGGTGAAGACAGTCACCGAAGCTTCTAGCTTTGAGCTATCAGCTTTTAGTTGGAAGCTAATTTCCGCCCCCTCACTCCTTCCAATCCAATTTCTCTGCTGAATTTTGATGCGTTCGAGGAAGTCGACAGTATCGAGGTCTTTGTCGAGTCGGTCGGCGTATTTGGTGATGGCGAGCATCCACTGCTCTTTTTCTCGCTTCTCAACTGGGGTGCCACAACGCTCACAGCATCCATCTGCCACTTCTTCGTTGGCAAGACCAATCAAGTCTTTCGGGCACCAGTTGATCGCCATCTTCTTTTTGTAGGCAAGACCGTGCTTGTAGAATTGCAAAAAGAGCCACTGTGTCCATTTGTAGTAGGCTGGATCGGTGGTGTCTATTTCCCGTGACCAATCAAAAGAGAAGCCAAGTGCTTTGAGCTGACGTCGGAAGGTGTCGGTATTTTCTTTGGTCACTTCTTTTGGATCTCTGCCAGTCTTGATGGCGTAATTCTCAGTGGGCAAACCAAACGCGTCCCAGCCAATCGGATAGAGTACTTCAAAGCCTTCCGCTCGACGCTTGCGACAAATAATATCCATTGCAGTGTTGCTTCGGATGTGCCCCGTGTGAAGGCCGGCACCCGAGGGGTACGGGAATTCAATCAATCCAAAGAATTTCTTTTTCTTGGTATTTTCGGTAGCGGTATAGATGCCGGACTTTTCCCAGCGTTCTTGCCACTTTTTCTCAATAGCTTTGTGATTGTATTCGGACATAGAGATAGTAGTACTCTAGCAAAAATCAGACCAAAAGAAAAACCCTACAGAACACATGATTCTGTAGGGTTGTGAAAAAAGAGAGCTTAGTTGGGAAAGATTCCCATACACTCTCTGACCTCGGCGACTGTCGGGGTGATAATTTCACGCGCCTTGAGACCACCGTAGTGAAGCACTTCGCGAACGAAGTCAGGTTTCTCGGACAATTTCGCCCAGCGTTCACGGAAGGGTGCGAGCTCAATAAACAGGTTACGAGCTAACTCTCGTTTGCAGTCCACACAGCCGCGTGCGGCGGTGGAACATTCCGTGACAACCTTTCCCAATTCCTCGGGCTTGTCTGCCAAGAGAATTTCGTGGAGTGGAAAGACCGCTTTGCAATTTGCTGGAGTGCCCGGAATATTTTTGGTAATCCGTGCAAGATCCGTGACTCCGTCACGTTGGTATTTTCGGAGGATTCCCTCTTCCGAATCGAGCAACGATACCCAATTGTTGGCTGATTTACCCATCTTTTCGCCATCAAGACCTGGCACGGTCGTTTCTGATATGTGATGCGTCGGGATGGTGAATACGGAACGGAACCGATTGTTAAACTTTCGTGCCAAATCAGCAGCAAGTTCAACATTCACAACCTGATCCGGTCCCACAGGAACCACAGTTGATTTTGGTCCCAAGATATCTGCTGCCATCAACACCGGGTAGGTGAGCTTCCCGAGCGTAAACGGATTGTTTTCAGTCGATTTAGTAATCATATCTTCGACTGATTGCATCGAGATCAGCGGGGCGTGATTTTGAAGCATGCTGAGATACATCGCCAGTTCGGCGATTTCCGGTACACTCGATTGGCCATACATAATGGCACGATTGGGATCGAGGCCCATCGCCAAGTAGGCCATGGCAATCCTAAGGGTGTTGGGCCGGACAACCTCCGGCTCCCTACAGGTGGTCAGTGTGTGCCAATCGGCAATAAAGAATAGGCAGAGGTTGTCACCTTTTGCAAATTCCACAAATTGCTTCATGGCACCAAAATAATTGCCATAGTGCAATTCCCCAGTAGCACGAATACCTGAAAGGACAATCTCACGAGAGCCAGCTTCACGCCGGATCAAATCGTCGACAGTCGATTGTGTCACAAAGTCATTGTGACATCGATCGCAACACAAGAGGTTATACCTCTCACGAAACGAAACGGGTCTTTGACAGACAAGACAGAGTCCGAGGAGCGAACTGCAGGCGGGGCAACGACGGAAGGTGTCGGTTGGCTTAGCGTAGATACCTGCGGTCATTATGTCGCACCGCGTGCAAAAGAGGGTCAATGACTCATTGTGTGAGTCTGGAATTGGTACGACAGGGTGTCCACCAGTCCAACCACGGGTTGGTCTTTGGTGAGGTTGTCCAATGCCAAGAGCTAGCCGAATTTCATCGGCATTTGTAATGGGAGATGCTTGACTTTTCATTTTGATTTTTGTGTCGAGGAGCTGTATGTTCCGGAGGTAACGCTACCATAAGCGTCTTGACAGGTCAACTGATATCGCTTGACAAGGGTGGTGAAATACTTAGTATTGAAAATGGAATCAGATCTTTAAAACACTATGAAAGACATACCTACATTCTCGCGGGAGATTTTCGCTGAAGCATTTAAAGCCCTAATGCAAAGTAATACATATGGTCTATCGGGAGTTCATGAAATAAATTCGGGGAAGCCCGGTCCGACTATTGGTATTACTCTCCATACACACGGAAATGAGCCGAGTGGATTAGCAATTTTTCACTACTTCACACAGATTGAGCCTTTAAATCAAAAGCTCAAAGCTGGCAGGGTGCTCTTTGTACTCAACAACATTAAAGCTACGGCTAAATATCTTGACGCTACAGACCGTGAGGGTCGAGAAAATAGTCGCTTTATCGACGTAAACATGAATCGCCTTCCCCCAGATTTAGACGCGTGTGGTCGATGTGGTTATGAAATTCAGAGATCAATCGAACTGATTCCTGTGTGGAAACAATTTCAGATTGCTTTGGATATCCATAGTACCACTCAACCTTGTCCGCCTATGATTATTGCGCTACCACACTTCAACCGGTCATTGGTACAAGGGATTCCTGCTCAGACTATTCTCTCAAACATCACATCTGTGCAGATTGGAAAACCGGCAATAAGCTTCTATGGACAATCTGAGGTTGAGAGATGTATGTTTGGTATTGAGACTGGATCCCATGAATCTCAAGATTCGTTTGTTTGCGGTATTACTAGTGTGGAAGCGCTACTGGTCAATACTGGGGTTCTGGAGAGGCAAGATGTGTCACAAAAACCAGTTCCGATAACCTATCTTGATTATTGGGTTGATGCATCAGTAATCTTTCCGGATACAACTTATTCACTCACTAAAATCTTCGGGAGTTTCGATAGGATTAATAAGGGAGAGATTCTTGCAACTGGGGATGGTGCCAACATAGAAATGCCGTTTGATGGACACACCCTGTTTTGCAGAAATAAGACAAAACCAACGGATCTGAGCGAAGAGATTTTATTTCTCGCAAAGCCTGCAGTTGAGTTTACTTTGTAATTCACGAAACCACTCTTTTTAGAGTGGTTTTTTATTTGTTAATTTGTGCTACAAATTTTTTGACCAACACAGAATCAATGCGCGCCTGATACGGCTTAAGATTTACCTCCTTTGTATCCACTTCGCTTGTTTTTAAAGCGGTACTCACAATTACGGCATTTGTATATCGTGATATTTCTTTTATATTTTTAGTATTCGCACCACTACCACAAATAATCGGAAATTCCCCGACAGTATTCCTTACGAGATCAAGATCTTTGTAATCGGGTGCATCCCCCGTCCATTTACCCGTAATAATTAACCCACCACTCCCCTTTTGGATGGCTCTTCGGGCAGATTCTTCAAGTGAGTAAGGTGAGAGTATTTTTGAATGTTTTACATGAATATCTGTAAAAAGTAGAACATCTTGTGCTCCAATCCTATTTTGAAAATCGATAATACTGTCTGCTCCTTCTTTGATGATACCGTACGACGTCTCAACCGTATCCACAAATACAGGAATTCGAACAAAAGGAAGTGAGAGTTTTTTGGCAATAGTTAAGGCAGTTTTGTAGTCATTCCAAAGGACACTTAATCCGATAGGGACTTTAGCTACTTCTTGTAATTTTTGAGCAACAAGGAGCATTGCATCAGCCGTTGATTTTGAGACAAATTCATAATGAGGTATGTCATAGTTATTCTCAAGAATAACTGCATCAACTCCCCCCCCTTCAAATGCTTTAAGGTCTCGGATCGCGTTTTCGATCGCCACATCAAAACCTGGGAAATCAGGATAATCTGGAAGTGGTGGTAAGTGAATTGCTCCAATCACTATGCCTCGCTCTTTATTAAAAATGGTACGAAATATTTCCAACATAGATATGTATAATTATGCATTTTTGTTATATAAAGTACAGCTTTTTTTAAAAAGAAAAACGGTAATCTCTTTACGAGATTACCGTTGCGTTATCACTTCGAGGGAGCGTATTCCCTGCTCGTTGTCACAAACCGCGTGCATGCTCGGTGAGCATCACCCGAGGCGATACTATTAAGACATGTGCGTGTGTGGGACATAAGTCTTTCAAGTACCCAACCTTTATCTCTAGGCATATCCCGAGAGAGATCGGTGTGTGCAAATAATCCAAGAGCGGCATTCATTGCCAGGTATCGTGCCAGAGGAAGATTTTTCCCAGAGAGGGCCGATTCATTAGCAGATGAGATACTGCTTTTATCGTTGGACACCTTGATTTCGTCCGGATTAAGAGTCACCCCAAAGTCCGTTGGACTAACTTGAACATTTCCCAAGAAATGACCACCGAAACCTAGAGCGATGACTGAACCATAAGGAGAAAGCTCGTCCATAATCGTCATGGAACGAATTACTTCGCGACTTCCCAAATCACCAGCAATATACTGAGATAATCCCGCCACCACAACAATGCCACCAACGGATACAAGTCCTTTTTGGTTGAGGATGTTGTACGCGCGCACGATAGTTTCGGGATGCACTTTTTCATTCACCCCCATCACTTTCGTTAACACTGTTTGAGGGCTAATCGGTGGGGTCATGGGCCCAATGATGTGATTAACGGTTTCCATCATCAGGAGATGGGAAAGATCGTGTATCGTCTTGCACCAATGTGCGTCGAGATAAGCGAACCCTCCTTTTTTAAACAAACCTTCTACTTCGTGACGGTTGGTTAAAGTAACGTTGGCACCCAACTGTTCAATCGCCTCAGTACTACCAACCGCAGATGTGTTTGCATATGAGCCGTGTTTAATGATAGGTAGTCCAAGTCCTGAAAGGACAAATGAACTAAGTGTGGAGACATTGATTGTCTTTGAGATTGATCCATTGCGACCAAAACCAATATCACCTCCCATGCCACACATCTCAATTACTTCCGGCCATTCGAAGCGCACAACAATATCCATCATTGACGCAGCGACCATTCCCGCAATCTCCTCTTCGGTGAGATGAAGCAATGATTCCTTAACGGCCATCAATTGCATAAACGCGGTACCAGAGGTTAGTGCGTATTCATGAGAGAAAGGAATACCCGCCTTCTCATATTGCGACGCAACAATCTCGAACACTCTCTGGTTTGTTGCTGCTAGGACAATACACATCCCACAAAACGCCTCATCAAAGCTAAGGTGTTTACCCGACTTAACCTTTCGATCAAGTACCCGGACAGAATTTTGAGGAAGCTGGGTAATGAGGGCTTGGTGTGGTGCAGTGACACGCAAGGGAGAATAATTTTCTCGAGCGAGAAGCTCACGGGCCTCTTGTTTTTCGCGCTTGTGACCAGTCAATTTAATTATCGATACAGGTTTCATAATGATTTTCCTTGGGGTTGTAAAGAACTTTTGGTTGTGCGGACAATGTTGTTTGGGTAAACAAAATCCCGCCCTCATAACACAAACACTTGTTTGTACTATAAGGGCGGGATTCTCCGCGATACCACCTTATTTGTCGCACACACTCGCATGCAACCGCTCATCAACACAGATTTAGTAATTGATTATCCTATGATTACGGAGGAAGCCGAATGGACACTGACGCATCCATCACTTTGCTACTTAAATAGTAGCGACTCAGGCCCAATCCCCAGTAAATAAGCCGTTTTAGGACTATCTCTGAGGACCTGAATCAAAAGTATTGTCTGGTAGGTAGAATAGTCTAAATGATTTGTTCTGTCAATACTTGCCTTACTTTATCTGTTGTGCTAGATTGGACAGAGCGATTTTGATCTTTGGGTAGGCACGTAGCTCAGTTGGTAGAGCAACGGTCTCCAAAACCGATGGTCGTGAGTTCGATTCTCTCCGTGCCTGCCATCCTTTCCCCACTTGCGTTCAACCGCTTGTGGGGATTTTTCTTTTCACTTTAGTCAACTCTTTGACCTGAAGCCGGGTTGTGCTACGCTATTAGACGGAAACCTTGACAAAAAATCATTAGAACACAGCACTTAGTGTGCTGTCTCTAGCTAAACATAGGGTTTAACTATGCAAACACTTCTGGACCTTAAGGAATTAGGAAAGCGTTTAAAAAAGATAGACATGCTTATCTTGGCGCTTCTGAAGCGTCGGATGGACTTAGCGCTTCAGGTCGGAGCTTTCAAAATCAAGGAAAAACAGACTATCTTCCGATCAGATGTTGAGGATAGTCGACTCGCTGAGTTTCGTGAATGGGCAATAGCCCACAAAATGAATCCTCATTTCGCTGAAGCGATTTTTTACCTCATTATCGGTGAGTCGTGTAAACAACAGATGATCCAATTACAAGCATCTGTAGGTATTCCAGCCACAGAGGTAGCCACTGAAGAAGATGACTACCGTGTCTTGAGGGAGAACCTACTGTTGTTGGCCGCTGAAGAATCAAAGACATATAACGATTCTTACGCAACAGCGTTTTTTGCCACGCGTACCTATCTCGATTTTGAGATTGAAATTATCAAAGCTGAGATTGCAAAGTTGTCCAATACAGATGTTGCTCTTGATCTTGGGTGTGCGACGGGCACTCTGACACGTATCTTGGCGGGACACTTCAAAAAAGTAGTCGGCTATGACATCAGCCCCGAAATGATCGCAGTGGCTCGGTCCAAAGAGCACACTGCAGCATCCTTGGATCTGAGCTTTGAGGTGGTGGACATTGAAAATGGTCTACCGAATCAGGACAACTCAGTCTCATTTGTAGCAATGAGTCTTGGGACGGCTAGTGATATCCGAAATATTCAGACAGTAATTCTGGAAATTAAACGGGTTCTTAAGCCGGGTGGTCGATTCCTCTGTTCGTTCTACAATCGAGAGGCGCTCCTCTATCGCTGGGATTTTATGCCGTGGCCCGTTGCATTGGCTGCGGAAATAAATCCGCATAAAAACTGCCTTGATGTGCATTATGACGACAAGGTGTTGTCGGTGTATGCAAGGCCATACAGCGTGGAAGAGGTACGCCAAGTGTTTAGTGGCGCACTTGATATCTCGAGTGTATTAACTTATCCAACACTGAGCCCGATTCTTCCCAATGATTTGTTTGAAAATCAGCCAGAAGTGCAGACCGCTGTGGCCAAGATCGAGCGAACCTTGTTAGAATCGGGTACGGGAGCGTACATCTTGGTGACTGGTGAAAAGCCAATGTAGTTCCTTTTTCTGTAAATACGCAAAGAGGTCTCAAACTGAGACCTCTTTTTCTTTTACCCCTCGGCTTCATTGAGCTCGATGTAGAATTGTGAGCCTTTACCCTGACCTTCGGATTCTGCCCAGACACGGCCGTTGTGGCCTTTGATAAGTTCTCGGGCGAGATAGAGGCCGAGGCCGGTGCCGATAATGTTGGTCTCATTGGCATCCTTGGCACGACTAAATTTAGCAAAGAGTTTTGGAATCGTATCTTTGTGAATACCTATGCCGGTATCTTTGATTGCAAAAAGGATTTTGCCATTATTTTTAGTGAGAGAAATAGCAATCGAGCCTTTCGGCGTGTATTTGATTGAGTTGTCGAAAATGTTGGCAATAACCTGCTTGATTTTGACCCGGTCGGCATCAACGAGGAATTCAGTGTTCTGGTCGATCGAGACAGAGAGGTCGAGCTTGTTGCGGTCGAGATTTGGCTTGAGCTCAGACACCACCTCCTGCACCAACCCCTTCAAATCGAATATTTTAAAATCATATTTCATTCTACCTTGCTCGATACGAGACACATCGAGGAAGTCGCCGACCACCACCACAAGCGACTGTGCTGAGTGGAGAATCGTGTTGACCGCCTCTTTGACCCCAGCAGATACCTTGCCGTAATCCCCTTCCACAATGAGCGAAGCGTAGCCTTTGATGGCAGTCAGTGGTCCACGAATCTGGTGGGTTGCAAGCGAAACGAATTCGCTCTTGAGCTGATCGAGCTCCTGCAATCGCGCATTTGCCCCCTCCAAATCCTTGTTTGTCTTTTCCAAATTTTTCGCAAGTTCTTCAATCTTCTCGCGGGTTTTCACCTCACGGAGCACACTGCGAATCAAAAACATTCCAAATATAATTGTAATAAGGAGAAGTCCACCGTTAATCAACTGCTCCTTAAGTGTATCTGCGAGAAGTGTGCGGATAAGGATAAACATCCACAAGGCAAAAGTAACGAGTTGAGTTGTAATTACTTTTGTATCAAAGAGTTGGTATTTAAATATCGCATAACCGCTAATTACTGGGTACAGCGAGAAAAGGATTAATGGGTAAGGTGCGATGTTGATATTAAAAGTTAAAAAGAAAACACTGCCACCGCCACCAAATCCTGCAATAGTAAATAATATTATTGATCGCAATCGACCTTTTTCAATAGGGTTGGTCTCTTTTCGAAGTAGTTGATATGTAATCCAGAGTGCATACAGAACAATAGCAAAGAAGAAAATAGTGAAATACACATACAGTGGCCCAGCATCTGGAGCATAACGAAATGGCCCCTTTTCAAATACATCACTAACAAAATAATGAGTTGGATTTACAATAAGAAGTAATACTCCCAAGAAAGATATTACCGAAAGAAATCTGCGATGTAATGTGTAAGTCTTTGTTACAGCAAGAATCATTAAAAAATAAAATACCGGAATAAAAATTGCTGCGCCGTGCAAGATAATATTACTCAGAACGGCAATCTCCTTGTTTGGTGCGACCACCATTGCGAAATAAGCAAAACTCCACACAGCCGAACTTACGTTTAGTGCTAGCCACGCTTGGTTTTCCAACTGGAATCTATTGCGAAGGAATACGATAATCCCAGACAAGAGTGCCGTGAAGCCCCCAAGAAGTAGTGTAATACTGAAATAATCAAATGTAATGAACATGGGTTAATTTATTTTTGCACAAGATATTTGTTTCCTAATGATGTCATGTCAGGATTCTTAAGAAAAAGAGTGGCTAAATCATGTATTGAGGTAAAGGTAATATTTGTACCGTGATGGGGCTCAATATGTATATCACCATTATATACCATTTCTTTGGTTACCGTCTGTTTAAAACTGTCTAGCTTTCCCGCCAGAGCATATATGGCTGACTGAGGTGATGAGCATGCCACATGTGGATTGTTGCTACCATAAGCCACCCACCCTTCGGGGATGTATTTTTCGTTTACGTAACCATGCCAATGACTAAGGGATAGCCCCACTGTCTCTAGTCTATTAACAAAATCTTTATTTATGTTGAGGTATTTTGAAATAGTCGCGACAATTACGTTTCCAATGGCATGTGCAAGAATAACTTTGGTATCAAATGAGGGTTTATAGTCCTCGTGCAGTTCAAGTCCTTCGGGGGTTTGAATCATCATCTTTCCATGTGAGAGACCGATCTTGAGCAGATCTTTTTCAGGATTAATGTTTACTTTATCAGAACCAGATCTCTGACTAAGTACCCACACATCGGGTAACTCAAAAGACATACTCTGATTTGCAATTTCAATGGTTAGATGAATACGACCATTCTTTATAAAATAATCCTTAGATTCTTTTTGTGCCCCCTGAATAATAGTCATTTTTGGTATTTGAACAGCCATTTGACGAGCCAAAAAACCGAAACTCATCCCGTTTCGATTATCTAAGTGCATCTTACCAATCCAGCGATAATAGTTATTTCTAAAAGGTAAAAGATCAATCTTTTTTCCTGTCGGGTATAATTTTGTTTGACCAAATAGTTTTGCACCAAGAATCAAATCTTCAGCGGTCTCCTTGTGCTCAAGATCTGCTAGCGAAAAATGTTCCTTCTTTATTATAAATTCTGAAAATTTATGGGGTCTAATCGGAGCAACGATCTTGGGGATGAGAGCTTTTAAGACATGTTCCTTGATTGTATTGTCAATCGGATATATTGGATGTGAAGCGTTAAAATTATACAGCATCCATTTTGTATCATCTACCGCAAGAATGATATTTGCCATATGGTAAGAGAACATACCCATTGCAGTATCAAAATGACTTTCGAAATCAGATGTACTGTTGATATGTTTGGGAAAGTCAACAATGTTGATAACCGAATTATCCTTAAAACTATAGATATACTCCATTGGAAGATTACCTGTTGGCTGATCTCCAAGTACAACAATGGAAATACCTCGTTTGAGTCGCTTGCGCCGTATTAAACTGGGTAATGTACGAACAGAAATACGAGGAATTTCAGATGGTCTTCCGGATACTTTATTGATGACGTAATTCCAGTTATTTTGTATTAAAAAAACAGTCCTTTTGAGTGAATTTAACCAAGACACCTTTTCCAAAGAATCCTCATATGGAACGATATTAACTTTTAGCTCCCCAAACACTTTTTTAAGCCTTTCTGAGAAATCAATTGCATCCTTGCTAATATTTTTTCCGATTCGGGGAAAGAAGGTTATATTAAGTTTATCCGCCATTTCTTCTGGGGTTAAATAAACCATCTCATCAATACCGAGTATTTTCTGAATAGCTTCCTGGCTTATCATCCCCCTATTCTACCAAATTTTCACGGTGTTGGGGAGGGATAAGTTATTATTTTGAATACTTCATTTTCAATTCAGATACTCGCGTAAGCAGTCTATCGGCTATTGGTCCTGGCCACCGTACATAGTTGGTGTAGTCCGCAAAATCCACTAGCTTAATCTCTGTAATATCACCATCAGGGTCAGCTACAAAATCGCCGATTGGTTCGACAATACAGAAAGATCTCACTTGGCGGACAATGCGTCCAGGCTCGTAGACATCTTGATAACCAATCAGCTCTTGGTGGAGCACACGCATATTTGTCTCTTCAGCCACCTCTCGCACGATAGCTTGCTCGTAAGTCTCACCCTTTTCAATCCCTCCGCCCGGTGGAGTCCAATACCCCTTATTTTCCGCATAAACAATCACTAGTTTGTCGCCATAGAAACAAAACGCATGGATCCCACTCAATATTTTCCCATCGAGGTCTTTGAGTGGATCGTCCTCACGGTACATAACCTCCACCTTGCCCGACAACCGCGTGTTTATGAGTTGTCTGATTTCAAGTGGAGACATGGATTATTTAGCACAATCAAGAATCTCGGAAACTTTTTGCATGACGAAAGCGGCGCCAGACTTGTAGTCATCGACGGTCGGATGTGTCTGAGGGATCGTGGTGAGGTGTTCGAGTGGTACACCAAAATGAATAGTCACTTTTCGGCGGAAAAGCAGGAGATCGAGCGGGCGGAGGTTTACTAATCCACAAATCGCTACTGGCACAATTGGCGCATGTGTCGCATGAGTCAGATAGGCTACGCCACCATGCACGGTACCAATCGTTCCGGTCTTGGTACGTTGCCCTTCAGGAAAAATGGTGACGGCTCCACCGCCCTTTACAATAGCAATATGATTTTGAAGCGAAAACGCATAGTCTTTGTGGCCAGAGTAGACCGGATAGGCACCAAGCATGTTAAAAAGGTGACCACCATAAAGCACTTTTCGCCAACCAGAGTCGGTATAAAACTTTTTCTCCATTGATACGTAGTACATCGGTGAAGATTTCCACAAAAAAGGCAACGCCACACGAATCAACGGACCATCCCACTCACTCGAATGGTTGGCAGCAAAGATGATGCCACGAGAAGTGTCGAGATCTTTCAGATTTTCTAGTCCCGAAAAATGCATTCGGCCAAAGATTTTAAAAATAACCAAAGAGACCACATAGATAACCGACTGAAAGATAATCGGTAGTATGTAGTAGATGTTGTGAATTTTGTGGATTTCTTTTGGGTTGTATTCGGGGTTCACAGTAGAGTAGTATATCGTAAAAAGTTGATAGTTGATAGTCATTAGTTGATAGCGGTGATACAAGAGAAAGCCCCCGAAAATGGTTGCCATTTTCGGGGGCTTTTCTTTCTGGTCTAAAGACTAATTACTAATATCTAACTACTTCCTCCCTACATTCCCTCCTTCCTCAACTCCTCAATCGCCTTTTTGGCTGTTTTAGAGAGCTTTTTTGGCATTTCAATACTAATTCGTGTGAGTAAATCACCTCGCTTGCCTCGCTCATTTGGTACCCCTTTACCTTTCACTCGCAAAATCTCACCATGAGTGACTCCTTCAGGAATCCTGAGGGTAATCGCGCCGTCGAGTGTCTCGAGTGGATAGTCTGCCCCAAGTAACGCGTCACTGAGTTTTACTTTGATATCACAAACCAAGTTTACCCCCTCTTTTCTAAACAATGGGTGTGGATGAACATGGATCTTGATATACAAATCTCCCGTTTGACCAGAAGACACCGCTTCACCTCGTCCAGTCACCCGCAACGTCTCTCCAGACTCAATACCAGCTGGAATACTGACGGTGATCTGATCTTGTTTCTGTCGAATTCCAGCACCATAACACTCCGGACACTTTTCTTTCGGCGTCTTGCCTTTGCCGGCACACTCAGGACAGGTGCGGGTGGTTGCAAACGTGCCCATGAGTGAGCGTACAGCCTCCTGCACTTTGCCTTTACCAGCACAAGTGCCACAGGTCTTCATTTCAGTCCCCGCTTTTGCACCAGAGCCGTGACAAATATCACAGGTGCTATTTTTATTTAAATTGATCGCTCGTTCAACACCAAACACTGAATCCTTGAATGAAATTTCGATGTCGACAGAAATATCTCGTCCGCGTTTTGAGCGCTCTTGTCGTCCGCCGAAGAAGTCTCCAAAAATATCACCAATATCAAACTCAAATCCCTGCCCGCCACCCTGCTGGAATCCAGAAAAGTCAAAGCCACCAAATCCTCCACCAAAAGGATTGCCTCCTCCCGCACTGCCCCCACCAGTAGGTCCAGCAGAGCCAAAACGGTCGTACTGAGCACGTTTGGTGTCGTCTGAGAGCACTGAGTAGGCCTCGTTGGCTTCTTTGAATTTAGCCTCATTACCACCCTTTTTATCAGGGTGGTGTTCGTGGGCAAGCTTTCGAAACGCCTGCTTAATCTCGTCTTTCGAGGCGGTTTTACTGACTCCTAATATATTGTAGTAATCTTTTGACATTGAGATTGTATATAGTTGACAATTGTACCATGATTCTGCTAGATTTGTAAACGGAAATGGTCTCAGAAAATAAGTACTTAACCTATTTTCACAAAAAGAAAGGTAACAAATGAGAGCTAAATTCTCAAAACTCAAAACGAAACAAAGGAAAGGTCAGCGGTGCGATTGCTCGAAGCCAGCAACACTACGTGTCAGCACAGACATAGGTACATCAATCGCAGTCGGTATCGCTATTGATGTGTGTTGTGACAAGACTTCCTGTCGAAGGAAGACATCCACTCGAGTGAAGAGTCGCGCAGTAACCGCCTCATTTGGTTTTTAATCCGATATTCCCCTTCTCCATTCTCCCCACGACCAGAAGGTCTCGGGGAGTAGGAGGAGGGGATTTTTTTGTGTCTGCACATCCTGCGTAGCCTTGGCGAAGCAGGATAATGACTAGCTACTTCTTATCACCCTCCTTAAACTCCGCCCTCCTTCGCCAAGGCTACGGATGGGCAAGCGTCTCTATTTCGTTTCCTTGAAGTCAGCATCTCGCACTGGTCCCTCACCATCTTTCTTTTCACCTGCACCCGTTGTACCTGCCTGTGCCTGAGCCTTACTCATCGCTTCCCCAATCTTTGAGAGCTCCGATGAAAGCGCTTCGGTTGCAGATTTTATCTTCGCAAGATCACTGCCGTCCTTTACCTGCTTCAAATCCGCAATTTTATCTTCTACATTCTTGCGAATATCCGCCGGTACTTTGTCACCACCGTCTTTCAGTGCCTTCTCACTGGTGTAGATCATTTGCTCAGCAATATTTTTTGCTTCTACTGCCTCGCGCTTCTTTTGATCTTCTGCACTATTTACCTCTGCATCTTTCTTCATCTTCTCCACTTCTTCTTTTGAGAGACCAGAGCTTGCGGTAATTTTAATTGAATTACTCTTGCCTGTAGTTTTGTCTTTTGCGGTCACATTGAGGATACCATTGGCATCAATATCGAAAGTAACTTCGATTTGTGGCATACCTCGAGGAGCCGGAGCGATACCACCGAGGTTGAATTGACCAAGAGACTTGTTGTCTCCTGCCATCGCGCGTTCACCTTGCACGACGTGGATTGTCACTTCGGTTTGGTTGTCGGCTGCGGTCGAGAACACCTGTGATTTTTGAGTTGGAATAGTGGTGTTCTTTTCGATAAGCTTGGTTGCAACTCCTCCCATGGTTTCGATACCAAACGAGAGCGGAATCACATCGAGCAAGAGAATATCTTTTACATCTCCAGCAAGAATACCTCCCTGAATAGCTGCACCAATAGCCACAACTTCATCTGGATTTACACCCATGTGAAGCTCCTTGCCAAAGAAAGCCTTCACCGCTGCCTGCATTGCTGGCATACGAGTCTGACCTCCCACCATCACCACCTCACTGACATCTGCCACCTTAAACGGTGATGCCTCCATCGCTCGCTTGGTGATCATCATTGCTCGCTCGATAAATTCTCGACAAAGGTCCTCGAGAGTAGAGCGAGTCATGGTCTTTACCAAGTGCTTTGGGCCATCACTACCAGATGAGATGAACGGAATGTTGATTTCGGTCTGCACTGCAGTCGAGAGCTCAATTTTTGCTTTTTCTGCGGCTTCGTCGAGTCGTTGTACAGCGAGCGGATCCTTCATAAGGTCGATACCGTTTTCTTTTTTGAATTCATCGGCAAGCCACTTGATGATCTTTTGGTCGATATCCTTTCCACCCAAGTGTGCATCACCGTCGGTAGATTTTACTTCTACAAGGTCGGCGCCCACTTCGAGCACAGAGATATCAAAGGTACCGCCTCCGAAGTCGAAGACGACAATCTTTTCATCCTTCTTTTTATTGAAGCCATACGCAAGCGCTGCTGCGGTCGGCTCGTTGATGATACGCATTACATCGAGACCTGCGATTTTGCCGGCATCCTTGGTCGCCTGACGCTGAGCGTCATTGAAGTATGCGGGCACGGTGATCACCGCCTGGGTCACCTTTTCACCGAGACGTGCTTCCGCATCATTTTTAAGCTTGGTGAGAATCATTGCTGAAATCTCTTCCGGTCGAAGCCACTTGTCCGCCATCTTTACTTCCACGCCTCCATTGGCTGATTTCTGCACCTCGAAAGGCACTGACGCCTTATCTTTTTGCACACCTTCTTCGTCGAATGTGTGACCGATGAAGCGTTTGATCTGGAAGATGGTATTTTTTGGATTGGTCACCGCCTGTCGTCGAGCCAAGAGACCTACGAGTCGGTCTCCGGTCTTTGATTGTGCCACGATCGACGGAGTGGTGCGTGCACCTTCTGCATTTTCAAGAATTTTAGGTGAGCCCGCTTCCATCACCGCGACGGCTGAATTGGTGGTACCGAGGTCGATACCGATAATTTTGCTCATATTTTTTAGTTGTTAGTTAATAGTTTATAGTCATCAGCAAATACAAAACATACAGAAAAAGACAGTCGGCAAGTTTCTAAAAACTATCGACTATCTACTACAAACTAACTGACGGAGCTCTTGTTGGTTGACTAGTGAAAAAAGAAAAATCAGTAAAGGTAGAGACAATGGTTTCGCCATGCTGAAGTACGCGCTCAAAAGTAGTGAGAGAGACTGGAAGTGGAAGTGCTTGTGCGATTGGAGCTGAGAAAGCCTGCGCTTCTTGCTCAGAAATCGCCTCAGCAGAGAGGAGTTTTACATGAATTCGCCCCTGGTATTCAGTAAGCAGAAATTGCGCACGAACAAAGCCTCCTGCCTTGGTTTGCAAGACTTTTTCCACGATTTGCTGTTGTGGGCGCAGGCTTAACATATGTAGAGTATAACACACTAATTTAACCGTGTGCAACATAGGAATTAGTCACTTGTAAGTATGTTTTCTTCAACGCTAATTGTATGCAATAATACAAAGCACAATGACCAAAGGACTAATTTCTCAGCGAAATAAACCCTGGCTAGCATTTTCCAATGTTGTTTTTGTCGTACCTTTTATCCTCTCACTTCATTTTGCCCTCTATTGGCACGCAATAATTGTAGGTTTAGTAATTATTTTTTCTGTTCTGTATCACTCAAGCAAAATAAATCTATTTATTCGCATCGACTCTCTTACAAGTTACACGCTTATTATCGCGAATCTTATTTTGTGTTTCTTAGGTAGATTTTCTATGCCATTTTTTGCACTAACTGTTTGTTCGGTGATTACCGCCCTCTACTTTTATTTCCACGAAAAAAGACAGACGTACGTTTGGTATCATATTGCGTGGCATAGTATGTCTGCGGTGATTACAATTTGTTCGATACTAACCTACGTTTACGCTTAACTAGCCCTATTCAACAGACATACCCCATTCGTTTGCATCAGGAGCTCGTTCTTTTCGTGAAAGCGTAAACTGATACAACGCAAAGATAATTGTAACAACAGTGGCATACATTTTATAGATTACCCACGCATCTAGAGTAACCAAGTGTCGAACAATCTCGTTACTCAATGCGAGGAGTAAAAACATATACATCCATCGTTTTGTTAATATGACCCATCCCTTGTTGGTTAAATGAAACAAGGTACCAAAGAGAACTTTAAGTAGGGGCTTTTTAAGCCAGAACAGACCAACGGCAAGTACAATCGCAAAGCCTCCATTGTATATGGTCTCATTTAAAATAATGTACAGCGGATCGTTATAGAGCACAGTAAGCAACCCGGACGAAATAATACATGCCCCGGCGATCAACGGAAAAAGTGCAATACGATGATCTTTGATGGCCGAAGCAACAAGAGTGACTGTGGTTAAAACAACTAAAATCTGGGTTGAATCAACAAAACTCAACCAATGTAGAGCAACAAAAAACACAACGAGCGGAGAAAATTCAATACACC
>JBDKKW010000017.1:0-19615 GCA_039795895.1 Candidatus Parcubacteria bacterium | reverse complement strand
CGGTTCTGGTTCTTGAAGGCTATGCCGAAGAATCGGCTGTTCGCTGTTTGCGATTCGTCTCTTTTGATTCTACCCAAGAACCAAGTGGGTGGGTTAAACTGAAATAATTAGTATTCTCTCCGGCGCGATTCCTATCGCGCCGGTTTTCTTTTGATTCTCCCTTTTTTAAAGGGACCGTCTACACCCAGTAGAATGACCTACTGGGTCCTTTAAAAAAAAGAGGAATTGAGACACTTTATACTTTTTACTTTATACTTTATACCTCCGTCTTGACTTCTTTCCTGTATTTGCTAAGATGCTATCCACGCTCGTTACGGGCTATTTTTATTCACACATGACCCGATCACTCTCAAAAGGACTGTATATTGACCCTCGCGTAATGAAAAAGATCGCAGGAAAGCGCCCTGAGCAATCAGAGCCTATTAAGACATGGTCACGCGCATGCACCATCTCTCCTGAAATGGTTGGTTTTAAATTTTTGGTACACAACGGCAAGGATTTTCCAGAAGTCTTGGTCTCTGAGGAAATGGTAGGACACAAGCTTGGTGAATTCTCACACACTCGCAAGTTTATTAAACACGGAGGTAAGATGCAGAAGGAGCTTGAGCTTGCTAAAAAGGAGGCTGAGGTGGCTGCTGCAAAGTCTGCAAAGCCGGCTGATCCTGCTAAGAAATAATTTTTATGATCACTGCTAAACTCAACAACTATCGTCAGTCTCCTCGAAAAGTTCGCTTGGTTGCGAGCTTGATTTCAGGCAAATCTGTTGTTGATGCATTGGCTATTTTGCCACACGTTGCAAAGCGTTCTGCAAAACCACTTGCGACTCTCATCAATTCTGCGGTCGCAAATGCAAAGCACAATTTCTCTCTCTCATCTGAGACACTCGTCGTCAAAGAGTTCCGCGTAGATGCAGGAGCTACTATGAAACGCTCAATGCCTCGTGCACACGGCAGTGCGTACCCGATCCGCAAGCGCACTAGTCACATCACTCTTATCTTGGCTCCAAAGGCTGAAGCTCTCCCTGCTCCAAAGAAAGCTGAAAAGGTAGAAAAGGCAGTCGAGAAGAAGGTGGTCGCAAAGAAGCCTGCAAAAGCTAAGGCGGTAACTAAATAATTTTATGTCACACACCGTACATCCATACGCACATCGATTGGGTATCATCCGAGATTGGAAATCTCGATGGTTTTCAGTAAACAAGCAGTATCGATCTTCACTCAAGGAAGATTTGACTCTTCGTGAATTCTTGGAGAAGCGTCTCCGTGGTATGTCTGTTGGTGGTATCGACATTGAACGTGGTTCAAAAGCACTTCGCATTGTCATCAAGACATCTCGACCAGGTCTTATCATTGGCCGAAGTGGGGAAGGTGCAGTAAAGCTTAAGTCAGAAATCGTAGCCAAGCTTACCAAGATGAAGCTTTCTACCTATCCTGAAATCAAGCTCGACATCGAAGAGATTCGTTCTCCTGAATCAAACGCGTTGATCGTTGCTGGTATGCTCGCTGAAGCACTTGAAAAGCGTATGCCGTTTCGTCGTGTGATCAAGCAGATGCTTGAAAAGGTGATGGCAAATCGTGATGTACAGGGTGTCCGTATTTATCTCGGAGGCCGACTCGGTGGTGCTGAAATGGCACGCGCAGAAGATATGAAGCGAGGTCGAGTACCTCTCCAGACACTCCGCGCAGATATTGATTTTGCTCGTGAGAAGGCACATATGCCGTACGGCGATATCGGTATCAAGGTGTGGATTTACAAAGGTGAAATCTTTGCAGACAAAAAGGCTGCGACCAAGACCAAATAATCTTTTAATACTACTTTTATGTTACTCCCAAAGAAAGTTAAATTCCGAAAATGGCACACTGGTCGCAAGCACCCAGAGCGTCTTTTGAAGCCTGAGACTCGTGGTATCACTGTCTCTTTCGGTTCATACGCATTGAAATCTTTGGCGCAGGGCCGTATCAAGTCAAATCAGATCGAGTCTGCTCGAAAGACGCTTTCTCATGCACTTGGCAAGACTGGCCGAATCTGGATCCGCATTTTCCCTGATCGACCATATACTCAGAAGCCTGCCGAAGTGAAAATGGGTAAGGGTAAGGGTGATCCACAGGGTTACTGTGTTGAAATCCGATCTGGTCGTGTACTCCTTGAAGTCGATGGAGTGACCGAAGCAGTGGCAAAGGAGGGCTTGCGCAAGGCGGGTACCAAGTTGCCAGTGAAGACGGCTATTATTTCTCGAGAGATTGCATAATCGAGTCGTTTAAGGTAGCATTGCAAACCTACACTACTATGTCTGAATTTACTAAGAAAACCGAAAAAGAACTCGCAACACTTCTCGCTGAAAAGCGACAAGCACTTCGTGATTTTCGTTTTGCACTTTCTGGAGGCAAAGCAAAGAATATGAAGGAGGGTGCGGTGGCAAAAAAGGCGATCGCTCAGATTTTGACCGAGACCAACGCTCGAGCACAGGCATCTAAGGTTGTCACTAAATAAACTACTATGCCCGAATCAACCAAAAAAATCGTACCGGTAAAGTCTCACAAGCGCACCCTTGAAGGTGTGGTGGTTTCAACCAAGATGAAAGATACCATTGTGGTATTGACTCACCGCTTTGTGAAGCACCCAAAGTACAAGAAGTTTATGCAGATTAGTAAGCGTTACAAGGCGCACGATGCAGGTAATACTGCAAAGGAAGGTGAGAAGGTGACCATTATTGAGTGTGCTCCGATTTCAAAGGATAAGCACTTTACTTTGGTCGTCGCTCCAAAATAAATCTACTACCATGATACAACCTCGCTCAATCGTAAAAATTGCAGACAACACTGGCGCAAAAATCGGCCGTATTTTCAAAGTGCTCGGTAGTTCAAAGAAGCGCTACGCTGAAATTGGCGAGATTGTGGTACTTTCAGTCCAGAAAGCAGAACCTCGAAAGCAGATCAAGAAAAAGGATGTGCTTCATGCAGTAGTGGTCCGACAGGTCAAGGCCTATCGACGAGCTGATGGTTCATACATTCGCTTTGATGAAAACGCAGTAGTGATTGTGGAAAAGGGTAAGATGGATCCGATTGCTGGTCGCGTATTCGGGCCGATTCCACGTGAGCTTTCTGAAATGGGCTTCCAGAAGATTGCTTCTTTGGCGCCTGAAATCGTCTAACTTTTAATACTACTACTATGAAAATCCGAAAAGATGATACCGTGATCGTAATCGCGGGCAAAGATAAAGGAAAGACTGGCAAGGTACTTTCTGCGTTCCCAAAGGAATCAAAAGTAATTGTGTCTGGTATAAACACTATGAAGCGACATCGCAAGGCAAACCGCTCAGGTGGCAAGGGTCAGACTGTTGAAGTCACTCTTCCAATTCACGTCTCAAATGTTTCAATCCTCGATCCACAAGCAAAGAAGGCGACTCGTGTTGGCCGAAAGGTGGTTGGTGAGAAAATTGTCCGCGTCGCAAAAAAGAGTGGTACCACTCTCTAATTTAAACGATTTTTATGAAATTCCTATCTGTAAAAGAAAAGCAGGCACTCGCATTTGATACCCTCAAGGCGAAATTTGGCTACACCAACAAAATGCAATCTCCAAAGATTACCAAAGTGGTGATCAATAGTGGTGTGGGCTCAGCAAAGGACAAGAAGAAGCTTGTCGTGGTAGCAGATCGTTTGGCAAAGATTACTGGTCAGAAGGCAGCTGCTCGAACCGCAAAGACTTCTATTGCATCATTCCGACTTCGCGAAGGGGAAGTGGTGGGCTATCAGGTCACCCTCCGTGGTCAGCGCATGTTTGATTTTCTTGATAAGCTTTTGAATATCGCCCTCCCTCGAACTCGAGACTTCCGTGGCCTTTCGGGCAAGTCTGTCGATGAGATGGGTAACTACACGATTGGTATCAAGGAAAATACCATTTTCCCAGAAAGTACTGATGAAGAGTTGAAAGATGTGTTTGGATTCTCAGTGACCGTCGTGACCACCTCAAACGACAAAAAGCAGACTCGAGCCTTCCTTGATCTTCTCGGATTCCCAATCAAAAAAGACGAAGTTAAAAAATAGTAATAAAAACAAGGTTCTTGCGAGAGCCTTGTTTTTATTTTGTGTTATGGTATTATATATAAAGAGTAGTTCTATTAAAATCCCTAAAATGGGAACAAAAAGGAGGTCTCAGTGAAGGCGATACTTGTTTATTTTTGCTTGGTTTTCTCAGTTTACTGCGCTGATACTCGGCCAATACTGAATATCAAGGTGGATGATATCTTTTTCAGTAAGTATGTATCAGGTACGAATCTGCCAGGTTGGCTTGTGAATGAAGTCTTGAGCCCCGAAGATTATCAGTCAATGGAGAAGGCTTTCTTCGAGCCACTTTTTAAAAAGCTCGAAAGTGGTTTTCCCGTCATAAGTCTTCGTGAAGCCTTTCGAACCGCTCGTCGGGATGACACCGTCTCCCCTTCGTATGCGGGGAATGCAATCAGAATCAATGGGATTTCTATCGGAGGGCTCGCTATGCCTTTTACTCATCCCCAATCGGGTAAGCCCTCGGTGGTTTTCAACTGTGATCGTGTGCGAGACAAGTTGATGACATCATATTCTATATACGGGGCTGAAAAGACAGTAATCCTTGCTGAGAATATGATTTTGACTGTATACCTCCATGAGTATTACCATATTAAGCGTCAAAATTTCTACCGACTTGTAACAGTTCCGGAGTTGAGAAAATTTGAAAGCGAGTGTTGGGAGTACACATGTCGTGAGTTGTTTGAACCACTCGAAAAAATTGATCGATTGATCTTACTACCAGCATCCCTTGATACAGCTATGTATCGGGCATACAAGGATGGAGGAAGAACAACTAACAGTATTTTGTGGAGCATGTATACCAACGGCTTCTACAAGTAAATCTATGGGATCGTGCATCTCAGGATATGCTTTCGCAAGCGGAAAGGGAACACCTTTCCGTTTTTTCTTTTGACACTTGTCTTTATTTATAGGGCGTGATATCAATAGTTTAGAAAGTAAGCGTTCTTTTTAAGAAAGGAAGTCAGATGAAACCCTTTATTCTTCTTGTCGAAGATGATCCGCAACAAGCCGAAAGTATTAAACGTGCAATCGAGAGGCATTTTCCTCAATATACGGTCGTGGTCGTTGATACTGAGTACGCGTTTCGTACGCGTGTCGATGAGCTGGCGAGGGCAGCCAGTATTCCTCGAATGGTTGTGTGTGAGGTGATGTTGCCTTGGGAATATCCTAATCCAACAACGCCTGATGTTCCTCCTGAAGTAAGAGAGGGGACTTTTCGTAAAGCGGGGACTCGTTGTTGGAAATATTTTCGGCAAAAGACCGAATTTCAGCGGGTACCGTGGATTTATTTCACGGTGCTCGATGATGTTACAATTGAGTTTGTTCAACATTCGGATCTTCTCACGAGCTATGTGCAGAAGTCTGGTTCCATCCTACCTTTTCTTAAGGATATGGGGGATATACTTTTATTTAGTGGTCTCTGGAACCAAACTGAGCAGGGAATTCCTGATCAACCAGGAGCTTCTCCTGAAATGATGCGTATTCTTCGGGAAGGTGAGCTCGAGAGGATTCGTCCCACCAATATTCCCTGAAATTGTGTCTCAAAACCGCATTGTGTGAACGATGCGGTTTTTCTTTTTCTTCTGTTATACTTTGCCTATACTTTTTCTGTCATGTGTATCGCCAGGCGGTCGGCGTTGAATATTTTGGATAGATTTGCGGTCTGGCTTTGTCTGTGTATACTTATCCATGGATACGAGTACACGTTCAAAAAAGAAAGTGAGCCTATATGACTGCTGACAAAGATGAGGTGATTAAAAACCCTCAAGAATCTACCGTTTCGGGGGCTCGGAAAGATGGAAAGCCGGCCAAAGACCGTGTTTACACCGAAGAGGAAATCCGGAGGGTGAAACTCTTTATGGTGCTTAGAGCAATCAATCTGCTGTAGGTTCGCCTAAGGTTTCTTTCAAAGACTGCACAAAAGTGCAGTCTTTTTCTTAATCGTTTGGCTTTTGGCGTCAAAGGATCTGTTTCTCTTGACTTTTCCGTCCTGTTTGCTAGACTGTTTCCACGAGCTTTAGAGCTCCATTTTATTTGAAAATTAGTGACTTGTAGAGGGGAATCTGGTGTGAGACACTCAAAAGTCAAAAACACCACGTATTGGGCACTTGCCCAGTGCATTTTCCTTCCACAAAAGCCTAATTAGTCTCTATTAATTAACGAACACGTTTGTCCGTATGGCAAAAACATCTGTCGTCGCACGATCTCTCAAAAAGCCGAAATTCAGCTCACGCATTGTGCGTCGCTGTTTTCGATGCGGTCGAAAAAATGGTTACATGCGAGATTTCGATCTCTGCCGTATCTGTTTCCGTGAATTCGCCAATGAAGGCGTAATTCCAGGTATCCGTAAGTCTTCTTGGTAATCTTTATACTATTATGAGCACCGATCCTATTTCAGATTTTTTGGTTAAGATAAAAAACGCGTACAGTGCCGGACACGCAACTGTGGTTTTGCCACACTCAAATGTGAAGGAGGCAATCGCAAAGACACTTGAGAAAGCTGGTTTTGTTGGCGCGATTTCAAAGCGAAAGAAGAAAGTAGCAAAATTACTTGAGCTTGCGCTTGTGTACGAAGGTACCTTGCCTCGCGTCAACGGCGTAGAACGCATCTCAAAGCCATCTCGACGCATCTACCGAGGTGTCGCTGATATCAAGCCATTCAAAAACGGCTTTGGTATGTTTGTGCTCTCGACTCCAAAAGGTATTTTGACCGACAAGGAGGCAAAGCAGGCAAAGGTCGGCGGGGAACTTTTATTTAAAATCTGGTAATACTACTTTTATGTCACGAATTGGAAAACAACCTATTGTTATGCCGGAGAAAGTCACCGCCGTATTGACTGACCGAGTGCTCACCATCAAGGGTCCACTTGGCGAGATCTCTCGCGAATTCAAAAATGATATTGAGATTGTTATTGCTGACAAGACTATTACCCTCACCCCTCGCCGAAAGAGTCTTGAGACCAATGCACTCTGGGGTACTTACGCATCACACATCACCAACATGGTGGCAGGCGTCACTGAAGCCTATGTCAAGAAGGTGATTCTTGAAGGAATCGGATTTAAGTCTGAAGTTAAAGGTCAGGATCTACACTTGGCACTTGGTTTCTCACATCCAGTAAAGCTCACTATTCCAAAGGGTGTGAAAGTAACTGCTGAGAAGAACCTCATCACTGTCTCAGGTATTGATAAAGAAGCGGTTGGTTCATTTGCCGCAACTACTCGTTCTCAAAAGAAGCCAGAACCATATAAGGGCAAGGGTATGCGTTACGAGGGCGAAGTTATCCGCCGAAAGGAGGGTAAGAAATCTGTCTAATTCGCATCTAACAACACTACTATGAAAAACATTAAAGTAACTAAACGCGATCGACGACACGCAAAAATCCGAGCACGACTCTCGGGTACTGCTGACTGTCCTCGCTTGTCGATTTTCAAATCAAATCGATATCTCTATGCTCAGCTCATTGATGATGATGCACAGAAGACTCTTCTCTCATCTTCAACCCTTGCAAATGAAGGCAAAAATACCCTTGCAGGAGCTAAGGCTATTGGTGCTGAGATTGCCAAGCTTGCGCTCGCAAAGAAGATTACTAAAGTAGTCTTTGATCGCGGAGGATTTATTTACACCGGCAAAGTAAAGGCGATTGCTGATGGTGCGCGTGAGGGCGGTCTAACATTCTAATATTTATGGATAAAGATACTCTACAAAAAGATATTGCAACCAAAGAGGCACAGAGTGATGCATCTCTCGCGGTAGCGCCAGTTGCAGGCAAGGCTCCTGCGACAGGTTTCGCCGGCAAGCCACCAGCTCGTGGCTCTTTTGGTGGTGCTCGTGGTGGACGAACAGGTGGTGGCAATCGCCGACCGAGTGCTCCTCGTGCAAAGCCTGAATTTGATCAGAAAATTATCGACATCCGCCGTGTGACTCGTGTGGCATCTGGCGGTCGCCGATTTAGTTTCTCGGTAGCGCTCGTGGCGGGTAATCGAAAGGGATTGGTGGGTATCGGCCTTGGAAAGGGTGCGGACACTGCAATCGCTATCGACAAAGCGACTCGAAACGCAAAGAAAAATATGATCAAAGTGCCCCTCACCAAGACAGGATCAATTCCATTTGATGTGTACGAGAAATTCTGCAGTTCTGAGGTGACACTTACCCCGGCTCCTGGCCGAGGCATGGTGGCAGGAAGTTCAGTACGAAATGTGCTCGAGCTTGCTGGTATGAAAGACGTGGTGGCAAAGATTCAAACTGGTAGTAAGAACCGTTTGAACAATGCTCGTGCTGCGCTTGCGGCTATCAAGAAGCTCGTGAAATTGGCTCCAATGGTCACTCGAGTAAAATAATTTTTTAACATTACTATTATGCAACTACACCAAGTACAACGCGCGACGCTCCGAAAATTCCCCAAGCTTGTTGGGCGTGGCAGTAAGCGTGGCAAGACTTCTGGCCGAGGGACCAAGGGTCAAAACGCTCGTGCAGGACGAAAGAAATATCCGGAAATCCGAGATATGATCAAGCGTATTCCTAAGATGCGAGGTCGTGGTAAAAATAGTAACCTTACTATTGAAACCAAGCCAACCGTCGTTACTCTTGAGATGATCGAAAAAGCGTTTGTTAACGGAGAAAAAGTGACTCCGCAGACACTGATCGAAAAGAAAGTGCTTGAGACTCTTGCGGGCAAGATTCCGAAAGTAAAACTTCTTGCGACAGGGGATTTCACCAAAAAGCTTACGATCTCAGGATGTCTCTTCTCAGCTGGAGTAAAGACACTTGTCGAAAAAGCAGGAGGGACTATTACCGCCTAACCAAAACCATATATGCAGTCATTTTTTGAAAAATTGAAACTGGCGCTCTCTGACAAAGCAATCTTTCGCCGGATTCTCTTTACCTTTGGTGCATTGATTGTATTCCGACTGCTTACCACGATTCCGATCCCAGGTATTGATATCGTCAAACTCGAAGCGTTTTTCTCAAACAATCAATTCTTGGGCTTGCTCAACCTCTTTTCTGGAGGCGGACTTTCAAATCTCTCAGTGGTTATGCTTGGTGTTGGTCCATACATCACCGGCTCAATCATTATGCAACTCTTGACGATGATGTCGCCAAAACTCAAGGCGCTCTATCACGAAGAAGGGGAGGCAGGTCGTGCACGATTCACTCAGTATTCTCGACGACTCACGGTACCGCTCGCGCTCGTGCAAGCATTTGGCTTTTTGACATTGCTTAGTCGACAAGGAGTACTCGGCTCACTCTCAGCATTTGATATGGGACTCAACATCTTGATCGTGACCGCAGGTTCACTCTTCTTGATGTGGCTCGGTGAGATCATTACTGAGTTTGGTATTGGAAATGGTCTATCACTTTTGATTTTCGGCGGTATCGTCGCAAACCTTCCGACCAAGATCGGCCAGCTCGCATACACTTTTGATCCATCACAAATTCCGCTCTATATTGGGTTTATTGCGATTGCACTCTTTGTGATCTTTGCGGTGGTGCTTATCACTGAGGCAGAACGCGCAGTGCCAGTGACCTATGCAAAACGAGTACGAGGGGCGAAGGTGTACGGTGGTGTCTCAACCTATCTTCCACTTCGCGTCAATCAAGGTGGAGTAATCCCGATTATCTTTGCGCTTTCAATCCTCCTCTTTCCCCAGATGATTTTCCAGTTCTTGAGTACTGTCAGTAACGCGACTATCGCAGATCTCGCAGGGAAGGGACTCACACTGTTGAGTAATAGCTGGTTCCACTCGATTGCCTATTTCGTCTTGGTATTTGTCTTTACCTACTTCTATACCGCGGTTACTTTTGAGCCAGAGGCGATTGCAACCAATCTTCAGAAGAATGGCGCATTTATTCCAGGTGTTCGCCCAGGACAATCGACTGCTGAACATCTCTCAAAGATTGTGACTCGAATTACTCTTGTTGGTGCCGTGTTCCTCGGCTTGATTGCGGTGCTTCCGCTTGTGATGCAGGCAGCGACTGGTATTACTGCGCTTTCGATTGGAGGTACAGCGCTCTTGATTGTGGTGTCGGTGGTTCTCGACTTGGTGAAGAAGATAGAGGCACAGGTCTCAATGCGCGAGTATTAGAATCTTCAAAATCACCTCATCTGCGTCGTTGCTTCGCTCATTTGCTCCCGCAATGTATAACTCATACATTTTGGTCGCAAGCCTCGCTCGCGCCTCGCATCTAAGGCAATTTTGAAGATTCTCCAGGAACTCACACCTCGTACCCAAGGCAATTTCAGAAATTCTAAAAGAGCATCTAATCTAATTTTCCCGATTTTTGCCAGAATCGCGGTTAATTCTTGGGAAAAATAAATTAAAAAGAGCGCCGATTACGGCGCTCTTTTCGTTCGTACTTCCTACTTTATACGTTTTACTATATACTCTCCCCATGTCTTCAATAACCTGTGTATTCTTCGGGCGCTCGGGAGCTGGCAAAGGCACTCAAGCTGATTTATTGCTTAAATTACTAGCCGATACTGATACTAAAAATAAAGCGGTCTACGTGGAAACGGGCGCACGTTTCCGTACGTTTATTAAAGAGAGTACGTCATATACTGCAAAGAAGGTGTCTGACACCATCGGAAGTGGAGGATTGATGCCGGCATATTTTCCGATTTGGATGTGGTCTGGACTTTTGATCGATGAGCTCAAGACGGGTAATGAACATTTGGTACTTGATGGTGTTTGTCGACGACACGAAGAACCGCCAATCTTGGATTCCGCTTTTCGATTTTATGATCGAAAAAAGCCAGTAGTGATTTTGCTTGAAGTACATCATGAGTCTGCAAAAAATCGCTTGCTCAAGCGTGGTCGTCACGATGACAAGGAAGAAAAGATTGCTGAACGAATGCGTTGGTATGAGGCCGATGTGGTCAAGGCGATGCATTTTTTTGAAAAAGATCCGTACTACCATTTCGTGAGAATCAATGGAGATCAATCGATTGAGGATGTACACAGAGACGTTCGCAAAGTACTGGGACTTTAATTTACTATGGGCATCACCCTCAAAACAGCCGAAGAGATAGCGATATTGCGAGAAGGTGGTAAGCGCCTCGCGACTATTTTGTATGCCCTGGAAAAGTTGGTGGCTCCGGGTGTTGATTCTGTGTATCTAAACCAAATGGCTGAAAAGATGATTCGCGAGAATGGCGACGAACCATCATTTCTCAACTATCGACCGCATGGAGCGCCACGACCATACCCAGCTTCACTTTGTGTGTCGGTCAATGATGAGATTGTGCACGGTATTCCCAACGAAAAGAAAAAGATTTTAAAAGAAGGTGATATTGTCAGTCTCGATCTGGGACTCAAACATAAGGGGATGTTTACCGATATGGCGATTACGGTACCGGTAGGAAAAGTCTCTCCACAACTCACTAAATTATTGAAAACCACCCACGATGCCCTAATGACGGGCATCAGTGTGGTGAAAGCGGGTAAGCGTGTTTCGGCAGTGTCTGAAGCGATTGAGGATTTTGTAAAACCAAAAGGCTACGGCATTGTGGAAGGGCTTTCAGGGCACGGGGTGGGACATGCGATTCATGAAGATCCGTTTGTACCCAATTACCGCTCGGGCGGTGCAGGTCCAGTCATGAAAGCAGGATTAGTGATTGCTCTCGAGCCGATGCTTAATCTCGGTACCAAAGAAACCATACTTGATGCTGATGGCTATACGTATCGTACCGCCGATGGAAAGCCGAGTGCCCATTTTGAACACACGATTGTGGTGACCGACAGTGGATATGAAATTTTGACGCAAATAGACTAGCGCGGTATGATTACCGTATGAAAAAATCTCCTGATGGTGAAGGGTATGCGGATGGTTTTGAGGGATTAGCTCAAATGGGTATGGTTGGGCTTGCTCAGGGTATTGAAGAGGGATTAGGAAAGAATGCAAAAAAGAAGAAAGCGAAAGCTGAAAAAAAGGCAGAAAAGGCGGCAAAAAAGAAAGCTGAAGTAGACACTGATGCTCAAAAAGATAGTACTGAGGATGCTGAAAAAAAGATAGCAGAATTTGAGGAGCAAATTGGAGCGAATGTTGATTTACTTCGAGCGCTAAAAGATGCCACTGAATTTATTGATCAAGGAGGTACTTTTGTTGAGAGTATTTTGACCTTGCTTGGAGAGGAGGTGCGGATTGCAACCGAGCAGGGTGATTTACCAGCAGTAGATATACACAACCAGCGCCGATCGGCCGTGGGTAGATTGATTTCACTTATGGGTGAGATCAAGGACGCTTCGGTGTTAGAAAAAATTACAGGTGAGATAATCGGAGAATTGTTTGATCGAGCCACTTCCGGAAATCTGACTCTTGCAGAAGCTACTGTCGAAATCGCCAAATTTACTGGAACCACTGAGGTGGAGCCTGAGTCCACACCCAATCCAGAACCCGCTCCTGCTCCAGTGTCTGAACCTACCAAACCTTCCAAAAAGAGGGATGCACCTAAACCTGCTCCGCAGGGTGAGTCAAAGCCTTCACCAGAAAAGGTGGAGCTTGATTTGAGTGAACCTGATAACGTTGCTGAATTTGTGAAGTGGCTAAAAAACAGTGATGCTGAGATTGAGGTGCCTGGGGGAAAGGGTAAAACTGAGGTGATTACCCTAAAGAGATTGGCTCATGCCGTACAACAACATATCCGCAATTTACAGGTTTTTAAAGGAGCTCCTGAAAAACAGACTAGAGAGGCTCGGGCCGTTTTGAAATCGGCTCCAGAAGATTTTGGATATCGCGCGGGTCTTACGAAATTGTTTGAGCAGCTTGGATTTATTGAGAGTAAGTCTGCCAGAGCCGAACGCCTTCAGAAAGAAATTGAAGCACTCCGTACAGAAGTGGGTGCCACCACAACTTTTGCTGATCTTTGTGATTTATTAAGTAGACATCCAGAGGGGGTTAGGGAGGGTAATGAAGTGTTTTTTGCGATCGATATGATCGAGGCATTGGGCAAGATCGAACAAGAGGCTCTACGCAAAGATGGTAAGCCGGTAGCACGAAATCTTATGGCACTATTGCCGGTAGACTGTGGCGTTCAAGCAAAAGCTTCGGAGCTCTTTTTACAAATCAATCCGTTAAAACTAGTCGAAGAAGAGAGAGAGGTGGAGGAACCGAAAGATGCTCAAGAACCGCAACCCGCAAGAAAAGGACGATTGGTTTATAGTGCACAGCCAGGAAGGAGTGCAATTCGGGTTGCTCCAGGGATGCCAAATGCTACGATTGTAGCGCAACAAAAAGGTAAGAGGGTTGATTTGCCGAGCGGATTCATGGGTAAGCCATTTGCTGGTAAGGCGACAGAGACTGGGAAGGTAGAAAAGACTGATACTAAGCTCACAGATACTATACCAACAGCTGGGTCACCTGTAGCGGAAGAGGCTCCTGCACGTGAGAGTGCTTCTGAGCGGACTGCTCGGCTCAAGAGACTCGAAGATGCGATCGAGCAAGCAGGTGCTGATATTACAGCGATTATTTCTGATGAGCGTAATGCGGACAAGATGAAAGAGATTAGAGAAATTATCGCGCCTCTCAGAGAGTTACTCGCTAAAAAGCGTACCGTCGACACGGCGGCTTCAATGGTAAAGAAAATCGAAGGGTATCGAGAAGTTTTTTTGGGATTGAATGCAATACTTAAGAGTCTTCAGATGCTTTTGAAAAAGCATATGGTTGAAGCGGGTAAAGAAGGAGGTATTGTCATCACTGATCGGGTGGTTGAAAAGCTGATTGACGCAGTGGAGGCACAAACGGAGCAAGGGGGTAATGGTAAGACAGAAAAACCAATTGCTCCTACTCCGACATCTATCCCTGCGAGTGGAGGGGGATCACCAGTTAATCAAAAGCCGCAGCCGAAAAAAGAGACGGTGCGTATTGCTATGCCACCAAAGCCGGTTACTGATAAGCCAGGAACGAAGCCTGAGGCGCCTAAGCCAATTCCAGCACCTTTGCCGAGGCCACCTGTGGCAGGTACTCCTAAGCCAGAAGCAAAACCTGCTGGTAAGAAAGAAACAGTTAAAATTACATTGACTGACGAGCAGAGAGAGAAAATGGACGAAGCAAATAGAAAGCGCAAAGGAGATTCTAAAAAAGTAGTACCAGTAGTGCCACCAGAAGTACCTCCAGCACCTAAACCAAATACTCCTGAGGCGCTTGGGGCTGAGCTAGCTACTCTTAAAGATACTTTTGCTACAGAGGAGGGGAAATTAGGAGCTTTGCTTGGTTTGTATCCAAATGATCCTGAAATTCAAGGACATAAACCAAAACAAACTGGAGCCGAAGTCCTACTTCAGCTCGAGGGAGGTAAGAGTTTGCAAAAACAAATTTTGATTCTACAAGAATGGATTGCGACGTATCAAAGTGCCCTTTTGGCTATTGAGACGATTCTCAATGGTAGAAAGCAGGCTCAACAGCCTCAGGCTGGGTCAGCTGGGGGTACAGGAGGACCAGGAGCTACTCCAGTCGCGTCTGGTGGTGGTTTGCCACCTGGAACTCCGGTAAATCCTGGAGCCCTTCCAAATCAGCCATCGGGAGCGCCTACAGTGCCAAAGCCGTCAACAGTGTCGGCTCTGACTCAGCGAGCGCGTGGGTGGTTTAAGCGAAATTGGGGGAGATTGGTTGGAATCGGGGCTATTGCGGGTGCTGCGTTTGTAGGTGGAGAGAAATTGGGAACAATGGTGGGTGAACAAGATATTGAAAAAGCGAACGCTCGAATGAAAGCTGTACCTCCACGACCAGTAGAACAGCGACCGGCAGTCACCCCAGAGCGACCTCGAACACCAGAGACAGCTCCGCTTCCTCGCGCGCCTGAGCAGGTCGCCACTCCTCGTGCTCCTGAAGTACCGGCATATGTTGAGCGATATCCAGGTGTCAATTTTGGTACAGAGCTTTTAAAATATCCAAATGCCCTTAAGTCAGGGTGGGTGTTTGAATTGTTTGGTACAGCAGATCAGGATTTACAGCGAATTCGAACACCGCAAGATTTTAATGAGTTTTATAAACATTATTTTGGAGAGTTAAATGTTGGTACACAGGATTTTGTAAAAGGCCGTGATATTAAAGAAAATCAGGAACAGCGTAATAAATTTGTATCAACTAAAAAGGGCAGTGTGTTTGATCTTAAGGTGGAGTATAAGTGGATTGGGCCGGATGATGTGAAGCTACGTTTGGCGCTGGTCACCAAGCTTCGTGAGGTACTGGTTGCGACACATTTTCGTTTTGAAAATACACCAGAGGCGGACAGTTTTATTCATTATGCTCAGCGACTCAATAATTGCGCGGTGTTACGAACGACTTTGGAGGGTGGAATTACAAAATTGGATCCTTCGTTTGACTATAAAACGATTACCGACGATGGAAATCTTCTTGATAAGTTGATTGAGGCACAGAAGCAACGGGGGAATTAGGGGGAGAATAACAGAACACAGACAACAGACACTAGACCGGAAAGAAAAACCCCCAAATTGCATGGCAATTTGGGGGTTTTTCTTGCACCTTATACTTTTTACTTCATACTGTCTTCTGTTATACTATTCTCATGGAAGGTCCTTCTGTATTTGATGAGAAAAAGTTTGCTTCACCAGAAGAAGAGCTCGCTTTTTTGCGTGCGCATGTTGCCGAGCAAAAGCGAAGGTACGAAGATGTTGGTTCAATCCCCGCCAATACAGCTGAGGTTGCCAAGGGAACTCTCGATACCTACAGTGCCCACAAGCCAGAAGAGGTGCTTGCACCTGAGTTTGCCATCAAGCCCGCTGAAGCCGAGGCGATTGTGCTCAAACTCACCCCCGAGTCACACGACTCGACGATGGGCGAGCTCTTGGCGATTTTGCAAGACAAGGGGATTCGCAATGCTTTGTCGGTGGTCGAAAAGATGCACAATCCACACGTCACCGACGACTTTCACCGATTTTTGGTGGAGTATATTCGGGAAGGATATTCAGCTTCGGGTATTACCGAAAAGTCTGAGTTGTGGAAGACGCTCCACATGACCCTCTACGAGATTGCATTGCCTCACACGGGTACCGAAGAAGGAAAAGAGAAGAGTCTTAAAGAACTGGTGGCTTCGATGGAGCAGTTTTATTCCGGCATGCTCTCCATTTCTTCTGATGGTGGTGATGATAAGAATTATTTTACCCTAGAGATTGCCAATGCAAACGGCAGTGAAGAATTTGTGTTGTACGCTTCGGTCCCAAGCACGAAGACTGCGCTCTTTGAGAAGCAAATTCTCTCGGTATTTCCAAAGGCGCGGGTACAGATTAAAAATGATGACTACAATGTCTTTTCTGAGTCCGGTATTGCGCTAGCTTCTCGGGCAAAGCTCTTGCAAAAGCCTGCGTTTTCGATCAAGACCTATGATGCGTTTCAACTCGACCCATTGGCGGTTATTCTCAATACCTTCTCGAAGGTAAAAAAGGATGGAGAGGGAGTGGCGATACAGCTCTTGATTCGTCCGGTAGGCGAGCGTTACACCAAGCTTTTTAAAAATGCCATCGCGGAGATCAACAAAGGGACCAAGATCGAAAAAGCGGTAGATATTCCGATCACTTTTTTTGATTCGTTTAAAAAGATCGCGGGAGAATTTGTGGCCCCTGCGAACCCAGACAAGAAAAAGATTACCGAGAAAAATACATCGGATCAGCAGGCGATTGATTCGATTACTCGCAAGGTCTCAACAACCATTGTCGAGACAGAGATTCGAATTGTCGCCTCAGCTGAAAGTGAATCCCGAGCACTCGAGCTACTTGAGCATGTTGAGTCGGCTTTTAATCAGTTTACCGATACCCACGGCAATGGCTTTTCTTTTGAGCGACTCAAAAAGAGTAATTTATTGCAGATACTCCGACAATTTTCGTTTCGAGAAATTCGAGATGAATATGTGTTGCCGTTAAGTATCGGTGAATTAACGACAGTCTTTCATTTTCCTCAGGCGACAGCGAGTACGTCTGCGCCTCAGCTCAAGCGAGCTCGAGCAAATACGGCTCCAGCGCCTCTTGGGTTACCGACCGTAGGACTACTTTTGGGTACCAATACTCACCGAGGTCAGAGCACGCAGATTGTGATGGCAGAGGAGGATCGTTTGCGTCACTTCTATACCATCGGTCAGACTGGGACCGGTAAGTCGACTTTGATTAAAAATATGGCCGCGCAAGATATTAAAGCCGGCAAGGGCGTGTGCTTTATTGATCCCCACGGTTCAGATATCCAAGACCTACTCTCGGTGGTCCCACCTGAGCGCTATGCTGATGTGATTTATTTTGATCCTGCCTATACGACTCGTCCAGTGGCGCTCAATATGCTCGAGTATGACGTACGATTCCCCGAGCAGAAGACATTTGTGGTCAATGAAATGCTGTCGATTTTCAACAAGTTGTTTGATATGAAGACGGCAGGTGGACCGATGTTCGAGCAGTATTTTAGAAACGCAGTGATGCTTGTGATTGAGGATCCAGAGTCTGGATGTACACTGCTTGATGTGTCACGTGTGCTTGCGGTCAAGAGTTTCCGTGATATGAAGCTTTCGAAATGTAAAAACCCAATCGTCGTTCAGTTTTGGAAAGAGATTGCTGAGAAGGCGGGTGGGGAGTCGTCACTTGCAAACATTGTGCCGTATATCACCAGCAAGTTCGACGTCTTCTTGTCGAACGAAATTATGCGCCCGGTGATTGCCCAAGAGAAGTCCTCATTCAACTTCCGACAGATTATGGATGACAAAAAGATCCTGTTGGTCAACCTTTCAAAGGGGCGACTGGGAGATATCAATGCCAACCTGATCGGCTTGATTTTGGTCGGCAAGATCTTGATGGCAGCTCTCTCTCGCGCGGATTCATTTGGTAAAGAGTTACCTCCGTTTTATCTCTATATCGACGAATTCCAAAATATCACGACCGATTCGATTGCCACCATCCTCTCTGAAGCTCGAAAGTACAAATTGTCGCTCACCATTGCGCACCAGTTTATTGCTCAGCTTGAAGAGAAAATTAAAGACGCCGTCTTCGGCAACGTCGGCTCGCTTGCGGTCTTCCGGGTGGGAGCTGAAGATGCAGAATATCTAGAAAAGCAGTTTACCCCGACGTTTACCGCTTCTGATATCATGAATATCGACAACCGCAATGCCTATGTAAAGCTCTTGGTGTCGGGTAGGACGGTAACGCCGTTTAATGTCGAAATGTTGCCACCGCCACAGGGGAATCCGGCAATTATCGACAAGATGAAGGAGCTCTCGTATCTCACCTATGGGCGAGACCGAGCGACAGTTGAGTCAGCAATTATGAAAAAGTATGAGAAGAAGCCGATTGTCCCAGTACCACCTATCACTAACACCCCGTAATCTATGCACACCGAACAAACTCTTGTTATTTTGAAGCCCGATAGTATTCAGCGCTCGCTCGTGGGAGAAATTATTAGGCGCTATGAGCAAATTGGCCTCAAGCTAGTAGCGATGAAGCTGATGATCCCGAGTGAGGAGTTGATTGAGAAGCACTACACTATTGATCCGGAGTGGATTCGTCTTGCTGGAGAGAAGTCAATCAATAGTGCCAAGAAAAATGGCAAAACTCCTACCTATGATGAACCGCTTGAAATGGGGAACGCTATTTTACGATTCTTAAAAGTGTACCTCACTTCAGGGCCGGTGATTGCAATGGTGTGGCAGGGGGCACACGCAGTGGCGATTGTTCGCAAACTCACCGGAGGGACCGAACCACTCTCTTCGGATGTAGGGACGATTCGTGGAGATTTTGTGCTCGATTCATATGAGCTTTCAAATAAGTCGGGGAGAGCGATCCGCAATCTCGTGCACGCATCTACTTCGGTCAAAGAAGCAGAAGATGAAATCAAGCATTGGTTTTCAAAAGACGAGATTATCGAATACTCCTATTTGCCAGAAAGTATTTTGTACCATTAAGACAAGTTTTTCTTTAGTAGGCTAGATAGTTATTTTGGCCACCTTCACTCAAATGTCCAATGTCTGACTACTAATGTCGGGCCTCGTCTTCGTCCACCTTTTGTACACAGGTTGTACACTTTTTTGGTTGACTCTAAAATAGACAACTGGTAGGGGCGGAGTAAAATAAAGTGAGGATTGTGTTGTCCCTATACATATATTTTTAAGGGGTACAAATTGCCACGTCTCCGATGAATATGAATATATTCTGACCGACGCGTGTCGCGTGCTCCACCATATAAAAAACTGGGACGTAAACCTCCAATCCCTCCTGGATACTACTCTGAAGGCTCCGGCCTCAGAGTAGTTCCGTTTAATTTTTCTAAAAGTGTGTCGTATTGTTGCATTGTGTATTGCGCTCAAAAGTAGTCGGCGTATAATTGTGAGTAGGATCGTGTCTAGTATTTTCTAGATATTAAATTTCAGGGAGTCCGAATCGTGTAGTGCCTTGGCATATACACTGAGGGCACCCACCTAGTTATTAACTAGGTAATACTAATCGCGATCCACTAAAGATTCCCACCACTCGGTGGGTGTTTTTAATGATAATAAAGGGGGTACTCACCGTTTCCTTACAGGAACGGTACACTCTTCACCTTCCAAAGACGGAACGTTCAGAGTCTTGTG
>JBDKKW010000016.1:0-20047 GCA_039795895.1 Candidatus Parcubacteria bacterium | reverse complement strand
GTGGATATTTCTTGAGCATAGCAGGAAGATCACCCACAGACTTACCCAAGACATCCTTGGTAAAAGCTACTTCATCAAGCGCATACACAATTCGCACTGGTCCTGAAAGATGGAACGTGACTTGCTTGTCGGTATCAAGTCGCACCTTATCTCGATTGAGGAAGAAATTGAGTTTTGAAATGTCTGGGCTATACACAGGCTCTTCTGCATAGCCTCGCACAATTCCCTCAGCGATGGTTGTCGCAAGCTGTTTGCTATCAAAAATGATTCCCGAGAGAGTCGCTCGAAGACCAATCACAGCCTTGCCATCCACGGTCGCATCAGGAAGCTCGGTAAACGTTACGAATTTTGCTTTATCATACAAAACAAATCCATCTGGTTTCTCAGCAAGCGCTTCGGCATCGATCTCTTTTGCAAGCTTGGTATTTAAGTCAGAAATTGCCTGAGCTCGTACCGCAGGATCCACTTTTTTAATAGTACCCACAAATCCACCGGTAAACGCCTCTTTTGAGCGCCCATAGAACGCGTTGTATCGAGGATCACCCTTGAAGCCAGGAATAGTAAAGTCAGAAAGAGGAATGTTGTATTTTTCACCTGGTTGATCAGCGTACACATCCGCCTCAACACTTCCCGGAGTCAATTCAGCACCACCTTTCTTTGCTCCAGGGACCACCACAGCATCTTTGATACGAAATACGAGTCCGTCTGCTGTCTCAAATCGGGTATTTTTAATAAGTCGCTGAGAAGCGGTAGTGTATTTGTTGTAAATAATAATTTTACCGGTCGCATTTTTTGATACCGCTTCCTCACCAGTGGCTGGGACGGACGCAGTTGCTTCACGAGTGACGGTCATGACGGTATAGAGCAAACTCGGCGTATTTCCCTTTGCTTCACGATACGCAACAATATCCTGATCAAATGACACTGGGGCGATAGTAGGGGTAACTTCAAAAGTAGTTGAGGCAAATACCGCTGAAAGACCTGTTGCAAGACCTAAGAGTGAGAGGAAAGCGATTCCCCAGAGAATCATCCTTGAGTGACCGTGATTTTCTGAACCAGAGTTTCTTGGGCGACGAACCTCCACCTCTTCTTCGGCATCATCCTCACGCCGAGAAAAGACTCGACGAGTGTTTGAGACAGGAATATTGCGAATACTGCGTCGTTCTGGAGGAGTCACGTCTTGTATGGTTTGTTTTGGCATAAATAATTTTATAGGCGTAGTAAGAGCGCCTTACGAAGTACTGCATCTAGTATATCACAAAACTTTTTTACCCTACCGTACAAAATACTGGGGAAAACTAAGCATTCTCCAACGCGTCACCCTGATGATACACCGAGAGAACTTCCAAACCCAAAAAGATATCAGTGGTAATACCTACTGAAAAATGCACATACGGCAAGATATCCGATACCGACACTACGCGATGCATCGGATGCCACTGTTGCCCGAGTGATGCGACAGATAATTCCTTGCCATACTCAGCGATGAGCGGAAGCATATCAGCATCTGCGGTGACATACACCGTCTCAGGGAGTGATACTTCTTTGTCGAGTAAATCGAGAGCAACAGAGAGGTGTGCGAGCCACTCCTCCTTGATCCGAGCGAACGAGCTACTCATCCGAGCTTGTGCCGAAGGATCAGCCTGCTTGCTTGTAACGAGACGAATCGAAGACAGCGCCACCGATTCATCGACAGCCAAATCTTGTGCTACCATCCGCACAAACGAGTGTTTACCACACGGCACCGATACCCCATCGGCAAATGCTCCTCGTCGGACCAAAAATAATTCTGAGACTTCAGAGCCAAAATCGAGAAACACAAAATCATTGCTCTCAGGATAGAGTGAACGAATCGAAGTGAAGGCTGACATGCCAAACGAGTGGAATTGTATTTTTCGAGGATGAAAAGTGCTGTAAATAGCAGTCTCGATCACCTGGGCGATAGTCTCCGGCATCAAACTCACATACACCGAGAGGCACAGCTCTTTTGCCATCTTGCCAAAAGGTACTGCAGTCTCATAGCCGTTGAGTAGGAGCTTGATGACTGAGTGTTCGACCGGTCGAATCCCCTCCTCAAATTGCCCTTCGTGCGCAGGGAGAGAGCTGATGAGTGCTTGTTGTTCCTCTTGAATATGTGATCGCAAGACTTGTCGTGTCACTTCAAACGGCACTTCTTTTTTGATCGTAATCGTTTTTGTGTGGGACACATACCAAGGTGATGCTAGATGGATATGTACATCACGAATAGCCCCCATCCCAGACTGAGTAAAGCGAAGATGCTTCATGCCATCTTTTACCACCACACTCAATAGAGAAATGAGTGCGTCGGTAAGCAAAATCGGTAGGCGCTTGGGATCAAGTCGTTTTTGAAAGCCAATATCTTTGCGCACCGTATATACCACACTAGGCACTGAATCTTTGCCCACGACTACCAAAGCCGCTCCGACACTTCCACTACCAATATCAAGAATCAGATCAACTTCTTGACGGTTACGGGTAAAAAGAGAAAGAAAGGACATGGGAATAAGTATAACAGAACACAGACAACAGACAACAGACCAGAAAATAAATTCCTAATTTAATCACTGGGCGATGCCCCGAAAAATGGCAGCCATTTTTCGGGGCATCTCAAATCAATAACTTTTTTTGTGTATTGCTTTTTATACTAGTCGGCGCTATCCTAAATACGGAACCAAAGAGAAAGGAAATAATATGTTGACCCGCAAAGAATTTGGAGCAATGCTTGGTGAACTTAAATACGGTGCCAAAGTCAAAAAGGAATGTATTCGAGTGTTTGGTGCACGAAAGCGGATTCAGCACGGAACAGCTCTCAATATCCTGACAAACGTACTGAGCAGACTTCGTCCAGACAAATCCAAAAATGAATCGCGCTCTGGTCCATTTGGCCCTTCAGGTCTCAGAGTCAGCCTCCGTCGTCGCAAGACTAACGCCCTGACATAGTTCTTTTGAACACACTACCCCGTCTACTAGACGGGGCTTTTCTTTGCCCATTGCTTTTTATGCAAGCCAGGACTATAGTAATCACGGAACCAAAGAGAAAGGAATTGTATGAGTCCGGCAGATTTTGCCAAATGGATTGGTGACCTTGACCCCACTGTGCAACAACAATGTCTCACTGCTGTGGGTAGAAAAACGTCTATCTCGCGTCTCGAAGCTCAACAAATAGTGCATGGAGCGATGACTGGTGGAAACTATGGTGCCGAGGAACCCGACTACGGTTACCGCAACCAACGCTTTGACGGCGGTCGTATCCATGTCACCGTTCACGGCTCGCGAACCTCGCTCATCTGAGCACAGCACAACTCCCCGATTTTCGGGGAGTTTTTCTATAAACTCTAGACTAACAACTATTGCAGTACCGCCTTAATTCTCCGCACCCCAGCCGAAACCGCTTCTTCTTTGGCGATTTTGAATTTCCAAGCTCCAGTCGGTCCCGCGAGCTCTCTGGTATTTTTGACATGCGGACCACCACAGAATTCTTTTGAGATTGGATTACCGTTTTTGTCTTCAATAAAATAAACCGAAACCGCTTCAGGATATTTCGCACCAAATTCCATCTCCGCACCAATCTTCTGCGCTTCAGCGAGAGGCATTTCCTTGCGAACGACATTCAGACTCAACGCAATTTTGTCATTTACCCAGTCTTCTACCTTTTTCTTTTCTTCATCGGTAAGCTTGTGGTCGCAGAGAAAATCCATACGCAAACGTTCCTCAGTAATATTACTTCCCCTTTGCTTTATCTTTGTATCAACGACCGCCTGTAGTCCAGCCAAAAGGAGGTGGTGCGCGGTGTGCAATCTCACCGTCTGCTCATTGTGATTCGCAAGTCCACCTTTAAACATTCCTGCTGATGCTGTTTGTGAGAGCTTCTGATGCTCCGACATCTTTTTATGGAAAGCCTCAAGATCTATCGTCTGACCCTTTTCCTTTGCGAGCTCGAGAGTGAGCTCTATTGGGAAGCCGTATGTCGTCGCGAGCACAAACGGATCAATTCCTTTTTCAAATTCTTTGAGGCCAAGCTCGAGCGTCTTAGAAAACTTATCCTCTTCGTCTGAAATAACTTTTAGGACAGCGTGATTCGAGACTTCTGGATAAATGCTTTTATACATAGCAACAAATTCAGCCACTGTGTTGGAGACAAAACGATCTTTCAAACTAATACCGAGATTATTATAAGACTGTGTGATTGCACGGCGAATAAGGCGTCGCAACACATACCCCTGATCCTTATTTGAGGGAATAACTCCATCAGAAATCAAAAACATCGCCGCACGAGAATGGTCAGCAATAATACGCGCAGATTTTTCGTTGTATTTTACTGAATTGGTCTCAATACCTGCTCGGTATTTAATACCGTTCATAATACTCACAAACAAATCTGTATCATACGCCGTCTTCTTCCCTTGCATCACCGCCGTCATACGCTCAAGGCCGGCACCAGTGTCCACATTTTTTTGCTTGAGTTTACCAATAACTTTTCCATCCTTCTTTTCGTACTCCATGAAGACGTCGTTCCAGATCTCGATCACCTCTTCTTTTTTTGTAGCTTCAAGAAAACCTGCTGGAGTGAGGTCTCCCACAGTCCCAGACATATCATAGAACATTTCACTGCATGGACCACAAGGACCATTGTCACCGGGACTCCACCAGTTATCTTCCTTAGGCAAAAAATAAATTCTGTTTTCAGGAATACCTAGACGCTTCCAGATCTCTGCTGATTCAGTGTCTTTTGGTGCATTTTCATCACCAGCAAAAACAGTTACATACAGTCGCTTTGGATCAAGACCCAAACCTTCTCCCTTGGAAGTTAAAAATTCGTAACTCCATTTGATGGCATCCTCTTTAAAATAATCTCCCAACGACCAATTACCCAACATCTCAAAAAAAGAAAAATGGCGATTATCTCCAATATCATCGAGGTCACCGGTACGTACACACTTCTGCACATCCGCAATACGTGTACCCATTGGATGCTTCTGACCCATCAAATATGGTACCAGAGGTTGCATACCTGCGGTGTTGAAAAGTACTGAAGGGTCGTTTTCGGGCACGAGAGATGCCGACGGGATGATAGCGTGTCCCCGCTTTTCAAAAAACTTTAAAAATCGTGAGCGAATTTCGTGGGATTGCATCAGAAATAGGTTAGTCGCCCAATAGTACCAAAAACACCCACTTTTAGCCATTTCTAATACTCTTGACTTTTATCATTATTAGGAGTATCATATTAAATGGAACTTGAGTAGGTAAAAGCCTCACTCACCCAACGTTTAAGGGTCATTAAACACAAAGTGAAAGATTGACAAATGAATACGGAAAAACGGATCGGTTTCGCCTGCGCTCTCGGTGCCTTCATTGGTGCCCTGTTCTCGCTCGAATTCGCCAAGCACTTTGAATACGGTAAATACCTCTGGTCGGTTGGCGCCTTCATTGGTGGCCTCGTCGGCTATGTGAGCTACCAGTTCAAGGAAATCGTCGCGGCGTGTCGGGAGCAAGAGAAACGGCAACAGATTATTCAAAACCTCCGTCCGGCCTGGAATTTTCTGGTGAACGGCTCTCTGGTTGTAGTGTGTATCTTCCTAGGGATACTTCTCGTAACACTCAATTGGATGCTGTTTTTATCCACACTCTTTTTCTCAGGAGTTAAGAGTGGCATGTTGGGAGCTGCTGGCCCACTTACTGATGCAATTACCACCGTCTCAGCAGTCGGTGGTGTCAGCGGATTTATGTGTTTTATGGCATACGCCATGATTTGGCATGTCGAGAGGAAAAATGAGGATCTTTGGGATATGACCTACAGTTTCATCCGCAACTTCAACCCACTTGGCCTCATCTGGCACAGCCTCAGCCTTCTGTATTGGATAGCAGTCCGCGTGCCGTGGTTTATTAGCCAATGCATGCAGTTCGCCCAAGGCGTCTTCATCCACGTGCACTCGGATATCCGTACGATCTGCTTCGTCGATTCCGTCATTGGAGCCACGATCGGCTACTTCTCGGGAAATGCGCTGATCGGAGCTGTCGTGGGCGCGATTCTGGGGGTGGTGAACTACCGTCTCGTGTCCGTCCGCTGGCTCAAGTTGTGTCCGAAGACGTGAGTCCTGTTCTTTTAACGTCCGCCCTTGGCTTCCGAGCCTTGGGCGGTTTTCTTTTTCCCAATTTTGTCCACAAGTCTTGCTGGTGGTTGCAAAATTGAGAAACCTGCGTAGCCTTGGCAGAGCAGGGTGGTTTTACTTGATACTTTATACTTCCTCTGGTACTATCGAAATCAGAATCGCACTTTACAGAAAGGATTGATATGACCGCTTCCGTACTCGACAAAGAAGTTATTTTGCGTGGCAAAGACTTTTGGGGACGACGAGCAACACTATTGCTTTCGCCAAACCCTAATTCCCTCGCCTGGACACTCGACACAACTGATGACCGTCAATTGGTCATCAAACCTCAACACGCGAGCACCGAAAAGCCCAGGATCGTCTTGCAAATCGACGACACACAAGTGCACGTCCCCGAACACATCCTCGCCACTCGTTTTTCCAATGTCCTAGGGGTGTCGATTGGCTCTAGTGTGTGGCCTCCATATCATGGACGAGCAATGGAGGTATTGATGCCACTCATTCAGTCTTCACATACACTTCAAACGGACTTCCCGACCTACATGGTGCCCCGAGAAGTGTATTTTGAGTACCGCGAAAAACGCGGACCAGAAACTGCATTTACCAGTATTACCCCATCTGAAGACGGAAAACTCACACTCAAGATTGTGTGTGATTACAAAGGACTAGGGCGATGGGAGAGAATCTACGTCCTACCCGACATCAAACTACTGATGAAGATTTGCGGGGCACACGCGCAAGGGTGGCCTCCGTATCTCTACCGTCTCTCAAAGGCTGGCAAAATGCTTCGCTTTTGGCCTCATCACGATCAAGTGACTTGGATTCAAGAGCACAGTGCGGACGAGGCACGCGAACTTTTTTCACTCCACCGTGCCCAAGACCTACTCGGTGCCCTTGCACTCCTCTGTCGTGACGGCACTTTTGTGGGGCGGGTGTGTTCGTATTACTCCGGACACAAAGCCGATATCGAAGTGGTCAAGCAAGCCGACCAGATCCTGATGCAGATACAGTGACAGAGCCGCTCGAGATATAGTCTCGGGCGGTTTTTTCTTGGCCGGCTTTGCCGGAGGCCAAGAAAAAACCGCCCGAAAAACGGACGGCTCGTCAAAAACTATTCTTGTCCCACCAAAACATTCGCAAGTCTCGCAGGAACATTCCGAAGTGGGTGGATCGGCCAGCAACTCGAGTCAAACTGGTGACGACAAAATGGACAAAGGGTGTATTGTCGACAGACCTTATGATCAGTCTCACTCTCGCGTGTCCCCGCCATTGCAAAGATCTGGTTGCATCTCGGGCAATTAGACACCAGCTGAAGCGCCGTAAACCCAAATACTTCCTCGACCATAAGTGCACGATTATACAATTCGGCACTACGAGCAATATCATCGGGCAAACGCGGGTAATCCCTTTTAGCATTCAACTCAATCAGTATTTCGGTCAACATCGTGAGAGACCTCGGTGTACCAAAGGTGACCAAACCTTGAATCGAGAGTTGTAACAGGAAGGTAAACTCAGGGTGAGAGAGCTTTTTCATAACTAGGTAGACGAAGAACGTTCTTTCTCAAACAATCGTAGCTCTGAATGCGTTTGAACGCAAGACAATAAAAAAACGGCCGGCGCCTTTTCTCAAAGGCGCCGGCCGTTTTTACACTCCTACACAATCTGATAAAACACTGATCCACTCTTCTTTCCAATACACTTCAATTTCTTCTCATCTTCGAGTGATTTTAAATATACGTCTGCCTTCGCACTATGCACCCGACATAAAAGCTCCACGATATTGTTGGTCACCACACCATCATGCAAAAAAGCATAGTGCATAATCTCCTTCTTGTGCTTTGCCATCGTGTGATCGTAGAAGTGATGTTTCCTTCGGTGTATTTTTCTAGCATGCCCCAAATGTCCATACAAGGCGAACAACACACTCAGCGAAAAGCCAATAACAAACAGTAGTATCCAAAATTCTGGCGACAAATTTTCGAAGAGTGGTGGCATTTATTTTTTAGATGAACTCTTATAGAGACTTTCAAGAGTAAGTATATCATCCTCAATAGCTTTTAGTCCCTCCACGAAAAACTGGGGATTAGTAATATCAATCCCCGCGTCCTTCCAAATATCTTTTGGGCTCTTGCTTCCCCCAGCGGTCAAGAAGCTTTTTACCGCCGACAAATAGCTCGGATCTGCTTTGTATTTTCGATACAACGCCTTACTCACTAAGTCACCGTACGCGTACGAGTAGACATAGAAGAATCGACGAATATGCCCCCAAGACACAAAGAAGTAGCCGTCATCAGGTGTCAGAGTCACTTGTGGACCTAGATACGCTGACATACACGTATTCAAGAGCTTTGCGATCTCTTCTTTAGCCAACTCCCCCTTCTCTCGAATCCCTGTGTGTAGTGCATGTTCAAAATTGAAGCACGCAATCTGTCGAAAGACTGTCGAGATACTGTCGTTGATACGGTCATGGAGCGCGATCATCTGTTCTTCTTTTGAAAGCGTCTTAAATACTTCCTCAAAAGCAAAGTTTTCAAAGAAAGTACTCGCTACTTCGGCATTTGGTGTCGTATAGCCATCATAAAGTGGGGTTTGCTTTTTCGACAATTCAGTATGAATCGCGTGACCCATTTCGTGGGCAAACGTCAGTAGCGAATTTTTGTTGTCGATATGATTGAGAAAGACAAAAGTCGGCAATCCCGTCGTACCTGAGCAAAACGCTCCACCCTCTTTTCCTTTTTTTGGATAGACATCGATCTGGCCGTTTGCCAAAAAACGATCCAAGATCGCTCTAAATTCTGGGTCCACTGCACCGAAGGCTTTTCGCAAAATTTCCACACTATCTTCAAAGGTAAACTTCTTAGTGACATTGCCTAGTGGCGCCGATCGATCTGCCCAGGTAAGCTTTTTTAGACCCAAGAGCTTGGCCTTAATCGCATAGAATCGATGACTAATCTCAAAATGCTTGGTGACATTATCTACCAAAGTCTCCACCATCGTCTCGTCATTTTGATCGCCGAGTACCGCAGCACTGTAGGTCTTTTTGAAACCACGTAAAGAATCGTTGATCTTTTTATCAATCACAATCGCATTAAGCTCCGCCTCAGCTGCTGGAGCAATCTTTTTGTAGACAGCGTTTAGTTTTTTCTGGATAAGCTGACGGTCTTTTGCGGGCAAGCCACTTAGCATAAATTGTGCTTCGGCGAGCGGGAGCTTTTTACCTTTCCACTCGATCTCTTCTGCCGAGAGAAGCTTGTCCACGCTTGCCACCCAGAGACTGTGCGCTGGTTGTGATTTAAGATTGAGGATCTTCTCTTCAGGGAGCGAGAGCTGGTGCTTACTTGCTTCGAAAAGTCTGAAAAGAAAATAGTAGAAATGAGAAAGAGTCTTATCGACAAGAAGTTTGTCCTTGTCCGCTTGTGAAAGCGATCCAAGCGCAAGGTCGAAAAACAGGATTTGGTTGTGAGCAAAAGTCGCACGCTCAGTGAGCTTGTTGATCATTGCCGAGAGTGTAGTGTTCGTACCATCGAGCGCTTTTGAGTAGTGGAGATACATCAACGGCTTCACTCCAGAAATATCCGCACAAAAAGCTTCGTACTCCGTGAGTGCCCCCTTGAGAAAGACGGGGTCAGAGAACTTACCCACCGCTCCTGAATATTTTTTGGCAAAATCAGCGCATGACTTTTCGAGCATCAGCATATCGCGCTCGATGCGAGGGTCCTCGAGTGAGTCATAAAGTAGTCCCAAATCCCAACTGGTTTTGATTGAAGTGCTTGCCTGAGATACCGTCGCTTTCTTTGTTCGCGGAGTTTTTGAAGGATTGTTTTTCATACGCATTAGTATACAGATAGATACGGAAAAACGAAACAGTCAGGCACAATTGAAACTCTTGTACCATTAATACATCTTTCATCTTTTCAGGAGCTTTTTTAGAAAACGCTCACCATCGAAAATACAAATCATACAATCGCGCCTTCTTTTTTGAGACGAGCACGTTTTTGAATAGCTCCGCGATTGTATCCGCCAAGTGAGCCGTCACTTCGAATGACGCGATGACAGGGAATGCTGGGATCAAAATTGGTTTTGAGAATAGCACCGACGGCTCTCGAAGCTTTTAGTTTGCCTGCTTGCTTGGCCACATAGCCGTAGGTCGCCACCGACCCTTCCGGTATCGTCTTTACAAATGCCAGCACTTTTTCGCGGAAAGAATTTTTAGAATGAGAAATATTCATAGGTGCATTGTATAAGACATACAGATTATAAACAAGAAAATAGAAAAGCCGTTCTGTTTTTAATTTTGAAAACAGAACGGCCCAAAAACTAAACTTTCACCACCGTGGACTCCCGAAGTCCACACACCTTGAGAAGTCGGCGACGATACGAACGATTGTACCGCCTATGCCCGAGTGTACCTTTATCGGCTGCAAGGGCAATGCTATAGGCAAGGCGTGCACTAACCAAACACACCTTTGCGAGCTCTGCCCGTCGCTCCGGATCAGACACTGATGTTACCGCACCCGAAGGAAATTCACGATGAATCCTGTGTCTCACCACAGCTGTGACTGGACAGAAGAAGAATTTACCCCCACTTGGTGGACGCAAACGCAGAACCGGTTGTTGGGGTTGAATTTCAAACTTTTCCAACTGTGCTTTCCAACCCACCCCCATCATCTCACGAAGCTGATCCAAAAATCGTTCAAACGCAATATCTTGTGATTTCCTTGCCATAACAAGGCTTTCTTTTTGAGGTTCTATTCCTTTTTTAAAGTATCATATTCATCACACTACTGTCAAATCAACCCCAGAAATTACGGAGTAATTTCTGGGGTTGATTCCCCTCTTCACTTTATACTTTGTACTTTTTACTTTATACCCCCCTCTCCTAGCACACCACCTTAATCTCCTCCAAAATTCCTGGAATTTTTTCTGGACGGATGCCTGCCAATTTCAAAGCGCTTTCAGTATTGATCGATCGACAGAGCACCTTTCCCTGATCAATCAAATTCTTTTTCTCGACATTGGAAAGTGAGGTGATGGCGGTGATGGGATGCAATCCAGAATCCTCAATCATATGATGTAAATTTCCTTTCGCAGGATAATTCCATCCGATCATCGAAAGTCCTGCACAAACACCATAGTCGATAGCCGTTGAGGTAAATTTAGTGTTAGTCACCAGGAGCGCATGGGAAAGCTTCCGCATCTTGCCCCCAAATTCATACTCCCTCCCCTTCAAATCATCAAACCGCGCCTTCACATAGAGCGCTACCTTCAAATCAGATTTCAAATCAAATTCATTATGAAATTTTGCTTCAACAAAAATGAGTTCATCCCCTTTCCACGCCACCACATCCATCTCGTGTGGCACGCATTTACCCTGCACAATCACCCCAGTGACCGTCTCATACCCTGATGCTTTATAAATCTCCGCTACAAATTTCTCAAACGGAAAACCAGACGGTCCAAGCTCAGCGATAGCATGACGGAGAGAATAGGATACCGCAATAGGTTTGGCATGACGATGGAGTAATTCAAACGCATGGCGATAAATCTGTGAGGTCGGCATCTCATCTTTGAGTTCGTGTTCGATATGAGAAGCGATTTCAGCAGAGACTTCTGGCGCAGCTCCGGCTCGCACCAGCGACGCCATTAATTTTTGAGAGTCAAACGATTCGAGACTACCGTCGGATTTTTTGATACGCATACGGGAAAGTATACCAGAATACAGAGCAGAAGATAAGAAGCAAGAGAGTAAGATAGACCGGAGGGACTAAGAAATAACTCCACCTCCAAGACACTCATCCTCAGAGTAAAATACTGCTGACTGACCAGGAGTAATCGTGCTTTGTGAATTTTTAAAATGAAATACCGCTTTTGATTTTGATAGCGAGACAAGGGTCACCGACTCAGGTGTTTGGCGATACCGAGTGCGCACAAAAAAAGTATCGCCAACTTTTGGTATTTCACGAATCCAATTCATATCTTTGATCGTCATCTCCGATACCGCACCTTCCAGGCTACCTCCCGGCTCTTTGTGTGAGACGGTTACTGTATTTTTCTTCACATCTTTAACGACTACATAGTACGGTGCATCAAGCGTGGTCTTGTGAGTAATAGTGAATCCGCGTCGCTCACCAATCGTCAAGAAAGTGGCACCATCATGCGTACCAATAACTTTTCCATCAACAGAGAGAACCTTCCCTTTTTTTGCGGAGATCGAGCGCTTCAAAAAATCTTTAATATCAATCTTGCCGATAAAGCACAACCCCTGACTATCTTTTTTGTCGGCAGTAATCAAGCCAAATTTATGAGCAAGCTTGCGCACTTCGGGCTTTTCGATATCTCCCACAGGAAAAAGTGTGTGAGCTAGTTGCTCTTGGGTAAGTGTCCAGAGGAAATAGGATTGGTCTTTGTTGGAGTCACGACCAGTTGATAGTTGATAGTCTTTAGTTGATAGTCTTTTTATCTGCGCATAATGTCCTGTCGCTACAAAATCCACTCCTTGCATCATCGCCCATTTATAAAAACCACCGAATTTTACTGAGCGGTTGCAGGCTACATCCGGATTTGGAGTTCGCCCAGCCTTGTACTCAGCAATCATATAGTCAACCACTTCTTCTTTGTATTCTTTTTCAAGATCGAGCGTAACAAATGGGATACCGAGCTTGGCCGCCACACGCATTGCATCGAGTCGATCTTCTCGCCAAGTACAGGTGATCCAGTCAGGTTGCCACACCTTGATAAATACTCCGGTCACGTCGTAGCCAGCCTCCTTGAGTAACGCCGCAGAGACAGAGCTATCAACTCCGCCCGACATACCGACATAGACCTTTTGTTTCCTAGTCACTGCTTTCACAACATTGATATACCATTAAAATAGCAAATAGACAATATCTCCACGCCTTTTTCTATTTTTATTAAACGATTAAAACAGTCACAGTCGGATGCAATTCGACCCAGTAGGTCATTCTGCTGAATGAGGCGCGAGGAGGCCGTCTACAGGTGCCTATCATAAACGATAGGCCTTGTGACTAAGCTGTATATTGACATACAGCTGAGCGAAGCAACACTGACCCAGTAGGTGATTGTACTCAATCAAGTGCGCCGACTGTGACTGTTTTAAAGATACTTCTCTTTATTCGCCACGTGCTCCTCAAACGTCTTCGCATAGTGCATATTCCCCTCTTTGTCAGAAAGATAAAAGAGATACGGAGTTTTGATCGGTGATAGTGTCGCCTTCAGCGCATCGAGTCCAGGACTTGAGATCGGTCCCACCGGTAACCCTTTGTATTTGTACGTGTTGTACGGCGAATCAATCGCCAAATCATCAATGGTGAGCTGGAACGTATTTTTGCCATTGATATAGGGAAACACCGCATCCACCTGGAGAGGCATCCCCAAAGACAGTCGCTTCCACAAAATCCCAGCCACAATACGTCGTGTTTCAGTAGTCCGCGCCTCTTCCTCAATCAATGAGGCCATAATCACCACGTCTTTCAGGGGCTTCTTAAAGGCAGTAAGTTCAGATTTGATAGTATTAGTCGCTCGAGTAAAATTCTTCTCCATCGCAAGCACCACCGTCTTTGCAGTCTCGTTTGGTAAAAAATAATACGTATCGGGAAATAGAAATCCTTCTTTTGATTCTGCGAGCTTTAAAAATTCTTTGGTATCAAACAACGGCAGAACATCATCAAAAATCTTTGCCATCTCCTTGACCGAAGTACCCTCGGGAATCGTCACTTTGATTGGCTCGAGCCTACTATCCCCCGAAGTAATCCGAGCTGATATTGAAAAGAGATTTTCAGGTGTGGGAAAAGCGTAGTCGCCAGCAAACACCTTCTTTGAACCCCCCGAAAGCACTACAAACGTCTTGAGCCAAAATGGCGAAATAATCAAATGCTTGGCATACAGCTCATCTGCCACACTGGAAAGTCCTCGCCCTGACACAATATGCACGAAGGCTTGTTTGGGAAAAGCGCCCGGTGGTCGCCAAAATAATCCATAAAAGATCGATGAGACGACGCTCCCACAAAAGACCAAAAAAAGTGTCAGCTTGATGAGCGACACTTCTTCCCAAAATAGTTTTAATTCCGAGATTCGGTGGTGGATATCCATACAATACACGCGGAAACAAATTAAATCGGAAGGTTTGCCGGAGCTTCTGATTTCTTCGACAAGATACGATTGAACGACGGTGTATTTGATACCTGACCTGGGAAGTGATAGATAGTCGCAAGCTCTTCGGTACTCAAGTGGATGTGTTTATTAAAATTGTAGGGTGGCCAGAAAAATGATCGTCGACGATACGCATCAAGCACTTCAGCGCGCACCTTATTTTTACGTCTCTCCTTGTAATCTTGCCATGGGTAATTAAAATCTGTGAGCCAGCCGTTTGGCTTGAATCCGTTCATATTGGCAGAGCCATATTGCTTGAATGAACCGATAATACCGGGCACCAAGCCACCCGAGAAGCTGGCGTTTGGTGCGAGATAAATCACTCGAATACCCACGTCAAAGTTGTGCTTTGCCATATGTCGCTCAATGGCAGTAATTACCTCCTGTTGGACTTTTGACAATTTTTGAGAAACCGCAGTCTTTTCTTCATCATCCTTTTTGATGGTCGCCTTTTCAATAATCCCCTTAATCTCTTTTTCGGACATCTTTATGAGCGGATCATCCTTTTCACCCGGCTCTTTTTTGTGTGCACGCACTACAAACTGAATCCAAATCTGATTGTCAGGCTTGAGTGCTCCCAAAAATTCGAGCTGGGGAGTGATCGGGTCAATCTTATATTCTTCCTTTGGATCTTTATCGAGTCCAAAATCAGTGTAAGTCTTTATAGGAAATGGATCTGGCTTGGTGAGTACGAAATCTGCACCCCAGAGAGAGTGCGTTTTGGGACTATAGTCTACTTTTTTAGCATAATCTTCAGCTGGCTGAATCTCGATGCCTGGATACTGCGAGTACAGCTGAGCCTCGACAATCGGACGGAGTCCTTCGCGAGTCCAGATAAAGAAATGAAGCTCGCCACCAAAAGACGCGATCTCAAGTGAAAACCATGCGCGCACTTTGCCGAGCACCTGACGATCGTACCAAGTACTCTCTCCACCAGTCTGATGCAGAGCATTCAGGAAAAGCTCCATCGCGAGTGGCGACTTAAACATATCTTTTGGTACTTTTACCTCAAGCAAGACGTGCTTGGTCTCCGCGATAAATTTGGTCCGGGTGTACTTGGTAAAAAGACTCCAGAATATCAAAGCAAGTGTGAGTGGGAGCCAAATCACCCATGTCATTTGGAGAACACTGAGTACATTTTGAACCAACTCAATACTCAGTAGCTGATTAATGCTTTCAATATACGGATCGTACATATGCAGATAGTATAACAGAAGTATGATGTAAAAAGTATAACGTATGGGGAAAGCCTGATACTGAATAAAAGAAAGAGGGGGCGCCTACGGCGCCCCCTCTTTCTCTTTGCTTTATACTTAATACGTTATACCTCCTACGCTACCGAGTACTTTCCGTCCTTATCCTTCTTAAAGAATTTTGGATTCTGGAGATTTACCAAGATAGTGTTTTCTTTGACATAGCGTTCCTTGAGCACCTTGTCGATCACCTGCTCCTTGGTGAGTGGTCCTTCTTTTTCAATAATCTTTCGAACCACATCCTTTACGACACCTGTCATATAACCCCATTCTGAGAGAGCGTAGAGACCGCGACCAACGAGCACAAATCGAGGGTCCTTGATGAGCTCGTTATGGGTTGTTGCCACGTGAGCTTCTTTATTAAACAATTCAGAAATCTGCTTTGCGACATCACGGAAGTGGATTGGAGAACCATGCTTGCGAATCACCAAGTATGCGTAATCTCGAACACCCTTTGCACGAATATTTGATGATGCAGACTTGCCCCATTCACCGAGCGGATTTTTGCCGATCATTTTTGACATCGACAACCAGCGCTTCATTACCTCCTCAGTCTTGTATTTCTCAGACACATCTTTCAAGTGTTCGAGGAAACTTGAGATCAAATCACTTTCAGGAACAATTTCGTCGTCAGAAAGAGACTTGTAGAGTTTGTGGAGTGATTCATGAATCTTTTCTGAAAGATCCTTGTCGACATGCCATCGGTGTTTAAAATTATCATCTTCCTTTTCTTTCTTGAACGCATCGCCAAGCACGAGCATGAAATGAATATGATTTTGGAGAGATTTATCCTTTGAAGCGTGCTTCAAGAGGTCTTCTTCGGCCACCACTGCGCCGAGACTATGTACGTAGGTTTCAAGCTCGTCAAAAGCCGACTTCTGCTCTTTGTACTGCTTCGACTTCTTGATGTGATTGATCGCATAATTTTCAATCTGACGTACGCGTTCACGAGTGATACCGTACTTCTTGCCGATTGATTCGAGAGTCATCTTCTTGGTCTCCTTGCCGAGGCCGTAGCGACTCTGCACCACATCACGAGCACGCTCAGGAAGCGCGAGGATGAGTTGCTTGATAACTTGCTTTGGTTTAAAGGTAATCTCTGCCATATAAATAGTTCGAAACGTTAATAAACTAATTAATAAATTTAATACGTACTACAGTGGTGACTGTTGTGTGTATCTTTGTATACAACTACCCTATCACTTCGCTCAGTCTAAGTCAAGCGACCCCTTTTTGTCAACCCCAGAGAGGCATATTGACTGTGGTGTACTATTTTTTCTAGCTCAGTATTTGACAAATACTTATTAGTATGTAAACTTGTATTCAGAAACATCGCACCTTACACCTTACAACACTCTATACCATGGAAGCTCTGAAAAATCTCGCAATCTTTAACCACACGTTTCCTGTCCGTCTCGGCATTGATTTTGGCGGAGTCATTATCCAAAATGGCCCCGTGTGTGGCCACCCCGATAAGATCTCCGAAGACCCCCGCTATCTCGATCGTCCGGCAATCCCCGGCGCTTTTGAGTCAATCGCAAAATTGGTCAGACTCTTTGGTCCTCAGGATATCTTCATCGTCTCCCGATGCAGTGAAGCTGGGGAACAGAAGATCAGGAACTGGCTCTACTACAAAAGCTTCTGGGAACAAACCAGAATGCTTCGGGAGAACATCCGCTTCTGCCGTCACCGGCACGAGAAGGGCCCTATCTGCAAAGAACTCAACATCGACTACTTTGTGGATGATCGATTCGAGTGCCTTCTTGGGATGGATTCTGTCTCACACCGATACCGTCTCAGCAACGAGTCTCCAGACGTAGAAATGGAGCATTTATACACCCGTCAGGGTATACCCTACTATGGCAAAAAGGATGGCCCTGATTCACCTATCGCTAATTGTACTCACTGGGAATTGATCCGAGAAGATATCGCTGCTTGCTTGAAGTGAATTTTGACCACCCTTAACGACTCAGTCGTTTTGGGTGGTTTTTTGTTGGCTTGGGATTAAAAGTAGAGGGGCGCCGTAGGCGCCCCTCTACTTTTCTATCTGATCTAATGTCTAACATCTAACTACTAACATCTTTCCTACATTCCCTTCGTCGGCCTCACCGGATACAAATCCGCATCAATCGTCCGATCAAAACACATCTTCCCAACTCCATGAGTCCAATTCTCAGACTGTGCTGGATAGTAGGCCACCGATTTCGCAGAAGAAACTGCTGAGTCCGTAGCAAATGTCGCACACAATTTGAATCCATTATTTTGTCCTCCCAGGGTATACTCATACGACTGATTGGTTTGCGGATCCACCGGCACCTTGTATCCAGAAATCGGATCTTCCAATGCACTGAGTGTTTTGGGCATCACTCCCTTTTGTTGCCAGTAGTTAATGATCTGCCACTGCACGTTTTGGAGGTCAGTTACGCGTCGCTCATCAAATCGTAAATCTCTCTGCTTCATCGGTGAACCAATTAGCACAAACGCACCGACAATCGATACCAACACAAGTGCAAGTGTCCCCCATCGAAAACCTGCAATTATTTTTTGATTGGCAGTGTTCGACACTTTCAGATCATAAAGATAGTAGCCAAACACAATTCCCGCCACGATTAGCACCGTGAGTATCTTGAGTACAAATCGCGTGCTGATTTCTCCACCCAAAAACGTATTAATCAGCGTAATCAAATCTATCACCACCGCCATACCCGCTACAAAAAGCGTAAGATAGGTGAGCCATTTTCTCACACCTACTTCTCTTTTTTCTGGATGTGCCTCGACGTCTACCCGAATCGTTCGCATCAAAAAGAGATAGAGCGGATAGAGAATAATCAGTGACGCCACCGACAGTCGCATGGTGTATGAATACGGATCGACATAAGTCTCGAGCGCATCAGGAAAAGCCGTATTGATTACCTCAAAAAGTAAATTAATCAAACTGATCACACTCACATAGAGTGTAATCACGGCACCCAAATGCAGGAAGAAATCTTTTGGACTGGTCTTTGGTTTTGAAATGGTGGTATCCATGTGTAAAAATTAAATAAATAAGTAATACCTGTATAGCCGTCAGTATACCGCAAAAGTGACAACTCAAAAAATACAGTAAAGAAAACGCCCCGAGCCTTTGGGAAAAGGCTCGGGGCGTACGAAATGACTTAAAACGATAATACACCAAATGCGTCATGGAAACCCCAGACGATGGCGATCATCACTAGCACAAACACCAGACCCAGCAAAGAGGTTTCTCCTCCTATTGAGCCAGTCGATTGATCTCGACGATGCATAAAAGATCCTTTTCAAAGTTCCTGCGTGACTATAGCATATACCAACACAATGTCAATATTCTGTAATTGTATATGGATTTGACAGATTCATTCATACTCTGTATATTAAAGCACAGAAAAATCATCGTTCTTCTCACCAAAATTATGCAAACATTCAACTCACTCCTCACCCACGTTGAGTTCCGGATCTTCTGCGTTATGCTCATTGGGACATTCATCGAGACCATTCTTTGGAAGACCCTCAAACTACACAAGAGGTCTTATTCGCCCGACAACGACTACACCGGTGACGAAGGCACTCTCAGTGTTCTGTACTGGATCGCCCTTATTACTGTTCCGATTGGCATGTGTGTTGTTTGCCTGGCTTTATGGGCACACGCCCCAATGTGGGGGAAGCATTAATCCCGGTATGGTGTTAAACTCATTCTCAAGGTATCACTCCTCGCTTACGAGGTTACGCCCACTGATCTCCTAGAGGCGGAGTCAGGGCCCGTCACATGTGACGGGCTTTTTAATTTACTACCCTCTTCGCAACAATTATGTTAATCTGGCTTTGTAACCAAGAGCCAAAGTAGTGGCGAGCGAAAAGGTTTCTAACATTCGGTCCACCGAACAAAGAAACCGAAGGCATTCGGGTTATTGGACTTGCTGACCTTGTGTCGGCAAGTCCTCTTTTTTTACACAAAATCTTAAACTTATTTTAGTAGATACTATTGACATAACTAATCAATCATGTATACTCATTACTAACCTGGTGGTGAGGTCGGAGCAAGATGTCGGCTCCCCAACCTGTACCAGGTCGGTAGTGAAATTCTACCGTCGCAACCATACTTCGTAAGAAGCGCGACCCAATTGGAACCTTGAATGGTTCACGACATGGGGTAATTCTAGACAAACCCATGAATGACTGCCGATTCGGACATCCGATTCAGGCAGTTTTTCTTTTATCTAAATCTTAAACTCAATCGGCCCCACATCTCTCTTTACAGGCCCGATGTGGGATCTCGGATTTAAAATCTTGCTAGATCTTAAACTCTATTTATGAACTCAGTTTACGTAAAATCCGCCATAGTGAGGCGGATTTTACGTAATTGAATTTAAAATTGAAGCATCTACGATGCTTAAATTTTAAATTCAATCACGTCTCCATCTTTGACTACATATTCCTTTCCCTCTGTTCGCACCAAACCTTTTTCTCGAGCAGGCTGCT
>JBDKKW010000015.1:0-20076 GCA_039795895.1 Candidatus Parcubacteria bacterium | reverse complement strand
GCAGTCAGTGGGTACATCAACCTTTCAAACAAGGTCCTCCAGAAAGCTCTCGACGAAGAGGGTTACAAGGAGGTCGTGATTGATTGGAACAATCTCAATCTCTTTGGTGTTTGGAATTATGAGGGTATCAAAGACGCACTTGATGCGAACGACGATACCATCAAAATTCAAGACAAATGGTTTTCGAAAGATCACAACATTGGCCAACGGCTGGTGGAGAGATTCAAGAAGATCGACGAAGAGGAAATGAAGGCTTTCTAAAAAGTCCCTACAACTTCACATAGTAGGCTGTTTGGCGATGAGTGTCGTGAGCTCATGCTTCCACAGTGAAAAAAGAAGGAGGAGATACGATAAATGACCATTGACCTCTCCCTCAAGAATACAGCGCTCTATCAAGGGTGTGAAATTCAAGAGGTGGCCGGCCGACAGAATCTCGTGACTCCCGCAGCGGATGCAGTGAATATCGTTGGCAGAAATGCCAATGCTCTGGTCACAAGTGTCCCGCGGGAAGATCGTGGCGAAGTCGAGTTGACGGGTCCGATGGCTGTCTGGAGTTATCTTGTGGTGTTCCACGCTGTGGTGCACGCCTTTTCGAAGGTGTACTACAACGATGGGCGCAACAAGGTACTTGTAGCAGCACACGGAGCCTAGGCCTGACTGATGGAAAGACATCCGAAGGATGATGCTACCTTCGAACCAGAAGCATCTAATGTAGTCACCTGACAAATGGTGAATTGGCGTGTAGCGCTACGGATCGCAAGATTCGTTCTGTCGCAAGGTGTATGTTTTGCCTGATGAGCTCAAAAGAGCGAAACAGAAAAAAGTTCTTTATATGAAAAATAAAAGTATCTGCACTAGTTTGCGCTCATTTTAATAATCAGAGCAAACTAGTGCAGATACTTTCGCAGGTATCCGAGCACCAGTGCTTCTAGCGTTTAGCTAGTAGCACAGAGTGAAGTGGGATCGTCTGGTGGTCTGGGCACATCCTTTGTGATGTGTCGTAGACAAGAACGAAACCGACGGATCAGGAAAACCCTGACAACCGGACCAATAGTCTCCAGCAGCTTCGGCTGGTATGGGGGAGAGCAATGCTCTTGCTGACGGAAACGTACCGTCGGTAATTGTTGGATGAACACTCGACTTACGAGTGTTCGGAATGGGTGAGTTGAATGCGCGATTCAATTTACCAATTCCACTGCGAACTACTCGTCTCAGTAGACGACTAGCGGAGGATCACCCAACCTCCGACACAACAAAGAAGGGTGTGAATGTCACCATGTGTTACACGGTGAGCCTGGCATGCAGTGCCCCCAGACTTATGATCTGGGTTCTGTCGCGAAGTACAGCTTCGCCTGATGAGTCCCTTGGTTTACCACTCGGGTAGATCAAGTGAAGGACGAAACAGAAATAAGTTCTTTCAAAAAGGAAATACTATGCTCACTACTTTTGCGCTCTTGTCGAACTCGGTTGGAAATGAAACGGTGTCGCCGGCTATCGGTGCTGAATATGATATGGCAATTGTGGGTGTGACAGCATCTGGGGCCAATGCCTATGATGCGAAGATTGCATATTGTAACGGTGACCCAACTGGGTATTCTAGTATCCAAGTATTACCCCTCGAAGCGGCGGTTCGTTTCTGCGTGAAGTTTAATGCAGAACATCCCACTGGGCGAGCGGCGGTGATCACTGTCTACACCGTACCTTATTCGGATTTTCTTCGGGAAGTGTTAACCGATATATTTTACGCAACGGTCGGTGGTCACGAGTCTTGAGGTTGCAGTCTCGCAGATATATCTTCAATATCTGCATCTTATTGAGTTCATTACACATCGGTAGTGAATTCATTGGATACACGTTCTTTCAAAAAAACTATATGCTGACCGCAAAGCAGATTAATGCAATCCAACAGATTGCGACTTTCTATGACGACTTTGATGTCGCCAGAGAGATCTTGAATCAGGCTGTGAAGAATAAGCACCGGTATTTCTCCGGTGAGGTAATGACTCTGCACTTCTTGGCAAACGAGAAAGCTCTGCATGCCAAGCGTAAAATGCATGGGGTCAAAAGCCCTGAAAATATTTTGCGTAACACACTTGATTTGCTGCCGAGCACGGTCCCGTCGGGAGTCGGCTCCCAGGGTTACGGGTTTAATCTTATCCGCTGGCAAGAGACTCATGGTCCTTGGGGATAAGATAATAGTGCTACAGCCTAAGTAGGTTAAAAAGGCATCGGATTTCCAACCGACACAAAAAGGAAGTGCTGACTTTGTTCAGCATCTGTCCACGGATAGAGTCCGTGCTGATGAGCTTAAAAGAGCGAAACAGAATGTTCTTTTTTAAAATCATCTGCGCAAAGAGTGCTTGAATAGCTCGAGCATTGTTTGCGCAGATGTGAGAGAGACATTATAGCGCCCTAGGGATTGCGATCCCGAAAGCTTGAAAAGTGGAGCAGTGAAAAATCACTGGAACCATGCAACCTCTTCTTGTCATGAGGAGAGCTGTATCAAGTTGAAAAATCAGTAGAACCAGGCGACTGGTGAAGCTGTGAGTAGTCTTAGGGACGCCTAAACTACGGTAACCACCCCACTAAGTGTAGGGTGAACCACTCTTTCGATTCATTTTTGTAAACCCTCCCATAACGGTGGTAGGAAATGAGTCGCTGTCTCCGCCTAAGGCGGACTGATGAGACTTCCGGTAGAGTAGCCGGCAAGACGAAACAGATTTCTCGACTCGTTCGAGACATAAAAGTTCTTTGCATCAAAATTGAAATTCGCCTGCACAAATTTGTTCTGAATTTTTTCATGACAATTTTGTGCAGGCGCGCGCAGGCGTCAGAGCATGGAAAGGTTTGACTGATAGATCGGGATGCATGATCGGCATGTAGAGTACGAGGTGCGTGTGATTTATCACAACCCTTCCTGAAGGATCTACAAACTGAATTCTTTTACCTCATCTGGTAGCAGATGTTGTCGAAAGTGAGGTACGACCAACTCGCATTGTCGTGTGAGGAAATCTTACTGGAAAGAATATGGTGTATATGAGTCAGGAGCTGGCAATGTGTCGGCTTTAAGAAGTGACACTTCGGAACTCATATACATTAGTGGATAGTTGGTGAGAATGTCTCTGGTCAGAGGCACTTATTGGTGATTCCACACTGCGCACTTAATTTCAAAATTTAAACCTCAACCAAAAGGAACTATGGGCATATCACACGGAAGCGTTTTGGTTCAGTTTCCTGGTTTTAAACCAGCAAACTTCATTACGTGGGATGGCGTTATGGCTATTTCTTGGTGGAATAGCTGTCACCCGAGTAGTGTTCATTTACCCAAACGCCGTCTTAAATTTGGAGACGGATCATTGAGGAAGCTCTCTAAAAAAGAGCGGAGTAGCTTGCGTACACTTGCAAAAAAGTGGAACAAGCGCCTGCGATGGGATAAGAAGCTGGATCAGTATGTATATCCCTTTCGGACTCTCAGTCGCAACAACCATTGCTGAAAGATCGGTTGTGGTTTCGCAGATTTCCCTAAATCTGCTCTTTATTGAGCTCATCACTTGCTGTGGTGGATTCATAGAGTAAAGTTCTTTCAAAAAATAAAAAAAAGAAAAGGAAAACTATGCACAAGCAATTCGCAGAGCAGGTAAAGCAGATCACGGGTTGTCCGAATTGGGCGGCGAAAGCGGTGGCCGAATGCCTGGTTTCGATGGGAGTGAAATCCCTTGCGAAACAGGTGGTCTCCTATGAAGCGCTCCATGCACTGACGACCGAGGAGATGTGTGTCTTCTCGCGCTACATGCTCAGTGTAAAAGGGGCGGTGGTCATCTAGTCGGTTTCCTCTTATGAAAAGATCAGAAGTACAAAGCGGTCAGATTCTCACCTTTCGTGGTGTGCACTTTGTGTATGTCAAAAAGTGGGACCACGATACGGCGTTTGTCCTGCCGATCGTGATAGACGCTAAACCACAGACGACGACGGAGTTTGTTTGTGGGACGGATACCGGCACCACCGTTGTTGCGCAGTGTTGGAATTGTCGCAACATGCTATGGGAGGATCTCGAACTTTCAGTGCCTACCACGCTCGGCACAGTCTTAGCAGAAAAGATGGCTGAGATGTGGCACGTGGTGAGGAGGGCTTTCACTGGCGTGGACGTGCCGAAAGAGATCGAAAGATCAATTGGTCCAGAGGTGACTCTGATCAATTGCCTCGCGGTGCGCAAGTACCAGAGCGAGTGGAATCGGCGAGCCCACCCGATTCAGGAAAACGTCATCAAAAAGTTTTTCTAAGTCAAAAATCGGTTTCGATTATTTATCCTCAAAATAATCTATACAAAAAACGCAAAGCGCCACAGGGGCGCTTTTTTTAATGCAAAAGAAAACCGCAGGAGCTAAGGGGCTACTGCGGGGCGGGGAAGATAGTTCCCACGAACGATGAATACGACAATGATGCCAAAACCAAGGATATTGTAGGTGGTGAAAGCTATTGTCGCTAGATTCCAGTGTTCAACAGCAAAGATATTGAGAACACTTGCCGTGAGACCAATGCACCAACCGGTGAGATTTTCTGACCATGGATCGTGCCACAACTTTTTTGCTGTAGGTACGGTACCGAGCCCTTCGATGGTCAGGCTAGCGATGAGGCCGAGGGTGGCACTGCCAGATATTTTCCAAATGATAATCCCAATACTGGCGAGTGCAAGTGAGGCAATGTCGGTAGGACTCCACTTTTTCTCACCATACTTGAGTGACAGAAGAAAAATAGCTGTGGTGTTTATGGCCGATGCTAGTGCAAACCAAACACTTTCGCCTGCTCCGGCAGAAACGTAGGTGAACAGGTTGGTCAGTCCGATACAAGACCAAATGAGCCACGAGACCTGATTTGGCTTTGTTTCTTTGGTGACTATAATGCTCCGTAAGTACGGATACATGCCGATTTCCATGATGAGTCCTGCAATGAGACCGACTAGTTGGTAGCGAGTGAATTCCACGAAAACCTCCGGGTTGATGATGAAGAACTGCTATTGTGACTATGGCATATTACGACCATGAAAGTCAAGTTATTTAATTGCGTTCGATGCTTTTCTTGAGTGCTTGCGTGAGTTGGGGTACGACGTAGGTGTTGAATTCGTAGGAAAGTTTTGCAAATACGGTGGGATCTTTTTCGTCGAGCACTTCAGCAAGGTGGTAGCCACTTCCGGTAAACAAGGTGCGATCTATATGACCCACAGTGATTGCGCGGAGCGTGCGTTCGCTCGTTTCTTTACCAAAGGTGCTGGTCACAATCACTCCAGCTACTTTGCCGGCATCAGTAATAACTGCGCCACCCGAAGAACCCTTTTGGGCAAGGATGGTGCCATTGAGACCAAACAGGTCGATTGAGATGGAGCTCGTACTAAAGCTAAATAGTTGGTTTACTTGAGTGAGCGCGGAGGCGTTGTACAAAGCCAGGTTGGTAATGACGCCTCCTAAAAATCCAGCGGGATAGGCGCTCTGGAGGAGGGTGGTGCCGACCGCAGGGATTTTGTCTACACTCACTAATTCAAGGTGTGGGAACGGATGAGGGAGTAGTTCGGTTGATTCGACATTAATTCGCCGGACGATTTTGAGAATAGCAAAATCATATTCGCCGGTACCGGTCGGATTCTCGTCGGAGATGTTGGTAAGATTGTTTTCGATCCATTCTGGTGGTAGATAAACAAGTTCAAGTTCGTATTCATTTTTGGCGGGACTACCGGTACGAGCGACACAGCGAACACTATCTTTGGCTGGGTAGTCTTTGAGTAGGAAGAATTGTCCGACGTGTGCGGCGGTGAGGACAAGACCGTTGCCACTGATAACGATACCAGTGCCAGAGGCAGGTTTGAATACGCCGCCAAAAATACTGGTACAGAGGATGTTGATGATTGAGGATTTGCTGTCGGTATTGATTTCACTCCAAGGTCGGATAGGGGAAGAAGTCGATGGTTGATAGTCAACAGTTTTTAGAGGGAGGGAAGGAAGGATTTTGGGGATGACAAGTTCTTTGGTTTTGACTGTCTTTTTCGCTACGATTTTTTGCGTACTTGTCGCTACAAATGTTTGAGTACTGGTTGCAATAGTCTCAATATGGGGGATTTGGGAGGTGGGTGGCGGCACCGTCTTCTGAGGATTTTCGACTGAAAAAATCAGAGGCAAGAGACTTGCCCATGTAATAACCAGACCTTTTGCAATTTTGTCAAACCAGTGTTCCATAGTGGGCTTTAGTATAGCCTCTTTTTTATCTTTGACAAATAATGTCGAAACGTGACTTTTTGAGCTTGGGTATTGTGTGCGTGGTAAAATGGTAGGTACAGGACTTTCGCCGTCGGATACGATTCCTCCGGAATCAAACGATCAGCCCTGAAATGATCCGATGGCGGGAGTTCTACCGATTTTCCATCGTGGTTTGATGGGAAATCATTAGTCATAATCGACTTGCGCGATTGCCGAAAGGCGAAGGTGCAAGGAAGTGTATGGCAAATACATGCACATGTGGTACCTGCCCAGCTTGTACTGCAGGAAAGAAGAAATAAATCTTGGAAAGAGCCCGGATTTTGCGAAAGCAAAATCCGGGCTCTTCGCTTTCATTTCTGTCTGATTTTTGCTAGGATGGTTCGACGACCAAGAAGTTGGTCAATGCGGGACTAGTTTAATGGTAGAACTACAGTTTTCCAAACTGTTGGCGGGAGTTCGATTCTCCCGTCCCGCACAAAAAAGAGCCCGAAAGGGCTTTTTGTGTGGGACAGAAAGTGCGGAGGCACTTTCGTGGGAGAATCGAAGCCTCTTTGAGTACACTTTTGAGTTTTCTTAAACGAAAAAAGTGTCCAAAGAGGGGACTGCTCCTGTAAGGAGAGATTCTCCCGTCCCGCACAAAATTCAAGGAGAGATTCTCTTATTTACTTCCCTTATGTTACAATCTTTTTTATGTCTCCATTTCTTCTAAATTTTCTAAAAGTTGCTTCAATTCATCTGCTCGCAGTAATGAGTCCTGGACCAGATTTCGTATTAATTTCTAAGAATGCATTAACGTATTCTCGTAAAACAGGCATCTATTCTGCACTAGGTCTTGGGTTGGGGATTTTGGTACACGTGACTTACTCTTTGTTGGGTATCGGATTGATTATTTCCCAGTCGGTGGTACTTTTCTCGACAATCAAATTGTTTGGGGCGGGTTATCTCGTCTATATTGGCATTAAAGCGCTCCAATCAAAACCACAAGTAACACCGTCTCAAAATGTTTCCGTTCCTGTGGAACGATCAGAACTCGGTGCTTTTGGGGCAATTAAGATGGGATTCTTAACCAACGTACTTAATCCAAAAGCCACTCTATTTTTCCTCGGGCTTTTTACCCAGGTGATCGATCCGACAACGCCTCTTTTTGTGCAGATTGCTTATGGTGTCGAAATGGCGACTATGACCTTTGTGTGGTTTAGCTTGGTGGCCTTGTTTTTCTCTCATGAAAAAGTACGTGGTAGGTTTGCTCGGGTGTCACATTATGTCGATCGAGCGCTCGGGGGAGTACTTGTTGCACTCGGTATTAAAATTGCATTCTTTTCGTCAAAGTAATCTCTATCCCCAAGGATACTTTTTGTTGATGTGCTATACTCTAAGCATCTTTCACTTGTATGTTTCGAGAAATGCCACAATTTGACGCGGGGAGTGAGTCTCCTGAGGCAAAGCAGGATAAGCTTTGGGCTCGATTTGATGAGTTACTAGCCATTTCTGATATGCGACCACTTACTGATACGGAATCAGCTGAGTTGAATGAATTAAAGGTTGCGATTGCCGAATCCGCAGAAGAAATAAAGGAATAAAGGAATAAAGGCTCAGAGAAGTTGTTTTTTTTGGTGCTTTGTTGGACTTAGGCACTAAAAAACAACTTCTCTGCATTATTGATTTTACTCAGAAAGCAAAAACCTCGTTACTCACGAGGTTTTTGCTTTTCCGGAATAAAAACGAATACCGAAATCTATTTGACTGCGTCTTTAAGTGCCTTAGCTGCACGGAATTTCGGAACCTTCATAGCGGCAACCTTGATGGTTTCGCCAGTGCGAGGGTTTCGAGCGTCTCGAGCGGCTCGTTGCTTGACTGAGAAGATACCCAATCCTGCAATTGATACTTCTTCACCCTTCTTGAGAGAAGAAACGATAGAATCAATCACTTTGTCTACTGCTTGCTCTGCTTGTACTTTGGTACCGCCGAGGAGCATGTGGACTGCTTCTACGATAGCTGCTTTATTCATAGATGTGTTATCTATTAATAATAATTTCACAAAATTTCTATAATAGAAACTCTGTTTCCCCATAAATAGTATATACCTAGCCATTTTTTGTGCAAGTTGCTAAAAAAGGTCAAAAAACTAGAAAACAATATGAGTTAGTAAGTCAAAAAGTATAAGAAGACAGTAAAAAACCAGCCCCGCGCTGAGAATTTTTGAGGCGCGGGGCTGGTTTTTGATTAATTAGTTTAAAATTACCGAGCAAATTCTATGGTTCGAAGCTCGCGGATAATGGTTACCTTGATTTCTCCTGGGTATTTTAGCTCGTTTTCAATTCGGACAGCGATATCTCGAGCCATATTCTTAGCCTCCAAATCACTTACTTGATCAGGAGTCACAAAAATACGGATTTCACGGCCAGCTTGAAGAGCGTACGATTTCTGCACACCTTTAAATGAGTTGGCAATCGCTTCCAAATCTTGAAGACGCTTGATGTAGTTCTCAACACTGTCACGTCTTGCTCCTGGACGAGAGCCTGAAATCGCATCTGCCACCTGGACGATGATAGATTCTGGAGTTTCGTACGGATATTCTTCGTGGTGGGCCTGCATTGCCTTTACAATATCTTCACTTGCACCAAATTTCTGTAGGATTCTTCGGCCGATCTCTACATGAGTTCCTGCCACTTCGTGATCGACTGCCTTGCCAATATCATGGAGGAGGGCACCAGCTTTGGCCACCGCAACATTGGCGCCGAGCTCTGATGCGATCATTCCGGCAATATGCGACATTTCAACTGAGTGCTGAAGTACGTTTTGACCGTAGCTTGTGCGGAAGTAGAGGCGACCGAGAACCGCGATGATGCGGGGGTCGAGGTTGAAGACGCCACACTCATAAGCCGCTTCTTCACCTTTCTTTTTGATAATATTTTTAATTTCTTCGTGAGCTTTCTCTACTACCTGCTCAATCTTTGCAGGTTGAATACGGCCATCGAGAATGAGATTTTCAAGAGCCAGGCGTGCCACTTGTCTACGGACCGGGTCAAATGATGATAGGGTAATGGCACCTGGAGTATCGTCGACGATCACTTCGACACCAGTAATACGTTCAAAGGCTTTGATATTTCTGCCTTCTTTACCAATGATCTTGCCTTTCACTTCGTCATTTGGAATCGCGACTAGGGTAGTGAAGACATCTGAGGCTACTGCATTGCCCAAACGGTGGATGGCTGTAGTAATGATTTCTTTTGCTCGTGCTTCAAGCTTCTCTCCACCTGTGGTCTCAAGCTTGGTCATGCGTACTGACAAATCTTCTTCAAATTTCTTTTCGGTGAGCTTGATGAGTTCGGCCTTAGCCTCTTCAGTAGAAAGCCGACCGACTCGTTCGAGTTCGGCCTGACGCTCACTTAAGAGTTTGTCTGCACGATCTTTGATCTCTTTGATTTCGACTATCTTGCCTTTGAGTGCTTCTACTTCCTTATCAATATCTGTCTGACGTTTGTCGAGCAGGGCTTCTTTTGAAACGAGGCGATCTTCTGTCTTCTTTAATTTGTCTTCTTTTTCCTTGGTTTCTAAGCGAACCTGAGCCAAGGTCTCACTCGCTTTATTTTCAGCATTGAGAATAATCTTTTTGGCTTCTTCTTCAGCTTTGAGGCCACGTTCTTTGAGCTCAAGCTCAAATGACCCTTTTTTGCTCAGTGCAACAAGAACTCGGAGGTAGTATCCACTGGCGATACCTACCACTGCGACTGCGATGCCGAGAGCTATTATTATGGTTAATGACATACATATGGTATGCCGGCCGAAACTAGTTGTGCCTTACAGTAGGTGTGATAAAAATCTATACCACCAAAAACAGTGGGTGATCAGCAGAGCCGAGGGAAAGAGATGAAAGATTGGTGACAATAATTCGAGTACACATACAATGGAGACAGTACAGAGAAACAACCGACAAAGTTCAATTATTAAGTAACACTTTTATAGTAGTACAGAAGGGGGAGGAAAGCAAGAGAGCGACGCCTACGGCGTCGCTCTCTTGCTTTGTATCTTTTTTGACCCTTATTTAGTTTTTACGATCTCATCAATGATTCCGTATTTCTTCGCCTCTTCTGCGGTCATCCAGTAATCTCGATCGCCATCTTTTTCTACTTCAGCAAGTGTCTTGCCAGTATTTTTTGAAAGAATGCTGTAGAGTTTTTCGCGAGTACGGAGAATATGCTTTGCTGAAATGGCAATGTCTGATGCTTGACCCTCAACTCCGCCGAGGGGTTGATGAATCATCACTTCTGCATTTGGAAGAACGTAGCGCTTGCCTTTTTGTCCGCAAGACAAAATCATAGCTCCCATCGAAGCAGCGATACCGACACAGTAGGTAGCGACCGGATTTTTGATGTTGTTCATGGTATCGATGATGGCAAGTCCCGCGGTCACTGATCCGCCGGGTGAGTTGATATACATATTGATCTGTTTTTTTGGATCCTCAGACTGAAGGAAGAGAAGTTGGGCGACAATAATGTTGGCTACATGATCATCGATCGCTCCGCCCAAGAAAATAATATTTTCCTTGAGTAGACGAGAATAAATATCGTAGGCGCGTTCGCCGTTGTTGGTCTTTTCGATAACGGTTGGGATGAGATAAGACATGGGGAAGTTGTTAGTTGATAGGGTGTGGTCTTTAGTAAAGATAGGGAAACTTTTGTATCCGGTAACGTAAAGAGTATAGCAAAAGCAGACACTTGACACAAGGATTCTATCGGTATATGGTATACATCAGATGCACCTCGTCTTTTTATTTTATGAGTGTCATTGGAAAGATTCTCTGGTCTCTTGTGGTTGTTGTACTAGGGTTGATCCCTCTCTGGATTTACCTGATTGCTCGATTGCTCCTTCAGCCACACGGCTTCTGGCAAGAGCTTGTGCTTGTGGGACTCGGCCTGTGGGTACTGGGTTTCGTGCAATTTGTTTTTGCTGTAATTGGGATCTTCTTGATCTTTTTAATTTGGAAGGATTCCTGAGATTTTCAAGCCCGCGTTTTTCCTAAAACGCGGGCTTTTCAATTTCCTTTCTACTTTCTACTTTTTACATTATACTTTTCTTTATGCGTACCCATACATTTTTTGTATCAGACACGATTGGTGAAAAGAAATCAGTGACTATTGTTGATGAAGCACTGCTTCATCAATTTAAAAAAGTCTTTCGATTTACGATAGGTCAAGAGATTGTCTTGTTTGATAATTCTGGAAATGAATATGTTTCAAAGATAGATTCGCTGACTATACGTGAGGTGAAAGTGTCTATTATAAGTGTCCGAGAGTGTGTCTTTCATCCGCGTCGCACTGTGACTCTATACCAATCAATTATTAAGAAAGATAATTTTGAATATGTTGTACAAAAGGCGACCGAGCTCGGTGTTTCAAAGATTGTGCCGGTGCTTTCTGAACGAAGTGAAAAAAAGTCACTCAACCTTGATCGTCTCACTATCATCGCCAAAGAGGCGTGTGAGCAGTCGGGTAGAGCCACGCTCCCTACTCTCCTCGCGCCAGTCACTCTCGCTTCGGTGATTTCAGCTGTATCGTTACCGTGTCTTGCTTTTCATTCAGATGGCGAGGCGTTTTCTGCTGAGACTCGTGAATCGGTGGGTAAGGATGTTTCAGTCTTGATCGGACCTGAAGGTGGATGGAGTGATCATGAGCTCTACGCATTTCGAGAAAAAGGTATCGAAATCTTTTCTCTCGGTTCTCAGACGCTTCGGGCGGAGACGGCGTCGGTCGCTGTTTCAGCACTACTCCTCCTTTAAACTAAAATCCCCCGCTCAGAACGAGTGGGGGATTTTAATTTAGTTACTTGATTCCTTCCAAGAGTTCGAAGACTGCACTGTTTGCCATCATTGATTCAACATAGGCTTTGGTACGAACCGAATCTGCTCCGGGATAGCGTTTGAGCAATGCATCTACTTCCGCGGTCACGGCTTTTTGATCAAGGACAATCTTTTCTGTATCGGCAATGGTGTGGAGGACGAGCTCAATCTTCACTCGTTTCTCCGCGTCCTTCTTCCAGTCGGCTCGCATATCTGTCAGTGTCTTTTTGATGTGTTTCAAGTAGTCTTCAACTTTTACGCCCATACTTTCAACATCATGTTTAAATTGACTCTCCATCTTGTTGAGTTCGTTTTCGATCAGTGTCGGTGCGATTTCCATTTCACTCTTGTCGACAATCGCATCAACAATCGCTAGTCGGTTTTTTTCTTTCGCTTTCACTTCTCGCTCAGTAATCAAATTTTCTTTTACCTTCTTTTTAAAATCAGCCACATCCTTGAAGTCACCAATGGTTTTTACAAAAGCATCATCAAGGGTTGGAAGGTCGGCATCAGCGATTTCACCGTGGTCATGATTCGGTGTTTCACCTGCGTCATGTTTGTGCATTTCTCGATGCGCATATTCTTTGCGGATATATGCGATGACTGCATCGATATCTTTTTCGGTCACCTCACTGATCTCTTTTGGTTTACTGTTTTCTTTTTTAGCGAGTGCTTTGTAATCGGCGAGTTTCACTTCAGGGACCACTTCGATTTTGAGGGTGAGTGATACGGGTTGACCTTCATCAATTTTGGTCACGATCATTTCTGGTCGAGTAAGTGGTTTCACTTTTGATTCGAGGATGATCGCACCGAGATTTTCCGCCACCGCTTCTTCTACTGCCTCTGCGAGTAAGCCTACCTCACCGATTTTTTTCACGAGCATTGCTTCAGGTACTTTACCTTTTCGAAAGCCGGGGAGTTCCGCGTGCTCGAGTAATTTTTTGAGTGCTCGAGTTCGAAATGGCATGAGACCTTCGTGGGTAAATTCAAGGTCGATTGAGACGGTTGCGTTAGGCAACATCTCTTGTTTCACAATCTTGTATATCGTATTTGTATTACTCATAGCTATTGGTTTAATGAGTTCCAAGTCTACCGGTCTCACGTCGATTTTGCAAGTTAAACCGCCCCCACTTTTTTGAAAAAAGTGGGGGCGGTTTAAGTGCTCATTACAAACCTTTTTCTATGTTCGCAAGTTCCGGGAGAAGGTTTTCGGTATCAGTGAGGTTTGCGTCGTCAGCGATTGATTCGATTTCATCGGATGTCCCGAGACTTTTGAGACTTTCGGTTTGCGGGTCGATGGATTGTCTGATTTCGTCGGAGGTCAACTCCTTTTCTTGAATGGTACTTTTGGTTGTGTTTATGAAATAAACTGCACCAACAAGCATCACCATAATAATAATGAAGAGTCCTGCATATGGGCCGATTGAAGATTGGTTTTGCGTGTTCATATTAGTGTGTAGATGTCGTAGTTGTATTTGTATTTTCTGAAGGTTTGACGGTGGTGATGGTGTAGACCAACTCCTTGTGAGCAGACTTAATCGCTAATTCAGTTTGAGTGAGTGCATCTTTCATAAATGTAAAAGCAGGTCTCGGTGCTGTGCCACTTGCGCGTAACATGGTGAATGTGGGTGTGATGGTGTCGCTTGTTTTGCGCGCATGTTCTAGCTCGATACGAACCTGTGCGGCCGCCGTCTTTGATGCCAAGAGATTTATTCCACTTGTTTCAAGTTTGCTAATCCGACTATCAAGTCGATCGGTGATGCGAGTCAGCCGGGTGATCGCGGTATCAAGTCGCTCTTTCATTTTTTCTCCCTGCGCAATAATTCGTTCGATGCGCTCGTCTTTTACTAGGGGTGATGTGTTTTGAGTTGTGGTTGTGAGTTCTTTGTGTGGGACAAGTATTTTTGTGCTTTTTTGTACCACTCCTTTTGAAGCGTAGACGGTCTGTCCGAAACCAACGGATGCATTATTGGCGAGCAGTATCATGATGAGTGCGATGCATGTCTTGGTGATGTGTGTTCGATGCATAGTGATAAAAGTATATCACAGGCATATACTAAAAATCACTCGCCGTAGTGTGGCGAGTGATTTTTTGTTTTACGATTTCTTTCCAGATTTCTTCGCTGTTTTCTTTTCTGGAGCTTTGACTGCGTGAGTTGCTTGGTAGAGTGCGATCCCGCGATCAAAAGCTTTTTCTGCGCCGACTCGATTTTGGAAACCAGTCACCGACACTTCTTTGTTCTGTAGTTTTTTGTAGGTGCTGTAGAAGTGTTCAATTTCCTTGAGTGTGTGGCTGTTGATGTCGGTCAAATCTTTGACCTCGTTCCATCGTGGGTCATCGATCGGTACTGCAATAATTTTGTCGTCTTTGTCGCCACTATCGATCATGTTCATGATTGCCACCGGTCGGACGCGTACCAAAACACCAGGCATAAGAGAGTATGTGGTGAGTACAATCACGTCGACTGCATCGCCATCGTCCCACAAGGTTTGTGGAATAAATCCGTAGTCAAACGGAAAATCTTGCGCGGTGTGTGCGGTGCGATCGAGCGCAATCATGCCTGTTTCTTTGTCGATTTCATATTTATTTTTTGAACCTTTGTTGATTTCAATAATCACATTGATTCGTTCTTTGGTACCTGGCTTAATGCCGTGAAGTAAGTGCATAGTGAGTTATTAGTTGATAGTTTTTAGTGAGGGAAGAATGCAGAAAAAGGATTACTCTGCTTTCGGAGTCTCTTTGATGTTACTTGCATCAACACCATCTGCTACCGCGAGAGTTTCTTTTTTGGTTGAGGTGATGTCGATTTTCCAGCCAGTAAGTTTCGCAGCAAGACGTACATTTTGTCCGCCTTTACCGATCGCGAGAGATTGCTGATCCTCAGCGACCTCAACTGTTGCTTTCTTTTCTACTTCATTGATTTTTACTGACAATACTTTTGCTGGCGACAAAGATTCCTCGATAAATTTCTTTGGATCAGCTGACCATGGGATAATGTCGATTTTTTCACCACCGAGTTCTGAGGTTACAGTTGAAACACGAACACCTCGCTGACCCACCATTGAGCCTACAGGGTCAATATGGTCGTCGTGTGAGAAGACGGCGACTTTTGATCGCGCCCCTGCTTCACGTGCTACGGCTTTAATTTCCACCGCACCACTCGCCACTTCGGGTGCCTCGACAGCAAAAAGCTTCTCCAAGAATTTTGGATGTGAGCGAGAGAGTTTTAGGAAAACACCACGTGGACTATCTTCTACTTTAAACAAGTATCCGCGAATTCGTTCGCCTTGTGCGTATCGTTCGCCAGGAATTTGCTCTTCAAATGGCAAGAGGCCAGTGGCACGACCAAGATCGATAAAGGTGTTACCGCGTTCTTGTCGTTGAACAGTACCGGTAACAATTTCACCTTCTCGTTTACCATACTCACCAAGCACTGAAGTCTTTTCAGCTTCACGGATTTTCTGAATAATCACTTGCTTTGCAGTTTGAGCGGCAATGCGACCATAATCATCTTTGTGTTCAAGAGGAAACACCATCTCTTCATCGAGCACAACATCCTTCTTGATGCGACGAGCGTCGGCAATCAAGATGTGGTGTTCTGAGTTGTAGTGTACGCGAATATCATCAGGATCATTTGCTTCCTCTTCAGTCTCCTCTGCTTCACCTTCCTCCTTCGGCATTTTGACACGTGTGTCGTCTACCACAATCTTTACTTGTGAGAATTCCGCCTTGCCTGAGCTTGGATCAAGCTTTGCTCGGACAATTTGGCCTTTCTTGCCGTACTCTTTCTTGTAGGCGGTGGCGAGGGCCATTTCAATAGCCTCGAGCATTTTGTCTCGAGGGATACCACGCTCTTCCTGCATTTGGTCGAGCACTGAGTTGATGATTTTAAGGTCTAACATGATTTTTAGTGGCTCTATCGAGCCGTTTAACTGTCTTTTTAAAAAAACGAGTTCACCCTATTAAGGTGAACTTTACTCTATTAGTATAGCAAATTGACGGACGGTGTCAAGTAATTGGGGGAATAGCGGGGGATAATTAAGTAAAATGACTTAAAATAAGGCTTTTTGAGGTGGAAAAGTATTGGTTGAGGGTTAAAAAACCACGAAATCCCTCAGGAAATCGTGGTATTTTGAACTTTTGTCACCAAACCAGCCCTACCAATGCACCAACCGATAGATCCGACTACTATCGAGTGTGGTGCTTGTGCAGGGATGAAAACCAAGCCCATTGACCGATATGACTATATTTGTAGCCGTATTCCAGATAGGAGCACCAACAGTGTTGGTGGCATAATCCACTCGTACCCGACTCAATGGCTCACTCACGATATTCAAGGTTGGCATTGAGTTGGTAATCGTGAGATTAAGGCTAGTTTGAGCCACAATCCGTTGACCATCCTCCAGTCGATATCGCTCAAGAAAGGGCCCAAATGCGTTTGTCCGGGTGATTACTATCTCACCCAAGAGCCCGTTGGTGAGGAATTTGCTGTCGATCTGGAGCTTTGTCTTTGGGATAATACCCTCAGTAAACACATATTTCTGGCCCTTTATCTCAAGTGAGCCGTATTTTGACGGCCCAGCATACCACGGGATAATTGAAGGGAGATTTAGCTCCATCCCCAGCTGATTGGTGATTACCCCGTTCATATCTTTGAGAATAATGACCGCATTGGTCATATCGGGGTAGTCATTGAAGACAAGTGCTGTCGGGGCGTAGCTTTCAGGGCCGGCCCTTACCAGATCAACCGGCAGGCTAGCGGCCGTATCACTTGGAGGGAGTCTCCATGCTCGGAGGAAGGGGTTGTACTCCATTGTGAAAGATACGGCTGTGCTGAGCCGTGGCGCATCGTTTGTGTCAAACGCGGTAATTCGAATATCAAAGATGTTTGACCGGTTGACGACATTGGTATCATACGTCGCTGAGGTGGCTGTGTATAAGCCAAGCACTTGTATGTCGTCCAGAGTTTCTTGGGGAGTTCCTCTGATATATAGGGGATAATCATTTCGACTGACTACCACCTGGCCAATACCAGGAATATTCTCAATCAAGATCGCGTTTACCCTCCCAGCCGTGCAGAGGAGGGTGTAATTGTAGAGTGTATTTGAGGTTCCCGTAGGGAAGACGCCGATTGCCGGTTGAGACCACGCCATACCCGAAAGTAGGCATATGACAAGAGACAGAAACGTTTTCATTTACATACCTTTCTTTTTGGTTTTGGTGATGACAAATTACAAATTCTGTAAAAATTGTATCACAAAGAATTGTATCTTGCAATGTGCACAGTTATCAACAGTCTCTAGGTTTCATATCTGTGAGATAATAATGGACATACGTACTGTCTATAACTTATGTCTGTTATTTTTATACAAAATAAAGGAGTGCAAAAAAGCAAGGGTGTCTTTTTGTTTGGAAGTGTCTTATTGATAGTATTGTCTGTTTTATTTTCTGCTCCAAAGTCGACGCATGCTGCAGGAGTCGATGTCTATCTCAAGGTTGCTACTGGTGTGGTTACGGATACTACCTTTACGGGTGATGGTAGTGCGTCAAATCCATACGGCGCGCCGGCAGGAAATATTGATACCGTGATGAATGGTATCTTGAATCCAAGTGCTACTCAGTATGTTTTGAAAAATCAACCAGTCGATACCAAGGTGGCGATTCATCTTGCAAACGGTACGTATCTAACTGCCGGCTATTCTACTAACAATGGTTGTGGAGTAAGTAATGGGTGTCCGAGCCAGTGGCTGTTGCCAAGCAATACTTCCATTATTGGTGAATCAAGGGACGCTACGGTTATTCGCCTTTCTGAAAAGTTTTTCACTAATCCCGCAAGCAAAGGACGACTTGGGGATATTTTGGTTATCCGCGGTGATGGTGGTTGGAATACTAAAACGGTACCGAAGGCAGAGGGTATTCAAAATTTAACCATCGATGCAAATTATGCAACGTTGGTTGCATTGTTTAATACGACTGACCCATTATTCTCTCAACAGACACCATCCAATAAAACACGAGTGGGAGGTGTGTGGTTGTTTGGTGAAGGAAATTTTGTAGATACTGTCCGAATTAAAGATATTGGAAATTATTATGGAGCGGGTGTTATGGAGTCTTTTGGTGCGCTACTCCAGTTGTCTGATGCGGGAGTGGCAAATCCAGCAGTGAGATACAATATAAATTGCACAGCTAGTCCGACCGACACAAACTGCTCTCGAATCGTTAATTCTATTTACGAAGAAGGTAATTTGCATCCATCGTTGAAAAATAGATCAGGGTTGTTTACTCAAGAAACCATTTTTAATATCACTGGTTCGTGGAATTCAAATGGGGTAAATAATGATCCCGCTGACCCATCTCGCAAGGATGTGTTTATGAATGGTTCAGTGATTGCAAACAACACGATCACCTTTACCAATACTGATGGTGAACATAATAGTTTCCAAGGATACTCGGTGCACCACACGTATGGTGGAAAGGTGTTTGGTAACACCGCTCAAAATATTGCGATGGGGTACTACTCTGATTGGTGGCAAGACTATAATCTAGAAATCTACAACAATCAATTCTCAGGAGTGTCTATTGGTGTGGATGTGAAGACTGATGCGCTACCGAATTTCAAAAAGATAGGGTACAACATTCACGACAATACCATTGCGGTGATTCCGATAAATGATGGGGCGCGAGCGGGAATTCGAATTCTTCGAAATAATTACAGTACGACTGATGGTTTGTACTACCCTCCGAGTCCGTATGTGCGCGAGCTTAGTAATTTTAGAATTGCCAACAACCGTATCAACTTTGTCTCGGCTCCATCTGGTGCATTTGCGAACAGTGCACTTTTTATCGGTGAGGTCTCTGGTTTGGATATTTCAAATAACGTGTTTGATAGTCGTTTTAATCAGAGTACCAGTGCACTGGAAGAGGCGTACCGCTACTTTTTCCTCCCTCCGATTACGTCAAATGGAATACTTTACCGAGATGCTGGTGTGTCTGTATCGGGAAATACAAATACGTCTGGAACAAATGTTGACTGTTTGTTAAAAACTACAGATGTGTATTTGTTGGCCACGACAACTCATCAGACGAAATGTGCGACTGCACCAGCCCTGCCGGTGAGTAGTGTTGTCTGTAATTCAGTTTCTCCAACTCAAACTGCTATAAATGTTAAAGATTTTGGAGCGGTGGGTAATGGGGCAGTGGATGATCGACAGGCGATACAAAATGCATTTGATTGCGCCGTGTCTCTCTCATCAAACACCAGACCCCTCACAGTAGCTTTCCCTGCCGGTACCTATGCGATCAGATCGAGTCACCCAACCGATGGTTCATACCAAGATCTCGAGCTCGGAAGTTGGGATAAGGTGACAGCAGTCTCACTTGATGGTTCGGTGGCGACAGACGGCACCTATTTGTCAGAGTTGGTTACCTCAACTTCTCTTCAAAATGCAAACGCAAACGGAAGGGCTTTGCTTGCGGTATTTGGAAAGAATAAAAATTTTAAGATTAACCATCTCTCTTTTGCGAGTACGCAAGGAAATACATCTACTGTAGCAAATCAAGGTTTGTATTTGGTTGGTGGCGCAAATAATGAAATAGCAAATTTTGAAGTTAGTGGTAATCGCTTTAAAAATTTTTCGTTAGAGCTCGGGTTGTCTGGGGTTTTGAATGGAAAGATATTCAATAATCAGTTTCTAATGGAGAAGGGGCGTGATAGTGGTACAGCTAGAATGAATTTTGGACTACCTAATGTAGGGTTGTGGGCGTTCTCTAATGCCAATGGTTCAAACAATAATCTCGAGATTTACAACAATACTTACGATGGTTGTGCGGATTCAAGCTTTAATTTGGCGACCCAATCAACTTCGCATTTGTGTGGAGATGGATTTATTTTTGGTCAGCCAAAAAACGCCTTAATTCACGACAATCAGATTAAGCACTTCTCTTTTGAAGGAATAAATGTTGGGAATGGTAATAATGGTGCCCTTGGTGAT
>JBDKKW010000014.1:0-20923 GCA_039795895.1 Candidatus Parcubacteria bacterium | reverse complement strand
TTCGAACTTACCGAAAAGATTTTGAAATACAATATGGAATTGGCAAACGACCGAACAAATGAGGAAAATACTCATTTGTTCAAAAAAGTCGGTTCGAACTTTTTAATTAAGGATCGAACCGTACTTTTTGAGCCACGCGGAGCGTGGAAAACCCTTTTGGATTCTGGATTCGGCGGGGGGAATGCATTAGTGTCGGCGCTTCGCGCCGACCCCATTTCGGCTTCAAAATGCGATTTCGATTTTTTGCGGAGGGGGCGAGATTCGAACTCGCGACCCAGTTACCCGGGTGACGGTTTTCAAGACCGTTGCTTTAGACCACTCAGCCACCCCTCCTTAAATTGACTCGGTCATCATACCAAAAAAGTGAGTTTACGCAATCAATTTGTGTTTCTGGTGTGATTCGCTATGATTGAGAGATGCGATATCTCGGTATTGATTTCGGTACTAAACGGATTGGGGTGGCACTGTCCGATGCTCATGGAAGCATCGCTTTTCCGTATTCGGTGGTGGCAAATACAAAGACGGCACTTACAGAAATTGCGACGATTGCAAAAAAAGAAGGGGTGGGATTGATCGTGGTAGGGGAATCAAAAGATTTTGCTGGGAAACAAAATGTGGTGATGGAAAAGATCACTCCATTTGCACAGGAACTCGAAAAACAATCAGGTCTGCCAGTGATTTTTGAGCCAGAATTTATGTCGTCACAACAGGCCTCAACTTTTCAGGGGACACACGACAAACTTGATGCTTCGGCGGCGGCGATTATCTTGCAGGCGTATTTGGAGCGGATAAAGCACCGATAAAAAAGACCAGAAATTTTGTTTGACAAAGTTTCTGGTCCCACCGATTCTTTGCTCTTTGCATACTTACTCCTTTTTACTATATACTCAACATATATGATTTCATACGATGATTTTAAGAAGGTGGAGGTGAGGGTGGGAAAAATTCTTTCAGCCGAGAAGGTGGAAAAGGCTGATAAATTACTCAAATTGAGTGTGGATTTTGGTATGAAGACGGTGGTAATACCCCCGCAGACTCCGGTGACTGTACCTGCGGAGACGGGAGTACCCGAAGCATCTTTGGCTCCTGCTACGCCACCTGTTGCTCCGACTCCTGTCGAAACCAAGGTGCCTGATATTCGCCAAATTGTCTCAGGTATCGCTGAATATTATCCCGACCCACTAACACTTGTGGGTGTGAGTTGTATGTTTGTTACCAATCTTGAGCCACGCACCATCCGAGGTCTTGAGAGCCAGGGAATGATTTTTGCGGTCGGTGGTGGCGATCAGCCATTGGGATTACTGGTCCCTAATGCGCCAGTTGCTCCCGGTACCCAAGCTAAATAATATGCTTGATTTTTTAGACCCAGCCACACTTATTAAAACTCTGGGCTTACTCGGTGTCTTTGCGATTGTCTTTGCCGAGTCGGGATTATTTTTCGGTTTCTTTTTTCCGGGAGATTCATTGTTGTTTACCGCAGGCCTCTTGGCTTCACAAGGTTATTTTTCGATAGTCGCTCTTGCAGTCGGCTCTTGTGTTTGTGCTATTGCGGGGGATAGTGTGGGATATGCGTTTGGTAAAAAAGTCGGACCAAAGCTTTTTACTAAAGAGGACTCAATTTTTTTTCATAAAAAACATGTAGCTCGAGCGGAAGCTTTTTATCAACACTATGGTCCAAAGGCGATTATTTTGGCGCGATTTGTACCAGTGGTGCGTACCTTTGTGCCGATTGTGGCTGGGGTAGGCTCGATGGAGTATCGAAAGTTTGTGAGGAGTAATGTTGTTGGTGGAATACTTTGGGCAGGTGCTATGACACTGCTCGGATTTTGGCTGGGGACAGTGATACCGTCTATTGATCGGTACTTGTTACCCATCATTGCACTTATTATCCTCGTTTCTTTAGTGCCGATTATTCGTGAATACATAAAGGCAAGGTAACCCTTTTTTGGTCTTACTTACTTCTTATCTTCTGGTCTGACGTGTCTGTCCTTGGTATACTAGTAAGGACTATGGCGACTCCTGTGCTTTCACAAACTGGCTTTCTCAAATTTTTCCCGGTACCGGATTTTTTGGCGATGTCTGCAGTCGGGCTCGATATCTCTGATCACGCTATTCGATTTGTGGAGGTGGTGCGTTCGGGTGATTGTCTTAAGGTGGGGAGGTGTGCCGAGGTAAAGCTTCCTAAGGGTATTGTGGTTGAAGGAAGTCTTGCGGATCGTCCCGCTTTCGTTTCCACACTGCGTACTCTTGCGAAGGCGCATAAATTACACTTTGTTCGTGTCTCTTTGCCTGAAGAAAAAGCTTTTTTGTATCGCACCAAGATGCCTCGTGTTCCTGAGGAGAATATTCGTACCGCGATTGAATTTACACTTGAAGAAAACGTGCCTTTCTCAGCTAGTGAGGTGATTTTTGAGTACGCTATTCCTAATCTTTACACCACTGACGCGCAACTCGATGTTGCAGTATCGGTGTTACCGAAGGTTTTTGTAGCTGAGTATGCCGATGCTATTTCAGAAGCAGGATTGGTACCAATCGACTTTGAGCTTGAAGCCAATGCAATTGCCAAGTCAGTGATCCCTAAGACTGATCCTCGAACATTTTTGGTAGTTGATTTTGGGAGATACAAGACGGTGCTCTCAATTGTAAGTCTCGGAGTGGTTCAATTCACCTCGACTTCAAGTGTAGGTGGAGCATTACTTACTTCGGTGCTTCAGAAATATCTCAAATGCTCGTTTGATGAAGCAGAAAAGATTAAGCTCAGTAAAGATCTTGCGGATCATCGTGGGGATAGTGAGTTGTTTGAGGCACTGCTCAATGCTTTGTCGGTACTCAAAGATGAAATCAATCGAGTGGTGGCATACTGGGTGAGTCACACCAATACTGCTGAGTCCGGCGGTGCCCAAGTCGACGCAGTCTTGCTCTCAGGAAAAGATGCGTTGATCTCAGGACTTGATCAGTATTTCAGTCAGTCACTCAAGATTCCCGCAACGGTCGCAAATGTGTGGGTCAATGTGTGCTCATTTGAAGAATATATTCCACATATCGGATACGAAGAGTCGCTTTCATATGCGCCCGCGATCGGACTAGCGCTCCCTGAGATGCATACACATAATTTTTAACTATGTTTACCCTTCTTCCAGAAAAGAATATGAAACTTGTCACGCGAGAATACCGTCTGCGCTTGGTGGCGACAGCGCTTGCATTGTTTGTGGTGGCGACTATTTTGGGAATGGTATTGCTCAGTCCGTCGCTTGTATTGATTCAAAATCGAGAGAAATTAGTCACCACCAAGCTCGATACGATTCTTGCTAGTCAGAAAAAGCTTTTGGCGGCCAATCCGGATGAGATCGCCAAAGGGACAAAGGAGATGATTCGGCTACTCACTACTCGATCGCAAGTAACGAGTGTGTCGGCTCTACTTGATCGGATTGTGTCGCATCAGATAGAGGGGGTGCGCCTGACTGCGTTGGATTACAGTCTTGCAGGTGCTGGGGCCACAGTAGTGGTCTCTGGGGTGGCATCAACCCGGCAAGTGCTCTCTGCTTTTGTAAAAAGACTTGAGGCTGATGGTGCTCTCGGTACTGTGAGTATTCCGGTATCAAATTTTACCAAGAGTACCAATCTCGAATTTTCACTGTCAATTCAGGTTAAGACAAACACCTTATGAAAAATCTACGATCCACACTAGGTATAGTGATTTCTCTGGTACTCGCTGTGGTGCTTGTGGGTGCGGGCTATTATTTCTTGTTCCAGCAAATCGAGACTGTGACCACACATACCTCTGATGTACAAAATCAGATTGAGGAAGCGACGGGACGTGAGGGTTATTTACTCTCGCTGAAGACAATGCTGACTGACAGTAAGGGTGAGATCAATGTACTCGATGCGCGAATTATTCCAAAAGATGGGGAGGTTGCGTTCTTGGATCGACTCGAAGGACTCGGGCGATTTGCGGGAGTAAAGCTGACGACGGATGCCTTTGGGTTGGGGAGTGTGGGAGATATGTCGGCTGGGTTGTTTCAGCAGGTTGGGGTGAGTGTTTCGGTCGACGGCTCGTATTCTTCGGTCCGATATTTCTTGAGTCTACTTGAGACTTTGCCATACAGCCTGACACTTTCAAGTGTGTCTTTGGAGCGTGCGGGGGCTTCTGGAAAGGCGTCGTGGCACGGATCATTCAAGATTACCGCATTGATTCATAAATAATATGCAACTTCAATTTCACTATGATGGGGTAAAAAGGTATGTACAAAAATTGGGTAAGAATCCCGCAGCGGATTGGCAACTCTTGTTTGGACTATTTGTACTGTTTTTACTTGCGATTTTGGCGTTTAGTGGATTTATTTTGTACCAGATCAATGAGGGGGATATCTTCTTGGCGGAAAAGAAAGACTCGCAAACTATCCGTACTATTGATCGAGATGCACTGAAGATGTTGGTCGGACAATTCAAATTGTCAGATAGACGATTTGAAGAGTTGAAGGCGGATAAGCCTGGGTTGGTTGACCCAGGGATCTAATTCCGTGGGTTTTCTTTTGATTTTATGCTAAGGTAAACTCGGTTTTAATTTGCTCCTGTAGTTCAATGGATAGAACCGCGGACTTCTAAGCCGCTAATGTAAGTTCGATTCTTACCAGGAGCACAAATTTAAAAAAGTATTTTTCGTGTGGTCACAGATATTTTTCTACTGAAAAATTCCGCGACCCCGCCTCGCGCCAGTCGCGCTCCGGCTTGCACAACGCAAAAGAAAACTATCTCGGTGGAGCGAGATAGTTTTTTTGATCGCCTTAAGGACTCTGTGGTCAGGAGTTTTTTTGTTCGCCGTCGCTCACAAAAACTCACGACCCTGACTCGGTTGTTTTGTCTGCTGACAAAACATACCTCCGTCTTGCACATGTATGAAAAAATCTGGAGCAGTCCAGATTTTTTATCATGTGCACCCTGCAGGGCTCGAACCTGCGACCCTCTCAGTGTAAATGAGATGCTCTACCAACTGAGCTAAGGGTGCGTTCGCATACAATAGCGTATTTGGGGTTATTTATCAATCAGTTGTTTCAATTTACCCCATTTCGGGTTACCATTATTACTTGTATGATTTCTGAGATCGAATGTGTTATATCAGGTAGAGTCCAGCTCGTGATGTTCCGCGACTTCACCAAGCGCAGTGCAATCAAGCTTGGACTGACCGGTTTTGTTGAAAATCTCTCAGATGGTACGGTGCATGTGGTGGCTCAAGGGAAGCGGACGATCCTTGAGACGTTTATCGAAACATACCTCAAACGAGGACCGACCTTTGCCAAAGTGACCTCAGTTGCGGTAGAGTGGACCACTCCGACCGAGAGTTATCCCGATTTCCGTATTCGTTTTTCTGGTCTTTTTGACCGATTTTAGTTTCTATCTTTTTCATTCTTAATTCTTGAATCATGAATCCTACTTCTATTCCTCTAAGTATCGGCATTATTATGGACGGTAATCGCCGTTGGGCAAAGGAGCGCAATCTACCCACTCTCGATGGTCATCGTGCTGGTTATGAGAAATTAAAGGAGGTGGTTCGCTGGGCGGGCACCGCTGGGGTAAAGTATGTCACCGTGTACGCATTTTCAACCGAAAACTGGCTTCGTGACAAAAAAGAAGTTTCGTATCTGATGGATTTGTTTAGTTGGGTACTCGAACATGAGACAGATGAGATTCATAAAGAAAATATCAAAGTGAGATATATCGGCGATTTGTCTCGGCTGTCTCCAAAAATACAAAAACTGATCACCGAGGTTGAGAAAAAGACCGCAAACAATACAGGGGTGACGCTCGTATCGGCAGTGTCGTATGGTGGACGCAAGGAAATTCTTGATGCAGTCAACGCGTTGATTAAAAAGAATTCAAAGACGGAAATTACTGAGGCAGATTTTTCAAAAGCGCTGTATACCAGTGATATTCCTGACCCTGACTTAATTATTCGTACCTCGGGTGAGATGCGAACCTCAGGCTTTTTGCCGTGGCAAGCGGTCTACAGTGAGCTTTTTTTCATAAAAACATTTTGGCCAGCGTTTACTCGCGAAGAATTTTCAGAAATCCTTGCACAGTTTGGAGCTAGACAACGCCGATTAGGCAAGTAGGATAGAGGGATGGATATCGCTCTGATATATGAAGATAAGGATGTGCTGGCTTTCAATAAGCCTTCGGGACTTTTGGTGCACCCAGATGGCAAGAGTGGAAAGATGTCTTTGTCTGAGTGGTTGCCGAGTGCTTTTCCGGAAACAAAAGGGGTGGGTGGTGTGGTTGATTTGGCTTCTGGAGGGAAGACAGAGCGTAATGGTATTGTGCACCGTCTCGACAAAGAAACTTCGGGTTTGATTGTGGTGGCACGCAATCAAAACGCGTTTGAATTTCTACAAAAACAATTTACTGATCGGACAGTATCAAAGACCTATCACGCATTTGTCTATGGGCAGATGGGGGAGGAGCAGGGGACTATTTCATTTCCAATTGGTCGTAGTCGAAGCGATTTTCGGCAGTGGAATGCAGAAGGGGATACTCGTGGACAGATTCGTCCCGCTGAGACTGAATACAAGACACTAATAGCCAAAAAAGAGTTTTCGTTTGTTGAAGTAAAACCAAAGACCGGACGAACACACCAGATCCGTGTGCATTTCAAGGCAATCGGACATCCAGTAGTCTCCGATGCACTCTATGCACCGAAAAAGGCCAAAGGGCTTGGGCTTAATCGTCTCGGTCTGCATGCATACATGATTGATTTTGTGCTACCAATTGGACGCAAAGTCACCTTGAAAGCGCCGTACCCCGAAGATTTCAGCTCAGCATTGGAAAAGCTCGCTCTCGGGGGTCGCTCGTAGTGTATTTTTGCATTTTTTTCTTGTCTGTAGTCTGTTGTCTCTGTTCTGTTGTCTTTTCTTCGCACCCGTGCTACACTCTTCTCCTATATGAAACTAGTAAATGTAAAGACCTCGCCGGTCAATATGGAGGAACGAGCAAAGCTTGATATTAAGGCAGGTGACACTGTGCGTGTCTGGCAGAAGATTGTGGAAATGGATAAGGATAAAGAGAAGACTCGTCTCCAGGCGTTTGAAGGTATTGTGCTTGGCCGAAAGCATGGTTCTGAGGCGGGCGCTACTTTTACGGTCCGAAAGGTGATTGATGGTATCGGGGTTGAACGTATTTTCCCACTCTACTCTCCAATGATTGATAGTATTGAGCAGATTCGTAGTGCAAAGGTACGACGATCAAAGCTTTACTATATCCGCGAAAAAGCAGCAAAAGAAATTCGCCGACAGATGAAGCACATTATGCGCGTTCCTCAGGCAAACGAACCAAAAGAGGTAAAAGCAGAAGAAGTGAAAGCTGAAAAAGTAGTTGCGTAAGCAAAAGAAAAATCACCGCAAGGTGATTTTTTGTTGAAATTAAAAGGCGGATGGGCTATAGTGGGGCAGTAGGTAAGATACGCGCAGATGGCGGAATTGGTAGACGCACTACCTTGAGGTGGTAGCGCCCTCACGGGCCTGGAGGTTCGAGTCCTCTTCTGCGCACAAATGAAAGCGAGCGAAAGCTCGTTTTTTGTTTGGTGCGCGGGTACCAGAGTCTTAGAAAGAAAATCGAGCGACGCGCAACGCGTCGCTCGATATGGATACAGAGGTCATTTGGTCGATGCCGTGGCACGGTCCCAATGTTCGTGCCAGTAGCTCGGCTCGCTACCAGGTCGAGTCTTGCCGATAAAACCAGTGTCAGTCACCACACAACCGGTCAAACCTCCGACAATGATGACACCAACTAGTGCGATCTTCAAGAATGAGGAGAGTCGCTTCATTGTATTCACCTCCTTTCCATCTTTGTATGTAGATACAGTTCCAGTGAATGATGCTACTCCTTTTTATTATTTTTGCAAGATAACTTGGTGATACTTGGTAAATCGTTTAAAATCTGATATAAAGGGTGCTATCCGCTCTAGTAGAGATAGGGGGGATCAAAATAATATGGTGGCTATGGTGTAGCGGTAGCACACGAGCTTGTGGAGCTCTTTGTCTGGGTTCAACTCCCAGTAGTCACCCAGATATGACACCCGCTTATGCGGGTTTTGTCATATCTGGGTGACTAAGTGAGCAATGGGTATTGCTCACGACTGGGAGTTGAAAAGCTTCTTCCATATTTTCGAGCGATTCATGTCGTGAGAAAATGGAAAAGCTGTACTGCTCCTGTAAGGAGAAACTCCCAGTAGTTTGAGTTGGGAGACTTTATGAACAACAGCAAAAAACTCCTGACCAACCCAACATGATAAAAATAATGAGCACAACGCAAAGATCGGTTTCTTCTTTGTTATGCACCATTTTGACTGGATGATACGTATATATCTATAGTAGTATTGTAAAATGATGCAAAAAATAAAATCACTCATTGCTTTTTTTGAACGACACTCAAATGTGGTGCTTCGCCTTGGAATGGCGATAGTAATTCTGTGGTTCGGTATACAACAGGTATTGTATGTGGGGTTGTGGACAGCGTACATACCTGACTCTGTGGTAACAATGACACATCTAAGTGCTGTTACGCTTGTATATCTTAATGCACTTTTTGAGCTACTCTTCGGTACACTAATGTTGTTTGGTTGGCAGACCAGACTAAGTGCGCTCCTTCTTTCATTACACCTCTTCGATATTATGTGGGTGGTTGGATATGGAGAAATCGGAGTGCGTGATTTTGGATTGGCCGTAGCCATACTAGTAGTGAGTCTAAATGGGCCAGATCTGTTGTGTGTACAAAACAAAGAAGAATCTCATACTTCGAATAGGGGTCTTTGGGTGGGCGGGGTAACACTTTTGATTATCATACTTATTACTCTGTTTTCAGGAAAAAAAGTACCTGAAGTCTCAGCTGAGTCACAAACTACGTCTGGTCTTCCAGATACAACAAATACTCAAGTGTCCCAGGTTCCTGTTGATACCAAAAAGCAACCAAGCTCTGTGTACAAAGATGGTACTTACTCTGCAACCGGTTCATATATGTCTCCTGGAGGTGGGGATACGGTTTCGGTTACGGTCACACTTGCGAAAGATATTGTGGTAGATAGTGAGGTTGTGTCGGGTGCAAATGACCGAACTTCGGAGCGATATCAGAATCGATTTATTTCAGGATATAAACAATATGTGATTGGAAAAAAGCTGGCTGACCTCCACCTTACCAAAGTATCTGGTGCATCTCTTACCCCAATTGGTTTTAATGACGCACTTGCGCAGATAAAAGCACGGGCACAGATGTAGGTTGATGGTCCTGTTATGACTCAGTTTAATTTTCAAGCCATCGGGACAACGTGGCAGATTGATCTCTACCACACACTTTCTTTAGAAGAAGAGAGGCGAGTGTTTGCGTGTATACAAGAACGCATTGCCGTGTTTGATCAGGCCTATTCCCGTTTTCGAAGTGATTCGATAGTGACGCGGATGTCGCAACAAGCGGGAGTGTATACATTGCCAGATGACGCGCAACTAATGCTGTCGGTATACGCCGATTTATATACGCGGACCGGAGGGCTTTTTACCCCACTTGTGGGGAATATGCTTGCTGATGCTGGGTATGATGCACAGTATTCTTTGCGTCAAAAAAAAGCGCTTGAGATGCCACCGTCGTGGGATGAGGCACTTGAATATCAGCATCCAACTCTTGTGATTAAAAAACCAATACTGCTCGATTTTGGGGCAGGGGGAAAGGGGTACTTGGTTGATTTGGTTGGGCAGGTGCTTGAAGCGAATGGTATTTTTGAATACTGTGTCGATGCAGGAGGGGATATGCTTCATAAAAACAAGACACCTTTGCGTGTCGGGTTGGAGAATCCAGAAAATACCAAGGAGGTATTTGGTGTGTGCTCGCTTAAAGATGCCAGTCTGTGTGGCTCAGCGGGTAATCGTCGTGCGTGGGGTAATTTTACGCATATTATCAACCCGCATACGAAGACTTCACCGAGAGATATTATTGCGGTGTGGGTAGTGGCACAGACGGCGCTTATCGCTGATGCACTCACTACCTGTTTATTTTTTGTTGATGCGCACGTATTAACTGATGCGTATATTTTTGAGTATTTATTGATTCGAAGTGATCATTCGATTGAGAAATCGTTGAATTTCTCTGCTGAGTTGTTTGTATCATCCGATAAGTGAATATCGGAAGAGAACTTTTTACCCTGTGATAGACTTACTGTATGAATACAAAATCTTTGGTTTGGATTGGTATGTTTGTTGGGTCGACTATCGGTGGACTGATTCCTAGTTTGTGGGGTGATACTTTTTTGTCGATAGCATCCGTACTTTTGACAGCAGTTGGGGGGATTATTGGGATTTGGCTCGGGTTTAAGATGGGTCAAGATTACTAGCTTTAAATTAGACCCAAAGGGAGTATAATCAATAACTATGAAGGATATTTTTAAAAGACATCTTGTTTTTTGGGCTGATAAGTCAATCAGACTCAATCTACTCTTGAGTGGCGCACTGTTCTCTCTGAGTCTCTTCCTGACCCACTGGGCGCAGACGTATGTCGATACCTATTCAGGTAGTCCGATACCAGATCTGTTGCTTGACCATGTACCGGTGATGAATGTAAACCTTATCTTTTTTCAAGGAGCTTTTCTTTTTGTTGTGTTACTTGTCTTGGTATTGTTATATGAGCCAAAATATATTCCGTTCACCATCGGAAGTAGTGCACTCTTTTTCACGGTGCGTTCTTTGTTTACAATATTGACTCATCTTGCTGCACCAGGGGCAGCGATGTATCAGTATGTCGATTACGATCATCATATTCGACAGGTGGTGTTTACGCTCAGTTCAGGCAATGATCTTTTTTTCTCTGGTCACGCCGGTTTTCCTTTTTTGCTTGCATTGGTATTCTGGAATTTTCCTAAAGCGCGATATTTTTTCTTGATTTGTTCGGTTGTCGGTTCGGTGGTGGTGATTCTTGGGCATTTACACTACTCGATTGATGTATTCTCAGCGTTCTTTATCTCTTTTGGTATTTTTGAAATTGCGAAGCGTGTGTTTAAAAAAGAATTTGCTTTTATATAATCCAAAAACAATAACTTTATGTACGCATATCTTCTCGCTTTAGTTGTTGCTCATCCACTTTTGGTATACGGCGCACTGCTTCCTATTGCTATTCTGGAAGGTCCGCTCGTATCACTCACCTCGGGGGCACTTCTTTTTGCGGGCTATTTTAGTTTTTGGCCACTGTACGTAACCTTGATGTTTGGTGATGTGGTGGGGGATGTTGTGTTTTATTATGCAGGACATCATTTTGGATACCGATTTGTAACTCGATTTGGTGCGCGTTTCGCTATTACTCCGGAGCATATTACAAAAGTGCAAGATCTTTTTCATCGATACACCACAGCGATTCTGTTTGTATCGAAAATTACCAACGGTCTTGGTTTTTCTGCGGTGGTGCTGTTTACGGCAGGGTTATCAAAAATTCCTTTTGTGCGATATTTGAGTATTAATCTTCTTGGGCAATTGGTGTGGTCGGGGCTTTTGATTGCTGTGGGTTACTTCTTTAGTACGATGTATGTACAAATCAATGATGTGGCTGGGCGAGTAACGCTTGTTCTCGGAGGTGTGTTGCTGGGCTTCCTTGTGTACACCGCTATCAAACGCCTTCGATTACGAATTGATGCATAATCTTTCTATGACAAAAATTTCCTGTATTATTCCAGCCTACAACGAAGGTAAACGAATCAGGACGGTCCTTGAGGTGGCGACCGTGCACCCGCTGATCGATGAAGTGATTGTGGTGGATGATGGCTCTGTCGATGGCACTGGAGAAATTGCCTCCGAATTTAAAAAAATAAGACTCATTGTTCACAAACATAATCAGGGCAAGAGCATTTCTTTGTACGATGGTATCGCGCAGGCGAGTGGTACCTTTGTGTTTTTCTTGGATGCCGATTTGTTGGGATTGAGCGCTGAAAATATTACCAGTCTGATTACACCGGTACTCTCTGGTGTGGCTGAGGTGAGTATTAGTTTGCGTCGTAATGCCCCGAGGGCGTGGCACGCCATCGGTATCGACTACATTTCAGGGGAGCGGGTGTTACCGAAAGGCATCTTGCTACCGTATCTGACGCAGGTGCCCTCCCTGAGTCGATTTGGTTTTGAGGTATTTTTAAATCGTCTGATTATTGCAAATAGATGTCGAGTAAAGATTGTAAAATGGCCCAACGTTGATAGTCCGTACAAGGCAACCAAGGTGGGGTTTTGGAGGGGAATCAAAGGTGAGTTTTTTATGTTATTCGATATCCTTAAAACCATTTCGGTGTGGGGGCCGGCGTATCAAATTATTATGTTGAAGAGGTTGATGGTAAAGTAATGTTTATATGAAATTAAGCATTGTGATTCCGGCATATAACGAAGAGAAGCGTATCGGTGCTTGTCTTACGTCGATTGTTCGAGCCACTGAGTCAAAACACTACGACATAGAGATTGTGGTAGTGGACAATGCGAGTACTGACAAGACGGCGGAGATCGCTCGTTCATTTCCGCAGGTGAAAGTGGTCTTTGAATCGCAGAAGGGGATTGTGTGGGCACGAAAGGCTGGACTCAGCGCTTCAACCGGAGAACTCATCGCCAATATTGATGCAGATACCTTGATGCCGGTAAGTTGGCCAGACACTGTTTTTGCTCGATTTACCAAAGACTGTGCGCTACTTGCATTGAGTGGTCCCTATATTTATTACGATCTATCGACGCTTACTCGTTTTTGGATAAGACTATTTTATATGGCTGGATATGTGTTTGAGGGTGTGAGTAGTGTGTTGCTCCATGTCAAATCTAATTTGCAGGGTGGGAATTATGTGGTTCGGAGGGAAGCCTTGGAAAAGATTGGTGGATACAATACAGCGATTTCTTTTTATGGCGAAGATAGTGATATTGGTCGTCGACTCAATGCAATCGGAAAGATACAGTGGACATTTGCCTTGCCGATGTATACCTCTGGACGACGGCTTGCTGAGGAAGGGTTGGTGAAAATGGGATGTAAGTACGCGTTAAATTACCTCTGGATGACTTTTGCAAAAAGACCGTTTACCAAAGAATACTCTGACATTCGATCTTAGTTTGGGTGTCCTTGGACTGAGTGTGTGGGGCGAGGTATCATTACGGTATGTTCGCACAACGAAAACATTTTTTTGAAGATATAGTACTGATTTTACTCAGCGTCGCAATTGCTTTACTTTTGGGTGCTTCAGGATTGATGGATGCGTTTGTTGATTTTGTAGGCAGAACAAACATATTGATTATGTATGTTGCTGGACTCTTTTTTACGTCAGTGTTTACGACACCACTTGCGATAGTGTTGCTTGGCGAATTGGCGATGCACAACAATATTTATTTACTTGCAGTGATTGGAGGTCTTGGGGCACTTTCTGGTGATTATGTGATGTTTCGATTTTTTAAAGATCGGGTGTCTGAGGATTTGGCTTTTCTGCTCAAACTCTCAAAAATAAGACGGCTACCGCATTTGTTCCGCACCACTGCGTTCAAGTGGTTTGCTCCATTTTTGGGTGCACTAGTAATTGCTTCGCCTCTGCCCGATGAAATCGGGGTAGCTATTTTGGGATTATCAAAGCTCGACGAGCGAACGTTTGTACCGATTTCTTTTGTGGCAAATAGTTTAGGAATCCTAGTGATTGGTTTGATTGCCACCAAGTTCTTCGGTTAGCTGTCTCTCTGGGGTATACTACCCGTATGACTCAAGCTGAAGCACTCACGATACTCAAAACCGGAGCCAATGTCTTTCTCACCGGCGAGCCGGGGGCGGGCAAGACACACACGATCAATGCGTATGTGTCGTATTTGTGTGACCACGGGGTAGAGGTGGCGATTACGGCATCGACTGGAATTGCGGCGACACACATCGGTGGGATGACGATTCATTCGTGGAGTGGGATCGGGATTCGCAAAAGACTTTCGGCTGAAGATTTGGATACGATTGCGTCACGAGAATATGTGTCCAAGCGTATTCGTCGTGCGAAAGTGCTCGTGATTGATGAAGTATCGATGCTCTCTCCGGAAACCTTGTCGATGGTGGATGCGGTCTGTCGAGAAGTGAAGCAGAAAAGTGAGGCCTTCGGTGGACTGCAGGTGGTGTTTGTTGGAGACTTTTTTCAACTGCCTCCAGTGGCTGACAAAGAATTTGGTCGCGATGCCCAAGATGCGGATTTGTTTGTCGATATTGATCCAGAGGCTACCCCAGCCCGTTTTGCATGTGATTCTCGAAGCTGGAAAGAGGCGAAGGTGCTCACGTGCTATTTGACCGAGCAGTATCGTCAGGATGACACAGATTTTTTGTCGGTGTTGTCGGCGATTCGACGCAATGCATTTACGAGTGAACACCTCGCGCACCTACAGAAGCGAAAAATCGTTCCGACCAAAGCTCCGACAAACGCACCCAAGCTTTTTTCGCACAATCTCAATGTTGATCAGGTTAATGATGCGACGCTCTCAAAAATTTCTGACACGATGCAGTCGTTTCAGATGACTTCGGTTGGACATGAAGTATTGGTTTCGATTTTAAAAAAAGGGTGCCTCTCTCCAGAGTTGTTGCAGTTAAAGATTGGCGCAGAAGTAATGTGTACCAAAAATAGTCAGAAGGATGGATTTGTAAATGGTACGCTCGGCACCGTGGTGCGGTTTGAAGCGGGAAGTGGCTACCCGGTGATTCAGACACGTGGTGGTCGGAAGGTGACCATTGAGCCACTCGAGTGGACGCTCGAAGAAAATGGCAAAATCAAGGCGCAGATTCGGCAGGTTCCGCTTCGCCTTGCGTGGGCGATTACGGTACACAAAAGCCAGGGGATGAGCTTGGATGAAGCGGTGATGGATTTGTCGCAGGTCTTTGAGTATGGCCAAGGGTATGTGGCACTCTCGCGTGTTCGGCGACTATCGGGGTTGTATTTGCTCGGCTGGAATGAGCGAGCTTTTCAGGTGCATCCAGAGATTTTAGGTAAAGATGAATTATTCCAGGCACAATCCGAAGAAGCGGTGAAAGCATTTTCAAAAATACCTGAAGGTGAGCTTGCCAAAATGCATCGAAACTTTTTGCTCGCCTCAGGTGGCGTAATCGATACGAATACTCGCGTCCCTGGAGAAAAAGCGAAAAAGCCAGATACCAAGATGATCACTCTCGGTTTTTGGAAAGAAGGGAAGACTACCTCTGAAATTGCCAAAGCGCGTAATCTAAAAGATCAGACGATATTTGATCATATTGAGAAATTGGTGGCGATTGGTGAGATTACTAAAGAAGAATTACGTAGATTGGTCAGTGCTACACTCGCAAAAGATTTGCCGACTATTCACGGACTATTTAAAAAGCTAGAGACTCACGCACTCACACCACTCTTTGAACAGTTTGGGCAAAAATATTCATACGATGAGCTTCGACTGGCGCGGATGCTGCTCGATGACGGCTTCGACTTTTAGTATATGGTGGTTATCCACAGCAATCTTGCACTTTTGGGACGTTTTGTTATTATCTCTGTGTTGGTTGTTTTCCGTTGAGATTTAACAGATTTCGATGGGCTCTCTCCGAAAGGAGACTTCCCGTAAAGCTGAGGATTGAAGCTTGCTTCTGTTCTCGATGTGTCCGACCGAAAGGCTGGATAAAGATACCGATAGGGTAATGCTTAGGTTTCGCTTTACGACAATCAACACTTTGCCCTGCGCATGCGCGGGGCTTTCTTTTTGTTTTGTTTACATATTTCAGCTACAATAGCCGATACACACTATGGCACCACTGTTGCTTGATGGAAAAAAAGTCCGGGATGAAATCAAAGTCGCTCTCGCTCGTGAGGTGGCTACTTTTGCAGGGAAGCCAAAGCTCGCCATTATTCAAGTGGGCACCAACAAAGAATCAAACGCCTATATTGCTCAGAAAAAGAAATTTGGGATGGATATTGGCATATCGGTTGAGCATCTTGTCTTTGCTGAGGGGATCAGTCAGGCGTCACTACTCAGTCAGATTCGAGAATTAAACGATGATCGTGGAATTCATGGGATGATTGTCCAGCTTCCACTTCCTGCACACATCGATACGCATCGTGTTCTTGAAGAAATTGCTCCCGGAAAAGATGTGGATGGGCTACACTCGACCAATATGAAATTTCTGCTTGAGGGTAAGACAGGCGGTTTTGTGCCAGCGACGGCGCGTGGGGTGATCTCACTGCTCCAGTATTACCAGATTCCGATTACGGGTGTAAGGGTTGCGGTCCTCGGCCGGTCTATACTAGTAGGTAAACCAATTACACTCCTATTGCTTAATTATGGAGCGACAGTGACTGTGTGCCATAGTCAAAGCGTGGACGTAGAGAAAATCACCAAGGCAAGTGAGATTGTGATCGTGGCGATTGGTAAACCAAAGCTGATCGGAAAGAATTATTTTTCAAAAGATCAGGTGATCATTGATGTGGGAATTAATTCAGTGGAAGGACAAAAGCTCGATGACGAAATTCCGGCACGGAAAATCGTGGGAGATGTTGATTTTGATGCGGCGTCTAAAAAAGCTAAAGCGATTACACCAGTGCCGGGTGGGGTAGGACCAATGACGGTCGCGTCCCTTTTTCAAAATGTGGTCTTGGCGTATCGAGTACAAAACGCGAGGTAGTTTGTGTTATACTGTCGAAACTTTAGTAGATAATTCATTTATAATTCTATGTGTACATGTAATGCAGGTGCTGGTACAGGGTGTTTGTGCCAGGGTAAGATGCAACTCAAACGAGGGTTGACCGTATTGGTGGTTATTCTTTCACTCTTCTTTTTTGTGAAGACGCTCCATGAATGGAAGGCGTACAAGATGGCTGGTCAGGAAAATCTTCCTGCGAGTACAATCACGGTCTCTGGAAAAGGCGAAGTGATTGCTATCCCAGATATTGCAACCATTTCGTTTTCAGTGGTGGGTGAGGGTATGCAGGTGGCTGATGCTCAGAAGCAAGCAACTGATATTTCAAATAAAGCTATCGCTTTTTTGAAGGGTAAGGGAATTGCCGAAAAAGATATTAAGACAACCTACTACAATATTACTCCTCGATACGAGTATCCGACCAAGTACACTCCACAGGGCTATACGACCGGCGAGCGTGTATTTAAGGGCTACGAGGTCACACAGAGTGTCGAGGTTAAGATTCGCAAGATTGCTGATGCGGGCGCAGTGCTCGGAGGAATTGGATCTGTTGGCGTGACCAATGTATCCGGATTGTCATTTTCAGTAGACAAGCAAGATCAGCTTGCGCGTGATGCACGAGACAGTGCGATTGTGGATGCTCGAGCGCAGGCGGAGAAGCTTGCTAATGCGCTCGGTGTGTCACTCGGCAAGATTACTAATTTCTCTGAAGGTGGGAATTATCGACCGATGTATGTAGCAAAGACCATGGCGTATGATATGGCTGGAGCCGAATCTGCACCCGCCCCAGAAGTACCAGCAGGGGAGAATAAAATTACTGCGGAGGTGACGATTACGTACGAGATAAACTAGAGTAGAAGATAAGAAGCAGGAGAGCAAGATAGAAAAGAATGAGCGACGCCGTAGGCGTCGCTCATTCTTTTCCGATCCCTCCTGCTGACTTATTTACCTTGCTTCTTTTTTATCTCCTGTCTATACTAATTCCAATGTGTCTACAGGAGTAGAGCAGTGTTCGTTCTCAACCGCAATGTAATATCAACGGGACTCGTATGAAAAAGCAATTTGTTCCACCTCGGCATGCACCAAGGAAGACCGGTATCTGTTCGGTGGTGCTCAAAAAAGTGGCTTCCACTTCGGGTACGGTGCTGACACTGGTTGTTGAGTCGGCGTCGACTATTCGCGAGCTCGCAGTTTATACACACACCAATCGGTGGTTCTTGGCGACCGAGAGGGTGCCACGCAAGATCGGACAATTTTTGAAAAAGGCGCATCTCCGACGGTTTTTTCTCGATCAAGATCAGTCAGTGAAAGTGCTAGGTGTGTACGACCCTGCTGATGAGAGGCGTTTGGGCTTTGTGGAACGGCAAATTCGTCGTTTGGAAAAAGCTCTCGCGGAGTGTCACTTTGGTCTCGCTTTTGCTCACGAGACTCGTTGAGGGTTTTCTTACCACCCCCTACTACAGGGGGTGGTTTTTCATTGATTGACTTTTTCTGATACCGAGAGTATACTGTATTTACTCAGTTATAGCCCCTCGGGGCTGTTTTTAAAACCAACATAATTCAAAAATATATGGGTCTCATCAATTATTTAGAAGAAACACAACACGAACTCAAGCATGTCACCTGGCCGACACGCAAGCAGGCGGTTGCGTTTACTTTTTTCGTTGTTGCTCTCACGGTAGTTACCTCGCTTTTCTTGGGTCTCTTTGATTTTATCTTCTCGACTGGTTTGAAAGCACTTCTCCTCAAATAAACGTTTACTTCTAATCACTTTTTATCTATGGCCAAACAAGAAAACACCGGCGAGCGAAATTGGTACGCAATTCACACCTACGCAGGCTATGAAAATGCGGTTGCTCGAAACCTCAAACAACGCATTGAATCTTTGAATATGGAAGATCGGATTTTTAATGTGATCGTACCAACCGAAAAGACTATCAAAGTGAAGGGTAACAAGCGCGTTGAGGAAGAAGAGAAGATCTATCCCGGTTACATTATGGTAGATATGGTGGTGACTGATGATTCATGGTTTGTGGTACGCAATACCCCTCGCGTAACTGGCTTCGTGGGCTCAGGCGTGACTCCAGTACCTCTCGACAAGAAAGAAGTTGATTCACTCTTTGCTCGTATGAATACTGGTATGGTCAAACACACCATCAATCTTTCGATTGATGACGCAGTTATCATTGCTGACGGTCCGTTTAAGGATTTGGAGGGCAAAGTGTCTGAAGTGGACAGTGAGCGAGGCAAGGTGAAGGTGTTGGTCTCAATGTTCGGTCGCGAAACTCCGGTTGAGCTCGACTTCTTGCAAGTTAAGAAGATTTAGGGTACTATCGTCTCACTTCGCGCTTCTCGAAGGATTCAATTTTCAAACATTTATTCTCAAATCTAAATATCTATTATGGCTAAAAAAGTAATGAAACAAGTAAAGCTCGTCATCCCAGCAGGGAAGGCGACTCCAGCTCCTCCTATTGGTCCTGCGCTCGGTCAGGCGGGTATCAACATTGGTGATTTCACCAAGAAGTTTAATGATGCGACCAAGGCGATGGTGGGTGATATTGTGCCGGTAGTGATCTCGGTATACGAAGATCGTACCTACGATTTCGTCCTCAAGACTCCTCCAGCTTCAAGTCTCATCTTGAAAGCGCTCAAAAAGGAAAAAGGTTCTGGTCGTCCAAATACTGCAAAGATTGGCACCATTACCAAAGCTCAAGTTCGAGAAATTGCTGAAAAGAAATTGCCTGACTTGAATACGACTAGTATTGAATCAGCGATGAAGGTGATTGAAGGTTCTGCTCGATCGATGGGTGTGGAGGTGAAATAAGGAAGTTGATAGTTGTTAGTCTATAGTTTTTAGGTAAAAGCCCCGTCTCGCGAAGCGAGACGGGGCTTTTTTGTTGAGTAATTAAAAAACCGCCCAAGACCTTTCGCGAAAGGTCTTGGGCGGAGAGTCTGCTACTTTCCAGTCGAGCCATTGCATCCGCATCCGCGCCGGGTCTTGGTCAGCTTCAAATGACTTTTGACCACTTTCAATTTCGGTCGGACGGCAGGTTCAAATACGAGCTGGACTAGACGTTGGCCGTGCCGTATCTCAAACGGCTTTGAGCTGTCGTTGATCAGCACTGCCACCGGCTCTCCACGGAAATCAGAGTCTCCGGGGACGTCAGCCGAGGCCACTACGATGCCTCGGAACGGTGTGCTTCCGCGAGGGCGCACATACCAACAGAGACAATCGGGTGTTTCGAGGGTGACGCCAATACCGATGACGCACCGTCCCTTTGGTGGCAGGATGTATATCCACTCGTGTCCACCACCTGCTTTCTTCACTCGGCGAACCCGCTTTCGTGCTTTGGCGTCTTTGGGTTTGCCGGTGAAGTCAAAGTAGGGGATACGGCGCTCAGGATTGTGTTTGTCGAATTCGAGCGAGACAATCGCCCGCACACCACAATCGTAGCCGACTGCACCAGCAGTTTTTGGCTCTGGCGTCTGTCCACCAGGAATGACGAACACTTTGACCTGTTCCTCTGGCTTTAGCTGTCTTTTGGATTTCAAATGAGCCTCCTTTTGGTAAAGGTTTTTGTTCTGAACAATATTATATCATACTAAGATATAATTGCAAATGAAAACCTGACACCTCCTTATTACTTCTTTGCCGGATATTTTGCTTTCAAATCTTTAATCTTACCCGAGAGGATTAATTTTGCTTCAACTTGTTTCTCGCGTGCCACACCTTCAATAATATCTTTTTTGTGATACTTACTTTTGCGAGGTTCTACTGCTTCAGTCAGGGTATCGAGGGTGATCTGGCAGATGCGCTCTCCCGGGTAGAGGCGGACGATTTGTGAGCTGGTGTTGTTTCGGATAGGGAGAGTGAGTTGGCCTTCGTAGCCAGCATCGACGATGCCAGTGAGGTCAAGCGAGAGTCCTTTGCGGTTGGTCGATGAGCGAGGATAGAGGACCGCCATAATGTCTTTTGAAAGACGAATCGATTCGAGGGTGGATACCATCACGTATTCACCAGGAAGGAGGTCAAAATATTGTCCTTGTTCCAATTCGATGATATCGAAGTATTCCGCGTTTGCTTTATCAAAATGCATGGTATCGAGCGCTTCTCGACCAGCGTTGCTCATCTTCCAGCGTTTGGGCAAAAGAAAAGTAAAACCCATCCGCAAATCGATGGCGTGTTCTTGGAGTTGAAAGCTATCAAGAGCCGGAGAAAAAGACAGATCTCCTTTTTGGATTCGTTCGAGGATTTTGGTTTTAGTGA
>JBDKKW010000013.1:0-21619 GCA_039795895.1 Candidatus Parcubacteria bacterium | reverse complement strand
CTGTAGCTTCTTTTCGAGAATACTTACGGGTGCGGTGGGGAGATTGGTTGGTGGTGGGGTGATTTTTGCAGGGAAACTTGGGGTAGAGTTTGCAATAGTTGTTCTTATTGGAGATGGTGATGGGTTTTGGGTGGGTTTGGGGCTGAGAGCATTGATAGGTTGACCCGCAAGCGATTTAGGGTCTTCGATGCCCGCAAGGACTGATTCTCGACTTGGAGTCTCTTCAAAATGAGAGGTGTCTTCTCCCCCATCAGTCTCAGAATGAATTTTTTGGAGTGATGCACGGATACTCAAAAAGATCTTTTCATTTACTTCCTCGGCAATTATGTTTGCTTTGTCTTTTGAAATGGCCAATTTTTCTGCAATGGTATCAACAAAAGTATCTGGATGCGTTATGCCAAGCATTACAAAACCAATCTCTTCGGCAAGCTTACCGGTTTGGTCTATAAGGAGCCCTTGTTTTGATCCAATCGCCTGTATTGTTTTTGCAAAATCGATTGAATACAGGGCGTCCTTCAAGTCTTGAGGAAGATTCGCGTAAGCTTCTTGCAGATTATTTTTGTTGAACATTGTAGTGTGGATATAGAATTATTGCCAAAGAGCTCGTCCCGGACCAGTACTCATAAATTGATCAGCCTCAGGATTTACAAAGGCAGCTGTAGGGGTCGCAAAGGTTCCAGCCGGTTTTTCTATATGCTCTCGTATCGCAGCTCTGTCTTTCTGTGTGACCATTGAGTTTTCTTGAAGTTTTTGGAGTTGGGCTTTGTTTAATGATCTTGCTGCAAACACATTTTGAACAAAAACCTTAGGATCAATAGATTTAAATTGATCTTTGTCCATACCCTCAACTGCGTTCCGAATTTCGTCTGGTGTTCGCGTTGTATCGCTAACGTAGGTGTTGAGAGCTTTATTATCTTCTTCTCGCTTTTTCTTTGCTGCATCCTTTATTCTTTCTTCAGCCTCCTTTCGTTTTTCACGCGCAATTTCATCAGGACTCTTTGTGTCGCCCATGTCCGCTCCTGCTTTCTTGAATAATCCTCCAACATTTTTTACACCCGTAACCTTTTCAAGAATCTTGCCAGCTCCCGGTAATGTTGCTCGACGAACGTCGTATGTACCTGTTTTTGCTCCGTCGGCTATATAGCTTGTCACCGCACTTGTTGCTTTTGTTGCTTTGGCTATGGTGTCTGGACTTATTTGTATTTTACTCCCCACTGCAGTTGGTAAGTACTTACCTGTAAGGGAGTTAATTCTGGATGCTCCTGCTCCGACTGCATTGTTGAGTCCTTTTGCGGTTGAACCAATAGCACTCTGACCAAGCTTGCTTGTTGCAGCAAATCTTCCAAGTATTCCCACCCCACCCGCTGCAAATCCTAAGCCAGTACCAATAGCACCACTTACCGTCGAACCTATTTCCCCACTCAACTTTTTAGCCTCGGATTTTGCAATAAGAAGGAGGGCGACGAGAATGGCAAACACCATCACTTGTCCAGTCTTATTAGTTCCTCCTCCTGGGATGTCGCTACCTGATGCGCTGATTGCCACAAAAATATCACTGGTAATCACCTGTAGAATAATATAGAGAAAGAACAAGAATAGTGGTGCAAGCATCGCCTGGTCAAAGAGTGTTTCTTCAAATTTCTTTTGATAGCTACTTAAGCGTGGGACCAATTTTCCCGCAATCCATACCGGAGAAGTGATCATTAGTAGGAAAAAGGCTACGAAACGGCCGATAAAAAGGAAGGACACACTAATGAAGACGTAAATAGAAATACCACTAAAGATAATTCGTAAAATAACATTGATGAATTTATTAAACCCATCAAAACTAAGTGGGTTTAAGTTGAGCAACGCTTGGTTTGCAAAAGTGACGTTGATGGCTTCACTGATACTACCAGCTCCTGCTCGGGTGACTACAGTTTGAATACTGTTGTAGAGTCCAACCGCAAGCATATTACTTCCGTCCATAATCAGCTGTGCAAAAAAGAGGCTGAAATTGATCAGGAGGGCTGCAATCAAGACTTCGGTAGCAATCTTTTTTGCTTGTGATGATTGATCAAGATCAAGAATGATGCGGATACCATTGTAGAGGAGGATGAAGATGAAGGTAAGATTGAAGAAATCTCGAATAATCCCCCATCCAAGGGTGATAATGGCGTTAGTAGCTGGGTTGGTGTACCACGAAGTATCAAGTGAGAGCTTGATGGTGGCATCGAGTAGTGTGCCGGCGATTGAGAGGACGGTTGCAAGCGCGGCACTTAATATTTCTAGGGGATAACTTATAAGGTAACCAACAGTGTCAGCACTAAAAGTAACGAGAGATCCGAGTAGCCCTCCCTCAGCTCTCGCCACTCCAAAAGACAACCCAAAAACAGCTACGATGGCGAGGACTATTCCGCTTTGTTTTAAATAGCGCTTCATAGATTAAGGGTTGAAGGTGAACTCGGTCACTTGTCTACTGAGTATTGTACCATCTGTGTCTTTGATTAGTGTTTCGAGTTGGTAGGTGCCTCCGACGACATATGGACAGGTATTGTATCGGCCGTATGGAGTACAAACAGGTAGTGCATTGCCTGTGTAAGTCACCGAGAATTCATAGTCGCTACTCAAGTCTGAACTTGGGGTGACGATATATTGTGAGGTGGTGAGAGGCACTGAAGTGGTAGTATTTACTCCGTTATTTTTGAATCGAGTTTGGAATTGTGAGAAGACACTACTGAAAGGTGTCGGTGATTTACTTGAACCAGAGATAAGATATAGGTTTGTCTCAACTTTAAGCCCCGGAGCATTTTTGTTGCCAGTCACTCTAAAGCTGCTACTAAACAAGCCGTCTCGTCCAAATGAAATACCTTGAGTAGTGGCTGGGTTGAGGTAGACGGCGAGAGGAAGCTCGGTGGTGTCTGTGCTACCGTTTGGATTGGTAACCCCACCTGCCCCAGAGGCGATATCTGCACCAAAGACACGGACCTCGCCGATGTCGAGACTGCGAGTGTCGACCGCTTGGATACGGACGTATCTACCGTTGCCATTTACCGGAATAGTAATGGTGTTGGTGTACGGAGCTGGAGGGTTTTGAAGTGGACTCTTGAAAATCGGGTAGGTTGCTTGGAGTACGGGGTTGAGATTACTTGCAAATGGATCTGGTGAAGTAAAGAGGTGGAAGTTGGTGAGTGGATCGTACCCATCCCCTCTCGGAGAGATGATGATATTGGTGATCGCATAATTTTTACCAAGATCCACTTGCCACCATGGTTGGTATTCGTTGTTGGTAATAGACATGTTTGGATAGCTACTTGGAATGGTTGCGAGATTACCATCTACTGCAAGATCTGGACGGTAACCATTATAGATACTCGACTGGAGTGCTAGCTTGCCCTGAGCGAGGTTGCGTTCGGTGGTGTTGAGGCCATCAATGCCAATAGTTCCCCCACTTGCTTGAGAAGCGGTCTGATTTTGCTGGCTAATGTTTGCTTGTTGTTGATTTTGTTGAGTTAAGAATTCGGTGCTACTTGCGTTGATGCGGTTGTTAAGTTCAGCTTGACCGCCTTGCTGGAGACGGAGAGCATCGATGTTGTTGTAGTTGTAGGTATTGAGGAATGAACGACCACTTCCCGACTGAGGTTTGCTTGCGCCGAGGAGCCCACCGATACCACCGAGGGCTTGTTTGACCATCTGACCGACGAGAGCGTTGACGATTTGATCGATATCTTTTGCGAGCTCGGTGCGACGAATATCAGAGCTCATTGCCCAACCGAGCTGATCGGAAATTACTTTTCCGGGAGTCTTGGTGGTACAGGTCTGAGAGGCTTTGATTTGAGCTTGGGTTGATGCATACGCTGCGGTGCCAGGAGCAACATTACCATTCTCAAGTTGTGCTGCGTCAATAACGTCTTGTGTTTCTGGGGTGTCCTGACAATCTTCCCAGCTCAAAAAGCCGTTGCCCCAGTTGAGTTGGGCGAGTTTGATTTCTTTTTGTCCGGCGATGCGGATAGCGACTTCATTTTGCGCCATTAAAAAGCTTGTGTATGGGTTGTTTTGTGGTTGAGTGGTGCGTGCGAGCCAGTTGTCCCATCCGCCAGAATTGTTTCCCTGGATAAAGCCGTTTACATTGTTTGCGATACCGGTCAAGGTACAGCCAGACTTACGACGATAGGGCTGGTAGCTTTGCGCGAGCGCGATGCGAATATCGAGTCGAAATGGTGAACAGAGAAAGCCCATATCTGTACCGGCGATGAATTGACCAATGGTTTCATCGGCGATGTCGGTCAGAAGCCCTGCAGGATTGGTGGCAAATGCGGGACTACCCTGAAATCCACTATTGATCCATTGGACGATATCCGAAGTCATCTGGCGGAGCATGGTGTCGATGATGATGTTGGCGAGTCGACGAAGAATAGTGTCGTTTAGGAGAGATTTACCTGTAGCAAAAGCGGTCAAGGTGTTTTGAACTGAGCTAAAGAAAGAGGTTGTTGATGTTTTTGTGGCGACTACTGTGGCTGGTATGTCGTTTACCAACACTCCAGTTTGTGCTTCTGCTTTCGGTATTGCAAAAAAAGGTAGTGATGAGGTGAGAAAAATAATCCCAATCAAAAAGGACGAGATCCACTTCTCTAAAGAAGCTCGGTACATTCTTTAATTATATAACGCTTGCGAAGATATAACCACTCTCAGACTGTGTAAAAGTCACCCCATTTCGCACAAAGTAGGCGTAGAGCTGAGTCATTGACTCTTTGAGATTTTCTATAGCTGATTGATAGAAGGAAATGGTGGGTAATCCTCGCACTGGATCGTCGTATGAGGCACGGAGAGATTCGATACCAGAGAGTACTTGTCCAACACCATTGAGAAGGGCCACATGAAGGTCTTTTGCGTCCGATGGCACGGTCACCAATTTAAGATCACGTACTACTTTTTGGTAGCCAGTGACAATATCATCGAGCTTAGCGAGTTCGTTGGCTGGATTTTGGCCAGCATTTTTTATGGTAATGGCGTTTTCAAAAACAGTGAGTTCGTTTTCGATCACTTTTGGGCTATCTTTGATGAAAATGGTGCCAACGGTATTTCCGTAGCTATGCAGAGCCGTTTTTGAGTTATCTTGGCTTGTTTTAATGAGGGTGTCTGGGTACACAACTGGTTCAAGAGTGATATACTTTTTTGATAAGAGCTCACTGATAATACCAGCCTGGTCTTCTTCACTTACGGTATCACCTCCCTTTTTAACCAGGGCGATATATTTACCAAAGAAATCTCGGGCAAAAGCTTCGGTAGCTGTTTTTGGTTTATTTGAGTCGGTCACGGTACCATTAGGGGTAGTACTGGCCGTATCGAGAAAATCGTTTGGTCCAGCTTTGAGTGGATCTCGTCCCTCAGCTACCTCTTCTCCATCAGGAGTGCCGTCTCCATCGGTGTCTTTGTTGTGCGGATCAGTCTTCCAGAGTGCCTCTTCCCAATCTTTCAAGCCATCTCCATCAGAATCTTTTTCGAGAGCAGTAACAATTTTTTGTTGTTGGGGTGTGAGAGGAGGTTCGCTTGGCTCTGTTGGTTTTTTCAGACCAAGATAAATGATGGGGGCGACAATGAGTATACTTATTCCCAAAATCCACATTGTTTTTTTGGAGACTCGCATGTGTCCAAGTATAACATATCGCTTCACTTACTATAAAACATATCGCCACCCTCTCCTCGAGTAAATACTATGTGTTGTTCCTTTAGAAAGCGTGCGAGGTTGGCCAATGTAGTAAAAGATTGCACCAAGCCATTGTTATACATTTTCAACTCTCGGCTTGTTGGTCGAGCCGGTTCGTTTGTTGCAAGATCGGTAATGGCGGTGGCAAGCGAGGCATAGGCTGTAGCTAACTGTTCATTGAGTGTGCGTACGCTTTCTGGAGCGGGTATTCGCTGTACGATGCCCGATATGTCTTTGTATGTATTTCCTAATTCTCGAATGAGAGTGAAGTTGATTGGGAGAGTGGTTGTCGATAGGGGTTGAAGAGCTTGTTTGTCTCGGGTGGTGTCACTATAGAAATTTTTAAGCATTGTGCCGAGGGTGTTTCCGTAGGTGTGGAGTTCTTTTGCCTCAGGTGTCTCGATGGGGGGTGTATTTTTTTGTACAAGGGACGTTGGTGGGGTGTATCTTTTTGTCTCTATACTAGTCGCTCCGTTTTGAATGGTTGGTGTTTGTTCCGTGTAGCTTTTACTAGGTGTCACAGGTTCTGGAGTGGTGGTTATGTCAGGATATGTTTGTTCTTTTTTTGGTGTCCCCCAAAGTGCCTCACGCCATCCAGATGGAGAGGGTATTTGCGTTGAGGTTTCTTTGAGAGGTGTGTGGGTGTTCGCCGTCTCTATCCTTTGTGTTGGGAGGTTGTTTGTGGAAGTCGTGGTGTGGGTAATGGCTAGTCCCCCAAGGAGCAACACGAAAATGGTTGAGATTATTTTTAACATATCTTTATAGTATACTGTATGCTATGCAACGGTTCTATCATCTCTTGGGTATTGTGTTGGTTGTAGGATTGTTTTTTTCTATTGCACAGCCGATTAAAAAAGTTGAGGCACAGGTAATTCCTTGTACTCTCGGTATGTGTTTTGGAGGATTCATCGACTTCATTTCTATTTGTGACGAAGGGTTGGTGTTTGAAGTGTATGGAGTTCCCTTTATGTGGCTCTATGGGACGCCTATTGTGGGTCTTCCACCAAACCATATTGGGCAAGAGATCTTGGGTGCCGCTGCGGGATTTTCTATTTGTACCATTGACGGTTTTCCCTATGAAGGAGGGTTGATTGTACTCCCTCTCCCATTTGCGGGTACTGCGTTAATTTAGACTTTCTTTGGTGTCAGCGATTTAACAATTCTTTTCCATTCATCGAGTGTAAGGTCTTCGGCGCGGATGTCTTTTGGGATGTTGAGGGTTTTAAATATCTTTTCAAAATCAATATTTTTCAAGTCTAGTGTCTCTTGTCTGTGTTCTGTTGTCTTAAAATTGCCGAGAAGCATCTTTCTTTTATGGGCAAAACCAGCGCGAATAAGCTCGAAAAATAACTCTTCTTGTTTGGGGGAACTATTAAAAAAATCTTTTGAGATATTGGTGATGGCAATAATTGCTGAATCAACGTTTGGTGCGGGAGTAAAACAGCCTCGTCCCACCACAGCCACTCGTCTTGGAGTTCCGTACGTTTTGACTGAAAGCGAGAGGAGGCTTTCTTTGCCATCTACTGCCACTATACGGTCTGCGACTTCTTTTTGGATGAGGGCAACCAAGGTGTTTGGCTGAGCGACTTCCGAGAGGAATCGGCGGAAAAATTGTCCGGTGATGTAATACGGAATATTCGCTATCAATTTGTAGGAACCTTGAAGTCGGTGTACTTCTTTGTTGCTTCCCTCGTTTGCTCCCGCAACGTACTTCTGTACGTCTTGGTCGCAAGCCTCGCTCGCGCCTCGAATTACACGCGATTTCAAGGTTCCTAAAAATATCTCAGGATTAAGAGTTAGGGCATCTCCATGTATCAGTATTAATCTTCCATCTGCAATTTCTTTTGAGAATTTTTCCTTGAGTGGTGCAATCAGGCGATCATCTTTTTCAACAGCAATTACTTTACCAGCCTTTAGAAGCAAGGCTTCAGTCAAAAATCCAGTACCTGGGCCAATTTCAAGTACAGTGTCTGTCCTGGTGACCTCACCAGCTTCCACGATTTTCTCAACCGTTGGCTTCGAATGGAGGAAGTTTTGTCCCAGTGATTTTTTAGCGAATATATTGATCATACCCTTCTCTTTTGATTAGAAATTAGAACTTAGGAATTAGAAATTACTGCTCTATAGGTATACTATGCTCTCATTTGTATCATCTTGTCCACCTCCCCACCGCGACTGCCTCGGCATATCTTCTATTAATGCACTATCAATATCGATAATAAATTCTGATGGCACGTTGATCATTTGTGAGCCGAAGATCATACGCGTGTCAGCATACGAGAGAAATAATTTCTTTTTAGCTCGAGTAATTGCAACATAAAATAATCTTCGTTCTTCTTCCTCTGCTGAAGATACTCTCCGCTCGCCAATCTTTTTGTGTGGAAAAAGGTCTGCCTCAAGTCCGGTGACAAAGACGTAATCGAATTCAAGACCTTTCGATGCGTGAACGGTCATGAGTTTTACTGCCGATTCATTTTTAGTGAGACTATCTTGGTCAGTAGCGAGCGCCGCTTCCTCAATCAATTTCTCAATTCCCTCTCCTTGCGGAAAGATATCGTACTTGGTGGCGAGGGTAGCAAGCTCGCGGACGTTTTCGAGGCGCTCCTTTTCTTCGGTTGTACCTTCGGATAGTTCTTTTTCAAGGCCAGATTCTGCGAGGACGAATTTAATCACACGTGATGGTGCATCGGTATCAATCTTTTCTTTGATTCGCACAAGGAGTCGATAAAAATTGTCCACTTTCGCGCGCATTGCCGGAGGCAATCCTTCTTTTTGTCCAGAAAATATTTTTAAAATAGTGGTTTTGCCAATACCTCGAGCGGGCACATTGATTACGCGTTTGATATCGGCGAGACTTTCTGGGTTTTGTGCTGCACGAATAAAAGAAATAACATCTTTCACTTCCTTTCGGTCAAAGAATTTGGTACCGAGCACTTGGTACGGCACGCCGTGCGTTAGAAAAGCTTCTTCGAGTACTCGCGATTGGAAATTGGCACGATAGAGTACTGCAATATGCTCAGGTAAAACTCCTGATGCAATAATCTTTGCTGACTGTGTGGCAATAAAGTGCGCCTCGTCTCGCTCGCTGTAGCCGACAAAGAGACTAATCTGTTCACCGTCATTGTTTTCAGTAAATAAATTTTTATCTACTCGAACTTTGTTCTTTTTAATGATTTGATTAGCAGCCGCAAGAATGGTTTTAGTTGAGCGATAATTTTGCTCGAGCAAGATTGATTTCGCTCCCGTAAAGTCTTTTTCAAAGTGCAAAATATGGCTAATATCAGCCCCACGCCAACTATAGATAGTTTGATCAATATCGCCCACCACGCAAATATTTTTTGCCTCACTAGTCAGATTTTTGGCAATGGAATATTGTACTTTGTTGGTGTCCTGGTACTCGTCGATGTGGATGTACTGCCAGATTTTCTGATAGTGCGTCCGAACATCTGGGTGTTTTGAAAGAAGCTCTGCGGTTTTGAGGAGAAGGTCATCAAAATCAAGTGCGTTTTCTTTTTTCAGAGCTGTCTCATAGGCGAGCCATACTCCTGCCACCGCTTGTGCAAAATAATTACCGCCAGTACGAGATTGATACTCCGAAAGGGTCTTACCCTCCCCTTTTTCCCACGAGATCATGTGTAACATTTTGCCTGGTTCGTACTGATCTGGATCAAGGCCGAGACCTTTAATCGCGTCTTTAATTAGTGAGAGTGAATCTGCGCGATCATAGATGGTGAAGTGTCGGGTGTAACCAAGTTTCTGTGCATTTTCTTTTAAAATATGAACGCCGAGTGAGTGAAAGGTGCTCACAAATGGTAAACCAGAGTGTGAGATTGGCAAATTCAATTCAGGATCAGTTTCAATGAGTTTGTGGACGCGTTCACGGAGTTCTTTGCCAGCTTTGTTGGTGAAGGTGATGGCGAGAATTGAGTGTGGAGCAACTCCTTCTTTGATTAAGTGCAAAATACGGTGACTAATAGTCTTGGTCTTGCCCGCTCCCGCTCCCGCCAAAATCAAAAGTGGTCCTTTGGTATGGAGTACTGCTTCTTTTTGCTTCTCATTTAAATCTTTGAGGTGATTCACCAAGAGAGTATACGGCAGATTGACTGAAATTTCTAATTTCTAAGTACCAATTTCTAAATAGGAACAGAAAAGAGAAAAATTGGGAAAGAAAAAAGGGTGGAAAACTTTGGAAAGTTTTCCACCCGGTGAAGATCGTCAACTCTTGGAAGCGACGAACTTCTCGATTTCGGCAGTTGTGTCGGAGAACATGCCAGCTTCCTTTTCGAGGAGAGTGCTCAATTCTTCCAAGAACCCATCAGCGATGAGTTGGGAGAATAGTAACAATTCTTTTCTACTTGCTTTCTCTCCACGAAGCAGTGAAAATATTTCTCCTGAGCCATTATATTGATGTGAAAAACTCCGATTTCGGGAAACGTCATCATCGTAGTGTATGAATTCGTAGCCGTTGGGAGTCACGATGATTCTGCAGGATTTTGGTAGGGCCATGTTCTGGGGGATATTTTGCTTAATCCACATGATCAGGTTATCTGCCGCTTCCCGCAACTTTTCAGCACTTTTGGAGTGCTCTGATCCAGCACGGTGAAGTCGTGCCACACTGTCTGTTATGTTGTTCATGAACTAGCCTTTCGTATTTTAGGTCTACTCGACCAAACCATATTGTTTTGGAAACACCTGTATCCTACGGCTCAATCAAATGTTGTCATATTTGTAAGATTAAGTCAACCTTTTTCTTCACTTTTGACGAAAATGTGTTATCCACATCCTATACACAAGGCGATTGACTTTTAGGCTCATGGGAGTAGTATTAATTTAGACCGTTTGGGAACCGGTAATTCAGATAATGGCTCAACTGAGCCATATTAATACAGATACTCTTGTAAAACGGCTAAAAATAAGGCTTATTTCTACTCACAATCACAAATCGAACCCAGAAAACGCCTTTTTGGCTTTGGGTAAGACAAATAAATGGCTCAAAATAAAGCTTTTTTCACAAAAGCTTCTTGTGCTATGTATGGCTATTTCTTCTCTTTTTGTAAACTCCGGCGTGGCAAATGCCGGCTTTTTCTCGAGTGTTGCTTCTTTCTTTAGCAAAGACACTGCTTCAGTTGAAGTTACCTTGGTCAATCAAAATAGCCAAAAAATGTCACTACTTGAGGCAAGTCTTCGACCTGATCCCCTTGCCGCTCGTGGTGGAGGTGATATTACAGTGGTAAATGGAAGCTCTCTCTTGTCAGAAAATGGCCCATCTGGCACAAGTGCTGATATTGAAGAGAGTGCACCATCGACTCAGATTAGTATTTATGTTGTTCGTGCTGGAGATACTGTCTCTGGAATTGCAAAAATGTTCGGTGTGTCTGTAAATACAATTCGTTGGGCCAATGATATTGGAGCGTCGGTACACGAAGGTCAGCGATTGGTCATCCTCCCTATTTCAGGAGTGACACATATTGTAGTGGCGGGCGATACCGTTAAAAAGATTGCAGCTAAGTACAAGGCTGATATTGGTGAAATCGTACAGTTTAATAATTTAAAGCCTGATCAGGTGCTTGCGGTGGGTGATGAAGTCATTGTGCCAGACGCCGTCATTTCACTCGCTCCGATCGGTGCCAATGGCAAACCGCTTCGAGGAGCAGGAGGACCTAATTATGTCGGCTATTATATTCGACCAATTCCGCATGCCCCAAGAACACAAGGGTTGCATGGATACAATGGTGTTGATCTTGGAGCACCAGTAGGTACTCCGGTGCTTGCGGCTGCTTCGGGAGAGGTGCTCATTAGTCGAAATTTTGGATGGAATGGTGGTTATGGTCAGTATATTGTGATTCAGCACGACAATGGTACGCAAACATTGTACGGTCACTTGAGTGAAAATATTGCGTATGAAGGTTACCATGTTGTGCAGGGCCAGGTGATTGGTCTCTCTGGAAACACCGGAAAATCAACCGGTCCACATTTGCATTTTGAAGTGCGTGGTGCAAGAAATCCGTTTCAATAAAAAGTTGTGGGTAAGAATTACACTAAGAAGAAAAATGGTGGGCGCGTTCCGCGCCCACCATTTTTCTTTGTCCGGTCTAGCGTCTGTGTTCTGTTGTAGTCGCGCTTCACGTCACCTCTCAATGGACATTGAGGTGACACGATTTCGCTAAATCGCCTATAGCTCGTACTCTTTCCTCTTCGGTCGATATTGGAGTGCTTCGAGCACATGATTGGCTTCGATGGTCTCGTTGTTTTCGAGATCGGCAATAGTGCGAGCGAGTTTGATGACCCGATGATAGGCTCGGGCCGAAAGGCCGAGTGCTTTGGCTGAGGTAGTGAGCAAATCTTTTACTTTTGGAGCGAGGGTGATGCTTTCGACAAGGTCGCGAGCGGACATATCGCTATTTATTTTCACTTCTCGTTTAGCTTTTTTGAAACGCTCTGCTTGCTTTGTGCGAGCACACATTACACGTGCACGGATGGCGTCACTTTCCCCACCCTTTCCTTTTTCGGCGAGATGTTCGTACTCAACCTGTGACACTTCAACCCACAAATCAATACGGTCGACGATTGGTCCGGATACTTTTTGTCGATAGCGTGCCACCGCTTGAGGATTGCAGGTACAGGCTTTGCCTTTGACACCGAAAAATCCACACGGACATGGATTGAGGGCAGCAACCAAGATAAAGCGTGCGGGAAATCGAGCGGAGCCTTTTGCTCGTGAGACCGTCACCACTCTTTCTTCGAGGGGTTCGCGGAGTGCGTCGATCACTTTGCGGTCGAACTCAGGAAATTCATCAAGAAAAAGTACTCCGCGATGCGCGAGGGTGATTTCTCCTGGTTTTGGTGTGGCACCGCCACCCACCAGTGAAACGTATGAGGCAGTATGGTGCGGAGAGCGAAATGGTGCGTGGGTGACGATGGCTCCGTCGAGTGTACTAGCAACTGAGTGGATGCCGGTCACTTCGAGCATTTCTTCGTGAGTGAGTGGCGGAAGGATTCCGGTGAAAGCTTTGGCGAGCATGGTCTTACCTGTCCCTGGTGGACCATAGAGAGCGATGTTGTGTCCGCCAGCGGCAGCGATTTCAAGTCCCCTCTTTGCCTGCTCTTGCCCTTTGATATCTGAAAAATCAATCAATTCTGTTTTTGAGTACGAAACGATGTTTGTCTGTGGGATTGGTGTGAGTGTTTTGCGCGCACTTTTTCCGGAAAGAGCCTTTTCATCTTTTGTTTTGGTATCGAGGTGGTGGACGAGATCGGTCAAGGTATCTACCGCAAAAATACTAATGCCGTGAATGAGACCAGCTTCTTCTGCGTTGGCTTTTGGTACGTAGACTTCGGTAAACCCTCTCTTGCGGGCCTCTTCGACAAGTGGCAGGGTTCCGGCAATACCACGAATCAATCCATCAAGTGATAGCTCACCTAAAAATAATTTCTTTTCGGGGTCAAAGACGATTTCTTCAGAAGCTAAGAGGTAGCCAAGTGCGATACCGACATCGAAAATAGGACCTTCTTTTTTGAGATCTGCGGGTGCGAGTGACACTACCACTTTCTGATTTTTCTGTTTTGGTGAAGTAAAACCGGCGTTTTTAATCGCTGCAGAGATACGGTCCTTGGCTTCTTCTACAGCTTTGTTGGGAAGTCCGACAATCACAAAGGCGTTGAGGCCTTTTGAAAGGTCGGTCTCGATGTCGATAATGTGCGGAGTGAGTAAGGTGCTTTGAGCGCTATATACTTTTGAAAAAGACATAATGAGAATTTTCAATTACCAATTTTCTAAAACAAAAAGCACAAATTGATTTGTGCTTTTTATAATTATTTACTATGGGCAACACAGGTATCTGCTGCGGGATTGGCTTCAAGACGCTTTGGATCAATCGGTTTTTTGCAGACCGCACAGATACCATAGGCGTTCTTTTTGATTCGTTCGAGTGCCTTTTTGATTTCGTTGTAGCGAATCTCGAGGTCTTTTAAGATTGCGGTGTTGTCTTCGTAGTCATCGATTGAGTCGGCCACTTCCATACGGTCGGCACTATCAGCTTGGAAGGCTTTTGGGGTCGCTTCCCAGTCGTTTGGGTTGTTGGGATTTCTTCGGCCAACAGAGGTGAGCTCCCCTTCTACTTTAATGAGTTCAGTCTCGAGTAGTTTTTTGAAATGGTCGGTGTTCATAGGATAAGTATAGCAAAGCAGAAGTTATTAGTCATTAGTTATTAGATAATAGTCAGGAATGAGGTCTTTGCTAAAAACGAGCAACTAATATCTATTAACTTCTTATCGTACAAGGCTCGCTGAGTAGAACCGACTCAAGATTTCTTTGAAAGTCTGTTCGTTGGTGGTAATGACGATGGTGTTTTTGTCGATGAGTGAGTACAGTAGTTTGGTTTTGGTGCCATCACGAAGCACACGAATGTCTTTATTTTCAAACACATTATCACTCCAGGTGGTTGGGAGCGATGTTCCCACAGGGATATCGATAAATAAGTCTCGCAAATCATCTCCGAGTCGTGCTTCCCACTCAAGCATACCGGTAAAAGCACTTCCGTACGATCGGGTCTTTAAGATTAAGAATGGTTGATTGCCATCATAGGAGTGAATACCAAACATAAATTCAGGATCGAGTGATCGAGAGAGTTGTGCGCCAGGGCGAAGACCAACCATATCCATAAATTGATCAACGGGGACGAGTACGGTTGCCTGCCCTTCTTGTTTGGTGGCAAATGGAGTAAGAATTTTCCCAAGTGGAAGTGAAGTGTTTTTACGTTCATTGATGAGTACTTCTCTAAAGCGGGTCGGATCGATAATAGCGGTATCGATTTCTTTTTGTACGTCAGCGAGAATGATCGTCTTGATTTGGGTGGTCCCTACACGAATAGACGTGGTGGTGTCGGTACTTTTACCTAAGAATAAATAAGCGATAATACTTCCTGCGGCAAGAAAGAGGAGGATTGAAATCGAAATGACGATAATTTTGTTTGAATTATTGCTCGTAGGTTCAACTTGGGGCACTTGTTCTCGCTGAATTCGCCGATTTTGTTCGGCGAGTGCCATTTTTGACACCGACATATTACCGACCTGCACATATTCAGCCACGTCGCTTTCGTAGGTGCGAATCGGTCGTAGACCGGTTTGTTTTTGGGGAGTAGGAGTTACTCCGGCTGGTTTTGGAGCAAAGGGATTTACGGGTCTGATTGGTTCTTTTTGTATACCAATCAAATCAGAGAGTCCTCCCATAGGTTTTTCAGAGGGCAAGGGGTCCATATCACAGTAGTATACCAAGGAAAGACAACAGACAACAGAACACAGACTATAAATAGCCCCAGAAAATCGCTGCGATTTTCTGGGGCTATTATTTTTACACTTTCGGTACCTCAGGTTTTGGAGGTGTTGGCGGTGCTACTTTCGGCTTAATAAATGTCGGATCAGCTAGTTTTATCGACAAACTCAGTCGTTTTCGCTCATCTATCTCTTTCACTACCACAGGTACCTGATCCCCTTCTTTCAAAAACTCAGCTACTCGATCGATACGGAACGGCGCGATTTCTGATACGTGCACAAGTCCTTCAGTTCCCGGAGCAATTCGTACAAATGCTCCAAACTCTACTAGTTTTACCACCGTACCAGTAAACTTTTCTCCCCGCACGTACTCGTGAGTTAGTGATTCGATGACACTTTTTGCTTTTTCAGCACTCCCTCCTTTGCCGGTAATGAATACCGTGCCATCATCTTCAATATCGATCGCATCGACAAGTGTCGAGTCTTTAATTTCATTAATCACCTTTCCTCCTGAGCCGATGACCCCACCGATTTGCTCAGGTTTAATCTTGAGTATCAAAATTTTTGGTGCTTTTGGAGAAATATCTTTGCGAGGCTCGGCGATCGCTTGTGCGATTACCCCAAGAATAGTCAGTCGCGCAATTTTCGCTTTCTCAAATGCGTGACTTAAGATCGAAAGCGGGATACCGCCAACTTTAATATCCATTTGAATTGCAGTGATACCGTCTTTGGTGCCGGCCACTTTAAAATCCATGTCACCATAGTGATCTTCCGGTCCTTGAATGTCGGTCAGTATTTTGTACTCGTATTTTTTACCGAGAAGAAAGCCTTTTTTCTCATGCATCATTAGACCCGAGGCGATTCCCGCTACCGGCTTTTTGATCGGCACACCGCCATCCATTAATGCTAAGGTTGAGCCACAAACGCTCGCCATCGAGGTGGAGCCGTTGGAAGAGAGGGCTTCTGATACGAGGCGGATAGTATACGGAAAGCTATTTTTGTCCGGGATCATTGGGAGCAGAGCTTTTTCAGCCAGTGCTCCATGACCAATCATTCGACGATTGGTACTGCCTGCTCGGCCAGTCTCGCCGGTCGAAAATGGTGGGAAGTTGTAGTGATGCATGAAGCGTTTATCACCATGTTCTTCCATACCCTCAATGAGTTGTGCGTCTTTCGGCCCACCAAGTGTTAACACCGAGAGAATATGGGTACCTCCACGATAGAAGATGCCTGAGCCGTGGAGTGTTGGTGATACTCCCCCAGCTTGTGCAAAAAGCGGTCGAATCTCGTCTATTTTTCTACCGTCAGCTCGTCGATCGTGTGCAATCGCTTCGATATGGATCAGTTCATTTACCTTTTCCTCAAATACTTCTTCGGCAAAATGTGACTCAACATTTGGAAGCATCTTCGCTACTTTTTCTTGCCATACACCTAAAAGCTCGTGGATTTTGCCGTCTCCAGGAAGTTTGCTAAAAACATAACCATCTGCGATTGGTGCGATTTCTTTCTTCCACAGTGCTTCGAGTCCTTCGGGAAGTGCTGGTCGAGCCATACTCTTTTTTACCTTGCCGATTTCTTTAATTACTTTTTTCTGGAAGACTTGAATCTCCTCGATTACTTTCGAAGCTTCTTCGAGGGCTTCGTTTACCGCGTCTTCAGTGGTTTCGTTCCCCCCGAGTTCAATCATGTTGATGTTGCCGTCTTTTCCGCACGCGACTAGCTCAAATTCAGGACTCGCCCCGTCACGAATCACATAGGTGGGATTGATGATAAGGTGTCCACTATCTTTCATTTTCACAACACGCACCGCTGAAACCGGTCCGTTCCAGGGGATATCTGAGGTGCCGAGTGCGAGCGATGCTCCGAGCACGCCCAAAATATCGGGATCATCTTCGTCGATCGAGAGTACGGTCACAATGACCTGTATTTCATTGCGGATCCACTGGTCAAAGAGTGGGCGGATGGTGCGATCCACGATTCGGCCAGAGAGAATGGCTTCGTCAGACGGCTTCCCTTCTCGACGCATATATCGTGAGCCCAAGATTCTGCCGGTCGCATAAAACTTTTCTTCAAAATCGACAGTGAGTGGAAAAAAATCTCCACCCTCTTTTTTATGACTCGACATTACGGCGGTGGCGAGGATGACGGTGTTGCCGTAGCGGACGAGCACTGACCCATTGGCACGTTCGGCAAGGTCGCTAAAGGTGGCGGTCAAGGTCTTGCCTCCAATTACGGTCGAGAATTCTTTTTTCTGCATCAGGTACTAGATTAGGAATAATAGTACTAGTGTATCAAATTAGGCTGGTTACTCAATCAACTTGTGGGTATGCTATACTTTCGGGAGATTCAATTCGTTCTTCTTTTATTATGAAACCAACACACGGAGACGATCTTGTGGTTTTTGATTGGGGGATCTTGCCGACACGTGAGATGCCCGAAGCCGATCGGTTTGCATGCCCACACTGTCACAAATTTTCATTTTTCTGTGCGGGAAATTTCTTAGTGTTTGCCGCCCTTGCGTGGCGGGCGTCAGTGGTCGGTTTTACCACCAGCTTGTCTCGAAGTAGAGATGTGTTGGGTGTTGCCACACTACAATGTGGCCGATGCACTCGGTATTTTGCCTTACCACTGGTACATGAAGTGGTTGGTGCGTATCAGGCCGATTGTCCACGTTGGCCAACCGCCAAAAATACACAGCTCCTTTTTGAATTTTTTAAGTAAAAAGCCCTGGGACGCGAAGCGTTCCAGGGCTTTTCTCTTTTTTCTATTAGCTAGCAACTAAAGACTATCCACTTCTCCTACATCTCCCGCTCTGGTCTCTCGCTTGCAGGCAATGCAGGCCCTGTCTTTGGTACGGCTGGTGCTTGGCGCATGGTGCGTCGAGGCGGACGGTTACTACTGTAGGTTGTGCGCTGACTTCCGAGTAGGTATTTGCGAGGATTTTCATCAAGGTCGATGAATTGGTCACATGCTTCTTTGAGTTTAAGTGACGATGACTTACCAAACGACACTACTTCCACCTGGCACCCTTCGTGGATTTGTAAGTATTCGACGAGCGGTACAAAATCTCCGTCTCCGGAAATAAGGATCACCGCGTCGAGCTTAGGTGCGAGCTTGATAGCGTCTACAGCGAGACCAACATCCCAATCGGCTTTCTTGCTTCCTCCAGCAAAAATCTGAAGGTCTTTGGTTTTGGTTTCAATACCTGCTTTCTCGAGTGCTTCGAAAAAGTTTTTCTCGTCCCCTGATTCGGTAGTGATCACGTAGGCGACAGCGCGGATGAGTGCGCGGTCAGCGAGTGCGTCTTTGACTACTTGGCCAAAGTTTACCTTGGCTCCGTAGAGATTTTTGGCGGTGTGATACAAATTTTGTGTGTCGATAAAGATACCAACACGCTGTTCTGAGTGTTTAATGACTGACATATATAAAAAATTAAGTGCGTTTTATAAAAAAAGCTAAAACCATGACTAAAATGATTTCAAAGTTCTCCGACTTCCCCGAAGTAAGTATACACCGGGGGTAAAAAGGCACAATCCGCTTTTTTAAAGCGGATTGTGAGAGACTACTTCTTCAAATCGAGCTTCTTCAAGAGAGCGTTGTATCGTCGAGGATTTTTCTTTGCGAGATACTTCATGTGAGACTGACGATCTGCCACCATAGCGAGAAGACCGCGTCGAGAGTGATTGTCTTTCTTGTGAATCTTCAAGTGAGAAGCCAATTCTTCGATACGCTTGGTCAAAATAGCGACCTGTACCTCAGAAGAGCCGGTATCCTTGTCGTGGACACCTACCTCCTTGATGATTTTTGCCTTTTTCACTGTTGAAATCATGATGCGACAAGTATAGCATAGCTCCCCTATTTTTGCAACCCGATTTGGCGTACCTTGCTTAGAAACGGCTCATCTCAGGCTTTGTATGGAAAATATGAAAAAGTATAGAAAAACCCCACTCGCGTGAACGCGAGTGGGGTGCGAATTAAAGAACACTACTGTGCAACGGCTCTGAATGCGTTGGTCAGACCGTTTGTCTTGAGGAAGTAGGTGTAGCAACCGATTTTGTTTGATGCGTCCGGTTGCATAAACCCTGCTCCACCAAGGGCGTCATACCAGACTTTGAGGTCAGTCGACGCTTGGATTTTGTAACGCAGAGCTGGGTCACAGTCGAATTCAACTGATGCTACTGAGGCAGTCATTACTCCAGGTTGGAGCGAGCCAACCCAGAGCGGATCGCCAGGACCAACATCCCGAACCCACAGGATTTTGCCTAGTGCCCAACCACCTGGTTTGACCTCAGACTGGGCACAGTTGACTTCATCTGACGTGCTCACGACGATCGAACTCTGGACTCCAGTTGCCGTCGAAACGGTCTGGGGCGAAGCCACTGACCAACTCAGAGTCCCGTTTCCAATTTGCCACGAGGTATTTCCTTTTAGGGTCAGGGTTTTCACCGTGCCTTTAGGGATAGTGACCCATGTGTCGAATGGGAACGTGATTGTGCCCTGCCTCGCGGGATGGATGCTGTTGTATCCGCTGTTAAGCACGGTAGTTCCATCAAACAGTTGGCAGTAGGTTAGGTCCATCGCTGATACATTTGAAGTGGTGAGCGACATTTGGATTGATGTAATCCTGACGTCTTCACTCGACTCCGAAGCATCAAACAAAAACTGTCCCATCACGATCCCCGTTCTTCCTCCAAAGATTCTCTGGGGTTGAAATGCAGGATCAGGACGAATCCGGAGCGAGGGACGTTTGGCTGTAATGGTGCTCAATGCCATATCTTGGTCTGGCAGCGGCACCGGCGAGCCACTCACCTCCCCGAGACCACCTGCTCCCGAAAACGGAATGGTGTATGACCAGCCGACACTCGGACGCGTCCTGAATTCAAAACTCTGATTGTTGGTGAATCCGCTGTCGAGCCTTCCCTTGAGGTAGTAGGTGCTTTTACCGACCGGGAAAACGACCCGGTCGGTAAAAAACACAAGTTGATCGGGACTGGAGACGGGGCCGGCAATTACGGTATTGTTCTGGTCCACGATCACAATGTTGTAGATCGGTGGAAGGCTGCTCACGCCGACTTTCGGCAGATAGCGCCAGATCATCAGATTGATCACCACTGGCTCATCGGTCACCGTGGTTTCGAATGCGCCGAGTATCTGATTCGGCACATTCACGGCGATGTTTTGAGCGGGCACCACAGTTGAATTGGTGACGTTGATTGTTGCTGCAGACGTCTTGTATGCGATGATTGCGAGGAGCAAGCTGAGGATTACTTTCATATTCCGTTTTTCCTTTCGTGTTGTTTACAATGACCAAATTAAGCCAGTCAGGATGACCGGCTTTTCTGGATGTATTATATACTAGTTATGGCTGTATTGTCAAGTATTTCTTAAGTGGGCTATTCTGGCTCAGAATAAGGTCTTTTGTTGGAATTCCCAACTGTTTAGCATCAGACGAGGCGTACTATTTGACTTTATGTATTATATATGCTATAATGGTATTAGTAAGGCTTGTTTGAGGGTTACCTCAGGCTTTGCGACAGTTCCTTGTTAGTAAATGGCTTTAATACAGGTGTGCCAAGCAATACACCAGAAGGAGAAATCAAAGTATGTTCATCAACCTCAGTGGTGAAGGTCTCGGGCAACACGGGTTTGTCCATATCACCGGTCTCAGGGCGGTGGGTGGCCTGCAAAATATCAATGCACCCAATCTCTCACAGGAAGAGCGGGTGATTGTCGCGGTCCCTGCGTGGGTCGGTTACTACGCGATTAATGATGATAACAATATGGCCTTCCTGTTTACCGATGACGGTGAGGTCTGGCTCGGCACGGTCGCACAGTTTACCGCTGCTAAGAATTTGGTGGAAGCGCTCTGTCCGAAAGGTCAGATGGGAGGCAGTTACCCACTGCTCGGCGTTATGAGGATTGCTGACCTCTTCCAGCGCATGGCGAATCCGACCTGTGGCCTTGTGGTGAAGGACTGCGAGGTGGCGGAATCCCAAGAAGGTCCAGGCCGGATCGCTGTCGTCCCCCCGCCCACTCAGGCCAAAGAAGGTGCCGGTGGTGGCCAGTCCGAACAGGCCGCCTGAGCTGCCAGCTCGAAGGATGAGCCCGGAGTCTCATCGACAAAACTCCAGCCCCGCAATTCGTTGCGGGGTTTTTCTATGGTCATAAAACAATGTCGCACAATAAAATTGCTCGAGATTTGGTATACTTAATGAATGGCAAGCACCTCAAGTGATATTCAGGAATTAAAACAGCAGTTTTTGGAATATGTGGAAATTGAAAAGGGGCGGAGTGTGAAGACGGTGGAAAATTATGATCACTATCTGCGTCGATTTATTGAATTTTCAAAAGCTAAACAACCGAAAGATATTACCGAAAACAGTATTCGAGAATATCGCCTGTGGCTCAATCGCCAAGACAATCGGCAAGTGCAAAACAAGGGGACGCTCAAGAAAAAGACTCAAGCCTATCACTTGATTGCCTTGCGAGCATTTCTCAAATACCTGGCCAAGCGAGGAATCACTACTATTTCTCCCGAGATGATCGAATTGCCGAAAATCGGTGAGCGACATTTGGATTTGATTACTACCGAAGAGCTTCTGCGATTCTTAAACGCACCGAGTGGGACGGATTTGAAAAGTTTGCGTGACAAAGCGATTCTCG
>JBDKKW010000012.1:0-23781 GCA_039795895.1 Candidatus Parcubacteria bacterium | reverse complement strand
TTGGCCGGTGAATCAATCGCACCGCCGTCTCCACCTTGTTTACATTTTGCCCTCCTGCACCACCTGAGCGAGAAAATTCCATATCCAAATCGGCTGGATTGAGCTGGTATTTATTTTTCTTGCGAATAGGGAGAATCGCAACCGACGCGGTCGATGTGTGTACACGCCCGATCTTCTCGGTGGCTGGCACACGCTGAATACGGTGCACCCCAGTCTCAAATCGAAGCTTTTCGTAGACCCCTTTTCCTTTCACCTCAAAACTAGCTTCTTTGTAGCCATCAAGGTTTGCAAGTGACTCCTCTATCTTCACAAAACTCCACCCATGCGCGACCGCATACTTTTGATACATCTCAGAAAGCTCTCGAGCAAACAGTGCAGCTTCATCACCGCCCGCTCCTGCACGGACTTCAAGGATAATTTCGTTTGGCATTTCTTCCTCCACCTTTTCAGAAGCGATAATCTCCTCCATCTGCTTCATTAACTCTTTTTTCTGAAGATCAAGACTGGCGAGTTCTTCCTCAGCCAACACTTTCATCGAAGGATCACTTTTTGCCAATTCCAAAAGATGCGCTTCTTCTTTTAGCGCTGTCTGGTATGCATCAGCGAGATACATCGTCTTTGGATTTTTTTTAAATTCTTCAATAGTCATTTTGAGTATTAGTTAGAGAAAAGTACTACAATAGAAAAACTCAAAGCAGGAAGCTTTGAGTTTTTCATTGGAGTCGCTATTTTTTCTTTGCAGAAGCCTTGGTAGTCGTCTTGGTTGCTCGAGCCTTGAATTTCTCCACACGACCCGCTGAGTCGATCACTTTATCATTGCCGGTAAAGTATGGGTGGCATGCACTACAGATTTCAACGTCAATCTTAGGCATTGTAGAACCAAAGGCAAAAGTCGCGCCACACGCACAGGTGACTGCTGACTTCTCGGTATATTTTGGATGGATTTCTGCTTTCATGAGGAGTACTCTAGCATAAGAGAATAAAGGATGCAAATGGGAAGTACCAAGTAAAAGTATAAGGTATTTAAGATACAAGAAAGATTATTTCGAAGCCGAGGCCAAGGTATCAATCATTTCTTCCTGAATCTTGGTCACCCACCTCATTGCGCTAGTGCCGTAGGTATTTGCTCGCGAAGAAGCAGTGCATTTTTTACCAGAATAATACTTGCACGCCGCATTTTTTTCAGAAGTATAGGTCTGTCCTCCAGCACCCAAATCAGCCAAATAGAGTGATGCTGCGGTGATGGCGTGCTCAGGATTCCATGGGTCGGTCACATTAGCAGAGACACCGAGTGCGCTTGCAATCCGATTCTTATACAAATCCCACGTCGATGCGATAAATTGCGCTGGACCCATCGCTCCACCCCACCCCGTAGGCTGTCCACCACTGTAGTCGACAATCCAACACGACACTTTGGTGTTGGCATAATCTCGACCCAAATTTCCCGTGATAGTGATAAAGATCGGCACATCACGAGTCGGATTCATCACGCGAATTCTTGGATCGCCATTGGTCGCCCCGACTCCGTTGCCCGTGGCAGTATCACGCACATAACACTGCCCTACATTTTTACCAAAGGTTGACGTCTCATAGTTATAACTCGACTCCTGCATCAAAATACCAAGCACAAACGCTGGTCGTACACCAGTTGTCTTTGAGGCACGCACCGCAAAATCGTATGCATCTCCAAACGGAATCCCCTCTCCATCTTGGAATTTGAAGAGTCGTGCACGAATCTGCGCCACCTTCGCCTTCTGATCCAAGAGCACCTTCTGTGCTGCGGTGTATTGGTTAGTCTTTACTGCAAGTAATGCATCCTTTTCAGCTTTCTTGCGATCAATCAGTCGCTTTTGCGCCTCAATATCTTGCCGCGCATTGGTCTCTTTATCTTTGCGATCTTCGAGTGCCTGCTTCTCGACTTCTGTCTGCTTTTTTTGAGTACGCACTTCGTCAATGAGAGCGGTCAATTCACGATTAAGCGTCTGAAATTGATCCACTCCCGTATAAAACGAAGAAAAATTCTTCTGTCCGAGGATAACTGACGGCAATGATGTGGCGTCAGAGCCATTAAGCTCTTTGATGATCCGCGCCACCGACTCTACATTTTTATCAATCTTACTAGTCAGTCCCGTCACGGTTGTGGTCTTCACCTTAATGTCTTTGGTGAGCTGATCAATGATACGGTTCTGCACCTTGATCTTTTGTTGAGCGATTTTGATTTGCGTATCAATCCCTTTGATTTCGGTGGCAATCGAATCTTTTTCACTCTTAATCTTGGCACTGGTATCCTGGAGTACCATCAGTCCAGCACATTCAGCACGGGCCTGAGTATCATTTTGGGCCGACGGACTAGCACAAAAGTCGGCGATTGGGTCGGTAGTCACCGTGCTCTGAGCAAAAAGGGTGCTCGGCGTCGCCACCAAAGACAATACGAAAAAGAGTAGGATGAGTGATGTGCGAAAACCGGTGTACATATCCAAGTAGTATACGGGAAAAGGTTACAGAAACCAATAACAACTTCCACACAAGCCTTAAACCCAGCTGTTTGCAAAAAACGTGCGAGGATGCTACACTCTCTCCCGTAATGACTACTATATCTTCTATCTTGCCTTACGCGCAGATCATCTTGTCGGTGCTTTTGATTGTCGTAATTCTCTTGCAACAGTCAACTGGAGGAGCTGGCGGTGCTTTTGGAGACAATTTTTCAGCAGTCCATCACACTCGACGCGGTCTTGAGCGAGTACTTTTTGGTGCCACAATCATCATCGGTATTCTTTTTGCTCTCTCGGCGCTCATCGCACTTGTAGTCAAAGCGTAGTTATATTTTTCAAAATCGGAGCACTTCTTTGTTGCTTCGCTCGTTTGCTCCCGCAACGTATTACTATACGTTTTGGTCACAAGCCTCGCTCGCGCCTCGAATTGCACACGATTTTTAAAAATCTAATAAAGATAAAGTTATTTCCGCCGAAGACAACAACAAAAGATTTTCTGTCCCCATACTTTTTACTTGATACTTTATACCTTCTGACATATACTTACCTTAATTAGTTTTCTTCTCTGTCGAAACATATTTCTTTCCAACTTTTCTCTAAGTAAGAACCTATTATCGTGAACACAAACCATTTCAGCTCTGACAGCTCAGAGAACAATCGTTTTTTCTCTCGCATTCGTCGACTTGTCGATGCTTTTTCTCCTACCGAAAGACTATTCTTTTGGATAGCGAGCATTGGCCTCATTTGGTCACTGATTGGCTCTGCGGTACACATCAGTAATAGCTGGATGATTTCAATTCCTCGACCCGGAGGCAGTTTGTCGGAAGGTGTCATCGGCTATCCGCGATTCATCAACCCACTCTTTGCACTTTCAGATGCAGATCGAGATATGACCGCGCTGATTTATTCAGGACTACTCAAATACGAACCAGACGGCACACTCGTACCCGACCTCGCCGAGAGTTACACGATCTCTGCCGACAAACTCGTCTACACATTCACCCTGAGAGCCGATGCGCAATTCCACGACGGCACCCCAGTGACCGCCGACGACATCATCTTCACCATCGGGCGTGCCAAAGATGCCAACATCAAGAGTCCTAAGCGTCCGAGCTGGGAAGGTGTGACGGTTGAAAAAAAGTCTGATCGTGATATCACCTTTACTCTCCGTCAGCCATTCCCTGCGTTTCTCGAAAACGCCACCCTGGGTATTTTGCCGAGCCATCTTTGGAAACCAATTGATACCGAACAATTTATTTTTAGTGACCTCAACATCCTCCCGATCGGCTCTGGTCCATACGCCATCACGAGTATCTCGCGAGATGCTTCTGGACGCCCTGAGTCATACACCCTCCACTCATACAAAAAGTATGCACTCGGCCAACCCTATCTCAAAACCCTCAACCTGCATTTCTATAGCAATGAAGACGCTCTTCTCACCGCCCTCACTTCTGGCACTATTGAAGCCGTCAACGGTATTTCACCAACCAAAGCAAAAGAAATTTCACTCACCAATACCAATATCTCCATCGACCGCGTCCCGCTTCCACGAGTGTTCTCTGTCTTTTTTAATCAAAATAAAAGTCACGGCCTCTTTGCCAACAAAGAAATCCGACTTGCTTTAAACAACGTCGTCGACAAAAACAAAATTATCGAAGATGTCTTTAGTGGCTATGCGACCGCCGTCGACAGTCCGATTCCACCCAATTTGAGAACCAGTATCGGCAGTGAGACCTCTCTCGCTTCGAGCTCACCGACCTGGACCGTCGATCAAGCACAAAAATCTCTCGAAAAAGCCGGTTGGAAGAAAAATACCGACGGTATCTATGAAAAGACTGTAAAAAAAGAAAAATATCAGCTTAGATTTTCACTCTCGGTCCCCAGTGTTCCCGAACTCAAAGCGACCGCCGAACTACTCAAAGATATGTGGACCCAAATCGGCGCAGACGTAACTCTCAAATTCTTTGACCCCAACGACTTTAGTCAAAATGTCCTCCGACCGCGCGAATACGAAGCTCTCCTCTTTGGAGAAATCGTCGGACGCGACATCGACCTCTTCGCCTTCTGGCACTCGTCTCAACGAAATGACCCCGGACTCAACATCGCCCTTTACACCAACATCAAAATCGACAAACTTCTCTCCGAAGCTCGGACCATCGACAACCAGACCGACCGACTGATCCGCTACGGAAAGTTTGAAGATGAGATTAAAAAAGATGTCCCCGCAATCTTCCTCTACTCTCCCGATTTCATCTACGGTATCAGTAAAGAGGTGAACGGCATCTCTCTCGGCAGAGTGACCACCCCAGCAGAAAGATTCCTCGGTATTCGAGAGTGGTATCGGGATACAGATCGAGTTTGGGAGTATTTTAAAAACACAGACAATCGCACCCTACTTTCCCCATTCAAAAACATAGTACACACCATTACCAATTAGTCGCACAATAGTAACAACCTTACCGGGAGATTTTCCGGAAAACGAAAACTTTATGGATTCAGACAAAACAAAACCAACAGCAACGCCCGCAGGAGCGGTCCCCCCACGCGCATCAAGTAGCGCTCCGGCACACCACCCTGCACACACACAGACTCCTGCACCATACGTGCAACGAGCTGGTACACACACGACTCGAGCAGGCAGTGCCCCACATGCATCGAGCGCTTCTCGACCACCACGATTTTCTGGTGGCCGTTCACGAGCGCCGTTTGGTCGCCCAGCACGAAGTGGTGTGCGACACCATACCAGCGAAGATGTTGGTCGTGGACACACAAGTAGTGGCGGAAGTACCGGCGGACACGGACACAGCTCATCGCACGGTCCACGACCGCACGATGTTATCCCGCCGATTGGCGACGCGATTCGTATCATCCCCCTTGGAGGCGTAGAAGAAATCGGCAAGAACATGACCGTTATTGAATACGGTGACGACATCATCGTGATCGATGCAGGTTTTCAATTCAAAGACGATAGTACTCCTGGTATCGACTATATTTTACCAAACACCAAGTATCTCGAAGAGCGTAAGGGCAAAGTACGCGCACTTATCGTGACACACGGACACTTGGATCACATCGGCGCGATCCCCTACATCATGGACCGCATTGGTAATCCCCCACTCTACTCACGCAATCTCACGACCGTGATGATCAAAAAGCGACAGGAAGAATTCCCTCATTTACCTCCACTTGATATTCGTATTGTCGAAAAAGATGACACACTCAAGATCGGAAAATTGAAGGTGAAATTCTTTTCAGTAACCCACACCATCCCAGATGCGATGGGAGTCATTGTCGAAACTCCGTACGGCTCAATCGTCCACACCGGCGATCTCAAAGTCGACCACGTAGATGGCGTACCGACCGAAGCCGAAGAAGAAGAATTTGACAAGAAATTCAAAAACGAAAAGGTGCTGTTGCTTATGGCAGACTCGACCAACGTCGAAAACCCCGGCTTCTCATTGCCAGAAAAGACAGTGCACAAAAATATCGAGCAAATTATCAAGGATACGCACGGACGCTTGATTATCGGTACCTTTGCTTCGCTCCTCGAGCGTATCATCAAGATTATTGAATTCGCGGAAAAGTACGGCAAAAAGGTGGTTGTCGAAGGTCGTAGCATGAAGACCAACATCGAGATTAGTAAACAGCTCGGTATTTTGAAGTTGAAAAAAGATACCATTATTTCTGCAGAAGAAATGGATCAGTATCCTCCAGAGCGCATCATCGCCCTCGCTACCGGTGCTCAGGGAGACGAATTTGCAGCGCTGATGCGTATGTCAAACAAGACGCACAAGTATTTCAAGATCAACAAGCGTGATACCGTCCTCCTCTCTTCATCAGTGGTCCCAGGCAACGAACGAGCAGTACAAAAGCTCAAAGATAATCTCTCACGACAAGGCGCAAAGATTTTGCACTACAAGATTGCCGACGTGCACTCATCAGGTCACGCCAACCGAGACGAAACGATGTGGATTCACAAGAAAATCAATCCAAAGTTCTTCATCCCTGTCCACGGCTATCACTATATGCTCACGGTACACGCCGAAATCGAGCGTATGCGTGGGACTCCAGAGTCACATGTAATCATTCCGGACAACGGTAATGTCATTGAAATTATCGAGAAGGGTGAAAAGATTCATGTCCTCAAGGAGAAAGCGCCATCAAATGTAGTGATGGTAGACGGCTTCTCTGTCGGTGATGTACAAGAAGTGGTCATCCGTGACCGACAAACACTCGCGCAAGACGGCATCTTTGTGATTGTTGCCAGTGTCAACGCTTCGACCGGCAAGCTCAAAAAATCTCCCGATATTATCTCTCGCGGATTTGTGTATTTGAAAGAATCACAAGAACTCTTGCATCACACCCGCAATGTCATCAAAAAGAGTATCGAAGACTCAACTATGGGTATGAACCCAATCAACTTCGATTACGTAAAGTCGAATTTGTCAGATGCAGTGGGACGATTCTTATTTGAAAAGACGGCGAAGAAGCCGATTGTGATACCAGTAATCATCGGAATGTGAGTTCACTCGAATTCCCTCACACAGACACAGATAAAGCCGGCCAGCGCCGGCTTTTCTTATGCTCGTCTCGCCACAGTCAAGATAATGTGCAGACACATCTCTTGACTGACCCTGCTGGCTCAACTCCGCAATGTCTGTGTAAGGGAATTCTCATTCATTTAAGAAGGGATTCGTACTTAAAGTAAACTGAGCTATTCTGTATTAGTAATAGTGATATTTGAGGTCTAACCAAAATAAAACCGCCGACCATTGCTGGACGGCGGGGCGTTAAAGAACAGGTCTGGTTGGTTACCAGCGCAGCGGAATTGGCTCACCTTTCGGCAGACGATCGAGCATCGCGTAAAACTGACGACGAACTATGGGCACCACCGGACCAATTTGGTGATAGTAGAGTCCGTATTCGACATCAGGCGGAAGGAATTTCAGAACTTTTGAGGTATCAAAGAGATTCCTGAAATCATCAGCGGCACGCTGACTCAATCCACTCACCTTACCGTCAGCCTGAAACTCTGTGAATACGACTTTACGGGCCGCGAGTGCCACCAACGTTGGTTCTATCACACTCATTAGCGTCGTTTTGTAGGCGAGCTCTTCTGAAGTAAATGCGGGACGAGCGGAGTCCTTGATGTGACACCAAGCGGCACTAAATGGCGCCGTTCGATCATCAACATACTTTTTAACAGCCCTATCCTTAATGAGGAAAATGGCCATCATTACTCCAATCTCGAGACACAGTATTTCAGCAACGATCGCGAACAACACAACCAAGCTGGGTGGGCACTGCAGAATCATCCGCCCCCCGTAATACAGGGTGCAGGCAGCGGCGACGATATAGGTCCAATTCAGCACACGCAGAAGCCAGCCAATCACCCGATACTTACGGGGATCAGCATAGCCGAGAGAAACCCAGTGCTGGTAAAACCAACTCGGTGCTCCCTCGCTCGTGTATCCTCGCCAAGCCCACTGGGTCCAGTCATGAAATGACTTCGCACACTGTTGCCACTTGCCATCCTCCGGCGCTCCGGTTGAATCAATTGTTACGATAGGACTATTCATTTTTCAACGTGCTCCAATTTTGTCGAAGGGTTTGCATTCAAGAGGACTTCCGGTCCCAGCTTACTTGTGGCTTCCGGCCAACAAGGGCTACCAAGAATGTAGTAATATCGACAAGGTATTACTGTTACTATATTAGCATATAGATATATACTTGTCAAGCGTTTACCTAGCGCCGTAACAGCTATATTTAGAGCCATATTATCAACATTCACTTACACATTTCGACACACACCCAGCATTACCCAACAACCTTCAAAAAGCCCGTGAAGATTTGAAAAAAGAGTGAGAGAATCATTTCCCCACCCCATCTTTCTATCAGCTAGAAGCTATAAGCTTCTTCTGGTATACTTCTCTACAAATGCCTGTTCAAAATTCTTACAATATATTCACTGTCTGTATCTTAGGTTTCTTATTCACCCTCTATAACACCTTGCCGGTCTATATCAGCTCAACATTCTTAGTAAAATTTACTGGCGAAGAATATGTGGGCTGGATTTATAGTATTTCAGCACTACTCGCCATTCTCAGCTTCATCGGTCTATATCGAATCCTCAATCGCATCGGCAACTACAAGACCGCCATCTATCTTATGCTACTCAACCTACTCGCTCTGGTTGGTTTAGCAACCTCCACTTCTGTTTGGGTTATTGTTCCTGCATTTGCAGTGACATTTGTCACTATGGCACTACTTGGCTTCAACATTGACCTATTCCTTGAAGAAGTTTCCAATGAAAGTGCAACGGGCAAGATCCGTGGACAATTTCTTACTGTGGTCAACATTGCATGGGTGGTATCCTCAGTACTCACAAGTGTCATCATGACCAACGGAGACTACTGGAAAATCTTTTTAACAGCCGTAATTATCCTCATCCCAACCATTTACCTCACCCACCACAACCTCAAAGGCTTTATTGATCCAAAATATCCAAAAATTAATATTAAAAAGACTATTCGAGAGATTCGCGCAGATAAAAATATCTTTGGTGTTTGTGTGGTGAGTTTTTTAATGCAGTTCTTCTTTGCCTGGATGGTAATCTACACCCCACTCTACCTCCACGACCACATTCATTTTGGCTGGACCGAGATTGGTACCATGTTTAGTATTATGCTTCTGCCTTTTGTCTTTATCGAGCTTCCTTTAGGCAAGCTCGCCGACACTCGCTTTGGCGAAAAGGAGATTATGTCGATTGGACTCATTATTGTCGCACTATCAACTGCGCTTATGTCTTTTGTGACCGACGCAAACTTCCTGCTCTGGACCGCTATTCTCGTCACCACTCGTATCGGTGCAGCAATGATTGAGATTATGACCGAGACTTACTTTTTCAAAAAAGTATCAATTATGCGTGCGAATATCACGAGCGCCTTCCGTACTATTCGCCCACTCGCCACTGTAATAAGTCCAATTGTTGCCATCATTCTCCTGCCGATCGTTTCATTTAAGTTTATTTTCGCGATACTTGGATTGATTATGTTTGTGGGATTGAGGTATAGCCTAGCTTTGGAAGATACAAAATAAAAAAACAGGACGGTCGCAAAGCGACCGTCCTGTTTTTTTATTTTACCTATAATATCCCCTTTTGCTTCAAAAACACCTCGATCGCTGGTGCGTCCGTATCAGCAAGAATCTCGCCATCTAAATCCACCGTCGGGGCCTTGGTTTGACCCGACTTTTTTACCATCTCATCGAAATAGGCTTTATTACCAAGCACTTCCCGTTCCTCAAACACCACATCGTGACTCCGAAGGAACCGGAGCGCCTCCAAACACCATGGACAACCTGTTTTTGTATAGAGAATCATAGGGGAAGTATATCAGAAGTAGCTTACAGCTTCTAGCTTATAAAAAACACCGGAGATCTTCATCTTTTTACAAACCATCACCAAGAAATTAGTTCTTCTTTGACTCAATCATCATAAAAAGAGGGAACTCTTTGCGCGCCCTATCTTCCATCGCCTTTTTGGGACCCACCTCAGACACTTTGTGTGACATCCACTCCTCAAGTCGAGTAACGACAAAACCAATTTTAGTCAGCGCCTTAAAGAAGACTTGTAATGGCCGGTGGAAAGACATCGTTGTCACCTTCTTACTTGTGTTTGACGGTTGCATATCAATCGCAGTCTTTGATTCGGACATATACGCGTCGATTCGACGATATTGTGTCCCCGCTTCCTCATCGACACCCCACGCACTTTTCTTGGGTATACGGAAGGTTGGGTGATTCAACACCAGTAGCAATCGCCCCGACGGCTTGAGTACTCGTGCACACTCAGCAAAGGCCCCGTTCATCTGCTCAATATTCTGAATCGCGAGTACACAAGTCACACAATCAAAAGTAGCGCCAGCGAAACCCTCGAGTTTATCCGCCGGAGCCACCTTAAATTCAATCTCTTTCGGTGATTGTTTCTTTGCCAAGGCGATCAAATCGGAAGATAAATCAACTCCAACCACTTTCGCACCAGCTTCAGCCATTACTCGAGAAAAATATCCCTGACCACATGCAAGGTCGAGCACTTTTTTACCCGCAACATCGCCAAGCAGACGCAAAAGATTTGGCTTGATCACTTTTTCTTGATACGTATCGGCACCTTCTTCGAGAAGTTCGTCGTACCACGAGGCCACGGCTTGCCACGAAGTGTCTCCCGACGGATTGCTTTTATTTTGTGAAATTGGACTCATGGTATAGAGATTATTGTTTTGTGGTTGTGGCAATTGTAGCAGATGATTCACTGTATTTACCCAAAAAGTGGACCAGCATCGTCAACGATTGATCCTTACTCGCATCCCCCGAAGGATTATCCTTTTGCAAAATCAATTTACCTACACCACTTTGTTTTTGTGTAAAGGTAAGCTCAGCGCGAAATGGCACAAAATCTGATGTCATCCACTCCTTTTGAGCATACGCCGGGACAGTGGCAAGCACCTTCCCATGAGTATCCAAGAGCTTTACTGGAAATGATCCTTCAAAAAACCAAGTGCCTCGCGCAAAGCCTTCAACCACGAGCGGACTCTTGATCCGCATCTCAGGGCGCGGTGTGGTGATGCGAATGGTATCAATCAAAGACGTCTCATTGGTAATCGACTCGGTCAACACCTGACCATCAGAAGTGGTGCACGTGCGAGGAAATATATCAGACACTTGTCCTGACGAAGTCACACAAGCATCAAACGTGAGTGCAGGAGTTGTAAGCGTATCGGTATGTCCAAAATCAAGCACAAAAGCGCCCCATACAATGACACCCACACACACCACAACCAACACCACTCTACCTGAAAACGATGACATAGTGGCATTCTAACAGAAATGACTGGTTTACGACAGAAGCTCTATACCAAGGCATATTTTTGACTTATCCACGGCACTATTGCAAAGAAATCAGTCTATGGTATAGTGCCAGCAGATTAGTTTTCTGTTTTAAGGGAAATCTCGTGAACCTCCTCTTGCGAGTTAGCCCTTGGCCCGTGTGTCTGCTTTGATGGCGTGCATTCCATCGATTCAGCACACGGGCTTTTTCTTTTTTCTACGATTGAGAAGTGGTGAGTGGAGAAGAGACAGTCGCTGATTCTACTGCACAATGAGAACAGTATGCTTTTTCAGGATCAGGCTCACAAGATTCACAGCAAATGAAATGATCGTGACAGGCGAGGTTGGCACAATTTACATATCGTTCGGCAGGTGCAAGACATCGTCCACATCGCCCCACCACTCCATTTCCCTCTCCACCCTTTCCATACCCAATAGCGTTGCGACCATCGAAGACGTAGAGCTTACCCTTAAACATTCCGTACGGAAACTTTTCGAGATACCGCACCATTCCCCCGTGTATCTGGTACACATTTTTAAATCCATTTTGCAACAAAAAACCTGACGCTTTTTCACACCGAATCCCTCCAGTACAGACAGGAACCACCTTTTTATCTTTGTATTTTTCCAAATCAGGTAGCACCTGAGCCAGGTCACGAAAATTCTTCATTGGAGGCAATACTGAGCCGTCGAAATGGCCCACCAAAAATTCATATTGATTTCGCATATCAATCACCACCACGTCGTCATTTTCAAGGCGCATCTTTTCAAATTCTTCTGGCTCGATGTGCTTGCCAGTCACCTGCTTTGGATCAAGAGTTTCACCCCAATAACTCGAGACGATTTCTTTTCGTACTTTTACTGAGAGTCGAGGAAAGAGCTTCCCAGTACCCACACTTCGCTTAATATCCAAGTCAGCAAATCGTGGGTCCGCTCGCATCACTCGCTCGTATTCAGTCGTAGCCTCAATAGACCCCTCAAGCGTGGCATTGATCCCCTCGTGCGCCACGATCGTACGTCCAGTCATACCCAAGCGGGTACAGAGCTCTTTTTGAGAGAGCATCAAAGCCGTCGGGTCTTCGACGGGTACGTACTTATAAAAAAGTAAGACTTCAAATCCTGAGTTCATAAAATGAGAATAGCATATCCATCCAGAAATTTCTAATGTCTAAAATCAAGAAGGGGGCGTTCGCTACGCGAACGCCCCCTTCTGTTTATTGATTCCCAATACTTTATACTTAGTACTTTTTACTTCATACTTCCCTACAGATCCAAATTCCGCACCACCTCCGCCGTAATCGTCGTGAGATTATCTTGCTTAATCGCACCATAGAGTCGCACTGAGTCATCCGCAAAAAAGCGCTTGAGTGAGACCGCTACTTTTTTACGATTCAACACTTCTGTCTTATCAGTAAGCTCAACCGTGTAATTCTTGGTTCCAATCATCACTGTCATGGTTGCAGGAAGACTTGAGCCGGTAATATTCACAATAGTTCCCTCAAAATTTCGTGGCAAGAAGACTGATTTATCTTGATACACCCTCAGAGCATCGGCGTTCAACACTTTTGAGACATGATTGTACACACCTGTCGCATTGGTAATCTTGTCCCCCACTTTGATCTGGCTAAATCCAATTCCAATCACACCTTTAATAATCGAGGTATCTGGAGTGGTCGATATAATAATTCTATTTCCTGCAGAAGTTTTGATTTCAAATTGAGTCGACGAAGTAGCAATGGTTGTCACCACCCCACCAAATTCAACTTTGTCAGAGGCGAGTGACCAATCCTTTACCTTTTTTGCTACCACCGAGATAGAGTCTGACGTTGCCATAAAATCTCCCTCAGCAGAAACAATATCTCCCGGCTTGATTTCAGCAATGGTCGTCTCGGTACCAAAACGACGCGTTACCTTTGTATTTTCATCGGTACGAATCACCCAGCGCATATAAGAGCCTCCCCAGTTTGATCGAGCATAAAATGTCGTGCCCGCACTCTGAATAATCTGCGCGCCGTGCAACACAATCTTACCGTCGTCGGTAATGTGCACCTCGAGTGTCGAACCGACTGACTTTGGATCAATAGGAGTAAGCGTGTCGACAGCCAAGACAGTGTGTGCACTCAAAAACAAGGCAAAAACACTGAAGATAAGAGCCAAAAAACGACTTAGAACGGTTGTTTTCATAGGTCCTATTTGTACCATATTAAATCAAAAAAAGCGAGGGAGTGTACTTTTGTCCGTTCCTCTGTAAAGATAGAGGGGTCACCGCAATGGAACATACAACCGATCAAGAACTCATAGCTCGCTTTCGCACAGGTGATTATCCTGAAGCATTCTCTGTCATACTCTCGCGTCATATCAAACCGGTATACAATTTTATTTACCGCCTCACACTTGAAACTGAAAGTGCCGAAGATCTGACTCAGGAGACATTTGTAAAAGTATGGAAAAAGATTGATCATTACAATCCGAAAGAAGCTTCTTTTAAGACATGGCTATTCCGAATTGCTCGAAATACCACCATCGATTTTCTGAGACAAAAAAAGCACATCGCTTTTTCTGCATTTGAAGATGCTGACGGTGCCAACATCCTCACCGATACCCTAGCAGATCCCACTCCCGACATAGAAGAAACACTTTCTCGCACAATGGATGCGCAACAGATTGAAAAATTACTCGAGCGTATCTCCCCTATGGACCGAGAAATACTTCTTATGCACTATCACCACAATCTTACCTTCGAAGAGATTGGTGCCGTCCTCACCACCTCACCAAATACAGTAAAAAGTCGACACCGACGCGCACTACTAAACCTCAAAAAGAAGTACTCTGCACCAAGGTAGCCTTGTAGTACGTATATTCGTGAGGAGCGCTCGCTCCTACGCAGGTCGTTGCGTCAATTGCAAAGCATCATATACACCAAAGTCCGGAGTGCACCAACATGCACTCCGGACTCGTATACCCCATATACACTATGTCCAAAAATATCATACAAAGAGTACCCCTAGTTAATCCACCAAAGGGGCTACAGACGAGAATCACCGCACGAATCAGAGAGCTTGAGGTACGCAGTATTCGAATTCATCTCATCGCTCAAAGTATTGGCGCTATCGCCTCCCTCGCACTCCTGATTCCTGCATACCAATTTGCAAGTACCGAGTGGACTCAGTCTGAATTTGGAAGCTATCTCTCACTTATTCTCTCAGATGGATCACTGGCACTCACCTACTGGAAAGAACTCCTACTTTCTCTCGGAGAATCAGCCCCTCTTCTTAGTATTAGCGCGCTCGCCTCGACCCTTGTGATCGGCATGAGCACACTCAAAGCCTCGAGTCACTATCTCTTCTCACTACAAAAAATACGTACTGCTTAATCATCTCTAATACACTCATATGGAACTCATCAAATCAATCAAAAAAATGTCAGAATCAAAAAGTATCACCAAGATTATTTGTGTGCTTGTTGCCTGCATCTTGCTCGCTCTGACTTTTGAGGCGGGGGTCTTTGTTGGTTTTCATAAAGCATCGTTTGCGTACCGATTTGGTGACAACTATCATCAGCTCTTTGATGGTGGTATGCACAGCGGACGCTTTTTTAGTAAAAATGATTTTGTGAAAGGCGGTATGATGAACGCACACGGCGCAATCGGAAAAATCGTTAAAGTTGATCTACCTACTTTTGTACTAGAAGGCAAAGATTCTGTGGAAAAAGTGATCACCGTAAACAACAAGACTCTCATCAAGCAATTTCGCGATACCGCAACCACCACCAACTTGAGTGTTGGTAGTGAAGTGATGGTGCTCGGCACACCCACAACTGACGGCACAATAGAAGCAACGCTCATCCGTATCCTTCCCGACCTCGCGACCTCAACTATAAGAACAATGCCCATGATGCAATGGACCCGCTAACACCCCTGCGCTCAATGAAAAACCTACTTTCTCACCCAAAAGTCAGCTCACTTAAAGTGTACGCAAAAACACACAAAGTAATTAGCACTGTTGTTTGTATAGCACTGCTCGTTCTCGGCTACACTGGTATAAAAAAGATTACAGCACCGAGCACCGCACCACAATACGTACTTACCACCGTGGAACGTGGTACCGTAATCGCCTCAATCACGGGCACTGGACAAGTGGAAGGGGTGACACAGCTTGATATCAAACCAAAGGTCTCAGGGGACATCGTCTACCTTGGTGCACAAAGTGGCCAAACAATAACAAAAGGCACACTCATTGCACTCATCGACACTCGTGATGCCGAAAAGAATGTGCGCGATGCAAAAGCAAATCTCGAAAGCGCTCAGCTATCTTTACAAAAATTAACTCAACCGGCAGACGACCTCTCCCTCCTCCAAGCTGAAAACAATTTGGCTCAGGCGAAGCAAGCAAAACTTAATGCGGAAGCAAACTTACTCTCATCCTACGATGATAGTTTTAGTAACATTGCCAGCACTTTCCTCGATCTGCCTACCACCATGCAAGGGTTGCAGGACATCCTCTACAACACCAATATCGCGCACGGTGGCCAAGACAACATCTCAGCCTACGCTGATATGGTAAAGGATTATGATAGTCGCGTACTCACCTATCGTGACGATGCCGCCAAAAAATTCCAAGACGCAAAGACGGCATACAATCAAACCTTTGACGCATACAAACTCGTCAATCGCACTTCAGCAACCAGCTCGATCGAGACACTACTCAATGACACGTACACGACCAGCAAGACCATCTCTGAATCAGTGAAGAGCACTAAAAATCTAATCGATTTTGTCGAAGATAAATTGGTCGCTCAACACATCTCACTCCCGTCTGCTGATACCGCGTACCAAAACAACCTCAATAGCTACACTAGCAAGATTAGTTCCCACCTCTTGAGTCTTTCTTCAAATATCACCTCGATTCAAAGCGCAAAAGACACTCTCATCAACACCACCGGCTCTATTTTGGAAAAAACAGCATCACTCACCAAGACAAAAACGGGAGCGGATCCTCTCGATGTGGCGGGAAGTCAGCTCACCGTCACCCAGAGACAAAACGCATTGATTGACGCCGAGGAAAAACTTGCCGACAACTACATTCGTGCCCAATTTGACGGAACTCTTGGAAGACTGACTGTAAAAAAAGGAGACTCTGTTTCTTCAGGAAGTACCATCGGCACCTTCATTACTGCTCAAAAAGTAGTCAAAATCTCACTCAACGAAGTCGACGCTGCCAAAGTAAAAGTTGGTCAAAAAGCCACACTCACTTTTGATGCTATCGACGGACTCGAAATGACTGCAAAAGTAACCGAAGTGGACACTATCGGCACCGTCACCCAAGGAGTGGTGACTTACACCGTCACCCTCACCCTCGATACTCAAGATGACCGAATTAAATCGGGTATGAGTGCTAGTGCTTCGATCATTACTGATGTCAGACAAGATGTCTTGATCGTCCCAAATAGCGCCATCAAATCAAATGCTTCTGGGCAGTATGTCGAGAGTCTCGCTGGTGTAACCACAGAGACAAATACCACTAGTACTTCAGGCATCACTTCAAGTGCCACCCCGATCAAACACAACGTCCAAACCGGACTTGCAAACGACACGGTAACCGAAATCATTTCTGGTGTACAAGAAGGTGACAAGATAATCTCACGCACCATCACCACGACTACCGCGACCGCCACTCAAGCACCAAGTCTCCTTGGCAACATCGGTGGTCGTGCAGGTGGTGCTGGTACTCGCGCAATCCAAGGACGATAAACACGCTCTATATGATTGAAGTAAAAAACATCACCAAAACATACGGCATAGGCAAAGATGTTGAATTCCAAGCGTTGCGCGGGGTGAGTTTTACAATTAAAGACGGAGAATTCGTCGCCATTATGGGACCGTCTGGATCTGGAAAATCAACCCTGATGCATATTCTCGGTGCGCTCGACACACCAACCACTGGCACCTACATCCTCGACAACAAAGATGTATCAAAACTTTCTGATGATGAGCTCGCAGACATACGTAAAGATAAGATTGGGTTTATTTTCCAAGCATTCAATCTCCTCCCCCGCACCACCGTCCTTAGAAATACAATACTGCCGTTGATTTACGCAGGGAAAAATCATGAAGAACAAAAATCTGGTGCGGAAAAAGCACTGCGTCTAGCAGGACTCGACGAGACTCATTTTCAACACCTCTCAAACCAGCTCTCAGGCGGACAAATCCAACGTGTTGCTATTGCTCGAGCACTAGTAAATAATCCGAGTCTTATTCTCGCTGATGAACCGACCGGAAATCTCGACACCAAGACTGGTGAGATTGTGCTGGGAACCTTTCAAAGACTCAACCGAGAACATGGTCGAACCATCGTACTCATCACTCACGAGCACGACGTGGCTGAGCACGCAGAACGGATCATTCACATCAAAGACGGTTTGATTGTGAGCGATCGAAAAAATACTTCTCAAAAAATTATATGACCACTCTCGATATTCTCGAAGAAACATACACCGCCCTCAAGGCAAACAAAGTTCGTTCAGGACTGACCATGCTTGGTATTATTATTGGTATCAGCTCAGTGATCGCGATGACCGCTATCGGTCAAGGAGCGCAAGCTTCAATCCAATCCAGTATCCAGTCTATCGGCTCAAATCTCATTGTAGTGAGCCCTGGCGCTCAGCGAGGACCAGGATTTCAAGTGAGCTCTGGCCGAGGTGCTGCCCGTACCCTAAAGCAAGCCGACGCTGACGCAATCGCCAAAGAAATCAGTCTCGCAAAAGCGGTCGCACCCGAAATCTCCGGGCGATACCAGGTGACCGCCAAAGGCACCAACACCAACACATCAGTTGTCGGTGTCTCACCCACCTACCCCGATGTACGCAACATCGCCATCGATCAAGGTACTTTTATCAGTGACCAAAACCTCCGTTCACTTTCAAAAGTAGCAGTACTTGGCCCTACCGCTCGAGACGATCTCTTTGGAGTGGATGCGGACGTAGTTGGTCAGTCTATCCGTATCAAAAATATCGTCTTTCAAATTATTGGTATTACCAAACCCAAAGGAGGTAGCGGATTCGGAAGTCAGGACGATATGATCTTTATTCCACTCACTTCTGCTCAGAAATTTTTGGTTGGTGACAGTTATGTGAGCACGATCAGTGTCCAAGCAGTCGACAGTGAGAGTATGAGTTCCGTACAACAACAAATCACCGATCTACTTCTCACTCGCCATCACATTTCCGACCCTACCCAGGCAGACTTTAGTACGTTCAACCAAGCCGATATTGTTGCTACCGCATCCAGCGTCACCAGCACCTTCACCACGCTTCTCGCAGCGGTGGCCAGTATCTCGCTCATTGTGGGAGGCATTGGCATTATGAATATGATGCTCACCACCGTCACCGAACGTACCCGAGAAATCGGACTTCGCAAAGCGATCGGTGCGAGACGACGAGATATTAGCCTTCAATTTTTAGCCGAAGCGGTCGCTCTGACTTTTATTGGAGGCACTATCGGCGTGATACTTGGGTGGTCGATCGCATTTGGAGTGACCTACTTCGGTATCCTCCAAACACAAGTATCAGTCTCTTCAATTCTCCTTGCGTTCGGGGTATCCACCTTGATCGGGGTTATCTTTGGATACTACCCTGCGCAACGAGCAGCGGGATTAAATCCAATCGAAGCACTCAGATATGAGTGATTTAGAAATAATATAATTACACATTATGAATCAAAAAATTGCAGGTATTATCTTGGGAACAGTGGTACTTATGGGTGGATCGTTTTATGAAGGGATGCAATACGCAACGAGCAATGCCCCCGCACAATCTACACGTACCGGAGGCTTTAGCGGTACTCGCGGAGCCGGGCGAGGCGGAAACGGTGGATTCATCACTGGCGAAGTACTCAGCAAAGACGATCAAGGAATTACCGTAAAAATGCGAGACGGGGGTTCAAGTATCGTCTTTATCGGCAAGACTGCTACGGTCTCAAAAAGTGCAACTGGTTCTGTCGATGATATTACCGTAGGTGCACAAGTTATGGTTGCAGGAAGCAAGAATACTGATGGCAGTATCAACGCTCAATCAGTCCAAATTCGTCCTGAATTACCAAAAGTTACTCAGTAGTCACACACGTCACACAAAAGAAACCGCGCGCCGAAAGGCGCGCGGTTTCTTTTTAGAGATATTGTAGATACGCCCCGTACCCTTCTTTTTCCATCATCTCTTTTGGCACAAATCGAAGCGCAGCGGAATTCATACAGTAGCGTTTCCCTCCCCGATCAGCCGGTCCGTCATCAAAGACATGTCCTAAGTGCGAGTCGGCATACCGAGAACGTACTTCGGCTCGAGTCGTAAACAACGTATCATCTTGCCGAAGTGTTACAGCATCACTTGTAATCGGTTTTACAAACGAAGGCCATCCCGTCCCAGAATCATATTTGTCCTTTGAAGAATACAGAGGCTCGCCTGACACGATATCAACATAGATACCTTCGGCTTTGTTGTCGTGATAGGCATTATTAAATGAAGGCTCTGTCCCCGACTCTTGAGTTACGTGGTATTGCAGGGGTGTAAGCATCTTTCGCAACTCCATTTCAGATGGTTTTTGAAACGTACTAAAGTCACGCCCACTGAGAGACTTTAGATGTCCCACCACCGGATGCGAGAAGATTCCCGCTCGATCACCCCAGTAAGTATGCACAAACGCATCTCGTCCGGATGCATTGCGATAATACGCATAGCGAATAGGATTTTTCTTATAATAATCCTGGTGATAGTCTTCGGCAGGATAAAAAGTAGCTCGAGGCAGGACCGCAACTGCGATTGGCTTCTTATATACTTTTTGAGCATCAATTTCAGCGATTACTTTTTCAGCGACCCTCTTCTCTGTATCATTTGCATAATAAATCGCAGGCGCATACTGAAGTCCTCGATCATAAAAAGAACCACTAGGATCGGTCGGATCACCATACTTGATCAGATACTCAACCAAATTCTCATAACTCACTTTTGACGTCTCGTAAGTCACCAACACCACCTCTCGATACCCACCTTCTGCATAATTCTTGTATGTCGGTGTCTCCCCCGCGCCTCCCGAGTATCCGGATACCGCAGAAATTACCCCATCAATTTTTTCAAAATCAGATTCAACACACCAAAAACATCCACCCCCAAGCACCGCGGTGCTGGTAGTAGCCACCTTTTCATCAATAGACACAGGAATTTTCACCGGATTTCTTGACCGAGCATACCGCGTAGCACCTAGAAAGAAACTGAAGCCGACAAGTACCACCACCGCGATCACTGTAAGATATTTTTTCATATAGTTATTTCCAAATGTTTAGAAAAACACCAATATACTCCACTACTACATACAAAAAGAATAGGTAGCCCAACACCGAAGCGACCACCGCAAGCGCCACGATATTGATAATTTCATTTCGTCTTCGCTTGACCTCATCAATCGTGCACACCCCTTTCACTCGTCTCAAATACAGCACAAGCGAAAGTGCGAGTGACAACACTCCTGCAACACGAAAATACCACTTGTACTGCCCATAGAGCGTATCAGCGAGCGATGAAGCAAAGCCTACCGTCCCAATTCCTGCCAGCACGAGAATCACCGGTGAAAGACAGCAGAGAGACGCCACAAGTACCGGCACCGAACTAATTTTAAAAATATCTTTAGTAAGCATAGTGAGGAGTATTAGTTACGAGCGACACCCTTATTATCGCATACCCAAACAAAAAGCAACAAACCAGAGTTTGTTGCTTTTTGTATCAATATACACTCAGCTTTAATTTGTCGCTGGAGTAGTACTTGCGGTCGGAGCACCTGCTTTGAGTGCAGTCTTGAGATCAAGACGTGCCTTTTCGACAGTTGCCTTGAAGACCTCCTGAGCCTGATCAACCTCGGTCTTTCGAGCTTCACGTTCGGTCTCTGAGACATCTTTTACCTTCTCAATCGACTGTACCGTCGCTCGGAACGCATCTTGAGCTGACTGAGTCGCCGTACGAAGAGTCGCGCGGATTGTCTCTGGAGATGCTCCTGAAGCACAACTTGCTTTTGCAGCTGCTTTCGCAGAATCTACAGAAGCCTTGAGTGTGGCAAGCGCAGTATCCATTGCAGTCTTTCGTGATGCAACTGCTGAATCTATTGCATCTCGGTGTGCTTTGAGTGTTGCGTTGACAGCATCATCTCGAGTCTTGAGCGCTTGTTCAAGCGTAGCGGTAAAGGTCGCAATAGCCTGCTTCTGTGCGTCGGTCTTTGCGCGAGAAGAAAGCTCGGCAATCTGACTCTGTCGCTTTGCATCATTTTCGCTTCGACGAGCATCTACCTGATCACGCATCTCATCTCGTCGCTCTCCTCGAGCATCACGCATCTCTGCTTTATGATCTTCCATTTTCAATCCTTTCGTATCGAGTTTTGCAAGCGCTTGATCTATTTCACTACAAAATCGATCCTGTCTGGTCGTACTTGCATTACCCATCATTCCTCGTACCCCTCCTCTTTCGCCACCCTTTCTGGCGTCAATCATATCTTTGGTCTGCTGACGACGAGCTGATACTGCGTCACGCATCTGTGCACGACGAGTATTTAAAGCATTTTGAATTTCTGCACGTTTTACCTCTCGCGGACTAGAGGTTGCACCATCTTCTGCTTCTGGCGGTCGACCATACAACATAGGAGTTGGGGTCGGCTCAGATACCATACCGGTCGCATCTTGAGCGAAAGACAATGAAGGCAAGAGCAAACTCGCCACCATCATCCCTCCAAAAATTTTATTGAGTGTATTATTCATAGATGATAATTAGAAGTTGGTATTAAGACTCCCCGCAGTATTCACCTGTGACGGCGCCTTTGCACCATCGATGGTTGCCTTGGTGGTCGAAGCATCATCTGCTGACAATCCGTCTACTACATAATCAATAATCGCATCACTTGAACTATTCTTTGGTGGTACCGGAGTCCCAGACACTGCTGTGGCTCCACTCATAGAAGGAGTGGGAGCAACGGCTGGCTTCTTGCCAGAGAGATATACTCCCAAGACAATGAGGACAACTACCACGACAATACCGATAATCGTTTTAGAAGACATATATTTAAATTACTCCACTAATCCTAGAAGTATACCGCAAAACACCGTTTGTGACGAACCGCAAACGGTGTTTAAATTAAGGGCTTTAGGAGCTGAAGAGACTTAGCGTTTTACGCAAATATACGTTGCACCGGGGATACTAGTCTCAGTCCCGGCATTAGGAGCACAAACAGTAACACGACCAGTAGAATCTATACCCGCGGTATAGCCAGTATCAGGGTTTCCAGCCGACTGAGCAGGGTCTATCGGAAACGTGGCAATGTAGGTTGGAGTAAGACACGAAAGATTTGTCCCTCCTGAAATTAAATTATCACCATGACCTCCATCATATTTAATAGGAGTACTTGTTCCAGAAGGAAGTACTGGACAGACATACGAAAGACTGTCGCCGGTCACAGAGAAAGAACCATCGAAAATTCCTTTATGATCAGACATTCGCTGTCCTATCGCATTCAAAATCGCGTCAATATTTGACTGACGCTGTGTGTTGCGCGCCTGAGCAAATTGCTTTGCTGGGTTGATAGCAATAATCACAATCGCAGCCAAAATAGCAATAATTCCGATCACTACGAGAATTTCGATAAGGGTGAAGCCTCTTGTTTGAGGAAAAGTATTTTTAAAACGCATAGTACTAAAATTATCGCTACAGTAATAGTGACTAGTATACGGTGTGGTCGTCAATAGTACAATCACCGTAATCCCCAATACTAAATACTACTCGACACTTCTTGCCACGTGCCTGGAGTAATGATCAAAGGCGGAGGTGGAGGAATATCGTCGTTGTTGATAATGCACACCCGAGTCTCCCCTGCCAGAATCGGATTGCTTGAATTTGCAAAACAGCCATCACCCAAGATTTCCGTGTATCCATTTTTTGATGTCTCGGCCACACCGTAGGATCCCGGCGGAACCACAAGTGTCACACCTGGCGCAGAGACACCAGATAGTGTTTGTGAGGCTTGGGTTGGTGTGTTGACTATCGTGGTGAAATCGGTCGAGGTGGCTGTACCCGAATTGTCATTGGTGACGTGCGTAATAATCAGAAGGTTGGCGGTTGTCGGCACCGCATCCACCACTGGTCGAGCGGCGGGACAGACGTTGTTGCCAATGTAGTCAAAGATTGCCGGCAAATCGGTCTGCGCTGGAGCGATAAAGAAGTTGTCACTGTCTTCATTTTCCGCAATGGCATTGTAGGTCAATACCACTTTCACCTGATCGACCGAGAGCTTTGCATTACTGGTGCACGATAAGCCACGAATATCTTGGAGACGGACCGCAAAATTTCCCACATCAAAATCTGTCGTATTCCACGTACGGCCCCA
>JBDKKW010000011.1:0-27021 GCA_039795895.1 Candidatus Parcubacteria bacterium | reverse complement strand
TGGTGATGTGGCGCTCGCATTTAATAAAAAGATCTTCCTTCGGGGAAGTGGAGATGCTAATTGGTACCTTGGCCAAGATTCGCTCGGTGGAGAAAATATCAACCTCAACGGTGCTTCTACGGGCTCTCGTGCGTTTCAGATTCGTGATTCAAATAGTGGTAATGCGGTTCGCTTGAGTATCAATTTTGGCACCGGGGATAGTTATTATTCTGGTGGAAATTTTGGGATTAATACTACGGCACCATCTCAGACACTCGATGTGGCGGGTACTATTGTGGCACAAGATCATCTGGTTGCATCATACTTCACCGCCACATCGACTGATGTTGCGAGTATTTTCCCATATGCATCGACTACGGCGATCAGCACTGAGTCACTTTTTGCGACCAATATTCTTTTGGGTACAGTGACCGGACCATTGCAGGCTGTTGATGGGGTGATTTCGGCAACTTCAAGTCTCGCTGTTGTGTATGGTGGTACCGGTCAGACGAATTACACGAGGGGAGATATCCTGTATGCAAACGCCGACAACTCTCTCGCTCGTCTTCCGATCTCAACCAATGGATTGGTGTTGAAATTGGTTGGTGGTGTGCCAGCATGGGCACCAGATATTGCAGGAGGCGGTGGTGGTTCAGGATCATTTTCTACCACCACCGATAGTTTGGCTATCTATCCGACCGACACCGCCAGCGTCTTTATCTTGGGTGGAAATGCAACCACCACTTCAGATGCGATTTTTGAAGCAACGGGAAATATACTAGTTTCGGGTCGCGGTTCATTTGGCAATTTACTTACGATGGGCTCATCGACTCTCCAGGATGTTACCGCGTTCAACAGTACTACCACCAACGCTACCTCAACTACACTCTTTGCAACGGTGCTACGAGCAGACACCTTGGCCTTAGGTAGTGCGCTGGGTATTGAAAGTGGTGGTACCGGACTCACTACACTTCCTGCATACGGTCAGCTACTTGTCGGTACCGATCTTGGTGGGTATGCACTGATGTCCACATCGACACTTGGACTGCTCGGCTCGTCGACTGTCTCATCGCTCGCTCTCAATCAGGTGCCACGATGGGATGGATCACGTTTTATAAATGGAACGGTCTATGACAACGGCACAAATGTGGGTATTGGCACTACCAATCCTCTTGCCAAGCTCGACATTCAGAGTACCCCGGGAACAAATTCAGGAGACCTCGTGGCTTCATTCTCGTCGGATGACACGTGGCAGTCTGGTTTCCAGATTAAAAACACATCGGTGGCAAACGTGTGGGACTTTATGATTGGGGGCAGTACCAACTATGCTATTGGTTCTGGAAATTTTGCGTTTTATAATGGAGCGAGTACGAATTTCCCGTTGGTGATGGATAACACCAATGACAATGTGTATCTCGTATCAGTTGCGGGTAAGGTCGGCATCGGCACCACCACTCCATCGACCTTGTTGTCACTTGGGGGGACCGGATCGGCGAATGGAATTACTTTTGGCGGTGATCCTTTGGCAAACATCTATCGTTTGGCGTCTGGTAATATCAAAACCGACGGTATCTTGAATGTAGGGGATCAGCTCAATGTGGGTAATAATCTCGATTTGACCGGAAATCTCTATGCTCGTGGCGGATTAACTCTGCTCAACAAAGCATCAAACAGCTGGCTCACATTTGCTAATCGAAACACCTCAGGGTCCGAAGCGGTGTATGATTTGACCAATGTGGGCACACTCACCACTAGTGGGGCTGTGGGTGTGGGCACCAGTTCTCCTGGTCAAATGCTGTCGGTCGCAGGTGATATTTTAGGTAACAGTATTATCGGATCGTATTTTACGGCTACTAGTAGTGAGGCAACCTCAACGTTCGCTGGAGGAATCGCTGGTCCGGGAAGTTTTGTGGTGCAGTCATCTTCAGGATATGTCGGAATTGGGACCACAACACCAGATGTTAAGTTGGAACTAGACGGTTCATCCGCTACACTTGGTCTAAAGATGGTCAGTTTAGATTCAAAAGGGTATGCTGTGGCATTTGGTGGTTCGATTCCGGCTTGGGTTGATACAACTTCGCCTGTTGCAAGGATTGATAGTACTGGAAATTTTGTGTTTGATTCCGGTTCGGGTGGCGATTTGTATTTTAATTACGATCAAGGTAGTAGAAATACCTATTTCAAGGGAGCCAGTATGTATTTCCAAAATAATTCGGGGACTGAAATGGTAATAGCAGACGATAACGTCGGTATCGGAACAAGTACTCCGGGATCACTGCTTTCTATCGGTAACACGAATGGTATTAATTTCAGTACCGCGACTTCAACTTTCTCAAGCACCGGTGGTATCAATCTCACCTCCGGATGTTTTGCGGTGAATGGTGCGTGTATCACTGGCGGTGGTGGCGGCGGAGGAGGGATTTCTGCAATTGGTGATCCGATAGGAAGTGCAAGTGGAGGATCGGTACTCTTTGTCGATAGTGGTAATCTCGCACAAGACAACACCAACTTTTACTGGGACAATACCAGTAAACGTCTTGGTATCGGCACCAACTCGCCTGGTTACCCACTTGATGTAAATGGTGAGATTCATATTGGTTCAGGTAATCTCTCGGTCTCAACTGGTGGAATTACTGCGATGAGTACTATTCAAGGAGGTACATTGACCGACGGCACCTTCTCGGTAAACAGCGGTACGATTACGGGTGCAACCGGTATTACTTCTTCAGGCTCAATTACTTTTTCAGGACTTTCGGGTGTGATGGGCTCGGCGAATGCGGTGTGTATTCAAGGTGGAGTATTGTATGACGGAGGAGGTACCGATTGTACAGCATCATCTCAGCGCTTCAAGCATGATATTCAGACGCTCAGCAGTGCCCAGGGACTTACTTTGGTGAATGCACTTCGACCAGTGAGTTTCACTTTTAATAATGATAATTCACCACACGTAGGCTTTATTGCCGAAGAAGTTGCCGCACTTGAGCCGAGACTTGCGGTGTTTGAGCCGGCTTCGACCACTCCGCACGGTGTGCGATACGGAGAAATGACTGCCGTGCTCGCAAAAGCGATTCAGGAACAACAAGTAGAAATCGCAGAGCTTATGCGACAGGCGAGCTCAACTTCTTCGAGTAGTCTTACAGCAAATATCATTTCAGCGTTTCAGTCACTAGGCATCGCTTTGTCTGATACGGTAGCTCGCTTTAAAGAAGTGTTTATTCAGACGCTACATATTGAGGATAAGTTGTGTGTTGATGACGTTTGTATTGATAAAGAGGGATTGAAGGCGTTGATCAAAAATGCCGGAGCTACTGTCTCTACATCAGGCACAAACGCGACGTCTTCGGTGGCCGATACCGAGTCACCAGTTATCACTATTCTCGGCAATAATCCCGCACAGATTTTAGTGGGAGCAACTTATGTTGATCCTGGAGCGACTGTAGCCGACAACCATGATACTAATCTTGGTGTGCACGTATTTGGTGATCAAATAGATACGTCAGTAGTAGGGGATCATACAGTGACCTATGTCGCGACTGATACTGCTGGAAATACTGCCACCTCTACCCGCACAGTCTCTGTGATAAGTAGTCCTGTCACCCCATCGAGTGATACTGGGGGAGAGATAGCTAGCTCCACCACAGCAACTACTACGAGTCAGTAATCAGTCTTGCTGACGCTGTCTGATTGCGTTTCTTTCGTCTCTATAGTATAGTAGCGCCTGCTTTCAATACTTCAAAAGCATTTATTATCTTAACGGGATGGACGAGTAATCCGAAGAAGTACGGGTGAAAGACGGACATCCCAATTACAAACAAATGCCTACTATTAGACAGCTAGTGAAGCGAGCTCGAAAGACAGCTCCGCGAAAATCGAAATCTGTGGCGCTTACCCGCAGTTTCAATACCATTAAAAACCGACCAGTATTTTTCCCATCACCGTTCAAGCGTGGGGTATGTACTAAGGTGACGACCAAGACACCAAAGAAGCCAAACTCAGCGATTCGAAAGATTGCTCGTGTTCGACTTACCAATGGTATCGAAGTTACCGCCTATGTCCCAGGTGAAGGACACAACCTACAGGAACACTCAGTGGTAATGCTCCGAGGTGGACGCGTAAAGGATGTCGGTCTCCGCTACACCGTAGTCCGTGGAGTACTTGATGCCGGAGGGGTTGAGAAGCGACGAAAGGGTCGAAGTCAGTACGGAAACAAGCGACCAAAGGCAAAGGCTTAAAGAAGCTTCTAGCTATTAGCTTTTAGGAAGAAAGGATTCAGAAAAAGCTCTTAGTCTAAAACTCATTTTTAAATTTTAAATAAACTACTATGCGAAGAAAAATTAAAGCTCGAAAGCCGATTGGCGCTGATTCAGTATACAGTTCTGAAAAAGTTTCAAAGATGGTGAACTATGTGATGTTTGAAGGCAAGAAGAACACTGCTCGAAAAGTAGTGTATGGTGCCCTCGAGTTCATAAAAGAGAAGACTAAGACCGAAACTCCTCTTGAAGTACTTGATACCGCACTCAAGAATACCGCTCCACTTATGGAAGTACGTTCACGACGTGTGGGCGGTGCCAACTACCAGGTGCCTCGCGAGGTTCCTGCCAATCGCCGAAATGCGATGTCGATGAAGTGGATTATTGAAGCGGCTCGCTCAAAGAAGGGTAAGCCGATGCACGAACGACTTGCTGAAGAAATTATTTTGGCATCAAAGAATGAAGGTGAGGCAGTGAAGAAGCGTGAGAACACACACAAGATGGCGGAGGCGAACAAGGCCTTTGCTCACTTCGCCTGGTAGTCACTACGGTCTTTTTAAGAAATTTCTTTGTTGCCGGCTCCGCCCGTTCCCGCAATGTATGTTCATATACATTTTGGTCACGGTACTCGCCGGCGCCTCGAAATTTCTCAAAAATCCTCGTAGCTTGTCGACACGCTTACTGTTGATTAATAGAAAAAAGCCCGCACAAGCGGGCTTTTTCTTAATTGCTCGTTGTCGATGGGGAGTGGTTACTTGTCTATTTTCATCCAGCTTCTTGCTTTTCTTTCACTCAATCGCTACTATTGGAAACGGAACAGTTAGTTCAAAAAACACTCAGTATGAAAAAGCCAAAGTCTGCCAGCCGTGCTGTCGCTACGGACAGAAAACGTCAAGTCATTCTTCGTTCGCCGGAAATACGTCGGGCTCTGAATCGAGCATTATTCGAGATTGCATTCAAATTTGAGCCTTGCAATCTGCGTGTCACCTTTTCTGACAGGGATAACCGACACGTTGTGCTCCAGACGTTCCATGATCCGGACAATATTCTTTTTGGAATTCCTCGCATAGGACAAGGGGAGCTCACTATTGATCTGCCCGATCTTCCCTGGATTCGGAAAGCTCTTCTCGACACTGGTGGTAAGTTCACGTTGACGGAGCTTGCGTAGTCTTTTACAAAACCACTCACTTTTCGTGCAGTGGTTTTTCTTTGATACAAACGGATAAAATCATTGACAATATCATTCAAATCGTGTATGAAGTGCTGAGACCGGGCTGAGTGGCTCGATCTGTTCTGTAACAACAAAAAACAAACAAAAGAAAGTGAGTAAATAATATGGCAGGCGAAAGAAGTCGGGATCTGGCCATTGCGCCAGGTAGTTATGTCCTCGTCCTTGACCGTACCAAGGGTTTTGTCAGCACTATTACTGGTCCGAGTAAGACCAGTATGGCTGATACGGAATCTTTGGTTTCGTGGGATCCGAAGACTGGACGGTATATTGAGATTGATCGGCCTGAGGAAGCGGTACGGCCAAATGTCGTCGCTTCTCAAGGTCAGTATGTGGTTCTCCAGAATCCAGCAAGGGAGAAGGCAAATGAATTCCCGCAAGATGGGAAGACGAGCCTTCCTCCGACCTTGGAAACGGGTAATTCCATTATCATCAACGGTCCAGTATCGTTTGCTCTGTGGTATGGACAGAGTGCCCAGGTGATCGATGGCCACAAACTTCGTTCAAACCAGTTTCTGGTTTTGGAGGTGACCAACGACAAACAGGCCAGGGAGAATTGGGATAAGGCGGTGGTAAAACGTGTGTCTCAAGACCCGCTCACTCCTCCGACCTCTCAGTCCACTCAGGTTCCATCTGATTCGTCGGGAAATCAACCTCCTGCTGAACATCCTTCCGTTGCTCCCTTGGAGCAAAAGAAGAAAAGCGCACCCATTAATCCCAGCATTCTGACTATTGGTCAGCGGATTATTATCTGTGGCACTGATACGTCGTTTTTCATTCCGCCCTCGGGTATGCGGGTGATACCGGATGCAGGAGGTTTATTCGTTCGTGAAGCGGTGACACTGGAGAGTCTACAGTATTGCGTGCTTCTCGGCGAGGACGGTAACAAACGCTATGTGGAAGGTCCTGACGTTGTCTTTCCGACTCCCACAGAGTCATTTGTGGAATCGGAAGGCAAGCGAGTCTTCAAGGCTATCGAACTCAACGCGACCAGTGGTATCCATGTGATGGTGATTGCCGACTACAAAGATTGCAACACCAATATCAGGGCTGGCACGGAGCTGTTTATCACAGGCAAAGAGCAGGCTATCTACTTCCCGAGGCCGGAACATGCCATCATCAAATACGATGGCAAGAATGCTGTCCAACATGCGACAGCGGTGCCGGCGGGTGAGGGTCGGTATGTCTTGAACCGTGAGACCGGTGAAGTTCGTCTGGTCAAAGGTCCGAAAATGCTCCTGCTAGACCCACGCAAAGATGTCTTCACTCGGCGCGTGCTCTATCGTAAACAAGTTGAGCTCTGGTTCCCTGGCAATAGTCGGGCGATCGAGATCAATGAAGCTTTGGCCGCGGAGGTGGCTTCTTCGGGTAGTCCCGTCGAAGATTCTCCACGTGCCAGCTCGCCGGTCCGATCGCGCTCGATGTCTCCTTATGGAGAGGAACGTTCGATGTTTGTCGCTAGCGACCAGATCGATCGTCGTTCCACCTATACTCCGCCTCGGACGGTGACTCTGGATACCAAATTCCAGGGGGCCGTCGCTATTACGGTGTGGTCGGGTTATGCAATCGAAGTGGTGCGCAAAGACGGCACTCGTCGAGTGGTCACAGGACCGCAGACGACGCTCCTTGAATACGACGAAGTTTTAACTTGTTTGTCGCTCTCGACTGGCAAGCCCAAGACGACTGATCGATTGGCTGAGACGGTGTACCTGAAGATCTTGGGCAACCAAGTCTCCGATATCGTCACGGTGGAAACCGAAGATGGTATGGAAATTCAAGTCAAGCTCGGCTACCAGGTTGAGTTTACTGGTGATGGAAAGAAGTGGTTTGAAGTAGACAACTACGTCAAACTGCTCACTGATCATCTTCGGTCGATTCTCCGTGCGTCTGCTCGCGGATTCTCCGTGAGTGAGTTCCTGGCTACTTCGACTACGATCATTCGTGACGCAGTGCTCGGCAAGAAACCTGAAAAAGAACCTCGGCCCGGCTGTGTCTTCCCGCAAGTGGATGCTCGCGTCTATGACGTTGAGGTTCTCTCGGTTAAGGCTGTTGATCCGGCTGTGGCGACCATGATTAGTCGTGCTCAGCTGGAGATGGTCAAACAAACGCTTACGCTTACTCAGCGTCAGCAAGAGTTGGTGGTCACCAAGCAGACCGAGGAGATTACTCGTGCCATCGCTGATGAACAAGCCAAGACCGCTGATGCCAATCACCAGCTTGCTGTCCTGCGTCAGAAGCAACGTTTGGAGTTGTCCCTGAAGGAACGGGAAGTTGATCTCGGGGTGAGGCGTCTGGTCCATGAGGCCGACTTTGCCCTTCAAGAAGTTCTGGGCAAAATTGAATCCGCTCGGCTTCTTCGGGAAAAAGCTAGCGCTGAACAGCGTCGGGCTATCGACACCGAGCTTCAGAAGCTGGGACTTGAAAAAGTTACCGCTGAGACTGAAGCGCTCAAGGCCAGGTTTGGGGCAATCCCTGCCGACTTCGTGCGCGCCATCGAAGCCTCGAACGATCGGGACTCGTTGGTCAAGGTGACCGAACAGTTGGGTCTTGCCGCGTATCTGCGTCAGGACAGTGTTGGAGCGACGATTCAATCGCTTCTCGCTGGCACCCCGCTTGAGAAGACGTTTGAAAAGCTTGGTACTGCCGTGCGTGGTACTCAGCCGTCAGACCATCGGTAAGTTTGTTCTTTGGTAAAATCGCAACGGGCTGTCTTCGGACAGCCCGTTTTTTCTTGCAAAAATATATTGTGGTGATAAGGTTGAGGCAGAACAAACAGTACTTTAAGATTTGGTACGGAAAGGAATTTATGCATGTGACACATAAGCGTGAGACCAATGCCTTTGTTTTGATTTCTGCCAGTGAATCGGCGACCTATGGCAGTAGTGAGACGCTCAATGGCAAAGGGAAGATGGCTCGACCAGCGCTCTTTGCGTGGCTCCGAATTGCTCCGGTGGTGATTGCTCAAATGCCGGAAGTTCTGGGTCCGGTGGATGTCTCGTGGAATGAGCTTCATCCGACGATGGATCAAAGAGTTGAAGATGCATCGATACACATGGCCAAAAGCTTGTCTCTCTTGTTTCGTCCGATTGTTGCTCGATCTTATTACGATTTTGATTTCTCGCGAGAGTATCGCGAAAAAGGTCTAAATCGTATGATCTTTTGTGCGCGCTGTGTGCCGACAGTCATACTTGCAAAGCAAGTGCCTTTGGCTGATAGCAACGGTCTGTATGTGCCGATTCCGCAGGGTCCACTTATGGATATCTACCGTGAGATGAAACGCAAACAGCGTCTCATTGCTAGGGGACAGCCAGTTCCTTTTACGATCGGTCGATGGAGTTTGGCTAAAGACACTCGGATCAATCTCGATTTCACCATTTCCTATGAGTTGTGTGAGTTCACTCTTGAGGCGATGAAATGCTTCTCGGATAAGCTGGTAAAGCTCCGTCGAGAGAGGCTCAAGAAATCAAACGAGATGGTCTTTCGGTAAAGTTATTTTGTATCTGGTACTGCCGGCGCGATTCCGATCGCGTCGGCTTTTTCTTGCAAAGCTATTTTGTTGTGGTATGGTTGGGAAGGAACATACACAAATAGTACCTTGCAGTGTAGGTACGGAAAGGCATATATGCACCTAGTTGATAAGAAAGATAAGCATGCGTTCGTGTTGATTGGATCGAGTGAGCAACTCTACTTTGGTCCGGATGAGGATTTATCCGGGGAGGGTAAGGTGGCTCATCCGATACTCTGGGCATGGCTTCGGATTGCCCCGGTCGTGGTACCAGAAGCACCGTATGTAATCGGTGCCACTGACGCTTCGTGGGGATATTTGGAGCCCACGCTCTGTGAGTCTGTTGAGCAGGCTACGCGGATAGGCGCGACCGCTCTGCCAGAGAAATCTGCGTTTGGTCCGGTGCGGGAATCGGCAAAGGCACATTATCTGCTCCGCCAGTATCCTGATGATCTGGCGCAAGATGTTGATACACTGGTTGCTTTGCAGGCTCTTGCCGAAGGACAACCGATACAGGCGCCTTTTTGTGAAGGTACAACCATCTTTACTGCATGTTGTGTGTCGATGGAATCAATCGCGCGTCTCTCAGCACGAGCCGACGAGAAGGGTCTTTTGATTCCGGTATCACAGGTCCAGCTGGTGGCGTTGGCTCGAGCGATCGAGTTGCGTCGAGGACTCTTTGAGAAAAAGGGTGCTCGGATCACGTTTGATATGCGGGCGAATATTCAGCAGGATGGTCCCAATGTCACGCTTCGTTTCGGTATCAATTCCGACCTCTGTCAGTTTGCGCTCTGTGCGATGGAGAAGTTTTCGAAGCAACTCATCCGTGCCCGCCAGCTCCGACTCAAAGAAATCGGTCAACGGGTGATGGGTGTGCCAGTTCTTGCGTGAGGCGTGAGTCCTTGTTCTGTTGGTTTCAAAACCGTGTTGCATAGCGACGCGGTTTTTTTATATTCTTGACTTCCTGATTGAATATGCTATTATCATCTACGGAAAGTTCCGCAAAAACAAAAAAGAAAGGACTCGTTATGGACGTCAATACTGGTGTGTTTGATCGCAGTGGCCGGGATGAAATGACCGACAATGCATTCTTCGGGTTGTTGGGGATGGTGCTGATTTGGGGCTTGGGCTTCACAGCCTTGGCGGCACATCTCTCGATTCAGGCTGAATACAAGCCGGGGTGGGGAGGAGTGATTCTTTGTGGTCTCGTGTTGCCGATCATCGGCATCTTCATCGCGATCAAGAGCGACAACGCCTTCCTCTCGTTCATCGGTTATAATTTGATCGTCATTCCGTATGGCATCATCTTGGGACCGTATGTGCAGATGTATAAACCCGATGCGGTGCGCAATGCACTTCTGCTCACCATGAGTATCACTGGATTTATGAGCTTCCTCGGATTGTGTTTTCCGAGTCTCTTCCGACATCTAGGGCCTGTGTTGTTTATGGCTCTGTGTGGACTCCTCGTGATCCGCATCGTGCAGATGTTCGTCCCCGCCATGCAGGCGTGGGGAGTGATTGATTACTGCGCGGCCGGACTCTTCTCGCTCTATATTGGCTACGATATGCATCGGGCCAGCGGTATTGCGAAGACGGCCGACAACGCGGTGGATGTTGGGGTAGATCTCTACCTTGATGTCATCAATCTCTTCCTCAATCTGCTCCGGATCTTTGGAAGCGCCAGTAGTGATGACTGAGTCTGTTTAATTCTGCCTATGTGCGATTCCTATCGCCGTCGGCACCCGCCCCGTAGCGAGCTCTGCTCTGCTACGGGGTTTTCTTTTTGTGCTATTGTTGTGGTTATGGAAATACGCATTGAACCCTCATGGAAAAAGGCACTGACAGAAGAGTTTACCAAGCCCTATTTTCAAACGCTCACTGAGTTTGTTAAAAAAGAGTATTTGTCTGCCAAAATCTATCCTTCACCAAAATTTCTTTTTCATGCGTTTGAGTTGTGTCCGTTCGACAAGGTCTCGGTGGTGATCCTTGGACAAGATCCGTATCATGGAGTCGGTCAGGCGCACGGCCTCTCTTTTTCGGTACCACATGGGGTAGCAATACCACCATCGCTTCGTAATATTTACAAAGAAATCGCGACCGACGTCGGTGGGACAATCCCGAGCCACGGCAATCTCGAACACTGGGCTCGGGAAGGGGTGCTATTGCTCAATGCCACACTGACGGTCCGAGCGGGAAGTCCGGGGTCACATCAACACAACGGCTGGGAAACATTTACCGATGCGGTCATACAGACTATTTCAGACCAGAAAGAACACGTGGTATTTATTTTGTGGGGCAGGTACGCTCGAGAGAAGAAAAAATTGATTGATTTGAGTAAACACTTGATTCTCGAGTCGGCACATCCGTCGCCCTTTTCGGCTACACAATTTTTTGGCTCGAAGCCGTTTAGTAAGACCAATCAGTATTTAAAAAAACACGGTAAATCGGAGATTCGGTGGGTGGAGTAGGGATACGGCCGGCGCGATTCCTATCGCGCCGGCTTTTTCTTGCAAGTCTATACGCTACTTGCTAGTGTGTGTGTAGAATAGTTTTTCTTATACCACCTATGAATACACATCCGCTCATTCCGCGTCCTAGTCTGCCTCCTGAGTATCGAGTCTTGGAGGGGCGACTGAAACAGATTGATTTTGCTGAAGTCTCTGATGAGGTCTTACGATCGACCGAGCCTGATAAAGCAATGCATCACGAATCGATACGTGCTTCCCGAGAGTGGGCTCATCGAAACCCACACGTGTTCGTCTGAGAACACAGGTGTTGATGAATCACCCCGCAGTAGAAATTCATATTTCTACTGCGGGGTTTCTTTTTTCTTCAAATATGTTACTATGGCAACCTAATCTAAATTACCCATTTTTATTTATGAATCGAGACTACCCACTAGAAAAAGTACGCAATTTCGGAATCATCGCGCATATTGATGCCGGCAAGACTACTACGTCTGAACGTATCTTGTACTACACCGGTGAATCACACAAAATCGGCGAGGTGCACGAGGGTAACACGACCACCGACTGGATGGAGCAGGAGCGAGAGCGAGGTATTACTATTACCGCCGCGGCGATTACTTGTTTCTGGAACCCGACCTACATGGGCGCGGATACTTCGTACAAACACCGATTCAATATTATCGACACTCCTGGACACATCGACTTTACCGCCGAAGTAAAGCGTTCTCTTCGCGTACTCGACGGTGCAGTGGTGGTGTTCGACGGCGTGGCTGGGGTAGAGCCACAGTCAGAGACCAACTGGCGCTATGCTGAAGAAGGGAAGGTGCCTCGTATTTGTTTCATCAACAAGCTCGACCGAATGGGTGCATCTTTTGAACGATCATTTGCTTCTATTATTGAGCGTCTCACTCCACACGCTATCCGTATGCAGATCCCGATCGGTGCCGAAGAAAATTTCAAAGGCGTGGTAGATCTTTTGAAAATGAAAGCCGTGTACTCTGAAGGGGAGATGGGTAAAATCGTGCGTGAAGATGAAATCCCTGCTGAAGTGCTCGATGAGGCAAAGAAGTGGCGAGCCGTGCTTGTCGAAAAGATTGTGGAACAAGACGACGCTGCGATGTCAGCATATCTCGATGGTAAAGAGCCATCTGTTGCAGAGCTCAAGAAAATTCTCCGCAAGGCAACGATTGCCAACAATCTCGTGCCGGTCTTTACTGGTACCGCACTCAAAAACAAGGGTGTGCAACTCGTGCTCGATGGCGTGGTGGACTACCTTCCATCTCCACTCGACATTCCGCCAGTGACTGGTATTGATCCAAACACCGGAGCACCTGTGGTCCGTCACGCATCTGATAGCGAACCGTTTTCTGCTCTCGCTTTCAAGCTCCAAAATGATCCATTCGTCGGTCAGCTCACTTTCTTCCGTGTGTATTCAGGTACTATCGAAGCTGGTTCATATTTGTATAACTCAACCACCGGTTCTCGCGAACGACTCTCTCGAATCGTGCGTCTACAGGCCAACGAGCGCGAGGAAGTAAAGAAAGTATTCTCTGGAGAAATCGCCGCGGCGGTAGGTCTCAAGGATGCACGCACCTCGCACACCTTCTGTGATGAAAATAATCCAGTTATTCTCGACCAAATCGTCTTCCCTGAGCCGGTGATCTCGCTCAAGATTGAGCCGAAGACCAAAGCCGATCAAGAAAAGATGGGCTACGCACTCAAGCGTCTTTCTGATGAAGATCCAACATTTAAAATCAAGTCTGATGCCGAGACTGGCGAGACGGTGATCATGGGTATGGGAGAACTCCACCTTGAAATTATCGTCGATCGTATGAAGCGTGAATTCGGCGTCGAAGCTAATGTCGGCAAGCCACAAGTAGCCTACAAGGAAACCATTACCACCGAAGCTGAAGCTGAACACAAGTACATCAAGCAGTCTGGAGGTAAGGGTCAGTACGGTCACGTCAAGATTACGATCCGACCTATGCAACCGCTTGAAGAAGGCAAGAAGGTTCCAAAGAACGTGAAGCGCTACGATGAGTTTGAATTTATCGATTCAACCAAGGGAGGTGTGATTCCACAAGAATTTATTCCTGCAGTTGAAAAGGGTGTGAAAGAGGGAATGGAACGCGGAGTGGTCGCTGGCTACAAGCTGGTGAATGTTTCTTGCGAACTCACCTTCGGTTCATACCACGATGTGGACTCATCTGAAATCGCGTACAAGATTGCCGGCTCAATGGCACTCCAAGAAGCAGCAAAGCGTGCTCGACCGGTAGTACTCGAGCCGATTATGAAAGTGGAAGTGGTAACCCCAGACAAATTCATGGGAGACCTCACTGGTCACTTGTCTTCAAAGCGCGGACAGATCGAGAGTATGTCTGACCGAGGTATGAACAAGGTGATTACTGCCAAGGTACCTCTCTCTGAAATGTTCGGCTATGTGACCACCCTCCGTTCGATGTCTGAAGGTCGTGCGAGTTCAACAATGGAATTCTCACACTACGATATCGTACCTCCGAATATTGAGAAGTTGATTGCGGAATCGAAGAAATAATTTAAAACAAAAAATCCCCAAGAGGGGATTTTTTGTTGTCTTGTATTATGACTACAAAAGATGTACAGTAGTATTACTGTGAAAAAAATATTACTTACTCTTTTTGCTATAGGACTCCTATCCTTTTCGATGTCCGCAGAAGCTCGAACTACTCGTGTTCGAGGATATTACAAACGGTCTACTGGTACTTACGTCGCTCCGCATTATAAAACCACTCCAAATAGAACCAAAATTGATAATTTCTCAGCAAAAGGGAATTATAATCCATATACTGGAAAGAGCGGGACGGTAGATCCGTATAAATATTAATTACTTATGAATCGAACTCTGGCAACGGTCATTGCAGTTAGCCTTCTTGCTCCAAATCTACTTTTTGCGGCGTGGTGGAATCCTCTGACTTGGAAAGTCCAGATTTCTTTTGGTACTAATCAGAAACAAGCGACAACAACCCAGCCGACATCTCCCAGTAAGTTTATGGCAACTACTACGGTTGTAAAAAAGCCTTTAGTTCCAACTGTGCCTACAAAACTTACTAATGGGCAGATAATCAAAAAAGTGAAGCCTGCGGTGGTGTATATTGAAACCGAAAATGGTAAGGGGAGTGGAATGATAGTCAGTGCTGACGGATACGTGTTATCTAATGCTCATGTGGTACAAGGGGTTAGTATGGCAAATATCTCGATTTCTAGTGGAGAGACTTTTTTGGCGAAAGTAACTGGTCGAGATGAGGATGTTGATATTGCGATACTAAAAATCGACTCAGAAAAGAATTTTTCTAAAGTCGATCTAGGTGATTCGGAGAAGGTGGAACAAGGTGATGAGGTGTTTACATTGGGTTTTCCCTTCGGTATAAAAGGGGACGTTAGTTTTAAAGAGGGAACAATTTCACGTAGAGTTGATAGATATCTTGAGACTTCAGCCGAAATTCATCCCGGAAATAGCGGGGGACCTTTGGTTAATAGATATGGACAAGTAGTGGGTATCAATTCAGCTGTTTATGGAAGTTCTGCGCAAGGGATTCAGATTGGAGAGACTATAAAATTAGCTATTCCAATTAACGTTGCCAAAGCTGAGATTTTATCTCTTCAAAAAGGGGTTGTTATTTCATCACTACCAAACAAAATTAGTTCCTTAGATACAGGCAAAGCCACGATGTGTGAGTCTATTAAGGGTAGCTTCTCGATTTTCGATAGAGATTATGGAAATATTCTGACTGCACTGGTTGATGTTATGAAAAGTTATAATCAGTCAGTTGACGGTAAGCTTGATGGACAATTTGATTTTGATTATGGATACCATAAAATGGTTGCCGCACAAAAGTCTTATTATCGGACGATCTCTGAAGCAAAAGATAAAATAAATGGATTAAGTGTAAGTTTGGGTGATGACGTGTTATCTTTGCTTAAATCAGGGGTATTGGAAGGGTTAGATGATTATGCGACAGCCTATGATACTACTCTTTCTGCGTATAGTCTTCTGACTAATGATCAGAAGATATTTGTTTACAATAGCCTTGTGTTTCCTAGAACTAATTTAGATCAATCACGGGCATTGTTTAGTGATGCACTAACTAAGGCAAATGCGGGGTATCAATTGTTACAGGGGCAAACTTCGTATCAGGAAATAAAAAATATTTATAACTCAAAATTGAAAGACGGTATGTGTGAGAAGGTCTTTTGTAAGACTGGGTATCAGCTGTCAGATCAATCTATTGGTAGTTGTGTGCGTGCCCAAGTGACTTTTGGTGGACTGGTTCCGAATACAGGTAATTTGAATACGGTATTTACGTTGGGTGGAAATAATTTTACTGATACACCGGTGTATGGTGACAGGATTACTATATCAAATAAAGAAGTTGAAATAATTTCTTGGAATAATACAGAAATCAGGTTTAAACCAAAAGATTCTTGGTTGGGACAACATCAAGTGAATTTTGGAGGGCAGTTTGTTGGTTTTATTACGCTAACTAATTAGGAATAAAAGGATTCAGGCACCTTTTATTTTTTGTGTATACTTCTTGTTCCGATATGTGAAGCGATTTCTTTTGATGTCAGTATCGATCATTTCTTGCTCTTGTTTCGTCTTAAATTCTTTCCGATCGACATAACAATGCGCAAATATACTCGATAAGCCCCCGGCGGTTTCGAAGAAGATTTCACCGAGTCTCCCGTTTATAGTAGCGAAGCACCATCCATTTTTGCCTTTCGGCCAGCTTTTTCTTTTCATCACTATATGATACAAGGTTTGGCATAAATTATGAAACTTTTTATTATGGGTATACTTCGAACTTTGATTTGCAAAGGATCCTTTGGGGGGTATAATGACACTATGCCTATTGATTGGACTAAAATATATAAGAAAAATAGAGGTCTCTGGGTGGCACTTGCGTCTGATGAACAGACGATTTTGGGTGTGGGTAAAACGGTCAAAGAGGCTTTACTAGAAGCGCACAAAAAAGGTAACCTATCTCCGATTTTGACTCGTATGCCAGAGAGTATTCTTTCGTATGTTGGTGTGCTATGAAATTTCAGTATAAACAGTATGGTCAAAATACTCTCAGACCTGTAGTACCTATTCGATTAAAGAATGGTGATTTAAATATTGGATACGAGGTCCTTGTAGATTCCGGAGCCGATTTGTGTATTTTTGATGCAGAAATAGGTGAAGCTATTGGTATTGATATTCAAAGTGGAAAAATGAAAGAGGTATTTGGTGTTGGAGGAAAAGCCTCAGTCTATTATCTTCATAAACTTGATATTGAAGTCGGAGGATGGTCATACACTATCGATGCTGGATTTATGCCAGATGTTGCGGGAAGAGTAATGCCATACGGACTAGTCGGACAAAAAGGCTTTTTTGATAATTTTGTTGTTAAATTCGATTTAATCAAGGGGGAAGTAGAATTAAAAAGAAGAGAATAAGTCTTTGTTAAAACTCGAAACCCCACCGTTAGGTGGGGTTTCTCGGAGCCTTTCGGCACTTTGTACTAGAAGTATACACTATACGCATAGTGTGTTAAATCCCCCGAAAGAAGTCCTCGTTTTTCGGGGGGGGGGTAGGATCTTTTCTTATTCATGAATCATAATTCTTAATTCTTGAATCTGGCTTCTGTCCGCAAAATTTGACTTCTCTTTTCCTTCTGCTACAATGGCGGATACGCGTTTAAAACGTACTCGTTCTTAATTTCTCTCTTTGAAATTGTGCACTGAGTCTTTTATGTGCGTACATTACTAATTAGCCTTATTAATTCAGGTGAAGAATTCATAGAGCGTTCTCGCGCGATGAGTTCTCCGAATGAATCAAAACTTATGGCAGAATTTAAACGAGACAAGCCTCACGTAAATGTGGGAACCATCGGTCACGTGGACCATGGTAAGACTACTTTGACCTCTGCGATCACTACGATCCAGTCAAAGAAGGGTCTTGCAAACATTGTTAGTTACGATCAGGTTGCGAAGGCTTCTGAAAAAGAAGGTCGTCGTGATCCATCAAAGATTATCACCATTGCGATTTCGCACGTTGAGTACTCAACTGCGGCTCGTCACTACGCACACGTCGACTGTCCAGGACACGCTGACTATGTGAAGAACATGATCACCGGTGCCGCTCAAATGGACGGTGCGATTCTCGTGGTGTCAGCAGTGGACGGCCCTATGCCACAGACCAAGGAACACATCTTGCTTGCAAAGCAGGTGGGTGTGCCTACGATCGTGGTGTTCCTCAACAAGTGTGATATGGTGCCAGACAAGGACCTTATCGACCTCGTTGAAGAAGAAATCCGTGAGCTTTTGAACAAGTACGGTTTCGATGGCAAGGCAACTCCGGTTATCCGTGGTTCTGCTCTCAAAGCTATCGAAGGTGATCCAGTATGGGTTGCAAAAATCGATGAATTGATGAATGCGCTCGATACCTATATCCCACTCCCAGTTCGAGAAATCGACAAGCCATTCTTGATGCCTATTGAAGACATCTTCTCAATCGAAGGCCGAGGTACTGTAGTAACCGGTCGTATCGAACGAGGTACTATCAAGGTAGGTGAGGAAGTTGAAATCGTTGGTCTCCGTGATATCGCAAAGACTGCGGTCACTGGTATCGAAATGTTCAACAAGTCTCTTCCGGATGGTCAGGCAGGCGACAATGCCGGCGTGCTCCTCCGAGGTACCAAGAAGGAAGATGTGACTCGAGGTCAGGTGCTCTGCAAGCCAGGAACCACCAAGCCACATACTGAATTCTCAGGTGAAGTGTATATCTTGAAGAAAGAGGAAGGTGGCCGACACACTCCATTCTTCAACGGCTACAAGCCACAGTTCTACATCCGAACAACTGATGTGACTGGTGAAGTAACCCTAGCAACTGGTGTTGAAATGGTTATGCCAGGCGACACCGTGACTTTCAACGTGAAATTGGTAGCTCCAATCGCACTTGAAGAGAAGATGCGCTTTGCGATCCGAGAGGGTGGTAAGACAGTGGGCGCAGGTGTTGTTACTAAAATTACTAAATAAATTGTAGTTGATAGATGTGTGTAGTTTGTGAAGCGTGAATTTTCCTCTTTACTAACTACTAATGTCTAACTACTAATTACTTCCCAATTATGACAGTCAAAGATCCATCACGAAAAGATGTTGTGGCTAAAACTCCCGTGAAGCCTGTCCGAAAGACAGCGCCGAAAGAGGATGTTGCACAGCGACTGCGCATACGAGTTCGGGCTTACGAAAGTAAGATTCTTGACGCTTCAGTAAAGCAGATTATGGATACCGCTCTTCGCTTCGATGTGAAGGTGCTCGGCCCAGTTCCGCTTCCTACCGAAATCAAGAAGTATACCGTGAACCGTTCTGCATTCGTATACAAAAATGCGCGAGAACAATTTGAAATGCGCGTGCACAAACGACTCATCGATATCGTCAATCCGAACGCAAAAATCATCGAGGCACTCACGAACATGAGTTTGCCGAGTGGGGTGAATATTGATGTAAAGATGATGTAAAGGCTCGCTCGAAAGTATATTCAGAGCAGCGGAAAAATCCCCCAGCCGGGGATTTTTCCTTATCCGCTCGCCTCGCTCGTCACATCAGAATGTGACACCGTGCCCGCTCGGCTCCTCGCCCTGCTCTGAATATACTTTCTCGCTCGCTATCGAGAAAAAGACCGCTCAGAAGCGGTCTTTTTCTTTTTATGTTGACAGTAGATGGAATACCAGTAAGATGAATTTGGAATTGGAACTTCAAAAAGAAAGGCGCATAATGAAAAGGAAAGAAACATTGCAAACACCGAAGTCAAAAGCTGACTTTTTTGCGGTAACGACGACCTCTGTCTACGCTCTCGGGCCAAGCCCTCAAGGAGGGATTGATGTGGTCAAGATAGCAATTCGTGGGGATAAAAAGAGTAAGATTGCTATCGGTAGTCATCTTCAAGAAAGTCCGAGTGAGTTGATTTCAATCGGGAGACAAATTGTCCCCTTTATTCCTGAAGGGGGAGGCAATTCATTCCAGAGGGAAATCGCAATGGTAAATACACGTTATTGGGGCAAAACCACATCGCCCGTCGTTGCTTTATTCAAGACCAGAAAAAAGGCGATGGCTTGTCTTAACGAAAATAATCTTGTTCCTTGTGACCCGCGCTGGGAAAAATCAACGATTGCAGTGTTGCGATCAATTGATCCGAATCACTCACACTACTCGATCTCTCACTATCCAGGGACTCAACTCATGTCCAGCACCGAGTGGAAAAAGAAGGAGTGCTAATTCATTGCTGCCACCTAGTGAGGGTTGGCAGCTTTTTCTTTACCTTTAAGATAATTCCCTTGCCAAAAATGCTGACATCTGCTAATCTACTCCCACTACCGACTGTACACCGAAAGACACATTATTCACGTAAGAGAACCGCCAGTTAAGCCATTTTAAAGAAAAGTGGCCGCTGTGTTCAAAACAATCATGAAATTTCTAATTGGAGAAAAAGTCGCCATGACTCAGATTTTCACCGACAAGGGGATTGCTGTCCCTGTGACGGTTATTTCTGCAGGACCAATCACCGTGACGCAAGTCCGTGAGATGGCAAAGGACGGATACAAAGCAGTGCAGTTTGGTTTTGGTACCAAACGAGCAACCCTTGCTACTAAAGCAGAAGCAGGACACTCAAAAGATTTGGGTACGTTTAAAGTACTTCGAGAATTTCGCACCGAAAGTGATATTACTGTAAAGCGAGGTGACAAAGTGGACGTATCAGCCTTCAAAGAAGGGGATGAAGTCACTGTTGTTGGTACCTCAAAAGGTAAGGGCTTCCAAGGAGGTGTGAAGCGACACAATTTTGCCGGAGGTCGCCGAACACACGGTCAGAAGCACTCAGAGCGTGAAGTGGGTACTATTTCTGGAGGAGGTCGTGCCGGAGGACGCGTGGCAAAAGGCTTGCGTATGGCCGGACGAATGGGTTCTGATCGCGTGACTGTCAAAAATCTTAAAGTGGTTCAAATCAATACTGAAGCAAATCTCCTCTTGGTCAAAGGAGCTGTCCCTGGCGTTCGTGGAGCAATCCTCGAAATCCGAGGCTAATCTTCTTACCTAATCTTATTTTTATGGAAACAAAAATCTACAACGAAAACGGTAAGGAAGCAGGATCAATTGCACTCCCAGAAGCAATCTTCGGATTGCCATGGAACGGTGACCTTGTGCACCAGACAGTGACCGCACTCCTTTCAAACAAGCGTGACTCTATCGCGCACACCAAGACTCGAGGTGAAGTCTCTGGAGGAGGCAAGAAGCCTTGGAAACAAAAGGGTACCGGTCGCGCTCGACACGGATCTACTCGCTCACCGATCTGGGTGGGAGGAGGTGTAGCACACGGTCCGCGCAACGAGAAGAATTACTCTCGCAAGATCAACAAGAAGACCAAAGCAAAGGCGCTCTTCACTATTTTGTCTAAGAAATTTAAGGATGGCGAAGTACTCTTTGTGCAGAATTTTTCTATGACTGAGCCAAAGACGGTTGTGGCACTCAAATCTCTCACTGCACTCTCAGCAGTTCGAGGATTTGGTGGACTCACTGCAAAGAAAAACAACGCAGCGTACATTGCCGTATCAGAGCCAACTACCGCGATTGTGAAGAGTTTCTCAAACATCAACAACATCACCTTGGATGCTGTTCGAAATATTGATCCAGTATCAATTCTTAATCACAAGTATGTGGTATTTGTGAATCCTGAAGCGTCTGTCGCATTCCTAAATCACAAGAGTGAGGGCCGAAAGAAGGTAAATGTTGTTACCACTGCTCCAAAAGTAGTAGCTCCTAAGAAAGTTGCTACCGTAAAGGCACCAAAGGTCAAAAAAGCAGTTACTAAAACTACTAAATAAACTACTATGGGAATCTTTAGCTCAAAAACCAAAAAGACAGAGGAAGTAAAGGCTGATAAGCCTGTAGTAGCGAAGGCAACCAAGGTTGCGAAGAAAGTAGTGGCAAAAAAGACTACTGCTCCTGCGACTGCATCAGCTAATCCTGCAAATGATGTGATTCTCCGTCCACGCATCACTGAAAAGGCGGCTGCACTTTCAGAAAAGAAAGTCTTTACCTTTGAAGTATCTGAATCAGCGACCAAGAAGCAAATCGCTCAGGCGATCATCGCTCAGTACAAAGTGACTCCAGTGAAAATCGCAACCGTGCGAAATTCTGGCAAGAAATTGTTCCGCAAGGGAATTGTCGGCTTCTCTGCTGGTGTTAAAAAAGCATATGTATACCTCAAAGAAGGGGATACTATTGATGCAATTTAATTTACGACCATGAAACACTATAAACCAACAAGTAATCCACGTCGCCAGATGACCACCATCTCATTTGCCGACTTCATCACGACAAATGATCCGCACAAGGCGCTGACTTCAGGCTTCAAGCGCGATGTCGGTCGCAATGGTCACGGTCGCCTCACCACTCGTCACAAGGGTGGCGGTGTGAAGCGTCTCTATCGACATGTTGATTTTCTTTTTGATAAGTTTGAAATCCCTGCGAAAGTAGCTTCGATTGAATACGATCCAAATCGTACTGGCTTTATCGCACTCGTGGTCTACAAAGATGGTGAAAAGCGATATATCTTGGCTCCAAAGGGTCTCAAAGTCGGTGATACTTTTGTTGTCTCTGCATCAGCACCAGTTGTGCCATACAACCGACTTCCACTCAAAAATATTCCTGTAGGTACCTTTGTATGTAATGTCGAGCTCAAGGCTTTTGGTGGAGCTAAACTTGCTCGAGGCGCGGGGAATTTTGTGGAAGTGATTGCGCACGATGCGGGCTACGCTCACTTGAAATTGCCTTCAACAGAAGTGCGAAAGGTGACCGAAACCTGTTGGGCAACTGTCGGTACCGTCTCAAACGATGAAAATCGTCTCGTGGTGATCGGTAAGGCAGGACGCTCACGATGGCTCGGTATCCGACCGACCGTGCGTGGATCAGTAATGAACCCTGTGGATCACCCATACGGAGGAGGTGAAGGACGCCAAGGCCGAGGTACCAAGCGAGCAAAGACTCGTTGGGGCAAGCCGGTAGGAAAGGGTCAGAAGTCACGTACTCCAAAGAAATACTCAAACGTCTTCATTGTTTCTCGACGCCGAGTAGGCAAGCAGAAGAAAGGTGAATAACAGAAATTTCTAAGTCCTAAATTATAATTTCTAAAAAGAGGACAAAAGAAACCCCCCGGAAATCGCTTTGCGATTTCCGGGGGGTTTCTTTTTCTCACCACCTCGTGGGGATAACTATTTTTTGATTGCGTCGATAAATGACATAATGAGGGAAGTATTACTTATTTTTATTTATATCTATGTTAAAACAGGTGGCTTTAGGTAGTTTTTTGGTTGCGTTTGCGGTGATGACTTTTGGACTGAGTCAGGGTCATTTCCGAAACACAGCAACCGTGGCAGCGGTGGGGATCTCAAATCCACTGGTCTTGGTCACCACTTCAGTCGATCAGATAAATTCCGGCGGAGCATTTTCAGTATCAGTCAAATCACCAGCAACTACCCAAATCTCCAAGCTTCAGGTCACCTGTCCAGCTGGAGTGACTATCCTCTCTCTTGGACAGGATCAGTGTGGAAAGGTGCAAGTACTCAATATTGCCTCATCGACCACCTACTACACTGCGATGATGAGCACCTCAAGTCCACTTTCGTCTGCGACATTCACTGCAGAGGTATTTTCTTTGTCAGCAGATCTTGCTACGGTAGAGCGAAATGTGGCGAGTGCGTATATTCTCATCAACCCTGCTCCAGTCATGCCACCTTCAAACAATTCTGTCTCTGCTGTCTTGGTACCAAACACTACCGACCGAGCGGGAGTCTGGAGTGTTTTTGGTCCAGGCCGAGGAAATACAGGGAATCGACCAAGTGATGATTGGAAATGGGATGTCACCGTCTCAGTAAACTCTCCAAAGACTATTGCTTCAATCAAGGTTACTCATACCAAAGAGGGAGGTGTGTGGTCTACTTCTGAATCCGCCTATTATCCGCTCGTGATCACAAACACTGCAGGTCAGCAAGTAAATTATACATACAGCACCAGTACGGGTATGGTTGCTACCTCGACGACCAAGTTTTCTGTATATGGTCAGAAAGAGCAGTTGCGCTACGGGGGAGGGGTGATTACGGTCACCTTCACTGACGGTACGCTCGTATCGGGCGTGATCTCAACCCCAGCGATTACCAGTGTGAAAATCACTCACACTGCAGAAGGAGGGATTTGGTCTACTTCCGAATCAGCTTATTACCCACTGGTAGTGTTTGATGCGACTGACAAGAAGCTAAATACGGCATACAGTACCAATCTGGTGACTTTGCCAGCCAATGCGCCTGCTTCAGCGGTTACTGCTACGGTGGTGCCAAATGTAGACGACCGAGCCGGAGTCTGGGGCACTTTCGGTCCAGGTCAGGGGAATACTGGTTTGCGACCAGCGACTGATTGGAAGTGGGCAGTGAATTTTTATCTTGAAAATGGCTCAGTAGTTCCGTTTACCATGTACGGTCAGATGGAGCGTACGGTGTATACCGGCGGAGCAATCACGGTGACTTTTGCCGATGGTGGTGTACTCACTGCGACTATCCCAGCGTATGTACCTCCGACGATTACGGTCTTGAGTCCAAATGGGGGAGAAAGTTTTGCACCAGGATCTAGTGTGGATGTGCAGTGGTCTTCAAATGCGACTAGTACGATTCCGGCGGTAGGAATTACGTTGGTGGGTACTGCTGGGGTGACTCCAATTCGCGTCAATCTCACTCCAGGTGGCACACCAAATGATGGAATGCAGACGGTGACTATTGCGACCAGTACCTTGTCCGGCACATACAAGATTGAGGTCGCAGGGACTGCTGGCGGATCGGTGTCGGTGGTGGATACGAGTGATGCGACGTTTAGTGTAAGTGTAAGTACACCGACTGCTCCGCTCAGTTTGGCTATTAGTATGCCTGTATCGACAACTACCAGAACTATTCTTCCTGGGACTGTTGGATTTGAATTTGCACAGTATATTTTTGATGCGCGTCAGTCTGGTGGAGATATACGAATAACTTCGATACCGCTTAAATTGACCTATACAGGATTCACGGGATTAAGCCTAACCTCATGTCAGTTGTTTGATGGTGTGACAGCTGTTACAACAGGTTCTAATATTAAGAATCCGACAGTTCCAAATGGGGGCGATGAGGTGTTTACCTTTGATGGTACAGGCTTGATTGTTCCAAAGGGTACGATAAAGACAATTTCTTTGAGGTGTACGCTTTCGGGAGCAGTAAGCACTGGATCTGTTGCGTGGGGTCTGACTCCTAATCAAGCCACGTATACCTCGGCGACAGGGGCATTATCTGGATTAGTTGTACCAGAAACAATGTTGGCCTCTGCAGGACAGACAATATTCGTTATTGCACCTGGTTCATATACCGTAAGTCTTAATCAGTCGTTGCCGTCTTCCCTGTATCATATAGAAAAAGCGGCAGCGATCGCGGTGCTCGGAGCATTTAATTTTACTGCGGGCGCGCAAGAAGGTGTGATGCTTAAACAAATAGCACTTAAGTTGGGAAGTACTGCATCAAGTTCACCTAGTGACTTGGTGGGTCAACAAGTGAGTCTGTGGGATGGAGGGACTCAAGTGGGGATTGCACAATTTGGTGGCGCAAATCCTGATTACGCCATCTCTACACTGGCTACTCCAGTTTCAATCCCTGCTGGCACCACCAAAACACTCTTGATAAAAGGTGATCTCACTCCTCATGACTCGAATACCAACTTGTATTCAATACCAGATCTAGGTGGTTATGGGGCATTGTTGTCTATTGCCTATAATGGTGCAGTAAATGGTACATCTGGCAACTACGCAGTCGGGCAGTCGTCAGGTCAAAATATCTCTGGGGGTACAACTGCGGTGTTGCAATCTGATGGTTTTAGAATCTTTAGAAATGTGCCAAGGTTTGCAATGGTGCCAACCGCGGGAACACTGGGCGTAAATACCGAATTGTATAAGTTTACGGTTACTAATCCAAATACATCTCGAGATTTAGTGCTTAAGCGAGTGACTTTCAGTGTTGCTACATCAGGTAGTGCTGTAGGTAGATTTATACTACTTGCTGATGGGGCACCTGCTGGTTTTCCAGTGTTAGTGCATGGAGGGGTTAATACAGAGTATGTGACCGTTGATTTCGCATCTTCATCTCCAGCAAAAATAGTGTCGGCGAATAGTACAAAAGTGTATACCTTGGTTGCTACAATGTTAACGCCGTACTCGCCAGCACCTTCACAAGATACTATCTCAGTAACTCTTTTGGCGGATAGAGTCTACCCAAGCCTATCGCGATTGATGGGTACGGTGTCTCAGATTGCTAGTGGCGTGATTGGTCTAGGTGCATCTGCGAGTGCAAATATTATTTGGTCACCATTCTCGACCACCACTCCTGTTGCAGACACCTACTCGGAATCAAACCTCGATTGGACCAATGGTTACGGTTTACCTGGATCACCTGGATTAGGACAAGATTTTCCTACACAGGTCTCAACACGATCACGATAATATACTTCTATGTCTCTTTATTCTAAAACAAAACAAAATTCAGGCTTCACCCTCGTAGAGCTCTTGGTGGTGATATCGATTATTGCCTTGTTGAGTTCGATTGTATTTGCAGGACTCAATGTGGCTCGTCAAAAGGGGCGAGATACCTCACGAGTGGCTGGAGCAAATCAATTGCGAGCGGCAATTGAGCTCTACCGTACCACCACGGGGACATTTCCAGATACTCTTCCTGTAGCGTCTTCGTGTGCGAGTGGTGCGACCGCATTGAGCACCGTATTGAATAGTTTGGTGACCGGAAAGCATATCGCTCAGATTCCGAGTGATCCGACAAACACTGGTACGCTATGTTATAAATTTTACGGCAAACAAACGCTTACGAGTGGCGGATTTAGTTGTGGTATCAATGGAACTTCAGAATACGCAGTTACTTTTACCACCGAGACAATGAGTTACAATTTACTAAAGATGTACTCCGTGAGTGGGGGAGTCTACACCCTGTTGAGTCCGACGGAATATTGTATGTCGAATAATTAAGGAGTTAGAGGTGGAATTGTCTGATGAAGTGAGAACCCCCGGAAATCACAAAGCGATTTCCGGGGGTTCATTTATCTTGCTTTTTTATAACATTGTGATATGACTATAAACGGATAACGATGCTCTTTGAGAGTGTTGGTGATATCCGTCTAGTAAACCGGCCATAGTATGCCATTCCCAAAAGGATAAAATATGAAAAAAGTTAGCGTGTTCTTTTCAAAAGAACTCCAAGGGCTCATGGATTCCGAGCCTGGATTCAAAAAATCAAACTTGGTCAAAAACGCACTTGCACTTGTTGCATTTGTGACTGAGACAGCACTTACAGGGGAGCGTCCCAAGATTAGGTTTCCGGTATTTCTTGGGGGTAATATCCATGATTATTTGAACCCGAAATGGGCAGATGTCGGTTTTTTGTCAAAAATGTGTCAGGTGGCAAGTCGCCTTGAGATTCATTTGCGTAGTGGGTCAGTTCCCGG
>JBDKKW010000010.1:0-30167 GCA_039795895.1 Candidatus Parcubacteria bacterium | reverse complement strand
GGTTGGAATCGAACCAGGAAGGGGTCGGGAAACCTGTGGTTTCCCGTGGAGGAAAATACGAGTCCTCGAGTATTAGAAACCGTGGCACATCGGTAGATGATGTGCATCTGTGGACGAGGTTTCTAAAGAGCTCCGAGGTATCGAGGAGCGAGTGAGATAGCGAAAGCGTCCAACCAAAAAGATCAACTGATGCACAAGCAACCCTCAAATGTTATACTCGCCCCATAAACCCATGCCCTCTCTCCCCACCCAACTCTTAATCAAGCACCTCCCCAAACTCGCTTCAAAAAAGGCGCTGATTATCAACGCACCTGAATCAGAATTACTCTCCATTCTCTCCATAGAATCCCCCGCCACCGATTGGTCATTTTTTGATTTTGAGTATAGCGACCATCGAGAAAAAATGGCGTTTGCCAAGCAGGTCAATTTTTCCGCAGAAAAATTAACCTGCGGAGCGTGGCCAACCATAGACTCTCGATACGATCTCATTGTCATCTTCCTCCCAAAAAGTCGCGAGCTTCTCGAATACACCCTTACTATCGCCCCAACCTATCTCACTCCTCATGGCATAGTCGCTGTTGTGGGAGAAAAAAAGAGTGGCATCAAGTCAACCAGCAGTGCCTTGGAAAAGTATGTCGGCAAAATCCTCTGGAAAGAACCGGGTAAACATTCCGAGATTATTGTAGCCTCTCTCGAAAAGTCAGTTGGCATCTTCACCCCGTCTTTTATTACCACCCGAGTGGTCGCACATGATACCCCGCTCACCATCGCATCTCTCCCTGGAGTTTTTTCTTTAGGTGAACTAGATAAGGGCACAGGGCTTCTCCTGAGTAATCTGCCAGACGCTACTCCCACAAAGGTGCTCGATTGGGGATGCGGATCAGGAGTGATCGGCACCTGTATTGCCAAAAAGTATCTAAACACCACTGTCGATCTAGTAGACAGCAATACCCTTGCGGTAGCCAGTACCAAAGAAACACTTCGCGTGAACCGAGTTACAAACGCTCGCGTATTCGCTTCGGATATTTTTTCAGATGTCACCGCAACATACGATCTAATTGTTTCCAATCCTCCTTTTCACGATGGGATCAAGACTTCATACGACGCGACCTATACTTTTTTTAAAGATGCCCCAAAACGCCTCGCACCTGGAGGGAAATTACTGATTGTCGCCAACGCTTTTCTCCCCTATCAAAAAGTCCTGACTGAAATCTTTGGAAATTGCCGGATTGTAGCTGAAAATCCTCAGTTTAAAGTGCTGGAGAGTATTCAGGGATAAATAGTTACAAAAAACCGCTCATCATGAGCGGTTTTTTGTTATTTCTTTGCAAAAAGCGCTGAAAGTCGAGACTTGCGTCGAGAGGCTGCGTTCTTGTGGATGAAATTGATAGCCGCTGCTTTGTCGATAGCCTGGAAAGCTGTTGGAAGAAGTGCTTCGGCTTCTTTCATTTTCTTCTCAGAGACGAGTTTTTTTACCTGCTTGGTAATAGTAGCGATCGCATTTTTGCGACGGAGGTTTACCACGCGCTTATTTTCGCTTGAGCGGAGGGCCTTTTTTGCTGATGATGTAATTGCCATATGTGCGAGGATAGTATCAGATATGGGGTAAATATGCAACTTTCACAGTCTTCATCCCCTCCCCACTGACCCTGAATCCCTTTGGTGAGCCTTGTCCGGACTTAGGCTCACCAAAGGGATTCAAAATAAAAAGATTTTTGTAATTCACTAAGAGAGTGCTACCATAGAGAGATGATTGCACGACTATCTGGTACGGTGGTACACAAAGAAGCTCGCTTCGCTATTATCGACGTGTCTGGCGTGGGATACAAAGTTTCGATGACCGAAGAGACTCTTACAAGCCTCCGCGAAGATACCAAAGTCACCCTCTTTACCTATCTTGCGGTACGCGAAGACGCACTCGATCTCTACGGATTTAAAGATTTTGCTACCAAATCATTTTTTGAATTACTGATCTCAATCTCCGGCATTGGTCCGAAGACAGCTCTCGGCGTACTCAATGTCACCACCCTCCCCGCTTTACGCCGAGCGGTCACCTCGCAAGATACCTCGCACCTTACCAAAGTGTCTGGTATTGGAAACAAACTCGCGCAAAAGATTGTGCTTGAGCTCAAAGGAAAATTCGAAGCAGAAGATGCAGAATCCGGTACCACACTCCGTGAAGAAGTGGACGCACTTGAAGCGCTCAAATCCCTCGGTTACTCACAAATCGAAGCGCGTGAGGCTTTGAAAAAAGTAGAAGTAATTCATACCAGAACTTCTGATCGCATAAAAGCGGCACTGAAGATACTGGGAAAATAGTGAAAAAAAATAGCAAAATAATCAATAATAGAAAAACCCCGCTCGTAAGAACGAGCGGGGTTTGCGTAAAAGAACACTACTTGTAGCCACCACCAACATCAATCACCTGGCCATCGGCACAAAGAAAGACATTGGAAAGGGCAACAGGCACTTCAGTATTTTCGCTCCGTCGAGCAAGTTCCGCGTGACCCTCAACAAGGATAGTATCCTTGAGATAGGCATCGGTTGAGGTTGGATCATGATGAGTGAATCCCAACTGCAAGACCCCGCACTCAATGGCGGTCTGGACACAGTAAGCAGGAGTCGCATGCCCAAACCCCTTGGTTCGAGCGTGATACACATTCTCACTGTATTGAGCGTCCATAATCAGAAGTCCGGCATTTTCAAGATGTGCCTTGACCGGAGCGGGCAATGCAGCCGTGTTCTCATTGTCCGTGAGAAACACAAACACCTTGCCAGTCGGCAACTCCTCAAACCGGTAACAGATAGTCCGCTCCGGATGGTTGCTGTAATACATCCGGACCAAGAGACATTCGTTGAGCTTCTGAAGATTATGTGTTGCAAAACGCACCATCCCATCCCCCTTCTTGATTTTCTCAAGCTTGTCCACGGCGAGAAGCAGTGGCCCGCCACCGAGCGGATGAAAGAGGACAACACAGCTCCTCGGCCGAGTGATGTCTTGGAAGGAAAAACTTCCCGCCACCGTCTTAAAATCCACCGGATGAAACGGTGGGGTCATCAAGTGACGGAACATTTTTTCCGGGCCAACATTCAACTCCACTGGTCCCCACACAATCTTCTGAATCTTCGGCATGAAGGTCGGCGGGGCGATAAACAAACCTTGATTGTGATCATGGTGATGATGCGTGAGAAAAATCATCAAACGCTGGGCACCCTGATTCACCGCCCCCATCGAGAGCGGAAAGAAACCGGTGCCGCCATCAACAATCAGAGCCATATCGGGAGGCAGACAATCCGAGAACACCCGGACAGAGGTAGTATTGCCACCAAACAGATTATAGGCGGCACCTGACACTGGAAGTGACCCTCGGACGCCTCCCACTGCCACACGCATCTGACCACTGTTGATTGAACCGAATTTGCTGTTTGAACTCATAACTGTATTCTTTCTTTTTTGTGAGGTGCAGTACCAAAACAATCGCGTTTTGATTTCCGTTGCCAATCATACATGTATTTATGTACTTGTCAATAGTATACCCGCTCTGGTTTTAAGCTATTATTTACTGATGGATACTCTACTTCGAGCCGTCGAAAAAATAATTCCTAAATCAGTCTACGCCTTTTTTCAGCCTATCTACCACTACTCTATGGCTTTGTTGGGAGCAATCGTCTACCGCTTCCCTTCTCGGAAGATTACAGTGCTCGCAGTGACCGGCACCAAAGGCAAAAGCACTACCACTGAAATTCTCTCCACCCTACTTGAGCAGGCTGGCTTTAAAACAGCCGTCTCAAATACAGTACGGTTTAAAATTGATACAGAGTCGACCGACAACAAATACAAAATGTCGATGCCAGGAAGATTTTTCATGCAACACTTCTTGCACAGAGCGGTCACGGCCGGATGTCAGTATGCAGTCATTGAGACCACCTCAGAGGGTGCGCGATTCTTCCGACACCGATTCATCGCACTCGATGGATTAATTTTTACCAACCTCTCTCCCGAGCACATCGAATCACATGGTTCGTTTGAAAAATATCGCGATGCAAAGCTTTCAATTGCTCGGACACTAAAGAATTCATCGAAGAAGCGAAAAGTGTTGGTGATCAATGAAGATGAATCGGAATCTTCGCACTTCAAAGCACTTGGTATCATTGAGACGATTGGTTTTTCTAAAAACGCTATTCAAAATCTTTCACTGGGTACACATGGAAGTAGTTTTACCTACAAAAATACTCAGATACAAACCCACCTTTCGGGATTGTTTAATATCTATAATATCTTAGGCGCCATCAAAATGGCCGAAGCATTTGGAATTGGACTTCCGACTATCCAAAAAGCTGTAGCCAATTTTCGTGGAGTGCGCGGACGTGTCGAACGAGTCTCGATTGGAGAAAAGCAGACATTTGATGTGATTGTCGACTACGCCCACACCACCGATTCTCTCTCAAAACTCTACGAAACATTTCAAGAATCTCGAAAAATTTGCGTACTGGGATCTACCGGTGGTGGCCGTGACAAATGGAAACGAAAAGAGATGGGCGCAATCGCTGAGAAATTTTGTGACGACATCATTCTCACCAACGAAGATCCCTACGATGAAGACCCGATGAAAATTATTGAAGACGTACAAGCTGGTGTTACTGAAAAACAAGCACAAGTGATTGTGGATCGTCGAGAAGCTATCCGTACCGCTATTTCTTTAGCTGGAACTGGCGACACTGTGCTGATTACGGGCAAAGGCACCGATCCGTACATAATGGGACCAAACAACACCAAGCTCCCTTGGGATGATGCGACTGTGACACGAGAAGAACTCACTAAGCTATTCAAAAAAGACCAGTAGTAGTTGCAGACACCAACGCTTTCCGGCATCATACCGCTATGCCCGAACTCCCCGAAGTCCATACCACAGCCACCATGCTCCACAAACTGATTGTGGGGCATACCATTTCTGATATCTGGACGGATTATGAAAGTCCCCACCACAAAGGCAAGGATAACATCAAAGACGCTCGTTTTTTTACACTGATGCAAAAGAAAGTGGTGGGTGGAAAAGTGACCGCGGTGCATCGCCGTGCCAAAAACGTACTCATCGAACTTTCTTCGGGACACACCATACTCGTGCATATGAAAATGACCGGACATCTTTTGTATGGAACCTACACAAAAAACAAGAAAAAAGGTTCTGGAAAAAGACCGAGTGATTCAGAGAGTTGGATCGCGGTAGCACCAGAGGTTTTGAAAGATCCATTCAATCAGTTTTTGCATTTCGTAATGTCATTTAAGAACGGCAAGCATTTGGCCCTTTCTGATATGCGAAAATTTGCCAAAGTCACTTTGATTGAGACAAAGGCATTACACACAAGCGAACACCTAAAAGGTACTGGCCCAGAACCTCTCGAAAAAACGTTTCAACTTACTGATTTTGAAGCACGACTCTACACACGGCCGAATGGAAAGATAAAGCAGGTACTGATGGATCCCAAAGTTGTCGCGGGTATTGGTAATATTTATTCAGATGAAATACTGTGGGTCGCAGGCGTCCACCCACTTTCGAAAGTCTCGAAGATTCCAAAAGAAAAACTCACCCTAATGTTCCGCTCAATGAAGGAAATGCTCGTGAAAGGCATTGATTTTGGTGGGGATTCGACTTCAGACTATCGAAATCCACTCGGTGAGCACGGGAAATTCCAGTACCACCACAAAGCCTACAGAGAGACTGGTAAAAAATGTTCGAAAAAGGGCTGTGTGGGGACTATCGAAAAAATCCGGATGAATGGTAGACACGCGCATTTTTGTGCGAAACACCAAATTAAATACTAGCTACAAAAAGCCCCGCGGTTTGGTCGGACCAAACCGCGGGGCTTTTTCCACTCCATCCTACTCTCCCGCTTCTTATCTTCTTCACTATCCTCTGGTATACTTCTCCCATGGCTGAAAAAGAAGGTCCTGTACATAGCGCAGTTGAGCACATGAAGTGGTTTTTGATTGGCTTAGCGGTCCTGATTTTTCTTTGGTTTTATAGTGGAGGCTATCAACGAAGCCTTGGTAACAACTCCCCACTCCTCCTACCTCCAAGCGAATTTGGATTTACCGGACAAACAAATACTCAAACCGGATCAAACACAAACGGCACTGGAAGTAGTCACAGCTTTTTTGGTGGCTTTGTGCCAAATACCATCAATATGGTCCCTGATGCAGGAAGCAACGTCACAGGTAAGGGTGAGAGCTCATACAACAATCCCAACACAGCAACCCCTGCAAAAACAACTGGTCAAATCTACACTATCAACAACCAGACAAATGTAGCTGTTAAAAATAATATTGAAACCTCTCGCTACACAAATGCGATGTCGATTGAAAATTATAGTGGAGTCGGCAATGGACGACCTGACGAAGAGTATGTCACCATTAAAGCGTCGGGAAATAATACTAAAAAAATCAGTCTCGCTGGCTGGAAATTAAAAAGTGGTGTCTACGGCAATGGTTATGATATTGAAAGTCAGGGTGTCTATCTTCCCTATCTCGGCACTGTCAACGTCGAGCAACCAATCGAGCTCGCTCCTGGTGAACGTGCAATTATTGTAACAGGTCGACCACCGACCGGCGTTTCTTTCAAAGAAAATCTGTGCACGGGCTACTTTGAGCAACACCAAGATTTTCGTCCACCCCTCTCACTCAACTGTCCCGTTATTCGAGATGAGCATATCCCCGCTGATCCACACGGTTTTAATAATTATTGTCTCGATGTACTTGACCAAATCCCCCAGTGTCAGGTCTACACCCAATTCACCACTCAACTCACCCCAGAATGTCAGCGTTATATCATCAATTACGACAATTACACTGGTTGCGTAAACTTACACAAAAACGAACCGAACTTTTACAGCTCAACCTGGCGTATCTTCCTCAAGCAAGATGTCGGCATCTGGCACAATAGACGAGAGATTATTGAGCTAGTTGATCCCTCCGGCAAGATAGTAGATACGGTAAGCTTCTAGATAGACGTAAGAGTACAGACAACAGACATAAGACCAAATAAAATTCCCCACAAACCGAAGATTTGTGGGGAATTACGTAAAGAGACTGGGCCTGCTGGAATTTGAGAGGAAATCGACCTTTCAACTGAAGATCGAAATCAGCATTTCAAATGCGAGCGCGTTCGGTACGCGTTTTTTTAGCCTTACGCCAAGCCCTTTTGTAAGCTATCCAGAGTGAACTCAGTTCGCCACGAGAAAATCTTCCAACAGTAGTGGTGGTCTTCATAATTTGTTTCTAAAAACAACATTTCCATTATCAGAATACCTTTTCATCAATTCTTTTGCAAACAACATCATTTAGTCTAGTGTCTGTGTTCTGTTGTCTGTTATCTTCCCAGCATTCTAAATAACGCCACTCCTCCCGCCACCACCACATTGAGCGATTCCTTGTCCCCTGCCATAGGGATTTCCGCTATCACATCACATAGATCAAGAATTTCTTTTGAAAGACCCGTGACCTCAGTACCCAAAACAAAGGCTACCGGATTTTTTGGTTCCACTTTTTTATAATCCACAGACCCTGGTGCCTGCTCGATAGCAATAATCTGGTAGCCGTCTGCTTTTAGCATCAAAACCGCCTCCTTCGTACTCGCCACACTTTCATACGCAATATGTTTCTCTGCCCCCAAAGCCACTTTTGCAATATCACTACGCTCACGCCCAAAACGGTCGATTGGAGATGGCGTCGTACCACAGAGAAAGATTTTCTCCACCCCCACCGCATCTGCGGTGCGAAAAATCGAGCCGACATTGTGAGCGCTACGGATGTTGTCGAGGATTAAGACGACCTGGGGTACGGAGATTTTTGACATGGTGGGAGTGTAGCATACTCAAAAGAAAAAACCTCGAGTACAAATGTACAAGAGGTTTTGTGAGAAAGTTCAGGCCAAAAATACCTCAGCTACCGAGTGATCAACGACCACCACAGCAATACCAGCCATACCACGAAGTTTATCGGCGGCTTCTTTATCGATTTGATCCAAGATTTCCTGGATGCCTGGTCGATTTGCTAAGCCCAGAGCAAATGGAGTTTCTCCTCTATCACGAATCGCCTGCCAATCGGTACCGGGCATTAGCGCATCCGCGAGTGGTCCCCCCATTAACATCGTTGACATTTATCAAGACAATCACACCTTCTTCGGTACTCATGCCACGTTCAGCGAACCGGCACTTAAAATGAGCTACCCGCTCAGTGTTAATCTCAAAGGTATTCCGGCAATTAACCTTACCCACACCTCGGATCATTTCGAGCGCATCAGGATCATCGAGAACAAGTTGACCGCCAATTTCACGAACAACGGCCCGGGGATAATCCGTACTATTTCCTTTACTCATAGCCAATCATTTCTATTTTGAGGTTTTGTCGAATCCATAAGACTCGACGACTGTTCCGGAATAATCTTATCATACTATATTAATTATGTCCAGTCGAACGCCTTCACATTTTCTTTTTTGTGGTCAGGAGTTTTTTGCTCGTCGTCGCTCACAAAAACTCACGACCCTGACTCGGTTGTTTTGTCTGCTGACAAAACATACCTCCGTCTCGCACATGTATCAAAAAATCTGGAGTAGTCCAGATTTTTTATCATGTGCGCCCAGTTGGAATCGAACCAACGACCCACTCCTTAAAAGGGAGATGCTCTACCAACTGAGCTATGGGCGCATATATAACAGAAATTTCTAAATCCTAATTTCTAATTCCTAATCTAGAGACGAAAACAAGTTATAGCATATTTAACTTGAAAAATAAAGCCATTGCGGCAATTACAGGCTTAGAATCAAGCGCTCCAATGCTATAGCAAAATCCCCCTTCCCCCGATGGGCGTCATGATAGATTGATACCAATTTCTCGGACAACTCCCGCAAACTATCTCCCGGATAGTTTTTCTCGTAAGCTTTTGATTTTTGAAACACAAATGGATTGAGCCCCGATTCAAGAGCGGTGTTCGATACTCGAGCGGTAAGCATACTTTTGACCTGCCAAAAGAGCGTCCCGGAAATTTCCTCGGGTGGTGTATCAGAAAGCAGAGCTTTTTGGTAAAACACCCACAAACTCTTTTTATCTTTCTTGCCCAAGGCGTCTGAGAGTACGAAGATGTTAAATTCGGGGATGGTGGCAGGGCGATCACCTGCTGCACTTTTACTTGCCACTTTGGCACCGGCAGAAAAAACAAACTCTTGCACCTTCTCAGCCTTCTTTTCGATTTTAGTTAGTGTCGCCTTATCGAGCTTCCCTTCCAGCATCACAAAGATATTGTCTGACTCGGAAATCGCCTTCACACAATCCAAGAAAGCTTCTTTCGCCTCAGCCGTTTCAAGCACTCGATCCAAAAAGACAATGTATTTTTGCTCAAAAAGTCCTTGCCCGCCAGCAAATTCTTGTAACCGACTCGCATCACAATGCTCCGCCATCATCGTAAAAAATGATGCGTTTGGCTTTTTCTTTTGCAACACAGCGATCAGCTCGTGTGCTTTCGCTCGAGCCGATACTGTATCTTCGCCGTAGAGTAGGTAAATCATTGAGAAGTTAAGAGTTTATAGTCATTAGTTTATAGTTTGGGAATAGATTTAAGCTCGCCCCAATTATCCCCCACCGAAGCCTCTGCCGTACAGACAATTCCCGAGACGTCTTTGGGATCAATTACTTCCTCCATAATCTTTCGAATTTTGGGCGCAATCTTTTCCACCAAATCTTCTTTGATTTCATACACCAATTCATCATGCACCTGCAGTAGTATCCGCGCTGAATCGAGCAGTTTTTCTTTTTTCAAATACGCATCAATCTGCACCATTGCGAGCTTAATAATATCCGCCTCAGTCCCTTGAATCGGTGCGTTGATCGCCATGCGCTCAGCCGCGGCACGAATAAAGGGTAGTTTTGATTTAATTCCCTCAAAATATCTCCTTCTTCCAAAGAAGGTCTCGGTGAAGCCTACGCGATACGCCTCTGCTTTCACCGTATTTAAATACGTAGCCAATCCGGAAAACTTTTCGAAATAGTCGTTATAAAACTTCTGAGCTTGAGTACGAGTAATCTTGTCTGCCTCTCCCGCCTCAGGGTCAGCGAGATTGCTCTGGAGAGCAGACACCCCCATACCGAAGAGAATACCGAAGTTGATCACCTTGGCTTGTCTGCGCATATCTTTGGTCACCGCCTCCGGCGCCACACCAAACACTTCACTAGCCACCCTCGTATGAATATCTTCACCCTTCAAAAACACATCAATCATCTTTTTATCGCCTGAGAGAAAGGCTGCGATACGAAGCTCGATTTGTGAGTAGTCGAAGGTCACAATTTTAAAACCTTTTTCAGCTACAAAGGCTTTACGAATAGCTTTGCCTCGAAGACCAGTATTGGGAATGTTGTGTAGACTCGGATCGGTCGACGCCATTCTTCCGGTCGCCGCTCCCGCCTGGAGAAAGGTAGCGTGCACTCGTCCATCTTCTTTGACCAAAGTCGGTAATGGATCGACATAGGTACCGAGTAGTTTTGAAAGTTCTCGATGCTTGAGAATGAGTGGAATAATCGGACTCAACTCTTTAATCTTTTCGAGCTCTGATTCTTTGGTTGAGAAATTACCGGTCGCCGTCTTTTTCTGACGCTTGCCCGCAAGCCCCATCTTCACAAACAAAATCTCACCGAGCTGTTTTGGTGAGGCCACATTAAATTCCTCCCCTGCTAGTTTCCAAATCTCTTTTTCAAGCGCAGACAATTCATCATGATACGAGAGAGACAGCTTTTTAAACTGTGCTATATCAATCTTGATCCCCACCTCTTTCATCTTTTCAATAATTGGTATCAGTGGTTTTTCAATATCTTCAAATACGCGTCGTGAACCAGCCTCTTGTGCTAGTCGATGAAAGATCACCTTCTGTGCTTCCGCCAGAGAATCGGTTTTGGCATAGGTAGCTACATCTTCGATGGTTGGCGTGGTTTTGTTTGAATCGAGCACCCACAGCGCAATCAGAAGCTCCGACAATGCTTTTGGTGAAATATCGTTTTGTACCGTACTGACCAGAGAGCTTTGTGTTGCCACTTCAGCTTTTTTACCAGTAAGCACCTCTTTGAGTCGTGCAGGGAGTGCCCGAAATTCAAGCTCGCGGAAAAAATCTTCCGCTTTCTTAATATCCATCCCTTCTTTCCACAATTTCTCCGGCAAGACAAAGGTGATCGGCGCATCACGACGAATTGTCCCAAGCATCTTACTAAACTCAGCATCTTCTTTACCTACTCGAAGCAATTCAGATATGCGTGGAGTCAGTCCCGCTTTTTCAAAAGCTTTCTCGTCTTTTTTGAGCGCTTTATACATCTGCTCGATCGAGCCAAATGTTTTAATCAAAAGTGTTGCAGTTACCTCACCGATCCCCTTGATTCCTGGGATATTATCGGATGGATCTCCACGCAAACCCTTGTAGTCGGGTAGAAGCTTTGGGCCAAAGCCAAATCGCTTCACAACCGCCTCCTCGTCATACAAAATCGTATCGTGAATACCTTTTTTCAATGTATACACCTGGACCTTTTTGCCCGTGACTAGCTGGAGCGTATCCATATCCCCTGAAGCAATCACAATTTCAATATCTTTTCGCCCCTTCATCTGCTCCACAATCGTGCCGATCATATCATCAGCTTCAAAACCTTCTTTGTCGTACATCGGAATAGAAAAAGCATCAAACACTTCGCGCGAACGCTTCATCTGTGCCACCAGCGCCTCATCAGCCTTGGCGCGCCCTGCTTTGTAGTCTTTGTATGCTTCGTGACGATAGGTTGGTTTTGGAAGATCGTAGGCAGAAATCAAATAGTCTGGCTTGAGCTCATCAACAATCTTGATCAACATAGTCGACAGGCCGTAGAGCGCTCCCGTCGGCTCGCCTTTACTCGACATGAAGTCAGGGAGAGCGTGATAGGCGCGGTGGAGAATAGCGTGCGCGTCGAGGAGGACTAGTCGCTTGGTCTCTGTTTTTGTATCAGCTTTTTCGGATTTCATAGCCTGTAGTGTAGCACTTTTTAGCGCCTTTTTCTTTAATTTTCACCTAAGAAAAAGGCGCGCTCCATAGAGACGCGCCAATGAAATTAGGGCATATCGTAAATCCGCCTGCGACGAGCATGGTGGATAATCCGCTCCTTTGGTCGAGGTCTCCGACCCCACCAGATCGCAAAAGCAATCTCCAACGCTCCGAAGATAATAAGTCCTGGAGGCGATAGCAGTTGGCAAGCCCATACGAGAGCACCCAGCAAAACACACAAAAGAACAACATCTTTTTTGTACATAACACAGGAAATGAGAGGTTCCGTTCCGTTTTTAATTAAATCACTCTTGCTACAGAAAAGCAAACAATTTAGATGGTGGTCTCTATCACACGTGTATCTTTTTCTCCGTGGTTAAACTGCACCTTAGTATGGTCTTGTGGCATAATATCCGCCACTATTTCGGGCCATTCGATGACCACGAGATTTTTGGGGTTGGCAATGATCTCAGACCAACCGAGTGCAAGTAGCTCAGCACTCTTTTCCAAACGGTACGCGTCAAAATGAATAAAGTGTTCAAACGGCTGATTGTTCAGCTTATATATTTTCTCAATCACATAGGTCGGACTAGCCACAATCTCAATCACCCCAAGCGCCTGTGCCACCGCTTGCGTAAACGTGGTCTTACCGGTCCCCAAATTACCATAGAGCCCCACCACCAAAGCCTGCGTATGCGGAACCGTCAGTAGTCGAGCGAGAAAGTCCTTCCCTGCGCGAGTGGTCTCGAGTGGAGTTTTAGTTTCGTATTTCATAAAATACAGTATCTCTCTGTCTCTACAAAAAAACAAGAGCGAACAATCGTTCGCTCTGTGTGTAAAAATTACCGTCCCCTGTAGGGATTGTATCCCACAATCGCTGGCGATGGTGGATGGCGTTGATCTTGTATCGAGATGATTTGTTTTAATCGACGCGACAAACGCCTGCGTGATGCATTTGGTGGTCCACCCATCCAAGATTGAGTGGTGGATTTCGCAGTTGCCTTACTCATGGGATTCAACTCCTGGTTGACCGAGCTCGGCGGTGAGTGCATCCTGCATTGCGGCGAGAGGCCCATTGATAATACGACGTGCAGTATCATGCGACATCTGTTCGCCAGGTGGTGTATGCACCACAAAATAACGAAGTGAACCTTCCCCAAAAACAATGACAAGTGCGTTCATAAAAGACCTTTCTGTTGTGTTCCGTATTTAGTGTTCCATATTCCACCATAAAAAACAAGCGCCCAACGTAGTTGGGCGCGAGCGCGTAAAAGAACAATGGTGCTGTTACCGGCGAAGCATATAGCGATTAATTACAATCGGATACGCCTGCGAACTGCCGTTGGATGCTGAGAAGACCTGGCTGTAGGTTCCCGAAGGGCCTTGTGCCATGATTACCCAGTTTTGGGTGTCACCCCCAACCACCATCAACTTCTTGGTGATTTTGGCGCGAGATTCCAAAATCTCTTGGTCTTGCCCATCGACACTAATAAGGAGCTTCTCATCGGTGTCGTTGACGACTACCAGCTTGGTGCACGGGATACCAATCCCGATGTTGAGGAAAGACGGGCCTTTGACCAACGGTGGCCCACTGACATTGGCGTCGGTCATAGTGGAGCAACCGGTGACCATCAAAGTGACGGTCATCACCGCAAACAGAAGCAATTTTTTCATAGAAAGGACAGTTTCGAACATTTTTTAAGAGTCAGATCATCCAACTCTTTTCTAGGCATATTATAGCATATATAAATATAAATTGCAAATCTTAACACATACACATGAAAGATATGGCTGAATATATGGGTATTACAAGATTTAACCAAAGAAAAAACGACCCCTCTTGCGAGAAGTCGTTTGAGCCGAAACATCGGCAAACCTATGGTGTCGTCTTGAGCGTGAACAAAATCACCTCAGTGGTGAACGGGGCACCCGTCGTAGTCTTCACCGTGCCAGCGTGAATCACCTGCTTTCCGTAGTAAGCCTCGTAAGGAGTCACCTGACTCCCCGAATCAAGCTGGATATCTTTGAATCCTTTCTTCGGCACTTCAACCTGCCTCAGACCATGGTTCACATGAATCGTCACAGGGAAATCGAAGGGGTTCACAAACCGCACCTTGAATGTCGGATTACCCGACGGCACCGGCACATCCTCCGTCAGAAGCCCAGGAGCCCTGATGATGGCGGGGCCATTGGTCGGAGCCAGACTCTGGGTGATCACCGCCGGGTTCAGCACCACACCCGCGGGTGCAGGAGCCGTAACCCCAGGAGTCGTATCCGGCACGAGCTTGTAGCCCGGCGGAACCAGGGGCTCCTTCTTGGCAGGCTCCGGGCTTTTCCACGCGAAGGTGGGATGCCCGATGGCACAACCGAAGTTCAGGGACGCGACGAGGGCCACCGCGAGCAAGCTCGCGATCCGAGAGACAGACAGACTAACTTTCATTTGTTTTCTTTCTTTTTTGACTGAACTTTTTGGCAGATTCTGCGGGAAAACGTTCCCACACACCCACCATTCCATCGAGTACCCTATACTATAATCAGTTTCTTGTCAATCCCCCTCACTCTGTATTTAGGTTCTCCCCATACTTTTTACTTTTTACTTGATACTTCCTGATATACTTACCCTATATGGTTCAATTCGACGAAGATAAGCAGAGTCAGCGAATCGACGAACTCAAACAACGCGAGTCGGAGCAACTTGCCCAAATCATGGCATCGCGCCTTGGACTCGAGTACATCGATCTCTCTGGTATCGCTATCAACACCGACGCACTCCGTATCATTCCCGAAGCTACCGCTCGAGAAGGTCGTCTCGCTGTTTTTGATAGTGCCGGCAAAAATATAAAAATCGCACTCCTCTCAGCGACCAACGAAAAAGCGATCCAAGCGATTGAGGCCCTGAAAGCTGAAAAATATATTCCCACCCTTTTTATCACTTCCCCTACCAGCCTTGAAAAAGCATTTCGAGAATACAAATCCCTCTCCTACGCCTTTGAGACTCGTGCGGGCGCGCTCGATATTTCAAGTGACGACATTCTTGATTTCTTAAAAAAGCTCACCTCAACCATCGAGGTAAAAAAGCAGATTGACGAAATGCTCGCCAACAAAAAAGGTAATCGTATTTCAAAAATATTGGAGATCATGCTTGCGGGAGCACTTGCCACCAACTCATCCGATATTCACATCGAGCCCGAAGAAAATGCAGTGCGTCTCCGCTTTCGACTCGACGGGGTACTCACTGATATCACCATTATAGATACCGAAACATACGGACTCATCCTCTCGCGCATCAAACTGATCTCTGGCCTCAAACTCAATACCAAAAAAGATGCACAGGATGGGCGCTTTAGTGTAAACGTAAACGGAGGTGAAATTGAAATCCGTACTTCTATTATCCCCAACGCCTACAGCGAGTCGATCGTGCTTCGCGTCCTCAACCCGAAATCAATCGCTGTACCCCTTGAAAGTATGGGTATTAGTCCAAGACTTCTCTCAATCCTTCTACATGAAGTCGAAAAGCCAAACGGAATGATTCTCACCACTGGTCCTACAGGAAGCGGTAAGACCACCACCCTCTATGCCTTTTTGCGTAAGGTAAATAATCCGGGTATAAAAATTATCACCATTGAAGATCCGATTGAATACCACCTCGCCAACATCGTTCAAACCCAAACCAACGACGAAAAAGGTTACACCTTCTTGTCAGGACTTCGAGCTGCGCTTCGCCAAGATCCAGATATTATCATGGTGGGAGAAATTCGAGATGAAGAAACTGCAGAAATCGCTATCAACTCGGCACTCACTGGCCACCTCGTATTTTCAACTCTGCATACTAACAACGCAGCGGGTACCTTCCCTCGCCTGATCGACCTCGGAGTCAATCCAAAAGTGATCACTTCGGCAGTAAATATCGCACTCGCTCAAAGACTACTCCGCACCCTCTGTGTGAAATGCAAAAAGACCATCGAGATTACTGGGGATGAAAAGATTTTGATTGATAACATAATTGCCACCCTCCCCGATCCAAGTGTCATCTCACAAAAGGAGACGATGTGTGTGGCAGTGGGCTGTAATGCATGCAATGGTACTGGCTACAAAGGACGGACTGGCGTGTACGAAGCAATACTCAAAGATCGAGCGATTGAGGAGGCGGTGCAGAAAAATCCAAGTGAGCGTGATATTCGCCTCGCAGCCAAACCACAAGGTATTCCTGATATGCGTGGAGATGGGGTGATTAAAATCTTGGCGGGAATCACTTCACTCGACGAGCTCGGACGAGTCATCGATTTGACGGAAGAACTTTAAAAAATATGCATAGTAAAAAACGGTGGCAAATATTCTTGTCACCGTTTTTCGTTTCGTCCGTCAACTAATATGACACACAAACAATCCACATTTAAGATTGCTCTATTTAATAGGTCCGTATAATAGACAAAGGAGTTCCTTCCAGATCTGAAATCTCTAAGTAATACTTTTAATGTAACACCAAAAGTCAAGTAGAACATTAAGGATAGGACCAGTAGTCGTTCCGAAGAAAGAAACCAGACCGTCCTTTACGCAATACTTACATAGATCCGGTAAGGGATCCCATTACTTAGAGATTTAAGCCCTGGAAGAGCTGAAAATCAATTTATTGACAAGGACGATGAGTATAGAGCAAAAAGAAATTGATTGCAACTCATAGTTGCAATCAATTTCTTTTTTTATATCTCAAAGACTCTGCGGAGAGTATAGCATACTAGAGTTTAAAAGTCAAGCTATTTTTAACTCCACCCGTTAATACATGGAAGATACGGCTTTGTTAAGCCGTAAGATACCTCTATGGCCTCATGGTGAGTTTGAATTATTATTGACTATTTTACTGCTTTTTACTTCATACTTTTTACTATATACTTCCCTTATGTCCGAAGATACTAAAAAATCAAAATCTCCCCAAACCGAGGAAACTTTTCTCGACCAAACCCTGCGTCCATCTCGTTGGGATGAATACATCGGCCAAGAAAATATCAAAAATAATCTTCATATTCTCCTCACCGCCGCCAAAGAGAGGAAGCACCCACCCGAACACATTCTTTTCTATGGTCCGCCAGGCTTGGGTAAGACCACACTTGCACACCTGATCGCCAAAGAGACTTCTGTACAAATGAAAGTCACTTCAGGTCCTGCCATTGAAAAAGTGGGGGACCTTGCTTCAATTTTAACCAACCTTTCGGCTGGCGATATTTTATTTATCGACGAAATCCACCGACTCAATCGTTCGATCGAAGAAATCCTCTATCCCGCGATGGAATCCGGCTCGCTCGATATCATTATCGGCAAGGGACCGTCGGCTCGCACCATCCAGCTCGAGCTTCCAGCGTTTACCATGATCGCCGCCACCACTCGTATCGCCCTCCTCTCTTCCCCGCTCCGCTCACGCTTCTCTGGTGGCACCTTCCGTCTCGAATTTTATACCGAAAAAGAAATCGCGCAGATCATTTCCCGCTCGGCAAAAATTTTGGGCATTGAAATCACTGCCGATGCCTCAAACGAAATCGCCAAGCGTAGTCGCTTTACCCCCCGCACCGCCAATTATCTCCTGAAGCGTTGCCGCGACTTTGCCCAGGTACACAAAGGTGTACTCGACATTACGGTGGTTGAAAAAGCTCTTGCAATGCTCGGTGTGGACTCTGCAGGACTGACTCCTGCTGATCGAGCAGTACTTTCAGTGCTGATTGAAAAGTTTGGTGGAGGCCCCGTCGGACTCAATACCCTCTCCGCCGCACTCTCTGAGGAAGAAGCGACAATTGAGGAAGTTCACGAGCCCTACCTCCTCCAGCTCGGCTTTATCGAACGCACCCCACGCGGACGCACTGCTACCGCAAAAGCGTATGAGCATCTCAAGATGAATAGTCCGAAATTATTGTAGAAAAAAATCCCCCGAGTACTTGGGGGATTTTTTGACAACTATTTACGCTTAGCTGTTTTCTTTGTCGCCTTTCGCTTGGTAGCCTTCTTTGCTGACTTCTTTGCCATTTTCTTTTTTGCCATGGAGTGTGTGAATTAAAGATTTGAATTTTTTGTAGTAACAGTATACAAACTATTTTCTCCGACTCGTGTACACCATTGCACAAAAAAATAATTTACATTGACTCTCTGTAGTATGTGCTTAGTTGCAAGAAATACAATGGTGAAAAAATAAAATATGGGGACAACTTTTAAAAATAAAAAACGAAAACCTATTTGGTTTTCGTTTTAAGTAATCACTCAAGAAACCGTAGCAAACACTTGGGTGGTAGTCATTGACCTGTAACCCGCCTGAGCCAACTCAGCCATCAAGCGGTCCACTCGCTCTTCGGGCAAAAGCCACTTCCCTGAATTGAGTTCCGTCGAAATCTCCTCAATCGCTTTGCGAAAAACAGCTTCATTTGCAACCCGATACACCCCAACAAAAACTTCCTTTGCTGGATCTCCATCAAGCACCCGACCATTTACCAAAAGAACAATTGTCTTCATAAACGTATTCCTCGAATGTGTATCTAAAATCAAACATACCGCAGTGATCTTTTTTAGTCAATTTAAAAAGAAAAGTGTGATTCTGTGAATCACACTTTTTTGAGAAAATTATTTGCCAACAAGGCTCGTGATAATGGTGCCAGTCTTTAAATCAACTATGTATCCATCACCATTCTTACACTCAGCTGGCTCTACCGACTTACCCAAAGCCTCATGTGCAAAAGCATGTGCGATCCCAGAGGGCGCAGTAAAGTGACCCACAGCGATAACAACCGAAAATCCTTCCGAAGCTTCGACAATCTCCCTCATCATCGCTGTACCAAAACGGTAATCCTGTTTTTCGAGTAACTTTAAGACCTTAGGTACAACTGAAAATCGTTTTGAAATAATCTCAGCAGACTGAACCGCCCGAAGCGTAGGTGAACTGAGAACAAGTACGTGAGATTGTGGAGCAATAATTCCCCCAATCCGCTCAGTCAAAGTGGTAACCTGTGCAATACCCTCCTGATCAAGGGATTTATTGGGCGAGTAAGCATCGTAAGCTCCGTGTCTCAGCGCAAAAATAGTCTGCAATTCAATCTTGGGTGGCGACTTTTTCATAAACGAGATACCTCCTTATTATTGAAAAAACATATCTATAAACAGATTAGCCCTCATGGAGGTGATTGTCAACCAACCAATTCGAGTAAAAGAAAAAGCGCGATGTTATTCATCGCGCTTGTGAAAATAGCCGACCAAGATCACCTGAAAAAAGTGAAATCGATCCACACCATAAATAGTGCGCATAGGGCACAGAGGCCAAGAGCTGTCCGCGCACCCTTAGGGGTAAGTAGTGGTCCCCAGTTTTGGACGAGCCACTTTGGACCGACGGGAGTTATTGGAACGTTCATGGTTCAATGGGTTTTGAGCCACCGTTCAAGAAAAGCCAAGAGGAGACAGAAGGCACCACCCCCAAACAAGAGGGTTGCTGACCCCTTGAGTGAGAGCATTGGACCAAAGAGTTGGACCATTATTGGGGGATATTTAAGCTTGCTATGTTCAGGCTTCATAGTAATGAGGTGTTAAGGTTCAATTTCCACTTACAATGGTATACCTAATGGTAGAAAAAGCAATCCGCCCCTTGCACCCCTCTCACAGAAACTATAAACTAATAACTATCAACTAAACACTTCCCCTATGTCCGGTCACAATAAATGGTCACAGATCAAAAACAAAAAAGCGAAGACTGATGGTCAGAAGAGTAAAATCTTTACCAAGTATGCCCGCTTGATTACCGTTGAAGCTAAAAAGGCTGGCGGGAATCGCGAATCAGCAAATGTGAAGGCGGTGATTGAACGCGCTCGCGGACAAAATATGCCAAATGATGCCATCGATCGCGCCGTCAAAAAAGCAACCGAAACCAACACCGGCTCCATGGATGCCATCACCTACGAATCATACGGCCCAGGAGGATGTGCGCTGATTATTGAAACCCTGACCGACAACAAAAACAAAGCTGCACAAGAGGTAAAATTTATTCTCTCCCAACATGGATGCGAGCTCGCCTCAGTAGGTAGTGCACTCTGGGCATTCAAAAAAGTGGGTGGTGGCTGGGAACCGACCTCTACCCTCCCCATCTCAGAAGAAGATAGCATTAAACTCGAAGCACTGGTTGATGCTCTCGAAAACAACGATGAGGTGCAGGAAGTATTTACTAATGCTGATTGATGCGAATTCTCTCTATTGATCCGGGATATGAACGAGTCGGTATTGCGGTAATTGAAAAATTACCCAAACAAAAAGAAGTGCTTTTGTATTCGGATTGTTTTAAGACAGTAAAAGAAGAAAAGTTACCGGCTCGGATTGCATTGATCGGTAGAGAGATTAAAAAACTCATCACAGAATACAAACCGGAACGCCTAGCGATTGAAAAACTGTATTTCACTAACAACCAGAAGACAGCGATGGGAGTAGCTGAGGCACGTGGAGTGATTATGTATGAAGGATCTTTAGCCAGACTAACTATTCACGAATACACACCACTTGAAATTAAGGTTGCGGTCACTGGTTATGGGAAAAGTGACAAAAAACAGGTTATTTCGATGATCCCTCGACTCATTAAAATATCCAAAGAAATCGCCCACGACGACGAGTACGACGCGATTGCAGTGGGGATAACTTGCCTAGCTGTGGAAAAGTAGGTGGATAAGATAAGGTTTTATTTAGAGCCATTTTTTAAGATATACCCGAGTTATCTAACTCTTATACACAGAGTATTCCCCACCTAAGTGGTAGCAAAAGGCGCCGTACTCGGCGCCTTTTATTCCTATCTTATATCTATATGCCTGTGTTCTATCGTCTTTCCCCTATTCATAGTGATGATCCTCATCATCTGAAGAGCCGTATACCGTATCATCTTCCTCTTCATCATCCTCCAGCGCACCACCAAAATCATCGCCACCTTCGATTGGTTCCTCAAAATCATCCGGGAGTTGGATTGGTCGCTCTTTTCCCCCAAGCATCTCATCCTCATCACCCTCAACCACAGGTTTCTTTTTCACCTCATCATTGTCGGTCTGTACCACCTTACTAGAAGTTTTTTTGACTGTTTTTTTTACTGGTTTCTTTTGGTCACGAGCCATACGGAAATACACACTATTAGTAATTAGCCATAGTTGTAGCAAACCTGTGTTTATTTGTAAATGACCCCACAAGAGTACCTGTGGAAAAAGGGCGCCCGTTGCGGGCGCCCTTTTTCCGTATCAATTAAGAAACAAGTATCTTTAGGAACCGTCTCTTTCCGACTTTTACTACTATTTCTTCACTCACTGTAGTGTCAAAACGATCAACTGATTGCTTGGTTGAAAGATTGTGTACCGCTTTTTCTTCAACAAGTCGCTTGAATTCCCCTTTGGATGCAACCACTTTCGCTGAAAGCAACACATCAGAAAGTAGCGCGCCTTTAGTAGTTGTCACCGTCTGCACATCCTCAGGCACTTCCCCACGACTAAACTGACTTACAAAAGAGTGCTCCGCCGACTCCGCTTCTTGTGGTGATGTTAGCATAGCCACCACTTCTTTTGCCAACTTCATTTTGTATTCTTTTGGATTCGCACCACTTGCAATTGATTTTTCAATGTTTACCATTTCAGATGGTGATACATCGGTACACAATTCAAAACCCCGCACAATCATGCCATCGGTCCAACTCATCACTTTGCCATACATCTCATTTGGCGTATCAGTCATGGCCACAATATTTCCCTCGGTCTTACCCATCTTTTTACCCGAAGTGTCAGTCAAAAGCTTCATAGTCATCACAAACTTTTCTTTGTTTTTAAGTTTCTTCATGAGGTCGCGACCAACAAGCATATTAAAGGTCTGGTCATTACCCCCAATCTCCCCGTCAACGTCCATCGCCACACTGTCATAGCCCTGGAGAAGCGGGTACAAAAGCTCGTGTAGATAGGTTGACTTACCCTCCTCAGCTCGTTTGGCAAACATATCCCGCTTCATTAGCTGATCACCTGTCACATTTGAAGCAAGCTCAAGTACCTCATCAAAACCCATCTTTGAGAGCCACTCTGAATTGTATCTAAGTATCGCCTTATTATTTCCAGAAAAAGACAAGAATTTTGACGCCTGCTTTTTGTATAACGTAGCATTTTTAAGCACCTCCCTTCTAGTTAATTTCTTTCGAGTAGCTGTTTTGTCGGTAGGATCACCAATCATTCCCGTAAAATCACCGATGAGTAGGATCACCTGGTGCCCCATCTTTTGGAAATCACGGAGCTTTTTTAAAATAATCACGTGACCCAAGTGTAGGGTTGGACCAGTTGGATCAATTCCTAAATAGAGAGTTTGTTTTTTGCCAGACGAAAGCCGACTTGCAATAAAATCAGCTGAAGGGTATACCATTTCAACCCCTCGAGACAAAATATCTTTAATTGCTTCGGGAGTAGGTGCTGGCGCAGTATCTTTTTTGCTAAAAAACATACCCACACTCTAACACAATTCACCTCGGTTTGCCTAGAAAAATGCTATACTAGCATCTGCACATATGACTCACCGTATTCACCACAAACTGCGCATCTTAAAAAAACGACACCACCACACCATCAAAGAAGTGGGTATGGTCGCTTCCGCGGTATTCCTTTTCCTCTCAGCACTATTCCTCTTTTGGATTTCAACCTTCCAAATCCCCGACCTACATTCTTTTGAAGAACGAAAAGTAACTGAATCAACAAAAATCTACGATCGTACTGGCACTATTGTACTCTACGATGTCTTCGAGAACACCAAACGCACCATCGTTCCATTTGAAAAAATATCACGGTATGTAAAAAACGCTACCGTTGCCATTGAAGACGCTGAATTTTATCAACACCATGGTATCAAAATTACCTCAATCATCCGAGCAATTCTCGCCAACCTCGGCGCGGGAGGCTATAGCCAAGGAGGCTCAACCATCACTCAACAGGTGGTCAAAAACTCAATTCTGACAAATGAAAAACTCATCTCTCGAAAGCTAAAAGAGTGGGTACTTTCTCTCAAACTCGAACGTATAATGACTAAAGATGAAATTCTTGGTTTGTATTTAAACGAGGCTCCGTATGGTGGAAATGTGTATGGGGTACAGGAAGCTAGTAGCGAATTCTTTGGTAAACCTGCAAGTGATCTCACCCTTGCTGAGTCAGCCTATCTCGCCGCTCTCCCCCAAGCACCCACCCGATACTCTCCGTACGGTCCACATTTAGATGAATTGACCACCCGAAAAAATCTCGTCCTCAAGCGAATGCTTGAAAATAAATTTATTACCGACAAAGAATACAAAGACGCGCTCGCGGAAAAAGTGGAATTCCAACCCGAAGGTGACACCAATCTCAAGGCAGCTCATTTTGTGATGTATGTAAAAGAGTATCTTGAAAAGAAGTATGGCAAGCAGGCAGTAGAACAGGATGGTCTCAAAGTGATTACTACCCTCAACTACGATCTCCAACAAAAAGCTGAGAAACTCGCTTTTGAGTATGCTCTCAAAAATAAAGATACTTTTAATGCTGAGAATATTGCACTTGTGGCGATAGACCCGACGAACGGTGATATTCTAACCATGGTCGGATCGCGAGATTATTTCGACAAAGAAATTGATGGCAACTTCAACGTCGCCACAGCCTACCGACAACCAGGTTCAACTTTCAAGCCATTTGCGTATGTAACCGCTTTTGAAAAAGGATATACCCCTAGTACCGTTCTTTTTGATCTCCGCACTGAATTCCAAGCGAGTTGTAACCCCGACGGTAACACTCCAACCACCACACCCACCGGCGCACCAATTGATAATGGTTGCTATACCCCCGAAAACTACGATCACATTTATCGCGGTCCGATCACTATGCGAGAAGCACTTGCCCAATCAATCAACGTACCTGCAATTAAAACTCTCTACCTTGCTGGGGTCACCGATTCTCTTAAAACAGCCAAAGATATGGGTATTTCGAGTCTAAAGGACGCCAACCAATACGGACTCACTTTGGTGCTTGGAGGTGGTGAGGTATCGCTTCTTGAAATGACGAGTGCGTATGGTGTGTTTTCTCAGGGTGGTGTTCGCAACGCGTCTCACGCCATTCTCCGCGTCGAAGATAAGAGTGGAAAAATACTTGAGCAAAGTGAACCAAACCCTGTGCAGGTTATTCCCGAACAAAACGCACTCCAAATATCAAGTGTGCTCTCGGATGAGTCGGCTCGTGTACCCGCGTTTGGATCACATTCATTCTTGTACGTACCCGGACACACTGTTGCGGTCAAAACCGGTACCACCAACGATTACCGCGACGCCTGGATTATCGGGTACACCCCCCATTTTGTTGCGGGAGCTTGGGCTGGCAACAACGACAATCGTCCAATGGAGAAAAAAGTGGCTGGTTTTATTATCGCACCATTTTGGAACGCCTTTATGCGATCAGCCCTTGAAAATGTAGCCGACGAACCATTTAAAAAACCAGATCAAGAAGATCCGCACACCCTCAAACCAGTATTCCGTGGTATGTGGCAGGGTGGGCAAGTCTATACCATTGACCAAGCATCAAACAAACTCGCTACGGAATATACACCAAACGAACTTAAGAAAGATATGGTGGTGCAAAATGTACACTCAATTCTCTATTGGGTAGATAGAAACAATCCTCGAGGCCCCGCTCCGGAGCATCCCGAAAATGATTCGCAATTTGCCAATTGGGAGTACCCTGTACGAAAATGGGCAGAGGAACACGGCTTAATTGATCAAAATCCAACCCTGGTCATTCCTACCGCAACAGATGATGTGCATGTTGCTGGCTCGCTCCCCCAGATCACCCTTGTGTCTCCAAGTAGTAATCGTCACTACCAAAAAGACTCTCCGCTCTCAGTCGCAGTTCGTTATAACGGAAAATATCCCCTCTTACGAGCTGATATTTCGGTGAATGGTTTGTATGTTGGCTCAACTTCAAACACCAACTTCTCTTTTATCCCAAGTGACCTCGAGACACTCAATACCGAAAATACTTTGTCGGTGGTAATTTACGATTCAGTACTCAATCGAGTGGAGACAACCACAACGTTTATAGTTGATTAACATTAAATAGGGGGCGAATAAAAAAAACCACCATAAGAAAACTTATGGTGGGTGAAAAAAGATGGAATTATTAATACCCTGATTACCTCTTTGGTATTGGAACAAAGTTCTTGCCTGTGTAAAGAAGGATATCCCCCTCTTGTATTTCCTTTGAGAGTGTATTTGTACCTACATCAAAAAGTCTTGGCACATTATCACCTCCAACGAAAGCTACCAAATACACCTTATCCACAATCCTGTGGTTGGCACAGATAAACCTGATCCGTGTATTTTGATCAAGCGTGTCGAGCGACCTGGGACGACCGAGGGCACTATTGTGTATCAAATGCTCTCTATCTTCAAAATCTCGATCACTCAAACCAAGAGAGATACCTCCCATAACAATTAAAACCAGTAAGAGACCGTTCTTAAAAAATGAATCAATGCTCATACCAAACCTTTCAATTTGAATGTTCTTTCCTAAATCACTATACTCTAGAGTAGGAATATGTCAAAAATACAAGCTTTTAAATTGTAATCTAAAATCTTGTATTTTTATACTTCTTCCTTCCCCTACCTTATATCCACCACCACAATCTTTGGTAATTCAGCCTTAATTTTAGCCAAAATCTGCTCTTTTTTAATATAGAGCATTTGTTTTGCTCCCGGACTTATCGAAAGTGAAACTATATTCGCTTTAAACTGGATTTGTTTTGGATTGAGTGTGATCCTGCATACTTCTTGTACCACCTTAATCACCGTCTCCTCAACTCGAATTCGATCGGTAAGCGGACCACGAAATCTATCTAAAAGTGAGCCAATAGAGAGCATTAGCGATTCATTGGCATCACCAAGTATAGAAATGATGGGTCGGAGACTGGAGAGATGGTGAGAGGTCGATTAGCGCCATTAAATTTCAACACAATACTATCTGCATCGATTGATTGGAAACTGTCAGCAATATATTTGTAATTAAAGGTGATATCAAGTGCTTCACCAGAAACTGACGCTTCAATGTTGTGCTTGTTCTCACCCACATCGCCATTTTTGGTCGTCAGGATGAGTGTTTTATTTTTCGGGTCAATATGTATAGCGAGCTGATTAAACTTGTCTGTGAAGACATTTGAGAGTTTTAGCGCATTCAAAAGATCTTGCTTCAAAAGAATAACTTCTGTTTTTGATTCTTTTGGTAAAATCTGTCGATAGTCTGGAAAAGTGCCTTCGATGATTCGTGATACGAGATACACCCCTTCCCCAGAGAATGATGCTTGATTTTTATCAACACTCACTTCGATTTCAGTCGCCATCTCATCAAACACCTTAATAATCTCAGAAATATTCTTTACAGGAATCAAAAGGGAGCCAAAATCACGGACTTTTTTGTTTTTAAGTTTCTTCTCAGCGAGACGGAACGAGTCGGTAGCCACACACACCAATGAATCTTCCTCGGTGTAGAGGTATACACTTGAAATTTCTGGCTTCATACTCGAGATGGCGGCACTATACCAAACAGACTTGAGTGATTTAGTAAGCTCTCGACTATTAATCGTAAAAGATCTCTCTGGAATCACTACTGGAATCGATGGGAAATCTTCATGAGGAAACGTTTTAATTACTGTGGTGTTGTGCTGACTTGATACCACCAGTGTATTGTCTTTGGTTTCAAGAGTAATACTTTTCTCTGTATAGAGGTTACTTAGGAAGTTTGAAAAGGTAATTCCTGGAACAGCCACCACCCCTTCTTCATCGATTTTTGCAGGGACGGTGATTTCAATACCAATATCAAGGTTGGTTGCTTTAAGTGTAAGAGTATTATTTTTTGCTTCAAATAAAATACAACTCAAGATTGGTAGGGTAAGATTCTTACCAGTAATCTTATCTACTTTTGAAATTGCTGTTTTTAATTTTTCTTTTACACATTCAAGCTTCATATATTTATATTACAGATTATTACTACTATTAGCAGTGGGGATATGTGGGTATCTCTTAAATACACTGTATTTAAAGGGTTTTTTAGGATTAGGTAGTACAACTATCTGGGTACAACCCACGGTCACTGGGTACAACTTTCACACTTTTCCACCCCTTTCTTTTTTATCCCCATTTCTTTCTACACCCTACCCCGATACTATCAGATACTTACCCACACCACCATCACTAGGCTATCCACAGAAATCAACAGGTTATCAACAAATCATTGATTTCAACTGATTAATTTCTTGGACCAACAAAGTGTTTATTTTAAGTTCTCCTTTAATTTTCTCACATGAGTGGATAACGGTTGTGTGATCGCGTCCACCAAGCTTCTCTCCAATAGAAGGGTATGAGATGTTAAGCTCTTCACGCAAGAAATACATAATTACTTGACGTGGCTTCACCACTTCCTTCTTGCGAGTCTTCTCGTAAATACTTGTTTCTTCGATATTGTAGAAATCAGCGATGGTTTTGACCACATCTTTGACTGCAATAGCCTTTTTTGGACGAGAAGAGTTGTTTTTGAGGATATTTTTGATATCCATCAAAGTTAACTCCTTGTTTTTGAGCTGAGTTTGGCATAATACGGTGTTTACGATCCCCTCAAGCTCACGAATATTTCCCTCAACTGATGATGCGAGGTACTCAATCACCTCTTGGGTGAGAGGTAAACTCATTTGTTGCGCCTTGGTCTTGAAGATTTGGAGGCGAGATTCAAAATCAGGTGGTTTAATTTCCACAATCATCCCCGCGTTGAAGCGAGAAAGAAGTCTTTCTTCGAGATTTGGGATGAAATTAGGGTGTTTATCAGAAGAAAAGATAAATTGCTTGTTGTTTTCGTAGAGTGCATTAAAAAGATGGAACAATTCTTCTTGGGTGCGATCTTTGTTTGAGATAAATTGTACGTCATCCATGATTAATACGTCGTATTTTCGGTATTTCTCCTTGAAGAGATTGATTTTTCCGGTATTGAGAGAGTTGATGTAATCATTAGCAAATCGTTCTGAGGTAAGGTAAAACACCTTCTTATCAGCATAGGTTTTTTTGAGATGATTCCCTACCGCTTGGATCAAGTGGGTCTTGCCGTGGCCTGTTGAACCGAAAATAAAGAGTGGATTATAGGTCAGAGGCTTCCTCAAGATGGCTTGTGAGGCAGCGTTGGCGAGTTCGTTGAAAGGACCCACCACAAAGGTATCAAATGTGTAGCGGGGGTTGAGGTTGTCTTCTTTGTTGATGTATAAATCTTGCAGAGGGAGCTCGTTGCTCGCAAATCCAGATGATTTGTGGGCTTCAGGTGGGTGTCTGCGGGTAGTATCTTTGCTCACTATGTAATCAAGGGCACGAATATCCTCCCCCACCTCACGAAGACTCTTGAGGAGAATTTGGTGATATTTCTTAGAGAGCCAATCTTTTACAAATGCATTAGGGACACTTAAAAAAACAGTACCATCTTCTTGTTTCTCGATCCAAGTGTCTTTAAACCAGGTGGTGAAGTTTGCTTTTGAAACAGCAAGTTCCATATCAACCAGTACCCGATCCCACAATGATTTATTATCTAACATAGTGTATAGTAACTGCGAGTAATATTTTTCAAACGAAGTGCTTCAAGTATATACTCAATTAAAAAATCGAACACTTGTGGAGAAAGCCCAAGTATGTTAATAATATGTGTATAAGTTGTTAGTAGTAATTTTTTAACCCAAAACGGTACGGAAGTCTATTCCCTCTCTGTTTTCAAACCACTATGTCATTCACCTACAAACCAAAAAAAGCAAAACGCGCACGAACTCACGGATTTTTGGCACGCACCAAGACAGCCGGAGGCAAGCGAGTGCTCAAAGCTCGACGACAGAAAGGCCGAAAAGTGATCGCGGTACAAAAGAGTCGACACGCTCGATAACCTTTCACCTATTCTCGTATGCTCCCAAGACGCGCACGAGTAGGTACCTCCCTGTTTGATCAAGTGATGAAAAGTGGACGAGTGATACACTCGATCCACTTTTCTTTTAGATATAGCTACCCAACAGCCACCCCTCTTTCGAAAAAAGACTCCCCTACTCGTATCTCGGCAGTAGCTACTAAAAAGATTTTTAAAACATCAGTCGCGCGACATGCGGTCACTCGGAAAATATATAAAGCGGTACGGGTGATTGGTGAGACACTCACTTTTCCACCTATCACACTCGTTATTTTTGCTAAAGCTGGAGCAGAGAGCTTATCTTTTGAAGACACACTCGCTGAGATCAAGAAGTGTTTTGTTGAGAAGTTTTAAAAATCAAAAAGCTATAAGCTAGTAGCTAAAAGCTTATTCTGGTATACTCATTTTTATGTCCCACGGTATCTTTTTCACCGTTTTCTACCAACCGCTCTATAACGGCCTTATTTTCCTTATCGGTCATTTGCCATGGGTTGATGCGGGGGTGGCTGTTATCCTCTTTACTGCCCTAGTAAAGCTCGCTATTTTTCCGCTTTCTCGAAAATCAATCGCTACCCAGATGCAAATGAAGAGTATTGAGGGTGATATGGCGCTCATTAAAGTAAAATACAAAGACAACAAAGAAGAGCAGGCTCGACAAACCATGAAGCTGTATCGGGACCGAAAAATCAACCCGTTCTCAGGCTTTTTGGTGGTATTGATCCAATTTCCTATTATTATTGCCCTCTACTGGGTCTTTTATAAAGGCGGATTGCCCCACATCAACACCGATGTACTCTATTCGTTTGTGCCAACCCCAGAGACGGTCAATATGATCTTTTTGGGACTTGTCGATATTTCTAAAAAGAGTGTCTACCTCGCGCTCCTAGCTTCGGTGACGCAGTATTTTCAGATCAAATATTCAATGCCAACCCTCCCCCCTTCAAATGGCACCACCCCCTCTTTCAAAGATGATTTTATGAAGAGTATGAATATTCAAATGCGGTACGGGATGCCGGTGATTGTCTTTTTTGCAGCCTACAATTTCTCAGCGGTTATTGCTCTGTACTGGATCACTAGTAATCTTTTTGGAATTGGTCAGGAACTCTATATGCGCAAACATAAATCAGCTATCACCAGCTGATCCCTATGGATATTTCTGTAATTAAAGAA
>JBDKKW010000009.1:0-35192 GCA_039795895.1 Candidatus Parcubacteria bacterium | reverse complement strand
GCGAGTTGCGATACAATACAATTGGTAGCTCCAGGAGAACAAGCGGGATTAAGTGTCTCACCTGGAGCGTATGGTCCAGCCGCGAAAGCGATTTGACTCAGTGACAAAAAGACAAAAGCACAAAACATACCCCTCGAGAACAATCTCAAAAAGGCCTGTGATACAGGACGCGCGAGAGCGTTTATGAAAAGTGCGCTCATACCGAAAATTATACCACTGATTAGCCGAAAAACCTTTGTGGATAGCGACTACTAGCCAAAACGCCATTGCGTAAAATAGATAGTCCGTGTAAAATGAGTGCCATGGATACTAATACCTCAAAAAAGAAGGTTCTGATTGTGGAAGATGACAAGTTTTTTATGGACTTGCTCGTCAAACGACTCTCTGGCTCAGGCTTTGCGGTCGTATTCTCTCAAAATGGTAAGAGTGGTTTGGAAATGGCTACCACCGAGAAACCTGATGTCATCCTCCTCGACATTCTCCTTCCTGATATGGACGGATTTGAGATCTTAACCAAACTCAAAGAGGCAAAAAATCCGGCACCGGCAATCTTTCTCTCAAATCTTGGCTCTCGAGAGCAACTTCAGAAAGCAAAAGACCTCGGAGTGACCACTTTTATGATCAAAGCCACGGTTTCTCTCGATAATATCGTTAATGAGGTGAAGAAAGCGATAGGAATGTAAAAAGAGCAGAAGCAAGAGAGTAAGATAGACCCGTCAGAACGAAAAAGGATGAGGTGCCTGCGACACCTCATCCTTTTAATTTTCCTAGTCTTTCTTGCTTCTTATCTCTCTTGCTGACTTGTCTACCATCCCCTTCATCACACCGAAAATCGCACACCCAAGAGATCAGTGACAAGCTGGTGTGGAAAATCAAACACATCACGCACTAGCTTGTCGTGCACACTCAATCGATACTGGAAATCAGCGGTCTCAAGGATGACATAACGCAATTCACGTCCAAGCTCAGATTCAATCGTCTTGATCAATCGCTCAAGCACCGGCATCTTAATCTTGTCCCCCACCACAAGCAAGTCAATACGCGCATCATACTGCTGGATAAACACACCGGACAGTACCGTAAGCTTAATTTTTCCCGTCTTAGAAATTCGCTTCGCGATCTCCTCTGAAGTAAACGGCGTAATAGCGAGGAGTAAATTTCTCAGCGCTTGGAGATGAGCACATCGCTCACTCAAAACATATCCTGACACTTTTTTCTTCTTTTCTGTCTTCTTTCCAGAAACTTCGACTAACATCTGGGTCGTCTTGATCACCCCAGCACGTTCCAGCACTGCCAATTCAGGTTTAATTTTTGACGCAGACGCCTTCACTCGAGAAGCCAGCTCATCGAAGTGATAGACTCGCTCAGGATTAAAAATAAATAATCGAAGCAATTTTACTCGTATCGGAGTACCAAACAGTTGTCCAAGAATATCAGTCATACAAATACATTAAAGGTATAGCGACATAGTAGCACCGCGTAGATACTCCGCACAATTGCCAAATAGAAAAAAGACTGGGACAGAACATTTTATTGTCTATTTGACAAGAACATTAAGAGTGTTATCTTGGGTACAGAGTAATAAATAAAAGGTCTTTCTATGAATCCCGAACACTACTCAAAATTTGAGACTCTTGGCGCATATCTTAAACACCTCAGAACTACCCAGGATTTATCTCAGTCAACAGTCGCAAAGCAATGGCGCCCCATGGATAAACATGCGACAAAGACCCTATCGAAAATCGAGAATAATATCCAAAGGCTCCGCTCCAAAGACCTGAAGGCATTAGAAAGAGTCTTGGGTGGATCAATTATTGATGCCCATACCTTCTTCAAGGGTGGCAAAAAACAAAACTATTGCCCATTTTCTGACGTAGACATCCGTCTCTTACTAGAAGGTTTATTGGAAAAAGAGGGAGTTATCACCCTCGCCTCAATCCAGTCTACCATACCCGCCTTTATCGAAATGCAAAGACTCGGAATTCTCAGGAAGAATCAGTAATCTTCCAGTTCTTCAGCTCGACTTTTTGTCGAGCTTTTTCTTTTGTAAACAAAAAAAACACTTCGGCAAATGCCGAAGTGTTTTTTTGTTGTATAGGTTAGAAAAGAAATTATTTCAATTCCACCTTACCACCCGCTTCCTCAATTTTCTTCTTCAAAGCATCAGCTTCGTCTTTCTTCAAGCCCTCCTTTACCATCTTTGGAGCAGCATCAACGATATCCTTTGCCTCCTTAAGACCGAGTGCCAAAGCTTCCTTGATCACCTTGATCACCGCGATCTTGTTTGCACCTGCATCCTTGAGCTCAAGGTTGAACATACTCTTCTCCTCACCCGCTGGAGCAGCCGCGCCTCCGGCTGGAGCAGCCGCTACTGCGGTTGCTGACACACCAAAGCGTGCTTCAAATACCTTTACTAATTCATTCAAATCAAGTACCGACATTTTTTCGATTGCAGATACGATATCAGCAAACTTTGCAGGTACTGCTACTTTTGTTTCTTCCATACAGTTAGTTGTTAGTTGCTAGTCTTTAGTCTACAGAAAGACCAAAGAATTATTAATATTTCTTTACGCGGTCGGTTTAGTCTTCGCAATCTCACCCAAAGCCACGACGAATCGCTGGATCGGAGAGTTAATGACGTTGGCAAACATACCATGGAGTGTAGAGACTGAAGGGATCAGAGCGATCGCCATCATTTCCTCTTTACTCATAAACTTACTTTCGAACACTCCCCCAACAATCGTGAGCTTATCCTTGAGCTTCTTTTGAAACGCAAAGATTTCTCGTGCTGGAGCAGTGAGATCACTCGCATACGCGATTGCAATTTCACCATCGAGTGCAGGAAGGCTTCCAGATACTTTCGCATCTTCAAGCGCCTTCTTGATCAATGTTTTCTTTGCAACGGTATAGGTGATCTTATTCTTAGAAAGCTCTTTTCGCATTGCAGTCGAGTCTGCTACGGTCAATTTGTGAAAATTAACGAATACAGTCGACTTTGCTTGTGAAAGAGCTGTCTTCAAACCATCAATGACTTCCTTCTTTTGTGATTTGGAAACTGGCATTGTGCTTATAAACTACTATTAAGTAAGGGCTCAAAATAAAGGGTGTAAACCCCTTAATTCGACTTCGCTCGAACGCTGTGTACAAGAGTACTTGTCCACGCGCTTCTCGCTCGTCGAAATAAAATCCGCAAGCTACTTTGACAGCTGGCGGAGAGTAGGAGTTGAGGCACTGAAAAGTCAGTGCTTTCGACCTCTGTATAGGACTTATGGTCGCCTATAGTCTCCGAAGCCTTACGAAGAGCACTGTAGCACATCAAAATAATATCTGCAAGACAACCAAAAGCCCCCAAAATTGCGGAGCAATTTTGGGGGCTTTCTCTCACACCTTATGCTTTCTACTTTTTACTTTATACTTTTTTACACCTCAAACGTCGTATCAATCACCCCTTTCACTGCCTTGAGTGGTCCTGACTTAAAGATTTGTGTGTACGACTCATCTGGATTTTTCTTGTCGATGGTCACATAGTAGTCTCCGGTATCAGGCACCAAGCAGTAGTATCGTCCAAGCTTGTCGGTCACTCGCTCAGCCACCTTGGTATCCACCCCAGAAGCAAACACACGCACAATCGCAAATCGTAGCGGTTCCCCACCCTCCTTCGTACGAATACTACCGTACGGCTTGCTCGTCACTCCAAATATTCTGAGCAACCCGAGCACTACATACACAATAAAAGTACCGATATTGTAATTTTGCGGAGCCGACAGTGTTGCCACTAGAGAAATCGCAAATCCGATACCAAACGAGACATCGGTAATTCGACGAATCACTCGATCGTGGCGCGTATAAAACTTCATCAAATTCTGTGCCCCCTTCGCCACCTCATTCCAATCCAAGGTCTCAGGATCAAGTGGAATATTTTTACTAATCACTCCTCCGAGCTCGGTCACTGAAAGTGACTCACCGAAATACAAATCTCCATACAGCTCATCAAAGGTCTTCCCAGCCAATCGTTTTGAAGGAAATGTGTAGTGTGTTTTGTTGGCCACAATCGTATACTGCCCCGGATTCAACAAAAATCCATAGCGACCATCAAGATCAGTAATCGAAGCTGAGAGTTCATTGCCCGACACATCCTTGAGCACCACATACGCCGGGTCGAGTGGTTGTTTGGTCACACTATCGTATACAGTTCCCCACGGACGATGACGTTTTTTGAGGCCGAGTGCCGCGAGCAACAGTGCCCACAAACGAAGTGGAATCAGAAAGAGTTCAGAAACTGAGAGTGGGTTAGCGAAAAGTGCGGTCGATGCGGTAATCACTCCACTGCCCACCACACCCACCGTCGAGACCGTCTTGGTCACAGCCGAACCAACCGGCGTATTAATCACTTCTCGTACATTTTCAGCAGTATTCACAATGGCATCTCGAGCGACCCCAAGACTTTCAGAAATTTGCTCTCGCGCAGCCGCAAAAGTCGAAGGGAAAATGCCACCCCCTCCACCACTTCCGCCTCCGGCACCACTTCCACCACCAATACCCCCAAGTCCGGCTGGAGCAGGAGCAGATGCGGGGGCTGAATCAGGAGTCGGAGCAGGTGTTGGGGTTGGGGTTGGTTCAGGAGTAGGCGGAGGTGGAACTTCTGGAGTCGGCTCAGGTACAGGTACCGGAGCTGGCGGAGCCACCACTGGAGCAACCACCACACCAAAACCCCCACCTCCGCCTCCAAGCGAAGCATCTACTTCACTCGTGTCTGTCGGTGAATCGCATCCAGGATCCGCCGGGTAGTCGATCTTGCCATCACCGTCATCATCGATACCGTTGTTGCATGCCACAAGACTACTGCCTGGTCGATAATCGGTATTTATTTTGTGACTATATGATCCACACGTAGTATCAGAAAGACAATTAAACACAATCCATCCGTAATTTTCACTCCATGCAAACCCAGAAAAATCTCCCGATGAATCGATCGATACGCCACCGTTTGATGGTGCAAAATTAATCCACCCTGCCTGCTCGCCCCACGCGTAGCCACTCAAAACCCCATTGCCGTTATTGTGCACTCCGCCTCCGGTTGGTGCCAAATTGATCCACCCCACCACATCTCCCCATGCGTAGCCTGTGAGTCCACTGTTGGTAATATGTACATTGCCATTGGTGGCACCGAAATTAATTTTGCCGTATGAGCCATTTTGGAAACGAGCGATATTGTTGGTAATACTACTTACCGTCCCATCGGTCGTTGACGCACACACAAAAGATGCCGGAAGGAGGATGAGTACTGCGAGAAAGAATGTACGATAAAGAAGACGCATAAAACTAATTAACCAAGTGGTGCTCCGGTGAGAATAGTAAACAAAAATGGGATGATGGGCACAATAAATCGCCACAGGTAAAACGCGACCAAGATCGTCAGCACCAGCGCATACCGCTCATAAAAAATATGAAATTTGTAGAAATGGTATGGGACCAACACACCGACAATCTTGGAACCGTCGAGCGGTGGGAGTGGGATAAGGTTGAACACTGCAAGCACAAGATTAGTCAAAATCACGACAGAAACCGCGCTGATAAATGTCTGATTGGGGTACCATAACACTGAGGCTCGGAAAAGCAGCCCAAACACCACCGCCAAAAGAATATTCGCAAGTGGCCCCGCAAAAGAGACCATTGCCTCTGCCCATTTGCCGTATTTCAGATTGTAAGTATTCACTGGCACCGGCTTGGCCCAACCAAAGAGTACTCCCCCGAGTTGGTATGAAAGAAAGGGTAACAAAATTGAACCAAAAAGATCGATATGACCGATAGGATTAAGGGTTAGTCGACCTGCGAGACGGGCTGTTGGATCGCCCAGACGATTGGCTACGGCACCATGAGCCACTTCGTGCACCACGATCGACATTATCAGCACCGCAATAGAAAAGATGAAGTCGGTAGACATAATTTCCTCTATATGATAGCATAGCGAAACGCAATTACGAATCTAAATCGAAGCGCAACTAAACTTTATGGCACGCATTTGTCCAATTACAAAACGAGGATCAATCCTAGGGGGTGGCTATAGTAATGCCACTCGTGCAACCCAGTACAACCCTACTGGTAAAGTACGCCGACAGGTTAATCTCCAAAAGAAGCGTATCTATGTACCTGAGCTCAAAAAGACTCTCGTACTTACCATCTCTACCCGCGCAATCAAGACCATCAATAAGAATGGGGCGTATGCTACACTCAAGAAAGCAGGCATAATCTAACATAAGTCACCAAATCAACCTCATCTGCTTTGTCGCCAACTCCGCCCGCTCCCGCGCAGTTGATTTAGCAAAATCAGGTCGCGCAATGTCCATTGAAGCGCGACCCTACAGCTTGATCGCGGTACTCATCGGCTTCGCGCATCTGAAGTAATTTGGTGACTTCTATAAACCGAACTAAAATGCTTATAACCAAGACAACTCAAACCTGGTCTGGTTTCTCTAGCGCTTCATTCATCTCCTAAACGAGGGTGAATGATTTTACTGTTTAAAATCAAAACCACCCTCTCGGGTGGTTTTTCACTGCAAGAAAGAAAGGTTTAGTATGACACGAACACAGTTTGCACATGAAGCGTTGAAATTTGTTGGGTATCCCTCGGTCGGATATACCGGCCCACAATCTGGCCAAGACGAAAAAGGTTTTAATTGTTCTGGATTTGTTTGCCACACTCTATGTCGGATTGGATTTGAATGGGACAAAGACATTCGACATGCAAATGAGTTCTTTGATCACTTCGGCATTTTTATTCATCCTGAATCTGCGAGCACTGGCGACTTAGTATTTTGGAGTCGCGATGGGTTTCGACCAACACATATCGGCATACTCATCTCCACCAGAGAATACATTCACGCTCCTGGAAGAAATAAGACCGTCGTGAATATCAGCGCACTACAAGCGTCGACGATACGGGTGCCGAAACATTACTACTACGAACAAATCTACTTCCGCAATCCAATTGGCTTCAAACGATTGGCGATACAGAGCGGAAGATATCAAAAGACTCTTCCCTTAAAATAGTACCTCAAACGCAAAACGAATCTCGCGAGATTCGTTTTTCTTCTAGCCCCCCTACTTCCACATCGAGCTGGCTAAATTGACTTTTGTGCACCAGCCCGTATGCTGTAATCAGAATAGAACATTAGCATCAAACTCGTATGCAAAGCACCATCAACTGCATGGCGTCGTGCTTGGTAATCCCCAAGTTTCTGGACTATCAAGCGTTCCGTATGGGATCCGCTCTCCTACAAACACTCCTCTGGAGTATTTGTCTGGCACATAAACAGACACCGATTACTCAAAAGCAAGCATTACTACTTGGTGCAATTCTGGACAGACTCTCAGAAGTGCCCCTCGAGCATCTCGACAAACTCACCATCGTCACCGATCCAGATCCACGTCTTTTTCTATTTTGTGCGGTGCACAAGATTAGGTAAATCAAGACTCTAAGCAACCTCACCAAGGTTGCTTTTTTATTCGAAAATGGTATTCTGAGAATAGAATGTTCATCAAAAAATAAATCGTTTCTATGAAGACTCATCACCCGAAATACCCTACCTACAAAGCCCAGTATCGCACAGCCATCAAACGACTCAAAAGATACAAGGCAGTAGAATGGATTCTTCTTGCCATCTCTGTATTTTTTGGAGCCATCGCCCTGTTTACAAAGGGCCAGTTGGCATTCATTTCGTTTTGCATCGTCTTGGTATGCTATATGAACGCTCGGAGTGTCTCACAAGCATGCAAGCTCAATGTATTCTCGCAAAAATCACTGATTTTGACAGTGGAATACTATCACGCAAACAAAGAATACATGGATTGGGTCTCTCGACGTTTTGATTTCGAGACAATGAATTCTACCCCGTTAATCCACGAGGGGTTGCGTATCCTCAAGAAACTTATCGTGTGTTGTAAGGTTCATCAAAAGGTTTGTGCACGAGATACCACCGAGGAAATCCAGAAGCTTCGAGGTCAAATCTCGACACTTTTGCACACCTAGACACAAGCGACCCACTAGCGGGGTCGCTTTTTTATTTTCTTACTATATTCCTCCCCACTACAAACTATCAACTAATAACTAAAGACTTCACTTTTCAAACCGTACCTCTTCCCCATCCGAATGCATCACAATAGTCCCCTGCAAATCGGTGCGTAACACCGGCACATTAAATTTCGCGAGTGTATCCAAAGTTTCTTTATGTGGATGTCCATAGCGATTGTGCACGCCATCTGAGATCACGGCGTATGCAGGCTCCACGAATCCCACAAATTCAGGCGAGGTCGACGTGCGCGAGCCGTGATGCCCCACTTTCAAAACGTTACTTTTTAAATTCTTACCATCAAGCTGTATCAGCCACTTCTCCACTCCCGAGGGAGCATCTCCAGTGAGCATTACCGACGTATTGCCATACGAAAGTTTCGCCACAATCGATCCGTCGTTACTTGAAAGCCCCGAAACATCTCGATCGGGATAAAGAATCGTGAGCTTGGTTTCTTTATCAAACCAAATCGTCATCCCCCGCTTGGCCAACAGCTTTTTGACCCCCACATCAGTAATCGTCTGCTCCAATTCTTTGTATACCTGCGTCCCCGGAAATGTCCCCGACTCAAATATTGCATCCACCGTATATGATTTCAGCACATCAATAAATCCCGCCATATGATCCTTGTCAGGGTTGGTCACCAGGAGCACATCAATCGATCGGTCGTACCACGGCATCACTTTTGAAAGTTCTGAGAGCACAGCTCGAGTCGGTCCACCATCGACCAACATTTGTCGGCCATTTGGAGCTTCGATATAGATCGCATCGCCTTGGCCAATATTTAAAAAAGCTACCGTCAGCACCCCACCTCGCTCCTCCCGCAAGACAATCCCCCACAACGTGACCGTCGCTACCAAAAGTATCCCTAGAATTGCCAGCCGAATGTGTGCCACTTTTTGCATCATGGTATTGTATCAAAAGAAAAGACCCGCGATGTTGTCGCGAGTCTTACAATTACTTTTCAAGTCCCAACGCTCGAAGCCTTTGAGTCTCAGGAACTGTCTCCATCATCGACCTCAACTTAGCTTCAGCCTCCTCTTTCTCCTTCCAAATCAACTTCATAACAGGATCTTTTCTACTGTTATAGACCGTATTATCGTAACCAATCCACGCCTTACACACATCATTGACCGTGAAAGGCACCACTTTTCCATTGCCAAACGTGACGGTGAGTGAAGTCTGGCCCTTGTTGACTTTAATCTTCTTCACACCGGTCGCCACCAGCTTGGCAAGCTTTTCATTGGCACCCACCATGGCCCGCATCTCAGCCTCAGCGTCAAACCTGAAGACTTTTGAGCACAAAGCCCGGCACTCCTTGATCACCTCCTCAAGATCCGGCTTGACTGAAGGCTGAGCCGTAGAAGCTGGCGGGGGTGGGGTTGAGACTGTTTTGGATTTTTTCATAAGAACTAACCTTTCGTTTGTTTCCTCAACCACTATAGTCAGAAAATAATTGGAGTCAAGTAATGAAAAAGACTTACGATTGTTGGTCGTAAGTCTTGGTGAAATTAACACCGTTTCCCAAATAAGAATGCATGCCGATCACTCTCTGAAATACTGCCCCACCTCCGCGTATGCTCAGCGCTCAATGCCTTCAACTTTTTCCGGTTTTCAGCCAAATCTGGATCTGACGCGGAATCGTAGACCTTATCGGGGTATTCAATCCACGCATCATTGACATCACTCACCTTAAAAACAAGCTTACGGTCATTGCCCAAGATAATCACAAGCTTTGTTTGCTCGGCATTAATTTCCAGACCCTTAACGCCGTGAGTTGCAACTAGTCCCGTCATAGCACGACTAGCGGCTACAGGCACATGTTTCTTAACCTCCGCTTCCAAATCAGCCATCTGACCTGCGAGCTCTCTACACTCAAGCATTTCCTGCCACACCTTGGGTTCTATCGGAGGAATGACATTAGGGATAGGACGAGTCGATTTTGGTTTACTCATAACAGAACTTTCTCTTTTGTTTCTTGTGTTATTATCCTTAAAAACAGACTCGGGTCAAGCCCGCAAAATATGCTAAGATGAGATGGTTATAAGCTTAATCATCTACTATGCCCACTCGATTTACCGAAACAAAATTTAACATCCCGACCCTCAAGGGTATTTCCGCAAAGACTATTGAGGAGCATTTGAAATTGTATGCGGGATACGTCACCAATTTAAATACTATTCACGAAATTGTTGAGAATCCTGACAACCCTGAATACGCACGACGAGAGGCGTATCGTAGACAAGGATTTGAATTTGGTGGGATGCGCAATCACGAATACTATTTCAAAAGTTTTGAAGATGGTGCAAAAGCAATTTCTCCTGAATCTGCGCTCTACAAAAAGATGACTGAGGGGGGAACATTTGAGCGTCGTATTGAGATATTCAAAAATCTTGCCACTACCCGCGGAGTCGGCTGGGCAATGCTTGGCTACGACAAACACACCGACAAGCTCATCCAGTATTGGGTAGATGAACAACACTTGGGCCACCTCCCTACGGTCTCGATCATCCTCGCCCTCGACATGTGGGAGCACTCGTTTGTCGCAGACTATCTACCATCCGGCAAAAAGCAGTACATTGAAGATTTCTTTGCGAACCTCAACTGGGAAGTGATTGAAAAGAACTTTATTGAGGCGACAAAATAGAAAGTAAAAGCCCCGTCTCGCTTCGCGAGACGGGGCAAATCGTTTTACCACCTTATCAAACCAACAATCGACTAGTGTCGAAGAGATTTAATGTCAGAGCACCAACATCGCATCAGCGAGAGAAACCCGCCTTGGAGCCCGATCTGGCCGAGCACCAACTTCATTACTTATAGCATTATCACGCCCAGCACTATCATTGTCAGGCTGAAAATTGCCTGCGCGCGGATAAGGAAGATTAGGGAAAATCCGCCTGATTTTAGGACGGTCTGTGGAAGACGGCTTAGTTGACATAGATACAAGGTTTGAGATGAACTATTCCTCTTTTACAATACTCCCACACATCCATAAAAGCAACCTCCCTATAGTTCAACGTCTGAAGCCTGCCTAGTATTCGTGCGTATCCAAAAAATCCACCCTCCAAGCACACAATACGCAATGACAAGCACCCCGACAGGAAAAGCCGGGATCGTTACCGATGCAAAAGGAATACTGGCAATTAATCGCACCAAACCAACTTGATAGTGAAGCAAGAGTGACGCCACACCAGTGAAGGGCAACGCAACAATTGGACTTGCAAAAGCCGTAACTGTCGCCACAAATCCCGAAAGCATTGTGGCTGGGATGGTCGGAAGCACCAGTAAATTTGCAGGGAGCGAAAGCACCGCCAATGCACCCGTGTTGTACAAAATCAAGGGCAACACAAACGCCTGGGTCGCCAAGGTACTCGCCACGATCTCTCGAAACTGAAACCGCTCCGGCAAAAACGACAATTTTTCTTTAAAAATTGGTGAGAGTAAAATAAGTCCAAGAGTCGCCAAGAAAGAAAGTTGGAACGATGTATCAAAAAGCAAAATCGCTGGATTATGGAACACCATCACAAAACCCGCAAAAAGTAATGCGCGTGTCATATCATACATCTTCCCGTGTGTCCGCGCGTAGAGCGCTATCAATGCCATCGCACTCGCCCGCACCACCGTCGCTCCCGCCCCCGTCATCAGCGCGAAGAGAATAATAGTAGTCACACTGAGCGACATCGAGAAAAATCTCGGTAAAAAGGAAAACAATTTTAAAATTACATCCCCTACCAAGGTAATGTTGTAGCCCGAAAGCACTACGATATGAATCAGACCGACGGTTTTAAATTGATCAAGTAGTTCTTTGCCCAGCGACTGCTTTCCTCCAAGGAGTAGCCCGCTCAAAAGCGAGGCGTAGGGTTCAGAGAGAATTTGGTCAATCGTCGACACAAAATAATGTTTGAGTGCAAACAACCTCGCCTGTACCCAATTCCCCTCATCGTGTCCCACCACCGATACTCCCGCTCGATCCATCGTATAAAAGATATCGTCTTTTGCTAGATACGCCGGGTAATTAAACACTCTTCCTGTCTGTGCTTGTGACTCAAATATCCGCGGATACGAGAGTGCGCCCCGAACCTGCACCCGATCGCCGTACGCCACGGTCGGGTACAAGGTGCTCGATACCAACACTTTCCCAGAATACTTTGCTGTGCCGTGATTGTCTGAAATCGTATCGACCAGTACGGTGAGCTTCCGCGCATCATCTCGAATATCTGGCTCACCGACCACCACTCCCGACACAGACACTCTCGTCCCCACAAACGGATCGAGATTATGCCTAGCCGTGTGCTCCAAGATTGCGACCCGTCCCACACCGATAGCACAAAACAAAAGTAACCAAAAGATGAGTCGGGTATATTCCTTGTGTGCTCTCGTATCCACCTCTCCATAAAAAAGAATCAGTAACGCGAGCAGTGAAATGACCCCCGACCCTGCCAATCCAAAAGAAAAAAGTGACGCAGAAGCGACACCTAGGATAAAACCAGCAAGCGAATACTGAATGATTCGATTTTGAAAGAGAAACTTGTGAGTAAGTTTTGTACGGAGTGCTTCGCGAGTAACTGTATCTACTTGGTAGACCATTGTCGTATCAAATCCTGCTCTTCAGCTGGATTGAGTGCCTTTTTAAAACGCGTACCCGAGACACCTTTCACTCGTTTTTCGCATTCCGCCCAAGTCTTGTGTGTTTGTACTACCCCATTCACGCTACTGACATAGGAATACGCCGTAGCCTTTGACCGTGATCCGCTTTTTTCTTTGGTTGATGCGAGCGCAGGATTTGAGATAACCGAAAGAATATTCTTGATCGGATACTCTACAAGCGAGCCTGTGTACAATTTCGGCGAAGTATTATCAGCAAAAGCGGTGGCGATTTCATCACAGCGTTCGTTACCAGACACACCTATGTGTCCACCCACATACCGCCAATCAATCTTTTTTCCACGCATTGCACCAAAAAGTCTTTCCCACAAATCTTGATTCTCAACTTCTTTCTTTTGGCTGGTTATCCAGCCATTTTTCTGCCAACCAAAAATCCATTTGGTGGCACCGTTGATGACATAGCGGGAATCAGAGTAGAGAAGAAGTTGATAGTTATTAGTTGATAGTGTAATAGTGTCGAGAAAAGATAATGCTGAAATAACAGCCAGAAGTTCCATCCGGTTGTTGGTAGTATGATTTTCTCGTCCACCAATTTCTTGAACGAAATCATTACCCACTACCACAGCACCAAAACCTCCAGGGCCTGGATTCCCCCGAGAAGATCCGTCAGTAAAAATAGTAATTTTCTCTAGCATCTAGTCATTTTAACACAAAATGAAAACCCCGCAGTGCCGTATGCACTGCGGGGGCCCGAGCGTCTGTAACTTTTTCTGTACCCTCTCCGTACGCACGAGAGTGAGATCTCACAATGTAAGTCGCGTAGGTTGAACGCTTCCTACGGAGTACCTCGTATACAGTCCCTGTAAGCCCTCGTTTCCCGGGAACCGGAAGTGCACCCTATGTGCCGAGAGATGGCAATAACTTCAATCTACCCACACAAGTATGGAAACAGCTCGTGCATCAGTAGACCAAAGCTTGGTAGTGTCTCGAGGCGAGTAAGCAGTGTCCGCCAAAAGATTACTTACTCTCGTAATCATGCCTATCGATTTTTCTGTCCTACCGAACACCAAAGTATCATCTATACTAAAATATGTCAATTATCCGCAACCTAAGCTCCGGCATATTTCTAAAATAGGATTTTTCGAGTGTAGCCACCAGAGAAAACGGCTTACCCGAAGACAGTACCGCAAAATCACCTTCCACCATAAAAAAGCCAATCGCCTTGAGCGGTCCCCCGTTCTTTCGCTTAAACGATAACTCCAAATGATTCTTTTGTTTGCCAAAATTCTTCACCGCAGATGGTGAGACAAATTCGAACAAGAAAATCGGTTTTGGATTTCCCACCCCAAACGGCGAAAGCTTGGTCACCTCAGTGTACAAACCCTCATTCACCTCATCGACAGTGAGTCGTGCATCGGCATAGACTACTGGCGCCGTAAAAGCAGTCTTCACTTTTTGATAGGCAGAATTGAGCGCATCTTCAAGCAAATGTACTTTCTCCTGCACCACCGAAAAGCCTCCGGAAAGTGCGTGCCCTCCATACTCATGAAAATGATCCCGCGCTTCCGACATCAACGCGGTCACATCCACACTACCATCAGACCGACATGAGCCTTTAAGTACCGTCCCCGTCTCTCTCCCCCACAAAAAGACTGGTCGAGTATGATCATTCATCAGAGCATTTGCCACCAAGCCTAAAATCGTCGGTTTCCATTTTGGATTACCCATCACAATCACTTCTTTTGGTGAATCAGCGTAGCGCTCACGAATAATCGCTTTCACTTCTTTAGTAATTTGAGCCACGATCCCTTTCCGCTCATCATTGATTTCATTTAAATGTAGAGCAAGGGTGTGCGCCTCATCGGCATCAGTGGTTGAGAGTAATCGGAAAGCATCGTATGGCACCCCCATTCGAGAAGCAGCATTGATGCGCGGTGAAATAGTGAAACCTACATCTTCTTCAGTGAGGAATCGTTGATCGGTACCGAGTGCTCGGAGTAATTTCAAAAGTCCAAGACGTGGCGACTTACGAAGTACTTTTAGGCCAAAATGTGCAATTACTCGATTTTCTCCTGTTAGCGGTACCATATCAGAAAGCGTACCAATCCCCGCCATATCAAGAAGCCATTTTTCAAAACCATCTTTAAGTGGCCAATTAATCTTTGCCTCCACAGCTTTTTCTGCAAACGGACCAGTCTTAATCAACGCCTGCACAAGTTTAAACGCCACACCCGAACCACACAGCATTTTTTCTGGGTACAGGCAGTCGGACTGCTTTGGATTTACAATGGCAAATGCTGGAGGCAAGGTGTCGTGAGGTAAATGGTGATCGGTCACAATCACATCCACTCCTTTCGACTGCGCGTGCGCAACTTCTTTCACATCACCGATACCACAATCAAGCGTAATAATTATTTTAGCGTCTTTTTTAATTAATTCGTCGATAGCTTCAATATGCAAACCAAATCCTTCATCATGTCGATGAGGAATGTAGTTTATAAAATTCGTGTAACCAATCTTTTTAAAAAAATCATGCATCAACACCCCCGCCGGCACCCCGTCAGCATCATAGTCACTATAAATCACGATCTTTTCTCCTGACAACACAGCCTTCCAAATACGCTTCGCAGCCTTTTCTGCATCTTTGAGCAAAAATGGATCATAAGTGTGCTTTTCGTAATCCGGCAATAGAAAGTCAGACGCCTTTTCTTTAGTATTAAGGCCACGATAATACAAAAGATTTCGCGTAAGTAATGGAAAGTCAGCCAATGCTTCATGGGCACTATCAGGAATCGGTTCCCGAACGGTATAGTTTCGCATCAGTCAATTTTACCATATACTAGAGGGTATGAATTCCTGTATCTTCTGTAAAATCGTAAACAAAGAAATCCCCGCACACATTGTCCACGAAGACGCCGACTTTTTAGCATTTCTCGACATCAACCCTGTCTCAGTCGGACACACACTTATTATCCCAAAGACACACTACCGCTGGGTCTGGGATGTACCAAATATTGGATCCTATTTTGAATTCGCCAAAAAAGTGGCTCGCGCACAACAAAAAGCTTTTGATCAAGAAGCGATTTGGATTGGCGTCAAAGGCGACGAAGTTCCCCACTCCCATGTGTCAATCCTTCCTCATTCCGACACCCTCGGCAACAAAAAAGATTTTGAGAAAAATAAGGAAAAGATTAGGAAAGAAATAAAATAAAAAAACGGCTCATCCATCGGATGAGCCGTTGCGTCTTTTTTGTCAGCTTTTCATGCTGACACTCCAAACTGCGCCATCGAGGACATACACCACCCTATCTCCCAAATTGCTGAGGGACATTTCAGTGGTAACGGCCTTGTCCGGCACCTTAATCACTTTTCCATTCGTAGGCACGAAGATGATCAATTCTCCGTCTTCCAGGATTGTGGCACACACACCCTTTGGCAGGATGGATACATTCAGGTCAGGACTCTGAGCCCCGCCTTGCCACACCGTGTAGGACTTGTATTCCGCATCGAAGGTGAGTTCGATTTTACGGTATTCACCGTTGCGGTTTACCGCCATAATCGCAACAAACCGGTTTCCCGATTTTGCCGCAATTGGCGTCAACCCATCAAGCTCTTTCACTCGGATCTGACCACATGCCTTGTCGCCAAATGGCGCAATAACAAATGTGGCCCCCATTGCATCCTGGATTCCCACTCCGTCATACCAGCGTGTGGAGTTAATCATCACTCCCCACGTATTTCCGGCAGACAGAATCGGCTTCCCGAAATTCATAAGGCTCAGTTCCGTAAGACCTTGATCGGTCACAAAGAACAAACGATTTTCGTATCGCAACAGACGATGACCCTTCAATTGGAGCGTCAACGGCTCCTCATTAAAGTTCGTACTGTTGATATACGCGAACACAAACTGATTCCCGTCTTTGTCTGCTTTCAGCCAGCCATTGGCAACTTTCACCACCTCGCAGTCACGAGATTTTGCTTTCCCAATGACTCGCTTGGTCGAGAAATCAACCAGTGCTCCGGATTCAAGCAGAAACACACCGCACGAGAACACACACACCACAGGATCGCCCGCTTGAGTGAAGAGCTTTTCATAGCTCAAACGCCCCGTAGCGGTTACCACCACTCGAGCCACCGTCGCTGCTTTCGCAACCACAGTAGTATCAAACGGTGATGGTGGCACCGAACGCTCTCCGTTTTGGAAGACCGCCCGATACCAATCCTGCAATTTACCGGGAATGCACTTAAAATCTCGCACTGCCCGATTGAGGCTTACGCCCGGTGTAAACACCGAAGCATTAGCCCTCATACGCTTTTCCAACTCCGATGGTTTATAGCCATCAAGAGTCCCTTTGTAGGGATGGATACCCGTATAGACCTGAAACGTCACGATTCCCCAAGCAAACCAGTCACTTTTGGAATCAAACGTGCTCGCTCGCCAATCTCGGATAGAAGGCATAATCACCTTCGCTGGCCACCTACCGATGGCCCACGAATCCACGTCTAGGACGCGAGGTTCAATGCCGTTTTTTCCGCCGAGTTGTGCTATCCAATTGAGCTCATTGGCATCAACCATGGTTGCCCGATGATCGTGTGTAAACTGAACTACTTCACGCATCCGATCAACCAACATTGAGGAGTCTTTATCCGTAACCCTTTCACGTTGCCGAAAGTCGTTGGTAAACAACCGTGAGAGCGGTTCACCATCGGCAAACGGCATGTAATAGCCGAGCTCTGCACCTTGATCATCGGTCACCACCCCTTGCGGAGCGACAATAAACGGATGACTGAGTTGGGCGAGTAGTCGAATCTTCTCAGCCATACCGTCCCGCCTCATTTTGGCAGAATCAGTAAAGACTTTGACGACCGTACCCGCTCTCTTATATACCGCACCCTCGCCACCTGTCGCAACGTGATCGTTGGGACCAAGGACGAGTGGACCACGATTTTCGAGAACCACTTTAAGATTTGATGTCATACTATCCTTCCTGGTTGAGTTTGATGACCGAGAACGAAATGTCGTCGATTGGACCATGTCCTTTTTTCTGCGCATCTTTCACCATCCGGTTCATCCGCCGTTTAGCGAATTCACCTTCAGTGGTTTTAAATGCCAGCAAATCGACAACCGCAGTTTTCCAATCCACATTTTCAACTTGAGTAACACCATCAGTGAAGATGGCAACAAACTCAATGTTGGCGAAGTTAGGAGGTTCGATAGGGATCGTAACCCCCTGAATCCCTCTACCCAACGGAATCTGTTCATCAGTAAACTGCTGAAAGGTTCCATCGGCTTTCGCAAGCAAATGTTGCCTCGTCAGTCTGTGTGCCGTGAGATCGTTTCCGTGAGCCTGAATAAATCCATTCGGATTATCCATATAGGATGGATAGAACGGTGTGTTATCAGCCCAATCGTAGCGGAAGATTTCAATATCTCCACTGCGAAGCTTCATCGCCACCACCCCATCACCTTCCAAGTGGACAAAACCACTGTTCGATGCAGATGAGAGGTGGGCGTAGATACAGGTCGCCAGCATGTCATGAGGATTGAGCCCCAAAATCATACTCGCTTGACGTATCCCATCACCACGGACCAGCGATACCTGCCCCGGACCAAACACACCTGGCAACCGAGACAATCCTTTGAGTGCTCGAGTTGTGGTCAGTGCAATGGTTCGAGAACCGACATCAGTCAATCCGCCCGTGGAACATCCATCAGCAACCACCGCATAAGCGATGTTGCCTTGTACACCACCCAGAGCATAATCCTGACAGGGCTTACCCGCCGTATGGTGGGCATGCCCGATGAGAAAATGACTATCAGTAACAAGTTGCATAGAGAGTTGTAGATGTGAAAAGGGGCGGTGAGGTGTTTCTCCTCACCGCCCCAGGGTTTTCGGTTTTTGAATGAACGCGCGACCTAGATGGTCGCGGCAATCGCTTGACTCGGGCCACCAGTGCCCAAGGCTTGCGACTGCGACGATACCGACTGCGAGACGAACGCGGCCAGCTTTGCGAGCTTGCCAGCAGTCACATCTCCCACGTCGATGAACTGATTGAGACCAGCATCCTTCTGGAAACCCTCAAGTTCCTTACGGCAACCTTGAAGATTGATGCCGATGAGCACGGTGTGAACAGACTCCATCGCCTCATTACGCCCAATTTTCGCGAGTTCATCGCGAATCATGGCGGGAGTTGCGGTGGAATGATTATCCACACCATCAGTGATGACGAAGACAATGCCATTGCAGAGGAAATCTGCCTTGGTCAATTGTGCCCCGTAGATCGCCATGGCTTCGACAGCGGAATGAACCGCATCATAGAGCGGAGTCATGCCATCAGGCTGGAACTTCGGATAGTCCTTGTCAGGATCGATTTCCGAGAGCGGTTTGAACCCGTGCAGTTCGGACACACCGACTCGAGTGGAGAAGGTGATAACCCGAACAAGCAGGTTGTCCGATCGCGGACTCTTTTTGCACGATTTGACGGCGGTCACCAGCGCGAGCCGGAGATTGTCTTCAAACCCTTGGGTGGAACCCGTAACATCAACTGCGATGGTCACGAGCGTGTATTCGGTGGCACCAAGGCGATTCAAACCCGCGCCCGTAAAGGCGTAGTTTGACCCCTGGTGAGTCTGCATTCCTGATTCGTCAGCGATTCTGGGCATAGTAGTAGTAGGTCAGAGGTTTCTTGTTTGTGAATTTTGACGCTTCGATTAGGTTACGCCAAAAATTTGCCGGAAGTCGTGAGAGTCATCCCGCGACCTTCCATCTTCTTGAGCCACGCTTTCGCAATAGCCGGAAAATCCGGACCACCCGGAGGCTGGGGCACAGGCGAAGTGCAATCCGTGAGGATATGAAACTTCTTGATGTGCTCCGCACCGATGTTGTCCGCAATCTGACTCACGGTCTCCAAGACGCAATGACTCAGAGCTTCACCGGCAACTGCCACAATGTCCGCTTGCGCGAGCACACTGAGGAATGCCGTATTGAGACCAGTGCTCGGATCGGTTGCCATCGGCACTTCCGCCATCAAAGCACCGAAGTGCTCAGTGTACGGACTTGTGCCCTTGGTAACGAAGTCGATCGTAGCGAAATACTTCCGTTCCCATTCAACAAGTGCCCCCATCAATTCATCTTGCACGCGATGACCAGAAGTGCCGATCAGGCAGTGTTCCGGCCACACCATGAGGGGATACTTCCCACCCTTGGCGAGAGCACGCGTATACCCGAGCATATACTGCCCGAGAGTCTGCCCTCCCAATTGAGGAGGCTTGCAATGCTGATTGCGTGGGCGCCAAATGCCCGTTTCGAGGTCATCAGGCGTGATCATGGTAAACGGAGCAGGATTCTGCCCCTTCTGATTTTCCCACATTCCAGGATGTGCCACGTCGACGACGTGGTGAGAATCCATGGTGACATGGACGTCGGCGAGCTTGTGCCCAACACGACGAACCATGCCAGCCAGACGACACATGTCGTCATTGGCTCCCGTAACCGGCAAAGCAGACCCTTTGGAATCCATGAAGTCTACCTGGGGATCGATAATAAGGAGATGAACGTTTTGCATACTTGTATTCTGTTGTCAAACAACCAATCAAACAGGTATCTCGGAGAAGGCGTATGTGTCACATTGACACAATACTAACAACCCTCTATAAAACACCAGTTCTGGAGGCACCCTATCATAGATAGCTAAATATGTCAAGCACTTATATATTTACTTTTTGTGATCGCAAAAAAATGGCTTATTTACTGAGCATTTCAAGGCCTGGCAAAGTTTCATTAGCGAGAAAATCGAGCATGGCGCCACCGGCGGTCGAGACAAAAGAGAATTTATTCAAAAGGTTGGCTTCTGCGAGGACCGCGAGGGTATCTCCCCCACCGACAATCGAGTACGCACCACTTTCAATGATCGCATTTGCGAGTTCCACAGTCGATTGTGAAAATCCTTTTTCATAATCACCGAGCGGTCCATTCCAGAGAACAAATTGTGCGTTGGTGAGCGCTTTTTTCAGATCAGCAATGGTCTGCGGACCAGCGTCGAGGATTTTGTCGGTGGCGAGTATTTGGGTTATCTTCCTAGGAGCAGTTGCCGGCGTATTCACACGTACATCAGAAGGAATCAGAAGTTTGGGACTAGCGATAATTGCCGACAAATCAACTGGACCACTTGAGGTCATCGAAGATCCAATTTCAAGACCTTGTTGTTTGAAAATATCATTTGAGAGTGCTCCGCCGACAAAAACCGTATCCGCTTTTTCCAGGAATTTCGTCACGAGGGGCAACTTCGTATCAAATTTTGCTCCACCCAAGATAAAAGTAAACGGATGTTTTGGAGAAAACGCTTCTGAGAGTTTGGTATATTCTTTTTCAAATTGCAGTCCTGCAAAATGAGGCAGTAAAGCCGGCACACCAACCACAGAAGCATGCTTGCGATGCGATACCGAAAAGGCGTCGTTTACATATACCTCTCCTAACGAAGCCAATTTTTTTGCAAAAGCAGGATCATTTTCTTTTTCTCCGATACTCAAGGTGCGGAGATTTTCGAGCAGCACCATCCCGCCAGCGGAGAGAGTGGTGAGTAGTTGTTGTGCCTCAGCAACAGTCTTTGCAAACACAATCTTGTGGCTTTTTTTCAAATACTCAAATACTGGAGAAAGTGAGCTAGTCTCAACCGACTCCAAATGAGCCAGAATTACTATTTTTGCTCCGGCTTTTTGTAGAAAAGAGATGGTTGGGAGCGATTGTACAATACGAAAATCATCTCGCACCAAGCCATTTTCAATCGGGACATTTAGGTCCAAACGCAAAAGCACTGTTTTGTCAGACACATTGCCGATCTGAGAGAGTGTTTTAAATGGAAGCATAGACTACAGTGCATCAACAGCACGCAAAATACCTGCAAAACCTTCAGGGTTAATACTTTCCCGACCAACGAGTAGTCCCGAAACCTCCCCTTCTTTTACCAAGCCAGCCGAAGTTTCGGCATTGACCGATCCTCCGTACAAAATCTGAGTCTTCATCGCAATCTTTTGTTCATAAAGCTCAGACAACACTTTTTTAATAAAAATAGTCATCTCGTAGAGATCTCGCGGAGTCATCGGACCTTTTGAATCCTTGCCGATTGCCCATACTGGCTCGTATGCCACAATCATCTGAGGAAGCTGCTTGACAGTCACACCAGCAAACGCTGATTTGATTTGTCCAGAAACCACCTCAAGATATTTCACCTGTGCATCACGAACCGATTCACCCACACACACGATCACCGAAAGTCCGGCCTCAAGCGCCAAGCGCACCTTTGCCGAGATCTGCTCGTCGGTCTCCCCCATCTTTCGTCGCTCTGAGTGTCCGATAATAACATACCCCGCACCGACAGACGCCAACATCATCGGACTGACTTCGCCCGTAAATGAACCCTGTGCTTCGGTAAAGGTATTCTGACCGCCAGTATACACATCCTTTGTGTTTTGAACTGCGCGAGTAACCTCAGCAAGAAAGACAGCCGGAGGACAGAGCACTGCGGTAACTTGTTTGGTCTTTTTAATCGTACGCTTTACCGCATCAGTAATCTCTTTCACTTCTTCAAGAGAAAGCGGGTTCATTTTCCAATTGCCGACAATCAGTTTTCTGGTCTTTTTGATCATAAAGGGCATTATAACATAGTCACTTACAAGATTTATAGAAGGCCAAAATTGCTTTAGATGCGAGGCGTCGATGAGTATCGCGACCAAGCGGTATATAGGCATACCGCGCGGGAGCGAACGGAATCGACAACAAAGCAGATAAAGTGATTTTAGCCTTCTATTGCGAGGCGCCCCAACTGCCAATAGAATACCCCCCACTCGGTCCACTCGTAAAAATCAAATTCGCAATACCACTCGAGTAAATAATCTTGGCACTATTATTTGCCACCACTTTATATCCAGTAACCTCGCGCAAAGAAATACTATTATCAAGACTCACTAGTCCATGCGGTGCATACAGGAGCACTTCTCCAGAAAAACTATTGTTCACCCCGATCGCCTGAGTATTCCCTCCGTTTTCAGCACTCGAATTCTGTGAAATAAACAGTACATACGAATTTGCTCCCGCACCATGTGCCTCACCGCTATTACTCAAAGTAATCGTGCTACCTGTTGAATGATTACTGATATTATCCGCAATAATCGGTATTGTTTTCCCTGGGAGACTCGAATCAATATAAATATCTGAGTTATTTGATATGGTTATAGAACCTGCCACCCACACCGGCCCAGTAAGATTTAGTGCCCCGCTATTACTAATATCCAAGTCACAAGGAATCTTCTTTGGACCCAAAGTGACTGTAGTAGTAATTGAATACGTCTGACCATTACACGTGACCGATCCTCCCGCCTGAGCCTCGGCTTCCCACGAAGCAGTCTGACTATCCGCTATTGGCATCGTAGTGGTCGCCTGATCAACACTACCCGGATACGACAGTCCACGAACCGTTGTATTTGAGACAGATTGGTAGTATGCATTTTTATCAGCGAGTGAATTGGCAATGGTGTGTGCATAGAGAGAGCTGGTCGCGTGAATTTGAGTGATTGATCCCGATGGTCCCGCCGACACCACGTCTCCGGTAATAGTATTCCCACCAGAACCAGTCACTTGATAAATACGTAGTGGACTCACCGCATTGCTATTTTGAGTAAGAAGATAAATATAGCCATTTGGTCCTCCGGTCACAAACACCGGTGCGCCCCCGAAAATTGCCGAATTACTCACTCGTGACCACACGGTAGGATTGGATACATCCCAGACTTGGAATAGATTGTTGGTACTATAGGAAATAGCTGCGTACAAATAACTACCGGTACCATACAGTCCCTTGGGATCAACGGCAGAATTTGATCCGCTATCTCCTACTAGCACGGGAGCACTTGGATTTGATACATTGACCACTTCGAGCTTACCAGCACCTTTTGAGCCCACATACGCATAGGAGCCATTGACTGTAAGTGGGATAGGGTTGACTGTCACAGCCGTTGAGCCTACCAATGTCGGACTTGCTGGGTTGGTAAGACTAAAGATCTCAAGCTTGCTTTGACTCCCTCCCTGACTCACTACATAGAGATAATTCCCCTGTATCGCAAGCTCGATTGGAGCGGAGTTGGTGGTGATGGTCGAAGTCACCGACATCGAACCAGGATTACTAATATCAACCGTCTTGAGTGTACTGCCCGAATACGAAAGCACATAGGCGTACGAACCAGACGTCTCGAGTGCTTGGGGAGCGGTAGTAGTTACCTGTCCAACATACACCGGCAATGCTGGATTACTCAAACTAAATGCGAGTAGTGTTCCGTAATTCGTCGCGGTCACAAAAAGATACCCATTCGCCACCGCAACGTCCTTTTGTTGTCCTGATGTTCCAGCAGGATTGGTCACTGTTGATACCACCACCGGAGAAGCTGGATTAGAAACGTCGACTGTTTGCACCGTAACATCATTGACCACATATACATAAGAGCCGTTCTGTACGAGCTTGTACGCATTTGGTCCCACATTCACCGAAGAAATAAAGGTGGGATTATTCGCGTTTGAAGAAATCGCACTCGCACCCACAACCGGACCACTTGAATAGACATTTCCCACAACTGACGCTGAGTTATTGAGTGTTAGTCCCCCGTTCCCCACCTGTACTCCATAATAAAATCCCGCTCCAGCACCCTGTGTCAAAGTAGTCGCAATTTTACGAGTATATCCCAAGCGATCACTCTGAGCGGTGACGGTAGTGTTCCCTGATGCATCGGTGCCAATGACCGTAGTAGCTGGGTATCCATCGACAGTCAGTGTCTCCGTAGAGGAGACCGATACACTATTTTTCTTACGGTAGATCACATCCTCGCTTCCCGACTCTGAAGTAAAATAGCTCGCCTTACTTTTGAGCAAGTCGGATGCCACCTGCATCTCACGCAAGACCGACGAAGAAGTACCAAGCACAATCACACTGGTGGCAAACAAGAAAAACATCACCGCGGTCAGCATTGCATATCCACCATTCTGTTTTTTTGCGACAAAAGTAATATTCATAAATAGCTAGTATGATCCTCTGAGAATAACCGTATTATACAGCTTGGCAGTTTTACTATATCCCCCATTGGTGGCACTAATCTGTGCTTCTATCCGCACCGCTTTGGAAGTGTTGGCATTGGTAATCAGTCGAAAGATGAGACTATCGATTGTGGTAGACGCACTTGAAAGTGGTCCGAGTAGCACGCCACCCTGCTTTACCACAAGTGAGCTAGTCGCCACAGAAAATTCAACCGTCGTAGCGCTTCCATTTGAAGCCGTCGTGGTGAGCACCAGCTTCCCTGGTGATGTCCCAAAGACACTATTCACTTGATCCACATCATTTGCTTGTCGTATTTCATAGACCATCCGCTCCATCAGCGACACCGACGAGATAGTGAGTGCACGAGATACAGACAGAGATCGATAGGTTCTGGTCAACTGAATCAATCCATTGACCACCACTACAAAAAGGATCGCGAGCACAGTGGCATACACCACAGTCTCCGCCAACGTCACTCCACGCTGTTTATAAAAAGGAGTACGCATTAGTTTTTAAAAATATTAAGTACGTAGGCACTAAGAGTCTTGGTGGTAGTAGCTCCGATCGCTGGGGGCACCACTGTTACCGTCACAACTGCCTTTTTTGTATCTGAATCGAGCGTGCCTCCACTTGAAGTGATATCACTATTACCATCTCGATACACTGGAAACAATACAAAGGAACGCTGATACGAACTATCGACTACTTCCGGTGTAGTAGTACTCTTCCAATAGCCACTTGAAAAATCAAGGTAATAGGTGGTGCTTGCGGTCAATCCACTTATAGCAGTACCCCATCCGCGATCACGCATACTTTTGATTGCCTCCACCCCTTCCTCAGCCAAATAAGTCGCCTTGATTGTACTCGCATTTTGAAATGACGCTTTGACATACGTGGCATATGTAGCAATCATCGACACAAACACCACGCCAATAATCGCGCTTCCCACTACGATTTCCACCAAACTAAAACCTGATTGTGACGGTGTGTGTGTCATAGTGATTATTGTGCCAAGCCGGTGCCCGAGATAGTAATCGTCTTGCTTTGAGTGCTGTCTCTAGTCGATGAAATCATAATCGTACCACTAGCTGATGCGGTGCCAGTAAGCTTACCAAAAACTACATCGACAACTCCCGCCCCCAACGAAAGCCTCGACACTACCACCCCACCAGACAACTCTCGCGCGATATTGGTCGTCGTGGATACGGTGTAGGTTGATCCACGAAACACCGTAATGGTCGTTGAAGCAAAATGTACTCCGTACGAAGTGTCATTTCGCCCAGCCATACTCTGCGAACGGGCATAGGCAATGGTCGAAAGTACCGCCCCAACCTCTTTGTCCACCGACTGGACCGTAAAAAATTGACCAAATGTTTTTAAAGAAATCGACACCAAGAGAGTCACGATCGCAACAGTGATCAGTAGTTCGAGTACCGATATTCCCTTAGAAAAAGAGATCATAAAAACATTAAAAGGCGTTGACCAACGAGTAGGTCGGCATCAGCATCGAAATCGCAAAAAAGCCGACCGCCGCTCCGATAAACACCATCAAAAATGGTTCGATAATTGTCGACATGTCTTTGGTCTTTTGTTCGACCTCTTCTTCGTAGTAGGTAGCTACTTCGAGAAGCATTGGTGCAAGCTTCCCTGTCTCTTCACCCACCGAAGCCATTTCTCCGACAAACACCGGGAAGATTTTTGGGTTATCAATAAACACCTGAGAAATCGGTAAACCTTTTTGAATAGTCTCGGTTGAATGCGCGAGCACCTCTCGATAAAACACATTTTGAGTCACCTCCGAAGTAATTTCCATCGCATGCACCACATCAACACCTGCGGACAACAAAGACGACAAGGTGCGGGTAGTCTGAGCGCTGTTTGATTCTTTGGTAATCGTAGCGATGATCGGCATATGCAACGTCACATAGCTAAACCAGCGTTTACCTGTAGCAGTCTTCAGTCCTACCGTAATCCCTACCACAAGTGCCACAAAAATACTGAGCAGTATCAGATAATGATTTTGCAACAAATCACTGGTTGAGATGATCAGCTGGGTAGTCCACGGGAGCTCCACATGCAACTCCTTAAATGTCGCCGTGAGGCTCGGCACCACATACACCAACATCAATATTCCAATACCAATCATGATACTGAAAATAATCGATGGATACATCATCGCGCCTTTGATCTTCTTTTTGAGCAGGTATGATTTCTCCATTTGCACAGACACCACCTTGAGCGACTCTGACAGGGTGCCACTCTCCTCTCCTGACCGTACCATGGAAATCAAAAGTGACGAAAAGATATTGGAGTATTCTGAAAGTGCCTGACTCAACGACTTACCCCGATTGATGTGCTCATTGAGCGAAATAATGATGTGTTGGAGTGTACTCTTTGGCTTTGCCTGACGCTCGAGTACCGAGAGGGCGCGAGTCAAAGACAGTCCAGAATTCAGCATCGAGCCTAGATTTCGAGTAAAAATAATCTTTTCGTGCAGTGAGATATTTTTGCCGATGGGCAGCAATGCAATGACTGAATCGAGTGTCATTTTCTTTTTTGCTTCATCAAACGAAATCACTGTATCCCCTGCTTGTCTGACAAAATTGTAAAGCGCGTAGCGATCAGCAAACTCGCCATGCGATTCATACATTTCTCCATTTGCTTTTGCTGCTTTGTAAGTGAACTGCATATAATTTATTCGGAAACAACTCGGAACACTTCTTCGATGGTAGTAAGCCCCTGCACCGCCTTAAAAATCCCGTCTTCAATCATAGTAATCATCCCTTCTTTTTTTGCCTGCTTTTCAATCTCCCCTGATGTCGCCCCCTTCATCACCAAATCTTTGATGGTTGGTGACATCTTGAGTACTTCGTGAATACCCACTCGACCACTATACCCATCTTCACACTCGGCAGTCTTCTTTGGTTTAAAAAATGGAATAGTGGTCCAGGTAGCATTTGGAGCGACGATCTTTTCTGATTGTAAAAGAGCGAGCACATTACCCATATCAACCTTTTTTGAAAGCGTATCGAGCTCAGCTTTGGTCAATATATATTTTTCACTATCAGGACACAGTCGACGTACTAGACGCTGACCAATAATCACATTGACCGTCGATACCAAGAGAAACGGTTCCACTTTCATATCAAGCAGACGTGGAATCGCACCAGCTGCAGAGTTGGTGTGGAGCGTTGAGAGTACCAAGTGGCCCGTAAGAGCAGCATTCACCGCAAGACTCGCTGTCTCGTTGTCTCGAATTTCCCCCACCATCACAATATCTGGGTCCTGGCGGACGAGCGATCGTAGACCAGAGGCAAAGGTGAATCCAATATCCGGCTTTACCTGAGTCTGATTGATTCTTGGCATCTGATATTCAATCGGATCCTCAATAGTCGATATATTTACATCCGGCGTATTGAGCATCTCGAGCACGGTATACAACGTGGTACTTTTTCCACTTCCCGTTGGGCCTGAGGTCAGGATCATACCCGTCTTTTGTTTGGTTCCCGTATGAATACGCTCGAGATTTTCACCGTGAAAGCCAAGCTTTTCAAGACTAAACCCACCCACACTCTCTCGAAGCAGACGCATCACAATCTTTTCGCCAAAGTAGATAGGCAGAATCGACACACGGAACGAAACTTTTTCACCATTGAGCTCGATCTTGAATCGCCCATCTTGAGGCAGACGCTTTTCATCAAGCTTGAGATTTGAAAGCACCTTGAGACGCGCCGTAATACCCGATTCCACATTTTTCGGAAGCACCATCGCATCATGCAAGATACCGTCGATGCGATATCGCACCACCACCTGTGTCTCCATTGGTTCAATATGAATATCCGACGCCTTTTGAAGCACCGCATGCTTGAGCAAGGTGTCGACGATTCGCACCACCGGTAAATCCTCAGCCATCTTTTTCAAATCCCCCGCTGACTCGGTACCTGTCATAGTAGCATCCACAGATGCGGTAATCAACGAAGCATCCTTGGTGATCAAATCGCCAAACTCAGCTTTCAAACTCTTCTGATACTGAAGCAGTGCACTCTTTATCGAGTCTGCATCGGTCAATCGAGAGGCGATTTTGAGACCAACTTTCTTTTTAATAAAATCGATTGCTGTGAGGTCGTCGGTATCGAGCATGGCAAGCTCGAGCGTGTCTGCACTTTTCTTGAATGCCACGATATTGTGATTGCGAGCAATCGGCTCAGGGATGAGTGAGAGAACCGCAAAATCAATCTTCTGCCCTTTGAGATCTACAAAAGGAATACCGAGCACATACGCCTGCATCTTGCGAATATCATCTACCGAAAGCTTCCCTTTCGCCACAAGTACATCACTCACACTACTTTTCTTTTTCTCAGCCTCGAGCGAGGCGGTATCAAATTCCGCTCGAGTCACCAGACCTGAGTCGAGAATAAAATCATTGAGTTGTTTTTGTTCGATGAACATACAAAATAGCTCCTTGTATTATAGCAGATATAGCAAAACGGAAATCCCCCGAAAGCTCCGCTTTCGGGGGATTTCTGAGATTACATCACCATATCGTTAATCAACAACTACCTTACTTAAATCCACCATCTTCATTCCAGGCATCAACCCCAGCTGATCAGTATTTTTGTGCGAGTGGGAGAACATTTTACGTTAGGCCGAAAAAGATTAGTCCTTAATGCAAGACACCTTCAGAGTATCAAGTCGCCCAATTCCACTACCAGCCGTGGAGCCACCAAAAGAAAAAGGGGAGAATCCGGTAGGACACAAGGACTGCGAAGTGGAGGTGGAATCAGTGGTCCTTCCGAGACAAGCATTAATTGTACTAAATGCGGTGCCAGAATTTCTAACTTCCATATTGTATACACCGCACCACGCCCCCGGTGCAAATGTCTGTGCTGCTGAGATATTACCCTCATATACACACATGAAGCTCTTGGTGAGTGGATCAATAGTTACTTTTCTTGCACCACCTGAACATGTACCTGCAGCAAGGTACGTCATAGTATTCGAATCAGTCGTACCTTGGAAATTTTGACCGGTTGAGTCGACTACACAACCCCAAGCGTCCGTGAGTGTGTACTTGCCAAAATTATCAATCTTTCCGTGATAGATTGCACTACCACAGACATTTCCTGTGCTAGAAGACCCAGACGCATTAATCGTCACCGCACCAGTGCCGCCAGCAGGAGAAATAGTCACGCCTGTGCCAGCGACAATACTTGTCACACCAGCAGTTGAACCACCAGAAAAACCTGAAGTAAGTCCCGATCCCGGAGTTAGCATGTAGACGTAAAAATAAGTAGGGTGTTGTGGTCTACCTGCTGGAAAATACATCGAACCCGGACTAGGAAACGTAAGTTTTAGTGTGTGACTACCCGCAGCAAGATCCATACGCACACTTAATGTAGCGACTGAATAGGTCGCCCCACCACTATTTGCCGCATCACTAATATAGGCTTCATCTACTGATACCCCATCAACCAAAAGAGTAGCAGTTGACCCCACTGAATTTGGTACTCCCAAATTTGAATGAGCTTCAATTAATACATTAGTAGCTGTGGCTAAAGAAAAAGTAACTTGTTGAGTATGACTATCATTAGAACTATCTGCTAAAGGACCAAGAATGGTCGGTCCTCCACTAGATGATCCGCCCCCTCCCCCACACACCTTCCAGGCATTCGCATTGAGTGTCGGACCATTCGTCGCTTGATTCACCACTTTGTAGTAATAGCCCGGAGGAACAACGAAGGTGATCGAAGCGGTGTTTGGTGAGAGGAAAACATCGTTTGCCACTAGTGTACCCGCACTTGCTGAGCCGATGAAGCCCTGGAGCCACTGCTGACCGCTCACTGATGTCTCAGAAGCTGTAGCCACAACGATCAGTTGTGTTCCACTGGTGTTTAGATACTGAGTACCAGTTGTCATGTTTGGAGCAAAAGGGGTGGTGTCGCAGGTACCAAAAGAAGTAGTCCCCCCAGCTGCCGGCGCCTGCCAACTCGCAAGTCCATTTGCATCCGACGTCAGCACCTTCCCTGCTCCTGGAGCACCACCTGCAATTTTAATTTGACCACCGAGTTCGACGTTACCACCACTAATCTGGAGATTAGCACCGTTTTCGAGTTTCCAATTCATATTGGTAGCAGAGTCGTAGCCGAGATATGAGAGACGGGTACCGGTGCCGTTGAACCAGGCGAGGTAGCCGGGGAAGTTGTTGTCAGTACTGAGTGTACCGGTGTTGATCGAGATTGATCCCATATTGGGAGCACCGATACGGAGGCCGGTGGCTCCACCGAGACTCGTGTTGACCTCGAGTTTGGCGTTGGGGGTGAGGGTGCCGATGCCGACGTTGCCATTGAGCACTCCGAATCCGAGTGATCGCACCGCGTTTGTATCATCCAGCCCCATAATCACCAAGTTGCCTGTCTTGGTTTGTGATTCGGCACCTGAGTGTAGTGGTGGGAACGTATTGTTCCCCGGAGGAGTAGTGTTTGGAGCAGTCCATGCTGCAGACACAACAGACACCGAAAGGAGGAGCGAGAGAACAAAAAACGATTTTATTAATTTTGTAAATGACATAAAGATTTCTTACTAATACCCTCTAAATTATACCCCATAAACTCTTTTAATGGTACATAAATATTCATTTAGTATAGCAAATACAGCAAAAGAGAAATCCCCAGGAAAGCTCTGCTTTCCTGGGGATTTTTTACCTCACGGTATTTACTCTTATTTCCAAATTCTCACCTTGATCTGGGCACTCGTAATATACCCCAATCTATTGATAGTACTCCAATTCATCCCAGTACCAGATGAGAGGTAGCATGGCGAAGTATACCCGGTACTGTATTTTACCTTGTTTGTAGGGTTATCAGATTGAGAAACATAAAAAGTAGTACCGTGCACATACGATCCACTTCCCGCTACAGTAAATGCAGCTGGACAAGCAACCATACCATCGTAGACCACTTCATCATTATTTGTAGAGTTTTCCCGAACAATGATCTGAAATTTTGAAAATCTACTCACTCCAAGATTATGTGTCACCGCACCTGTCGCAGAAGCACCCACTGTAATCCAGTCACTTTCAAAATCAGGAGTGGTAGCAGACACCACAGTACTAGATCCACCAGTTGAACCACCCCCAATACCGTTAATCGTCCCCTTACACCAAATCATATTTATGTACGGAGGCCAACTTGATGCAGCATTAATCTTAAGATCATTTGCAATAGCTGGTCTCCAACTACTGTCTAGTGTATAGACGGTAGCGGTCCATGTATGAGTATGTGTATCAGAACCACCAGTACCACCATAGGTATCAGCACCTCGAGGAACCTTACCATCCAAAGCGGTATATCGAGACCAACCTGTAGGACACGAAGTATCAAAGAGACCAATCATTTCAACGCCATTTCCCTGTGTACTTGCCGGCGCCTGCCAACTCGCAAGTCCGTTAGCATCGGAGGTAAGCACCTTCCCCGCTCCTGGAGCACCACCTGCAATTTTAATTTGACCACCGAGTTCGACGTTACCACCACTAATCTGGAGATTAGCACCGTTTTCGAGTTTCCAATTCATATTGGTAGCAGAGTCGTAGCCGAGATATGACAGACGGGTACCGAGACCGTTGAACCATGCGAGGTAGCCGGGGAAGTTGTTGTCAGTGGCGAGTGTACCGGTGTTGATCGAGACTGATCCCATGTTGGGAGCACCGATGCGGAGGCCGGGGGCGCCACCGATACTGGTGTTGACCTCGAGTTTGGCGTTGGGGGTGAGGGTGCCGATGCCGACGTTGCCATAATGCACAAGCAGACCATTTGCATACGGCTGACTCAAATCATTTACCCCTTCAATAATAAGGTTACCTGTTTTTACCTGACCAACACTCCCCGTGTGAATCGGTGGTAATGTATTTTTCCCTGGAGGTGAAGCAAGTGGTCCGCTCCACTGTGCAGATACCACACTCACCGACAAAAGTAGTGTGAGTAGCGCACCCACAAGTCCTCGTATGTATGTAGAATTGGTCTGATTTTTCATAAGAGTGTATTTGGTAAGGTTATTTTTGAAGTTTGTTCATTGCATCTTGTATTGCTTTTTGGTCTAGAATAATCGGTTTCGCCCTGGTCACTCTACCGAGCGCTCGATCCACCGCTTCTTGCTGGATAGGCACCGGATCAACAGGAGCCACTTTTTCGAGTGCTCGTTTTACCTGCGCTTCTGGTTTGGTATATTCACGATACACATATACAGATAGTGTCCCCATCAGGATAACCGCAACAGCAACCAGCAAGCCGATAAACCACGGGCTATGCTTAACAGGAGGATTAGCTGGGATGGTATAGGGGGTTTGTATTTTTTGAATATCCATAGTGATTTTGATTAGAATTCTTCAACACTTGATTCCTGGCACGATGCATATTTGTAAGCCTTGTATGCGTTCTGGTTTGGATCAAGATATGCTGGAATCAAGGTATTGTTTTTAGTCACCTCACCCGCGTGACACATAAATGACTGCCCCTCTGCATTACAACTATCCACATTTTTATTCACCAAATTCTTTTTGTAGAAAGTCTTTGAGGTGGTCTTGGGCACAGTGGTTGGGGTGGCGGTATTGAGATAGAGACAATTACCCGAAGCATCGACAGGATTTGAAACCGCCTCAACTCCCTCAGGATTAATCTGCACCGAGATACTATCTGAAACTGTTTGTGCTGCTGTAGCCTGAGCAAGTGTTCCCACCGAAGCCAACTGCCAGAGTGATTTAAATAGTCCAGCCACTCCAGCATTTTTGGTACAAGTAATCGAGTAGGTCTTTATGATTGGTGTAGCGGTCTCAGCAGAAGCTGGTTTATTTTCAACCGTAATATTTTGCACTGATCCAGTCTTATCAACACCAAGATTACTCAAACTCAAACCCAGCGCCGAAACGAGATCATTTGGCACCCCGACACCAGGAGTTGTTGCTGCGCAGGTCCACCCTATAGCAAGGGTCGTAGAAGCAGTCCACTGTATGGTGTACGCTTCATTACTCTTTACCGCGAGCAAGCCACCCTTAAACCCCTTGCCGTAATCAGTCACCCCTTCTGCACCACTCGATACATACAAATCGATATCGCCAGTCGTTGCGTCGGCTGGTAGATCCGGTGGTTTGATACAGGTCTGACCAGCTGTACAATCTGGATTGATACGATTTCCTCCTAGCACCTCAATGGTCACTTCCTGACTTCGGGTACCTCCCGATCCGCGACAAGTCAGCTGGTAGGTAGCCGATGGCACAAACAATTCTGGTGATACTTCATTGACACCAATATTCGCTTTGACTCCATCCCAACTACCGGAAGCAGTACACCCATTTGGAAACACATTTTCTGTTGTCCATGAAAGCAACACATTTCGTCCAGCAATACCATAACTATTCCCTTCTGGAATCATCACGGTAAGCGAGATATTTGGTGCAGGCAAATGTGCTGTAAAGGTGACATTTGCAGAATCGCTAGTTGAACCTCCTGGACCAGTACAGGTGAGACTAAACTGAGCATTCGCACTCAACCCACTAATCGTCTGAGTGAGCACGGTATTTGCAGTCGCAGGGACTGTTTTATTGGCACTATCCCACGATACATTGGCTGGATTACTCGAAGATACACACGCAGTAGCTCCTGATACCTGCCATGACAGCACCGTATCCTGACCAGAGGTAATGGCGCTTGGAGTAGCAGTCAAACTCACGGTCGGAGGCAGTGGAGCAGAGGTGACGGTGACATTTGCGGTATTTGAATCAACCACAAATCCATTACCGTCGGTCACTTTCGCTTTGAGCTGGTGCTCACCGACAATAGGATTTGCATAAGTATAGGTGTATGGAGCTGAGGTGTCGGTGGCAAGCTCTACAATACCATCATAGAATTTCACATTCGTAATAGTACCGTCACCGAGAGTGACCGTTGCCCCGAGCGTAATCGATGCTCCTGAAGCAAATTGGTCGCCAGTGGTTGGTGTTGTGAGTGTGATACTTGGTGAGGTGTATGGCACGACAGTAATCCCTACATCAGCGGATTCTGCAGTATATGATTCATTGTCTGTCGCTCTTGCTTTGAAGGTATGTGCGCCGATGGTTGGAGTATAAGCCATGGAGTACGGAGCGGTTGTGACAGTACCACTTGGAATCAACACACCATTATCATAGAAGTCTACCTTAGAAATACTACCATCAGTATCACTCGCGATCGCAGTGAGGGTTACTATCGCACCCTGAGTCACCCGACTATTGGCCACAGGCGAGGTCAAAGAGACGGTCGGCGGATATTTAATCACCACTCTACCAGAAACACTCACACTCACATCCGCAGATTCACCAGACAAGTTTGAGTTGTCGGTCGCTTTTGCTTTGAAGGTGTGTGTACCCACAGCTGGAGTGAGCGAGACAAAGGTGTATGGAGCAGAGGT
>JBDKKW010000008.1:0-38455 GCA_039795895.1 Candidatus Parcubacteria bacterium | reverse complement strand
CGGCAAGGCGCGAATCACTTCATCTGTCTTACCAGTCTTCACTAGTCGAATCAATCCCGATGCTTTTTCAAACGGCACACCCCAAAGCCCAGAAGCCAAAGTGACTGCAAGCGCCTCAGACTGAGATGGATCAGAGACAAACTGAATCAACTCAAAAAAGAGTGCACCAATCGGGTGGATAAAGATATTAATACCCCGCTCAGATACCGCCGAAATGCCGTGCGCCTCACAGAGAGTTGCTACTCGCTCCACATCTCGATTGCGACGAACAATCACCGCGCAGATCTTATCCTCCTGCCCCTCCGCTCGCTTGGCAAAATCAGAAAGTCTCTCTACCAGTGCCTTGTCGGCTGATGAGCTATTACCCGCAGTAATCACTTCTATTGGCCGAGGTTTATCATCTCCTCCGGCGAGGAGTTGTATCCGCAGTAGTGGATGCTCGCCATCGGCATAATTATTCTCAATCAACGAAAATCCTGCATCCAAAATAGATTGGTGTGAACGATAATTTTCCTCAAGCGAAATCACCTGCATATTTTTCCAGATGGTTTGGAACTGCAAAAAGTTTTTTACTGACGCACCCTGGAAACGATAAATCGCCTGCTTTTCATCTCCCACCACAAAGAGGTTTGGTGTATCAAAAAAGCTCGCAATAATCCGGATGATTTCGTTTTGAGAATCATTGGTGTCTTGGTGCTCATCCACCAACAAATAGAGATACTTTTCTTGAATCAAAGACTTGAGAAGCTCATCGGTGCGGATTGCCTTGAGTAATTCAAAAATCAAATCATCAAAATCGATTTTCTTCTCTGTGCGCTTCTTCGCTTCATAGGCCTCATAGACATCCGCAAAAAGCAGAGTCTTTTCGCATTTTTCAATCTGCTTTTTCGCATCTGCCTTGAGTTGCCCTTTTGTTGCTCCGCGAGTCGAGATAGACGCTTCGTCATTCTTGATACGATCGATTTCAGTGCGAGCAAAATCACGCACCATTTCGGGAGTAAGCGCATCACGCTTGGCATCACTTACTGTTTTTAAAATAGCTGAAATATAAAAATCAGGCTCACCAAGCGGACGAATTTGTTTGTATTTTTTGTCTTTCAAAATCACCCGGACCAATTCCTGCGCTTCAATATCGGTCATCTGAAGCGTCCGATAAATGTGCGTAAAGTGATCTGGAAATTCCGCAAAGACAGATGACGCAAACCCGTGGAAGGTGTGAATCCGCACTTCATCCGCTCGACTACCAATAATCCCACGGAGCTTCATCCGCATCGCTTTGACCCCTGCATCGGTAAAAGTAATAGCCAAAATACCCGACGGAGGGGTGTCGGTCTGACGGAGGATATTGGCAATACGAAGCGTTAAAATGGTCGTTTTGCCCGTACCAGGGCCTGCAATTACCATCACTGGACCCTCGATAGTATCCACCGCCAATTTCTGCTTTTTATTGAGCTTTTTATAGCCGGCATCAAAGGCCTCGGTACTCTTTGGAATCATAAGGGTAGTATAACAAAGATAGGCCGACAATTACATAAAAATAAAACGACCTCGCGAGATGTAAATCAAGCGAAGTCGTTAGAGAATTTCAATCCATGCGAATCGTGGTGCCCTTGAAGGGCCAGCCAGAGAAGACATAAATGTCGGAAACATTCTTGCCCGCTGGATTCTTGGCACTGCAAGTGAAGCGCGTCACATCCCCATATCCACCTCCGCGACGAGAGATGAAATAGTTGGAGCGATCAGTGATCTTCACCTCAGAGTAACCGGCCTTTTCGAGGGCAGAAATTGCATGTTTCTCGCTAACCAAACAACCCGGAAACGGACCGAGCTTCCAAAGGAGAAAAAGTCCTAGCGACAGAATCACAAGGATCTCGATTAACGTGAATTTTTTCATAAGGTTCTATCTTTCTACTGCGTTGACCCACAGTCTGATTTCCTTAAATACTATAGCATATTTATATCATAATGCAAGTATTGCATCCAAAATCGAAGGGGTTATCTTGGAGTCGTGGTTGTGCAACAAAAAAACCTCGCCGTTGGTACGACGAGGCTCACGATCTTTTGCGCGGATCAGACAAAGCACGGAAATGGCACTCGGGGATCATCGATACCCGTGACCTGAGTCGCCGTGTAGGCCGTTCCACCACCCAAGACCTCGAGAGTCTGTGCCTTGGTGAAGTGTCCCCATAGCACGATATGCTCAGGGTGTTCTTCGGGGCGATAACGAGCTTCAGTCCTAAGGCGCTCGCCAAGTAGAGCAAACTCATTCGGACGCCACACACCTCCAGGACGATGCAGAACAGTTACCTTAATCTCCTTACGCTTTTCCCTCCGATCCATTTCCAATAGGTCAAACATATTTCCTTTCTTGAAAAGAACGAGATAACACAGCGTCACCTCTTTTGTTCTGTGTGTATTATAACATATACAGAAAATAATGCAAATCTTTTGAGTCAGAATTATAGAATATGGCCTAACAGAGACATATGAGAAATGCCCAAGATTTTGCTCTCGCAAAATCTTGGGCATTTCTGGTCTAATGTCTAACATCTAACTACTAACATCTCCCCCTCTTAATAATTCCTTAACCGATTGATTCTTTCATGACTTCGAATCTTTTCATGCGCTTTGGCTTCAATCTGTCGAATACGTTCACGAGTGACCCCAAACTCCGCGCCCACCTCCTCGAGTGTATGCGTGATGCCATCCACCAAGCCATGTCGCATCTCCAAAATCTTTCGCTCCTTCAAAGAGAGATCATCCAAAATGCCTTTCACTTGGTCTGAAAGAATTCGTCGTGATGATTCTTGATCGGGAGAAAGAATCTTGTCGTCTGACAAAAAGTCTCCAAGTGTTGATTTTTCATCACCATCATCCCCTACCGGATTTTCAAGTGACACGGTATCCTGATCAATCTTCTCAATCGCATACACTTTCTCCACATCAAGTCCCATTTCTACTGCAATTTCTTCTGCCAAAGGCTCTCGTCCCAAATCTTGAGACAAGCGTCGGACCACCTGCTTGTATTTCGCAATGGTTTCCACCATATGCACCGGCACACGGATGGTTCGAGACTGATCAGCGAGTGCGCGAGTGATTGCTTGACGGATCCACCAAGTCGCGTAAGTTGAAAACTTATAACCCTTTGTCCAATCAAATTTATCTACCGCCTTAAAGAGACCGAGATTTCCCTCTTGAATCAAGTCGAGAAGCGTGAGGTCAGGAGAACGGCCCACATATTTCTTAGCAATCGACACCACGAGACGGAGGTTGGCTCGAGCGAGTAAATTTTTCGCCTCTTCATCTCCAGCGGCAATACGCTTTGCCAAATCTTTTTCAGTCCCTCCAGAAATCAGTGGGTACTGACCAATTTCTTTCAAATACATCTGAATCGAGTCATACGAAGAATCGCCACCCTTGAAAGAGTACTTGCGTCCAGTGACTTCATCGTGTGGATCCAAGTCCAAAATACCACCTCCCTCGAGAATATCGATACCAGCCACAGACAAGCGACTGTAGAGCTCATCGAGAAACATCACGTCCTCCTCAACGGTCGGAAATTCACGCAAAATCTCGTCGTAGGTCACGAAGCCTCGCTCACGACCCTTGACCATCAAACGCTGTGCCTTGAGCTCGAGCTCTCGGCCTTTCTTTTGAGCACTCGACATCGGCTTGCCACTACCCGCAGACTTTTTGACCGCTTTAGGAGCGACTTTCTTTACCGACTTCTTTGCGACCGCCTTTTTTGTTGTTTTTGATTTCGACATTAGAGTGTGGCAATTTTATTTGATAAGATTTGGCACTGTTTTAATATTTCTTTCGCTTCGTCTGGTTTCTTTTCTCGCTCAAATTCGTACAACTTTCGCATCAACCCTTCCAACTGTTCTTTTAAAATATCTTTCTCGAGAGTCTTTTCCATTTCCGCAACCGTCTTCTTTAATACATCGGGCTTGGTATAGGTAATCTCTGCTTCAAAAATTAATTCGTTCTTGCTTGGGAGAAAGACGTCTTCAAGTTCTGTCAGTCTCTTTTTTCCGATAATATCTTCAAGCTTTTTTCGTAAAGCGACTCGGTCAGTGGTTTCTTTGGGAATCGACTCTTGCCAGAGGAGGATGCCGAGCAGTCGACGTTCGATATAATTGCGCTTTGAGAGATCGATCTCTCGTGCCTGTGGCGTAGGAGCTGGAGCACTTTCTGCTGTTGATTCGGTCTTTACCTTCGCCAAATCCCCTCGCACCGCTTCTTCGTGCACCCCGATCGCCTTAGCGATCACTGACACGAAATGAGCTTTTTCAATATCACTCTTAAGCAAGGTCACAAACGGCAACACCAACTCCGCCACCTTCTTTGCTCGCTTGCGTGCATCGACTTCTTCGCCACACACTCGTTCGAGATAAAAGTCGATGATGTGTTTTGAACTTCGAATCGCCGTGCGCCACGCCTCCTTATCTTTGAGAATGAGTGACGCTGGATCTTCACCTTTTGGAAGACTGACCACCTTCACATCCATCCCGAGCTCGAGCGCCATTTTGGCACTACGGACCGTAGCCTTGAAGCCCGCACCGTCGGCATCAAACGCCATCATAATCCTCTGTGAGAGCCGATTGAGCATCTTCAGTTGGTCGAAGGTCAAAGCGGTACCGGACGAAGCCACGGTATTCAAGAACCCTGCCTGGTGAGACATAATCAAATCCATTTGTCCCTCCACCAGAATCGAATAATCTTGCTGGCGAATTTGGTACTTTGCTTTGTCGTAACCAAACAAGAAGTGCGACTTACTGAAGACGATTGTCTCCGGACTGTTTACATACTTTGGCGATTTTTCATCCTCCACAAGCACACGACCAGAGAAACCAATCACTCGGCCCGAGCTATCTGACAGTGGGAACATCACTCGCCCGCGGAAGGTATCGTAGTAGCGACCACCAGCGTCTTTATTTTCTTTATCAATCCGCTTTGAGAGACCCGCACCTTCGATTTCGGCATCGGTAAACCCTTTACTCTTCAAATGGTCGTAGAGTGTGCGCCATTCGGGAAGTACAAAGCCGATACGAAACTGGCGGATGATAGCCGGCGTCAATCCTCGGCCGGTGAGATATTTTTCTGCAACCGATCCTCCGAGATTTCGCTCAAAAAAGATGGTAGCAGTCTCGAGCGCGAGCAAGATACGATCTTTTTCACTTCGAGCGGTGGGATTTTCTTTGACAATCTGCACTCCTGCGCGCTCGGCGAGTACTTTGAGAGCACCCATAAAATCGAGGCCTTCAAAATTCTCTACGAAGGTGAAGATATCGCCTTTTGCACCGCATCCGAAACAATAGTAGGTCCCTCGATCAGGCGAGACAAAGAAGCTCGGCGTGCGCTCATTGTGAAATGGGCACTTGCCTTTGAGATTATTTCCCGCTTTATCGAGTTTGACGTATGCCGATACCAAATCGACAATCGACAAACGCTCTTTAATTGTATCTACGGTTGACATTACACAAGTAAGAGTTAATGGCCTCTACGAGGAATTGATCACCCACTGATCAGTACAAAGAACCAAACCTATCTATCTCTATCGTTCGTCTCCGAAAAATGGCTTATCAAGACCCTTCTCTTTTCGCATCGCTTCGATCATCTTCCACTTTGGACTGTTCTTGTATCCAGTACCAGCAGGAATCAAACGGCCGATAATGACGTTTTCCTTGAGACCAGCGAGTCGATCTGAACTACCACGGATAGCAGTTGAGATGAGCACACGAGAGGTGTGTTGGAACGACGCTGCTGAAAGGAAGCTTCGGCGTGAGAGTGACACTTCGGTAATACCCATCACCGCTGATTCTGCTTTTGCTTCTTCAAGACCGCGTGATTTTGCGAGCTCATTTTCCTGTGCCAAGTGTGAAGATTCAACCACATCACCAACTGAGAGTGCAGTGCCTCCAGCAACCTTGATTCGCTTTCGTGAGAACATCTGTCGCACGATGATTTCGATGTGCTTTCGAGATACACTTTCACCCTGCAATTCGTACAGTTTTGATACTTCAGAAATGATGTAGTTTTCTGCTTTTTCTTTGCCAGCATACTTAAACACATCGTCGATATTTGCAGAACCATCAGTAATAATCTGACCTTTGACCACTTTTTGGCCGACAGTCACGAGACACTGACGCTTAATATTGACCACATACTCGACTGATTCAAGTGCTTTCTTTGAAGCCTTCTTGTCTTCAACGTCAGGCAAGATGGTAATCACCTTTTCCTTTCCAGAATCTTTGATTTCAGTGACGGTACCTGAGACTTCAGACACAATCGCTGGATTTTTTGGACTTCGCTTTTCAAATACTTCTTCTACGCGAGGGAGACCTTGGGTAATATCTCCGCCAACAGACGCAGTACCTCCGGCGTGGAATGTACGCATTGTAAGCTGAGTACCTGGCTCACCAATCGCCTGTGCAGCGACAGTTCCTACTGCTTCACCAATATCGATTGGAATGTTTTTACCGAGATCAATACCGTAACATTTTGCACAGACACCATTTTCTGCATCACAGGTAAGAGGTGAGCGTACTGACACCGCAAGAATACCAGCCTCTTCTACCTTGACTGCTTCATCCTTTGCGAGCAAGTGGCCTTTCTTGTGCAACACTTTACCAGACGCATCGGTAATATCTTCGGCGAGGAATCGTCCGCGGATATTTTTCGCAAGAGAGACATCCATACCAAGCACTACTTCTTTCTTGAGGACAATAAAGTTCTTGGTACCACAGTCATCACTGTTGACCACCACATCGTGAGCCACATCGAAGAGACGTCGGGTCAAGTACCCCGCCTTTGCGGTGTTAAGCGCGGTGTCGGTCAAACCTTTTCGAGAACCGTGAGTCGTAATGAAGTACTCAATCGGAGTCAAACCTTCCTTCATCGAAGAAAGAATTGGGAGTTCGATAGTTTCACCAGTTGAAGTCGCGATCAAACCCTTCATACCCACCATCTGAGTAATGTTTCCGATCGAACCTCGGGCACCAGACTTCACCATGTCAGACACTGAGCCCATAGGATCGAGTGAGCCTGGGATCAATTTTTCCACATCGTTCTTGGCACCGTGCCAAACTTCAATAATCATGCGTCGGCGCTCTTCTTCAGAGAGCAAACCTTCGTCAAATTGACCTTGGACTTCTACTGCTCGCTTCTTTGCATCAGCGATCACAGCAAATTTACCTTCTGGAACCATCACGTCATCAATACCCCAAGTAGTACCTGAGAGTGTTGCGTATTTGAATCCAAATTTCTTGATACGGTCGAGAATCTTTGGCACCGCATCGATACCATACTGATTCATCATACCGTCCACCATTTTTGCCATCAATTTCTTATCAACTTCTTGGTTGAGATACGGATAATCTGCAGGAAGTGTATCGTTAAACAACAGTCGTCCTACAGTTGTCTCAAAGACGGTACCTGCCATCGCCTTGAATTTTGGAGTCTCAGGGGCAAGCACTTTAATCTTTGCACGAAGTGATACTTCGCCATAGGTGCGTCCAGTCATAGCACTTGATGGATCTGGGAAGATTTTACCTTCACCCTTTTCACCAGCAACAATCTTGGTCATCCAATATGCACCAAGCACGATATCGAGAAGCTTTGAGATAACGGTCGGATCACCAGAACCAGGCTTCAAGATGTTTTTGTTTGACGCCATAATCTCGCGCGCCTCAGCCTGTGCTTCTTCTGAAAGTGGAATATGCACTGGCATCTGGTCACCGTCGAAGTCCGCGTTGAAAGCGGTACAGACGAGTGGGTGCACCTGAATCGCGTTACCTTCAATCAAAATTGGTCGGAACGCCTGAATACCCAAGCGGTGCAAAGTCGGTGCGCGGTTGAGCAACACATACTTGTGTGCAATCACCTCTTCCAAAATCGCCCACACTTCCGGAATCGCATCGTCGATCAAGCGACCTGCGCCACGGATGTTGTATGCGAGCTCTCGTTCAAGCAATTTTGAAATCACAAACGGACGGAAGAGTTCGAGTGCCATGTGTTTTGGCAAACCACACTGGTCGATTTCAAGTTCAGGACCTACCACGATTACTGATCGGCCAGAATAGTCGACACGTTTACCGAGGAGGTTTCCTCGAAGCAAACCTCGTTTACCCTTGAGGTTGTCCGCAAGAGATTTGAGCTGACGCTTCTGAGATTGAGAAACAGCACCGCCGGCAGTTGATGAGCCGTGACGGATTGAGTTGTCGATCAAAGAATCCACCGCTTCTTGCAAGATACGCTTTTCGTTTCGCAAAATCACTTCTGGAGCGTGAATCTCCTTGAGCTTCTGAAGACGGTTGTTGCGGTTGATTACGCGACGATACAAATCGTTTACATCTGAAGTCGCATAGCGTCCACCGTCCAATGGAACCATCGGTCGAAGTGCTGGAGGAATCACGGGGATACGGGTCAAGAACATCCATTCAGGACGAATATTTGACGCGATCATCGCGTTGACCACCGACAATCGTCGATTGAGCTTTTCTCGCTCAAGTGAGCCAGCATTTTCAAGCTTTTCTTTGAGTGATACAACGAGTTTCTTGAGGTCAACATTTTTGAGAATATTGTAGACCGCCTCAGCACCGATTTCTGCTTCAAAAAGCGTACCGTATCGGATAGAGAATTTGTGATGCTGTACCTCATCAAGCACAAGACCTTCGGTGATTGACTCAATATCTTTCTTTGCGGTAAGCAAAAGCTCTTTGAGCATCTCCTTGGTCTTTTCATCCTGTGCGCCCTTTACCTTACTCTTGTATTCAGAATCAAGCTCTTTCAAAAGTCGATCGCGCTCTTCAGGGATCACTTTGGTGACGATGTATCCAGCAAAGTAAATTACTTTTTCAAGATCAGCGGTCGTCATACCCATAATCAACCCAATGCGAGATGGGAGACTGCGCAAGAACCAGATGTGACACACTGGTGTCGCAAGCTCGATGTGACCCATTCGCTCTCGTCGCACGATTGAGCGTGTGATTTCGACTCCACATTTTTCACAGATAATGCCCTTATAGCGAATACCTCGGTATTTTCCACAGTAACATTCATAATCCTTGTCTGGACCGAAGATTTTTTCGTCAAAGAGACCACTCTTCTCAGATCGCTGAGTTCGGTAGTTGATGGTTTCTGGCTTGGTGACTTCACCGTATGACCATTCTTTGATTCGATCAGGTGATGCGAGACGCAAACTAATCGCATGGAAATCATTGAGCTCGATGTTTTTTGATTTTGTATTAATCATAGTAGTAGATGTAATAGCGATTATTAATTGTTCTCGTCATCAGCTAAATCTTGTCGATCTCGCTTCATATCAATATCAAGTGACAAGCCTCGAAGGTTGTTCAAAAGCACGTTGAACGATGCTGGGATGTTTGGTTGCTCAAGATTTCGACCCTTCACAATCGAATCAAACGCCTGTGAACGACCGACGATATCGTCAGACTTCACTGTAAGCATTTCTCGAAGTGTATATGCTGCGCCGTGACCCAAGAGTGCCCAGACTTCCATTTCTCCGAAGCGCTGACCTCCTCCTTGTGCCTTACCTCCCAAAGGCTGTTGGGTAATGAGTGAGTATGGACCAATAGAACGCATGTGGATTTTGTCTTCCACCATGTGATGGAGCTTCAAGATGTACATATAGCCCACTGCAATATCTTGATCAAACTTCGTACCAGTTCGGCCATCGAAGAGTGTCATTTTGCCGTTTTCATTGAAGCCTGCCTTTACAAGCTCTTGCTTGATTTCAGGAACGGTCGCACCCACAAACGGAGGCACGATAGCCTGGTAGCCAAGTGTGTTTGCCGCAAGACCCAAGTGGAGCTCGAGGATCTGACCCAAGTTCATACGTGATGGCACACCAAGTGGTGTCAAAATCACGTCGATCGGTCGTCCGTCTGCCATATATGGCATATCTTCTTCAGGCAAGATTTTTGAAATAACACCCTTGTTTCCGTGTCGTCCCGCGAGCTTGTCGCCCACAGAAATATTTCGGAGCTGTGCTACCTCGATATGAATACGCTTGATGATACCTGACTCAAGTTTGTCGCCCTTGTCTCGAGAAAATACCTTCACACTGATCACGCGACCACGCTTGCCGTTTTCAATACGCTTTGAAGTATCTTTTACGTCGCGGGCCTTTTCACCGAAAATAGATCGAAGGAGTCGCTCTTCTGGAGTCAACTGTGTCTCACCCTTTGGAGTAATTTTACCTACCAAGATGTCGCCAGGGCGCACTTCCGCACCGATGCGGACCACACCTTCAACATCAAGATTTTTTAGTTTTGCTTCACCGACGTTTGGAATATCACAAGTAGTGAGTTCTGGTCCGAGCTTGGTATCACGGACATTCACCACAAACTCTTCAATGTGAATCGAAGTAAATTTACTATTTTTTACCAATCGCTCAGAGATGATGATCGCGTCTTCGTAGTTTGATCCTGACCATGACATAAAGCCCACGAGTACGTTTTGTCCAAGCGCCATTTCACCGCCGTCAGAAGTTGAGGTATCAACAAGCACATCACCCTTCTTTACTTTCTGTCCCAAATCTACCATCGGTCGCTGATGGAACGCGGTAAAACCGTTGGTTCGAGAGTAGTGGATGAGTGTGTATTCAGTCTCCTTACCTTTGGTACTCTTGAATACAATTTTCTTTGAATCAACCGCAGTAATAGTACCGTCCTCAGGAGCGAGAATTACTCGGCCAGTATCTTCAGCTGCCTTTGCCTCAATACCTGTCGCTACGAGTGGCGCCTCAGGCACGATACAAGGAGTAGACTGCTTCTGCATGTTTGAACCCATCAACGCTCGGTTTGCATCATCGTGGTTTAGGAACGGAATCATCGAGGTCGCAATTGAGAACGCCTGGTTTGGAGCAACGTCAATATAATCCACCTCTTCACGCTTGATCACAACCGGCTTGCCCTTGATACGGACTTCCACTTCGGCATCCAAAATCGCACCCTTGTCATCGTATCGAGTCGCAGCGTGCGCAATCTTATACTCCTCTTCTTCGAGTGCATTCAAATAATTTACTTCAGCGGTAATTTTACCGTTTTTTACTTTCGCATACGGAGTTTCGATCATGCCGAATTCATTGATTCGTGCGTATGTTGAAAGACGCAAGATCAAACCGATGTTTGAACCTTCAGGGGTGTGGATCGGACAAACGCGACCGTAGTGAGATGGGTGCACGTCGCGCACTTCAAGACCGGCGCGCTCTCGAGTAAGACCTCCGGGTCCGAGAGCTGAGAGTGTACGCAAATGTTCGAGCTCAGCAAGAATATTTTCCTGCTGCATAAACTGTGACAACTGGTTGGTGGTGAAGAATTCTTTAAGACGAGCCTGGAGTGGTCGTGGAGAGATAAACTGAATTGGCATCGTAAAGTCTGCATCTACGGTAGACATACGATCCATAATATTTCGCTTCATCTGAGAAAGACCGACTCGGAGTTTCTGTTGCATGAGCTCACCTACCAAACGGACACGGCGAGAACCGAGATGATCGATATCATCTTCTTTTGCATCTGGAGTAGCATTGAGCTTTGCAATGTGCGCCACAATGGTAGCCACATCGTCGACAGAGATCGTACGTCGCTCGATTTCTTTCGCATCCATAGACTTTTCAAAACGGCGATTGAATCGAAGACGGCCCACCTTTGAAATATCATATCGGTCAGCAGCAAAAATAGACTTGATGAATTCACGAGCGTTGTCTACGGTCGCAAGGTCACCATCACGAAGTCGCTTGTAGATTTCTACATAGGCGTCATCGCGGGTCTTTGCATGATCCTTGGCGATCGACATATCGATCAAACTCTGGACCTCTACATTACCCTTGAAAAGCGCCTTAATATCAGCGTCAGTCTCAGCACCGAGGACACGGAGAAGCGCAGATACAGGGAATTTACGCTTGCGGTCAATGCGTACATAGAGTGCGCCATCTGCTTCAGATTCGATTTCGATCCATGCACCACGAGATGGGATGATTTTGCCACCGAAATATTTTCGGCCACGGATTTCTTGAGCGGTGAAAAAGACACCGAAAGATCGAGCGAGCTGAGGGACGATAACGCGTTCGATACCGTTAATGATGAAGGTTCCGCGAGGAGTCATCAATGGGAAATCTGCCAAAAAGATTTCCTGCTCTTTCTCAGTGCCAAAACTCTTGTTCTTGAGCTTCACCATAACCTTGAGTGGAGCCTCAAATGAACGACGATTTTCCTTTGCGGTATATTCGTCCGCCTTTGGCTTATCCATCTCAAAGCCAGTGAACGAAAGTTCAAACTTCTTTCCAGCGTAGTCCTTGATCGGAGAAAATTCATCAAAAAGTTCCTTCAAACCTTTATCCAAAAGCCACTTGAAAGAAGTGACCTGAGATTCTACCAAGTTTGGCAGATTGGTGAGAGGTTTCTTAAAACGTGAAAAATATTTTTTCGGTCGGCGTGCTCCAGTGATCGCAGTTGAATTCGTATCCATAATATATGTGTATTAATAAATGAAACAAAAAATACCTTTTTTGGCAAAAGGTAACACTAATAATTGAAAACAATTATCTCGTAATGATAAGCAAGACGGCTTCTCAGCTAATAATGTAATGAAAAACTACATTTCCCCAGTAACTCAATCTCGCGTAGTTGCAAGCACTCTAGCAAATAGGCCGTTTTCTGTCAATACACCTTGGGGATAACAGCAGAATACGGCAAATAATTGAAAAACGGCGACCACATAGTGATCGCCGTTTGGCATTGCCGAAAGGACTACTTCTTGCCCTTCTTCGGAGACTCCTTGGGCGCCTCGAAGTTCTTGGCGATTTGCTGATGGCGCAGGAGCTCGAGCTTGGCCACTTCAGTAGAAAGAGCCAGCATCTTAGCCATCAGGGTCTGAGCAACAGTTTTTTCGAGGAGGCCTTTGCCCATCTCCACAGAACCCAGCTTGGTCCGAGCGTTTGAGAGAGCCTTCTCCAAAGCGCGAAGATCGGTCCCAGAATCGACGCCGGCTCGAGACAACCGAATGAGATCCGCCTCAACTTCACCGAGCATCTCCTCGGCGAGCTTCTTCGCCATCTTTTGCTGAGCAGCAAGTGCCTCTTGCTTAACGACTTTCCACACCTTATCAAGCTTCATACTGTTTTGCCTTTCTTTTTTGAGTTTTCCAACAACGAACTAACCAGCCCACATCATACAGACAATTGATACTTTGTCAAATCTAGAAGGCATAACGTAAAAAGTATAAAGGCTTCAAAAGGGTCGGGAATTGCTTCGCAATTCCCGACCCTTTTGAATTAGAAATTAGGACTTAGGCATTAGTAATTTTCCTTCCCTGTTTCCGCCACTCCTCTATTTTTGCAGCATGACCAGAGAGAAGCACCGGTGGGACTGCATATTTTTTCTTTTTGTGTAAAAAAAACTCCGGCCGTGTGTAGACATCAGCACTCGAGACTCGAGACTCTTCAAGCGAGCTGAAATTACCGAGCACCCCTTTCACCTGTCGTGACACCGAGTCCATTATCAACATCGCTGGGAGTTCCCCACCCGTGAGTACAAATGGTCCGACAGAAATTTCGGTCACTGGAAATACTTTTTTCACCCGAGCATCAATCCCCTCGTATCGCCCACAGATAATCACAATATGTTCCGCCTTGGTCGCGATTGTTTTGGCGGTAGCGGTGGTAAATTGCTCACCACTTGGAGTGAGCCAGAGAATTCTAGTTGATAGTTTATAGTCTTTAGTTTTTAGTTTTGTAGATTTAAGGGCAGATTCGATTGCCTTGATTACTGGTAGCGCTTCGATTACCATGCCGGGTCCTCCCCCATACGGCTTATCATCAACCCGACGTTCAGCGTAGGTTTGTTTTCGATTCTTTGGTTGGACTGTAAAATCGCGGGGATTGTAGAATTTCACACCAATTTTCTTGTCCTCAATCGCTCGTTTCAAAATCGACTCATTTAAATATGAGCTGAAAGAATCTGGAAAAAGAGTGATGATGTGAAATACGGTCATAAGCTTATAGCTACTAGCTTATAGCTTTTAGGCCAAAAGGCAAGAAACAACACCGCTTCGACGTCGTCGAAGCGGTGTTGTATTTTCTGTAACTAAAAACTAAAGACTATAAACTATTAACTCTTCGCCTCCAGCGCGCTCGCAAGCTGTTGGACCATATCTGAAGTCTTGCCTAAATTTGAATCGACAAAAATTACTTTTGCATTATTCGACATACCGATATTTTTCAAGGTATCAAGATATTGCGTGAGCGTCAACATTGCCATAATATCTTGCGACTTCTGACCCGTTGATTTACTCAAAATATCAATCGATTCCTTGAATCCCTTGGCAATCGCCTCTCGCTCAAGCGCGATACCCTCACCCTGGAGTCGCTTGCGTTCCTTTTCTGCTTCAGCCTCTTTGATAGCCTGTACTTTCATTGCCTCTCCTTTGTTTTCTGCCGCCTTGCGGAGCTGTTGTGACGCTACCACCTCTGACATCGCATTGGTGATAGAAGCTGGGAAAGTCACATTGGTGATCTGAAAACTAGCAATCACCATTCCCCACTCCTCAAACTGCTTTTCAAGATCAGCCTTGATATGGACCGCGAGCTCTTCTTTCTTTTCCAAAATACCTTCGTGGGTTTCTTTGGCAATATAGGTTCGGAGAGAGTTTTCTACCGCCGCCGCAATAGACTGATTTCGATTATCCAAAGCGTAGGTGTATTTCTTCACGCCCTCGAGACTGAGACTGACCGCGTAGATCAGGTTGGTCGCAATAGTGACAATCACTTTGTCTTGCGACGCATAGTTACCTTCAAGCGCAAAGTTTTGCTGACGCAAAGAAGCCTTAAGTGCCACCCGTTCGAGAATTGGAATCTTGAGATTGAATCCGGCAGACATCGTCCGCCGATACTTTCCGAGAAATTCAATTACCGCAACCGTGTTCTGCTCGATAATCCGAATACTCGACAATAAAATCAGCACCACAAGCACCGCAATCACAATAAAATAGGTCATAATGAATATTACTAAAAGTTAATGTCAAAATTATATGCCTAAAATACTATTTGTCAATATCCTGTAGTTATTCGACGATCCTGACGCAACCCGAAATTACCTATGTGTTTCCACACAAGGACTTCCCGTCACCAATCGAAAGATATTTTTATTTGCGGGTTAGTAGAGTGTGTTTAGAAAATTAAAAGACTTTTAGCTGAAATGTAATTGTTTGACGAAGAAAGCCCTGTCTCGCTTCGCGAGACAGGGCTTTCTGAGGAGTTTTACATTTCAGCGTCAAGAAAGTTTTCGTAATTTTCAAACGCACGAAACGCTTGAGCAAATAAAACTATATCTTGAGATCAGCCATTGATTCGTCGAGAGTCTTCACTACTCGCTCAGTCGGCGCACCACCTTCTGGCTCGTTGATCTTCAAATTCACGCGAGAGTTATTTTTCATACCGACGACTCGCAAGAGAGTTCGGATTGCTTTTGCAGTATTACCCTGACGACCAATAATCTTGCCCATATCTTCAGGTCCTACTGAGAGTGTGAGGAGCACACCCATCTCGTCGACAGTGCGGACAATCTTTACCTGATCCGGAGCATCAACAAGCGCTTTAATAACATACTCGAGAAACACTACATCTTGTTCTTTATTCATAGGATTCTTTACAGCGTATTAGTAATGACAGGAGTGGTATGTGTACTACTTCTGCTACCAAAAGCATACCACAAGGTATAAAAAAGAAAAAGCCCCACTGTCGCCAACAGTAGGGCTTTGGAAGACTCAAAAGAAGAACCTCTTAATGGGACTTACTTAACCCACCTTTCACTGAACTTTTTCCAATCCATTTCAAAAGTAGCCAAGGTGGATTCAGCGGAGAAATCTCCGAGCGGAATAATAGGAGTTTCAAGTCCCACAAAAAAACTCACCACCCCTTCAGCAAAGATCGGCAGAGGTATACGTGCCTCCTTAAAAGAACCGAAATCCAGAACTGAGCAATCCTCTTTTAGCTCAATCCCATACACCCCGTTTTGAGACGCCTTTTGGGTACGATCAAAAACGATTGTATTTAATAATATGTCTGTTCGAACACTCCCACCCCGATTCCGAATACTCCGTCGAGATTGGGCAAAGAAAGGCCATTCCGGATTCCAACTGGAAATGGTCTTGATAAAAGCAGCAATGAACTCACTCTCAGTAATATTCACCCAACACTTCAGACCGTGCGGAGATCCGTGAAGAGACGTATAATTCCCTGCACCATCAATCCGGAAACAAACTAAATACTCAGGCCATTTCTGTCCAGCATGCTCACAAGGAATTTCAAGTAGATATCTGTGTCCAGGAAACATAAGTTAAACCTTTCGGTAAGATGTGAAAAAAACTGACTCCGAAATCATCATAATGAAAAAATAATTTTATGTCAAGAAAAAGCCCCGCCAGTACTCTGGCGGGGCTTTTTCTTTTAATTACGCTTTTGGAGCTTCAGGAGCCGGAGTTGCCGGAGCCTTTGCATCTTCCTTTGGAGCATCTTTCACAATCGGCTTCTTCTTTGGAAGTGGGTTTACTTTCTTTCCAGAAATAATCTTGTGAGATACGAGCATATTGTGCATCGTCTCTGAAGTCTGAGCACCCTTTGAAATCCAGTGGAGAATGCGCTCTTTATTCAAAGCGTTATTTCCCTTGCCTTCTCGAGGGTCGTATGAACCAACCACCTCAAGTGATCGGCCACTTTTCGGACCATTTTGCGACTCAGTCACCACCACACGGAAAGATGGCTCGTTCTTTCGTCCAACACGTTGTAATCGGATCATTAACATAATGTAGGAAGCATCTTAACAGAAAGCATATATACGGTCAAGGAGTTTATTGATTATTGCAAAAATGGGTAAGAAAAAACGGCAATCCCAAAAGATTGCCGTTTCGAAAAAACATCATCAATCAGAGTCTCGCGGCACGAAGCCTCCGAGAATGCCTGATACTCAATATCCTCAAGACCGCGCAAAGCCTGGACATCGGTAGTGGCGTAAAAGTACACCCACCATCAGACGCTGACCGAGTAATGCCGTGATCCTGCATATACCGAGCAGTCCGGGCACGCTCTTCATCAGTGATTACAACCCCACTCGAATCACAGTCGCCATCATCAACGATGCAACTGTATCCCGGCAAGAGCTTTCTGCTAGTATCTAATGTACTACTCATAATCGTATCTGGTGAATTGTTTCTGGAAGGAACGTCTGTTGAAAAGATACCACGAAAGACGCCGTAATACAAGCAACCCGGTAGTGAATTTTGGCATCGGCTTCGCCCCGCGTCCAGAATAGGACGCAATGCCAAAATCTACTACCGGGCAAAAAAGCCTGTCCTGTGCTACCATACCCCAATGCACAACCCAAAACCTACTCCTCATACTCCTCCCGGAAAAAAGACACCGGTCACCCACACCTCAAAGATAATTGAGGGTATCATTACCATGACCAGTAAAGGTGTTGGCTACGTCGCCTCACTCGACCTCAAAGAAGACATTGAAATCGCACCCGAGCACGTAAACACCGCACTTCACAAAGATACCGTCGAAGTCGCTGTCGGAGGCAAAAATCGCTTCGACCGTATACAAGGCACCGTCATCAAAATTGTTTCGCGGGCCAAGACCAATTTCGTCGGCACCGTGGCCAAAGAAGGAGGCAAGACCTTCATCATCCCTGACGACAAAAAGATGTATGTAGATATCCTCATCCCCCATCAGCCAAAAGACCTTGAAGCTCCCGAAGGAAGCAAAGTGCTCGTACGAATGACTCGTTGGGAAAAGACCTCTCGTACTCCCGAAGGTGAGATTCTTGAAATCCTCGGTATCGCCGGCGAACACAACACCGAAATGGAATCAATCGTCCGCGAGCGCGGGTTTGATACCGCATTTCCTGAAGCAGTGGAAGCTGAGGCGAAAGCAATCCGTGCGAAGGAATCTCCGACTCCAGCATCAGAGATCGCAAAACGTCGCGATTTCCGAAAAACCCTCACCTTCACCATCGACCCGATCGATGCCAAAGATTTCGACGATGCTATTTCATTCAAAAAGCTTGCTGATGGGAAATTTGAAATTGGTGTGCACATTGCCGACGTCTCCCACTATGTCCGCCCAGGTACGGCACTCGATAAAGAAGCGGTGAAGCGTGGCTTTTCGGTGTATCTCGTCGACCGCACCATCCCGATGCTTCCCGAAATTCTTTCAAACGACCTCTGTAGCTTGAACGCGCACGAAGACAAACTTGCCTTTTCGAGTGTGTTTGTGATGGATAGCAACGGAAAAGTCTCTGACCGATGGTTTGGCAAGACCATTATTAATTCAGCCAAACGCTTTACCTACGAAGCTGCCCAAGAAACTCTCGACGCAAAAGGTGGCGAGTATTTTGACGAACTCAACACCTTAAATAAAATCGCCTACAAACTCCGCGAAGAAAAATGGAAAAATGGTGCCATCGATTTTGAGCAGGACGAGGTTAAATTTGAACTCGACAAAGCCGGCCGTCCGATCCGCGTCTATCGCAAGACTCGCAAAGACGCCCACAAGCTCGTCGAGGAATATATGTTACTCGCCAACCGCGAAGTAGCCGAGGTGCTCTACAAGGCGCACAACAAAGAGGGTCAGAAGCCGACCGGTGTCTCACTCTACCGCATCCACGATGTACCTGATCGAGAAAAGATTGCCGACTTTGGTACTTTTGTACGAGCACTCGGCTATGACCTCCCTATCCGAAAAGATGGAGAGATTAAGGCTAAAGATTTGCAGGCACTGATGAACGCTGTAGCAGGTAAAGCAGAGGAATCGATGATTCGTACTGCAGCTGTACGCTCGATGGCAAAGGCGATTTACTCGACCAACAACATCGGACATTTCGGTCTCGCCTTTGAATACTATACACACTTTACCTCACCTATCCGTCGCTACGCTGACCTTGTTGTGCATCGCATCCTCCAGCATCACTTGATGAATGAGAAAATTCCTGAACATGAATGGGCACGATTTGAAAAAATGGCCTCCGACAATACCGACAAAGAAATTTCTGCCGCGGATGCCGAGCGAGCTTCGATCAAATACAAGCAAGTAGAATATATGAAAGAACGAATTGGCCAAGTATTTGACGGTGTGATTTCTGGTGTGACCGAATGGGGTATTTATGTTGAAGACAAAGAGACTCGTTGCGAAGGCATGATAAAAATTCGTGACATCGGAGATGATTTCTACGTGTTGGATCAAAAGAATTATGCACTTGTCGGTGAAAAGACCAAACGACGCTTCCGCCTCGGCGACTCAATTAAATACAAGGTGGTAACGGCGGATATGGAGCGAAGAACACTCGACTACGCGCTGGAAAAATAGCAATAATCCCCGAAAATCGCGGAGCGATTTTCGGGGATTATTTTTACAAATTTAAAAAGCCCTACACGCTTACGCATGCAGGGCTTCGATGTGACAGGTATCCTGGTTTAGTCTGCCTCGGCAGAGAGAGTTTCAAGCGAAGGTTGAAAATCAACACATACGCCAAACGGAGTCTCTCTACGTCTCATTGGATGTGATTGGAGACACACAAGGCTGAATTTGGTGGGTTGTGCGCAGTCGATCAAACGTCACACAACTCCTCCTACTTGGGAAATCAAAGCGTTATTATAAGACACTGTAACCACTCTCTTAAGCGATCCTGGGCATCTTTTTATAGCTGACGCAAACGCTCAAATGGGTATCAACTCCCATCATGTTGCCTTTGCGGATGACTCCCACAACACCGGTACGGTTAATGACGACTACGGATGCGAAGTGCCAAAAACACTGATTGAGTCCCGGTTTAGACTGTTCGGTCTACCGCTTGGTAGCAGTAGGAATCGGGGTAACCCCTTTATTCCAGAATTTCATCAATGACCTGTTCCGTCGACTATCCTACACCTCACTACAGAAAATGCAAGCAAACCCGGTAGTAGATTTTGGCATTGCAATCCTTAGCACGGGCGAAGTCGATACCAAAATTCACTACCGGGCAAAAAGAAAACTGCCCCAAAAGGAGCAGTTGCGAATTGTGCACCGTCTCAGAATGCCGAGATAAACGTCACCGGAGCACCCAGAAGCACCGCATTGACGAATTGCCGATCATACTTTGCTGGCAACACCAGCGGGAGATGTTTCCGATCACCTGTGTGTGACGCGGTCCGCAAAGCATCTTCGATGTCGCGATGATTAGCAAGCATATCTGCGGTTATCTCCACACAATGATCAATGAGCATTGGTGTGGCGCCTCTGGGGGCAAGATTGACCGCATTACAAAAAAGCTTTTGGTCACGGACAACAACGAGTGGGACCACATGAGGTAATTTCACATACAATTCACCGCCACGATTAAACGTGCAGTTTGGCGCTAAATCTTTAAAGTGCATACGAATCCTTTTGTTTTGGTTCTGTATGTATTATATCACAAGTAGTAGATATTGCAATATTTACCCACACTATAGCAACGACTACTTTATCGCTCCAATACAGGTATAAATACTATAGCTACTTCCCTCTGACTTCCCCACAAACACCTTTCTTTCTTTGATACCTATATATGTACTCAAGTAGGACTCAACTTCTTGCTCTGTGGCAAAAAATGAGTGATGCGATGGGATCTTGGGACCAATCGGCAAGCTCAGCATTATATCTTTTCCGGAAAATCTCTTTACGTGATTCCAAAATATTTCTGGGTGAGAAAGGTGTTCAATAGTTTCAAACGCACACAACACTGTATCTTTAGATGACTCACTCTGTAACGCCACGGCATCCCACAACATCTCATCTTCAATATCTCCAGTAATATACTCAGCGGTTACTTCTAATCTTTTTAAAATAACTTCCGACACTTTTTTCGAAGTTTCATTTCCATCTATATAAAGTAATTTTGGCAACTCAGCCAATCTTCCGACTTTATCTAAATAAAGTGGTAAATACGGGACACTAAAACCAATATCTATAATTTGTTCATACCTATGGAAGTATTTCCAAAGAAAATAAAAACGATTGTTCCACCAACTACCCTCTAAGAAATATTTGAGGTGGACGAGACGCACCCGAACATCCTCATATACTTCATTTCCATAACTATCAAACTTTTCGTTATAAAAATGAAAAAACTTTTCAAAATCCTCTTTAGAGATAGAAAATTGTTTTGATAGATATTCAACAAGCGTGTTATTTGTTTGGTGCATAGCATCACAATTATTTCGCCACCTCAATCGCTTCATCAAACGCAATCGAAAGGAGTTTTGACGCTGCACCCATCCCCATCGTGACCCCGTAGAGCACGCCAGCTCGAGACATTGTCTCTCGATTATGGGTGATTACAATTAGTTGTGAATACTTCGCCAAATTTTCAATCATATCGCCGTACTTGCGAGAGTTGGCCTCATCGAGTGCTGCATCAGTTTCATCCAAAATAATAAACGGTGGTGGGTTGACCTGAGAGATAGCAAAAAGGAGCGCAATTGAGGTAAGGGCGCGCTCGCCACCTGAGAGCATGGTGAGTCCTTTGATCTTTTTGTTTGGCAACGATACCGAAATATCAATACCCTCTTTCCCCTCTTCAGCATCTTCGGGTGTAGGCATTTCTCCCATCTCGAGGAGCTCAGATACATCTGTCTTTTTACGCTTTTGCTCCCGCACCACATCGAGCGACGCATGTCCGCCACCAAACATCAGTGCAAAAAATTCTTGGAATTGGTGGTTTATCTTCTTCACGCCATCTCTAAATTCCTGATCAAGCCGAAGTTCAAGCTCTTTGATTAATTCTGTCAGCGACTTCGCAGATTGTTCCAAATCCAAAAGCTCTTTCGCCAAAAACGCTTCTCGCTCCGAAGCCTCCTTAAACTCTTTCATTACCTCATCACTTCCACCCACTCCAGCGTCCTCAAGACGAATCTTGATCTTCTCGACGGCTTTTCGACGCTCTTCCTGCTCACTTCGAGGAGCCAGAGCGATCACCGACAACTCTCCCATAATTGCGTGTTCATAGAATCCAGAAATTTCTCGTCCCACAAGCACGATTCCCTCCTGTATTTCATTTTTAAAATTGGTTTCTTCCACTTGCAACCTCTGTTCTTGCGCCGACAAAGATGCGAGCACCCCCCTCAGTTCGTTTTGCTCAGCCACAATTCTAAAAAGCGCTTTCTCCGCCTCGCGATTCACATCTTTTTCTTTTTCAATCGAAGACTTGAGTGCTTGATATGAAGCTTCGAGCTCTTTCATCTCCTTATCACACTGAGAAATTTCCTGAGTAACAGTCAACTTTTTTTCTTCTAGTCGAGCGATCTCCGCCTTCGCCTCATCAATCGCGCTCGTATTGATCGCAATTCGACTCTTAGCAATAAAGGCTTTCATTTTTTCCACAATCGACTTCAACGCAGACAAAAGTGCAGAAGCATTATTGGAATCAACATTCACCACCTCACTATCGACGGTATCTACTAGTGCCTCAACATCTTTAAGTGGCACCGAGATATTCGACGCTTCTTTGAGCGCCTGTTCGGCCTTGGTCAATCGTCGTCGCTCATAATCAAGCATTCCCTCGATCTTGCCTCGCTCGTAGGTCGCGGTATCGCGCTTGCCTCGCACGGTGTGAATCTTAGACTCAAGCGAAACGAGCTCGGATGTCTTACCATCTTTCCCTTCCGCTGACTCAAGAGTCTTACGCGCCGAAGAGAGCTCTTTCTCAAGCTCTGCCATTTTCGCCTCCGGCCCCTTTCTTTCATCTTGGATTTTCTTTTTGAAAAACTCTAGATAGATATGTTCGCGCTTCAAATACTCTCGATAGAGCGCCTTGAGATTTTCACGCATCGCCTGAGCGTGCTCGATTTTCTCCACCTGCTTTTTTAAGAATTTGATATGGGGAGCGATTTCTCGGCGAAGCGATTCTACCTGCTTGATATTTTCCGCTGTCTTGTCGAGCTTGCGCTCACTCTCTTGTTTTTTGTATTGATAGATTTTGAGACCAAGTGCATCCTCGATCATCGTCCTGCGCTCTTTGATACTAGCCGAAAGCACGCGGTCAGCTTCACCTTGGGAAATAATATGATGCCCAGAAGCGCCAATGTGGGCTTGAGCAAGAAGCTCAATAACATCTTTCAGTCGCACTTGGCTATCATTGATACGGTACTCTGATGATGAATCACGGAATACCGAACGCTCGATAGTGACATCATCAAAGTCGAGATTGAGTAGTCGCTTGCGATTATCAAACGTGATTTTTACTGAAGCACGATTACCTTTAGGAAATTCTTTTGAGCCGTTAAAAATCAAGTCTTCACTCTTCTTCCCACGCATACTTTTGATCGACTGTTCACCGAGCACAAAACGAAACGACTCAGCAATATTACTTTTCCCCGAACCATTTGGTCCAACCACCGCCGTAATCGAGGTCTTAAAATCAAGCGCCGTCTTTTTGGCGAAGGATTTAAAACCAGTCAGCTCAAGGCTTTTCAAATACATCTCTTTATTCTATCACTTTTTACAACTCAAACAAAAGAAAAAACCGTCGAGCGAATCGACGGTTTCGAGAGACTACTTCTTTTTAGGAGTTCCACTGTAGGTGAGACGTCCCGACACTCCCCAGGCCAATGCTTGAAAAGCCGTCATCTGATCGCGAATCAAATTCACATCATACAACAAGTGTTTGATGAGCTCGGGAAAGAATGTCTTTGTGAGCACCCAAGTGAGGTCGGGAAATCGCGCCACAACGTCGGCAAGATCCTTGATTTCAGAGAGCTCCATTACAACACACTCAGACACTTCACGACCTCTTTCAGCAAAGACGAATCGTCCAGAAAAACCAAACACCAGACAGGCGTCCTGTGCAATCCCGGGACCACGACCACCCGTTGCCTTGGGAACAGTAACTTCGATTCCCAACTCAACAACATCTGAGGTGAGTACCCCAGCATGATCCATGTAGCTTGTGGATTGGATCCTTCTTCTCACGATGTCGCCGACAGTCCAGGTGGCTTTGGGAGCCATCCTGGTGAATCGATCCGACTGTACCGCAAACCGAGAAGCGAGTGTCAAAGCAATCCTTGCCACAACTTCGGGCGGTAGATTGCCTACCGGGACTTTGCGCTCACCGAGCACAAAATCATGGAAATCCACCCCCAGACCGCTTATCGGCACAAGCATTAAATCAGCCGACGCCACTTCCGGCAATTTCCGAAATAGCAGATTAAGTTTGCCTCGCCTCACCCCTTTGGGACGCTTCGCCTGTTTAGCTTTCATTGTTTTTCCTTTCACTTTGTATGGTTCAATTCCATCTCAGATGGTACGGAAATATGCATACTTGTCAAGTACCCTTGTTTGACATGACTGATGCAATATGTAAATATCACTCACGGAACAGCACACAGACTACAAACGCATATGCCCTCAAAAGAAGAATTGACCCAGTTGGTGACCAATAACTTTTTCAGTGCAACCCTCATCAGGACCTTTGGTGGCACTCTCCATAAGGCAAATGGTACGGCAAGCGATGAGGATTTTATTATCGAATTTCCTAATGGTGGGTTACCGGAAATCGACTCAATATACCAGGTATTCAACCATGAACTCGTCGGCATTCGGGGTTGTGAGATGCTTTATCGAAAAAATGTGGAGACTGCCACTCTTTGCATCCTCTCCGCTGCAGATAATGCAAAATCAATTTATCTAAGGATAGCGCTCTCACGATACTATCCATTCAAAGACTGTAAATCTGCGATGCGAGTCTCCTGCGTAACAGAACCGATATCTTAAAAGCACAAAGCCCCGACACATCGTGTTGAGGCTTTTTCTTTTTATCTTTTCATTAATGCGAGAACATAAAAAAATAATTTGTATTTTAGGGGGTTTCGAGCGCGACGGCGCGAGAACTTCAGGATTTTTTAAGCTTCAAAAAATCCGTACCCTAAAATACAAATTATTTTTGTGTGTTCGAGCTACCTCCACCCTTTCTTTTCTAGAGCATCCCCCGCTGCCACCTGCTCAGCTTCTTGTTTTGAAAGTCCTTCACCCACACCCACCTGCTCAGTGCCGATAAACACACCCACCGTAAAATGCTTGTCGTGATCCGGTCCAACCTCCTTGAGTGTCTTGTAGCTCGGTGTCTGACCTGTCTTATCTTGCGCTTTCTCCTGGAAATGACTCTTGGCATCCATCCAAAGCTTTTTTGCCACTACCTCATCAATCAGTGGGAACAAATGCTTTTTCAAAAACACTTTTGCCGTCTCATAACCTTGATCGAGATACATCGCTCCAATTACTGCCTCCATAGTGTTGGCGAGAATAAACTGTCGAGCACGGCCAGTATCTTTTGCCTCACCTTTTGAGAGCAAGAGATAGTCATTCATCGAGAGACTCACCGCCACTTTTGACAGCGTAATGGCATTCACCAGCGCCGCGCGATACGAGGTCAAATCCCCTTCTGTGCCCTCAGCGTATTTGTGATACAAGAAATCAGTAACAATAATCTCGAGCACCGCGTCACCCAAAAATTCAAGACGTTCATTGTGTCCCTTTTTGGCACTTTTATTTTCGTTAATGTATGAGCGATGGGTAAATGCTTGCTCAAGAAGCGACTTATCCTTAAACACCACTTCTGCCTTTTTTTCAAACTTCGAAAAATCAATCATAAATATTCGTGTAGCCTATGGTCTAACTTAGAACGCGTACGCTCTAAAAATCACACCACAAGCAACAAATTAGTAACTAATGCACCCAAAGGGTACCTGCACATAGTACAACGTATCAGAGAATAATACAATCACCTATTTCGCCACCGGTGTTGCTGACAAGATCTGGATAGCCTTGGTAATAATCGGCAAAATATCGTTATAAAAATTCAAATCAAGAATATCTTTGACCTTAAACCATCGTGCATCATCGAGCCCACCTGAAGTACCAAGCTTGATATCAGCAAATTGTGCTTCGGCCAAAAAGTATGCCACCTGCTTGCGGATCTTACCTCGCTCAGGGTCTGCCGCCACGTATTCATTGCGACCAAGCGTCTCAACAATCTTCACCGTAAGTCCCAATTCTTCTTTCATTTCACGAATCGTACCTGCGTGCTCATCTTCCCCCTCTTCAATCTTGCCTTTCGAGAGCGTCCAGTGCCCAAACACATCGTGTACCAACGCAAAATACAATTCATCCCCTTCGCGTGCATACACTACCGCTCCCGCGAGACGCTGAACCGGCATTTGCTCAAATGGAATATTAAATTTCTCTTTTGATGCCTTCTTTTGAGAGACTTCATCCTTGCCTGGCTCACCAAGCTCTTTGTACACCGCACCGAGTACGCCGTTTACAAATTTACCGCTATTCTCACCACCAAAAGTCTTAGCGAGCTCAATCGCTTCGTTGATCGCCACCTTTGCTGGTACTTCTTTTCGATCAGCAAAAAGGAGCTCATAGAGACCGAGACGAAGGATGTTGCGATCGACAATAGAAATCTTCTCGATCGGCCATTCTGGCGCAGCTTTTTGAATCACTGAGTCGAGCTCAGATTGCTTACCGATCACCTGCTTCGTAAGCGCCTTCACAAAAGAAACATCAGAAAGTCCTGGAGCGAACTCTGATACATTGCGAACAACCATCTCTTCAATTTCTGTAGATGCACGATGAGCGAAATCCCATTCGAAGAGATTTTGCATCACTATTGATCTAGAAAGGTGCCTGTTTGCCATAAGTTTTATTGCTAAAAATAAGTATACTCCTGCCCGTAAAAAATGCAACCGCAAAGAAAAGAGCGACGCCTACGGCGCCGCTCTTTTCTTTCCTTTATTTATCGTGCTACTTCTGCCTCCTTCGCCTTCTTCACTTTCTTATCAATCTTTGCCTGCATATTGATGACGGTCTTGCCGGCATATTTACCACATTTGATACACGCGTGATGCGCTAGATTTCGTGTCTTACAGTCTGGGCAAGTCGCCAAAGCTGCTGCTTTGAGGGCAAAGTGTGATCGTCTATTGTCTCGGTGAGACCGAGTGGCTCGCATTCGATTTACCATAGTGGAGGAGAGTATAGCACGCAGGGTGGTTTGATGCAACTGCTAAAGAAGCCCCCAGGTACTTTTCTACGCCTAAGTCCGGACAAGGCGCAGAAAAGCACCTGGGGGCTTCTTGAAAGTCTCGATGGTATCAAACCACCCTGCGTGCTTAGGTGAGAATGTTGGAAGAAAAAATACCAGAAAAAGAAAAAGCGCAGAGGTGCTGTGTGCACACTCTGCGCTGCGAAAACTTACCTTACCTGAAGAGATGATGGTATCGCTGTCCCACGTTCATGTCTTCGTTGTAGAGTCGCTCAAGCATCAACTTCACTGCATTGACATGAGCCCGCTTACTCTTCTGATCGTGAATGAAAGCCTCGATCTCCACCATCTTGGGCACACCCAAGATGGTGCCATCGGACTCATTCATGGGTGCGGTGCGATAATTTTCCGGACCACAGCCAAGCTTCACGAGGAAGAAAATCTGATGGTGTGTTCCACCACCCTTCCGCACATCGCCGGGCCTAGTATAGCGAACTAACTCTTGTGCCCACATTGAGCCAGGAGCTGGTTGTGCACTGTCAGGAAACCGATCGGGGAATAGCGTCGCCGTTACTGGACGAATAAGGCATTCAGCTGAGAACTCGCGAGCCAAGATACCCACCGGCACCTCACCACGAAGTCCGGTACCTCCTGGACACTCGAGCTTGTCGAATTGCCGGCCAGATTTCGGATCCGTCTCCCGTGCATCAAGCACAAGGATCTTCACCACACCGCCCGACCCAATTTCCGCGACAATCGCGAAGGCTGAGTAGGACACCACTCCGTCTGTCTGAGGGATCGAATCAGGATCGATCTCAACACTTGCATCATTTGCCATAAGGAACTCCTATCTTTGCGACCAGCAAAAAGCCAGTCTAGGTTGATGTTGTGAGATCGAATTGTTTCAAAGATCTCTGCCAAGTAGCTTATCATACTACTATATATATGTCAATACTATCCCAAACGCACCACGGAGTCCTCAAAATACCCTTATTTTTCAACGTCTTTCAGCCCCTTCAAAAAACTTCGTCGATGCTCAGGAGATAGTCCGTGCTCAAGGATTTTCTGGTAGTGTGCTCGGGTACCATAGCCTTTATGGATATGAAAATCGTAGTGCAGATAGTGTTTTGAGAGCTTCACCATATGTCGATCACGCATCACTTTTGCCACAATCGAAGCGAGCGAAATCACCGGCTCCTTTTCATCCCCTTTGATAATAGTTTTTTGGTAGGTGAATTCGAGTGGGGCTTTCAGTCCCCCGTCGAGAAGTACTTGAGTGCTCCGTGGATCATGTACGACTTTTTTCAAACTCGTCGCAAGCGCTTTTTTAATAGCGTACGAAAGACCCTTCGTATCAATCACCCTACTCGACACAAACGTCACAGCATACGAGAGTTTCCCTTCTTTTTGAGCGAGCACTATTTTCTTTTCCCACTCTTCCCGCTTTTGTGCGGTCAATTTTTTCGAATCTCGTATCCCTTTGCAAAAAGAAAAATCAAAATCAGCCGACACCGAGCAGGCACCGACCGCAACAGGTCCTGCAATCGGCCCACGTCCCACTTCATCTATTCCCACAATATGAGTAATCACATTCTTTTTCACCTAGCTAGTATATCACTCAGGTCCGAAAGAATTTTAATGAAAAAAAATGTAAGACAAAAACCCAGCACCTTTTGCAAAAGGTGCTGGGTCCTCAATTTTGCCACCACACAATCAGAATTGATATGGGCAAAATTGGTAAAGAAAAACCACCGATATACTCGGTGGTTTCGGTATTACCCTAAACCTTTCATTAAAGATGCGACGGGCTCACCCCGCAATTCGAGTTCAACCGAAACTCGCTCGACAAAATCGCTTCGCTTAGACAGCTCACTACTCGCGGACAGTGTTGCAGTGAGAATCGTGATGAGAATATCAGTCGAATAGTCACCGACCCGCAACTCCCCCAAAAAATCATCCATTGATTCAAACTCATTCTCGAGAAGCAGATTATCGATGTGTTCGGTCAGCACATCCATCGCTTCGCTGGTTCTCGATTGAAGCTCCAGAGATGTGCATCGTGCCAACACCGAAGTTAATGTCTCCATAGCAATCCTTTCGAATCAGAGGTTTACAATTCCACAAACACTATATAGCAATACACATTGTTTGCAAACCATATGCTATACTTTTTTGATACTATGCTTTACCGAGATTTTTTACAGCAACGTACTGGATGTCCATTTTGTGATCCAAACGAATACAAATTTATCGAGGATGAGTACGCGTTTCTAAGCTATTCATTGGCCCCGTATCACAAGCATCATCTTCTTGTCATCCCAAAAAGACATCATCTTTCTTTGTTTGACATCAACGAGAAAGAAAAAGCATCGATCGACAACCTCATATCAAAAGGCATGCGTATCCTCAAGGATCTCGGCTACATCAATTTCACTCTCCTGGCACGTGAGGGCGACAACAACGGAAAAAGTGTCCCACATATCCACTGGCACTTAGTACCCGACACCGATATCGGTGTCATGGGACCAACTCATCACAGTCGCTCGATTATGACTCCCGACGAAATAGCTGAAACCATACGAGATATCAGCGATAAAATCTAGGCGTCAGTCCCAAAACAAATTATGCTATAGTTAACACCACTATGGCTTCGAAATTCCTCCACCTCCATACACACTCGCATTATTCTCTCCTCTCTGCGTTGCCGAAAATCGACGAACTTGTCGATCAAGCCAAAAAGTACGAGATGTCAGCACTCGCCCTCACCGACAACGGCAACATGTACGGTGCGATTGAATTTTATAAGACCTGCAAAAAAGCCGGTATCAAGCCGATCATCGGTGTTGATTTTTATGTGGCCGCCCGCGCTCGCACCGACAAACAAGCCGGGGTGGACAGTCGTCGTACTCGATTGATTTTGCTCGCAAAAGATATGGCGGGATACAAAAGCCTCGTGCAATTAGTGACCAAGTCGCATATGGATGGCTTTTACTACAAGCCACGCATCGACCGTGAGCTAATCGAAAAATATCACGAGGGACTAATTTGCATTTCCCCATCCATCGCAGGCGAAGTAACCTCCGCGCTAAAAATGGCGGACAAAGAAAAAGCGAAAGCGTTGATCGATTATTTCAAAAAAGTATACGGTGCCGACAATTTCTATCTTGAGATTACTCACCATACTGTCCTCGAGGGTCACGAAAGCGCAATGAAAAGCTTGATCGAAGTGGCTCGCGAAACCAACACACCGCTCGTCGCCGCTCACGATACCTATTACCTTGCCCCCGAGGACAAGGACGCGCGACGCGTGCTGACTTTGGTAAATACCAACGAGGGCGCCGAGCGTTCGACTCGAGACGATGATGAAGAAGATTTTTCTTTTATTTCGCCCGAAAAAGCAGAGGAACTTTTCAAAGATACCCCGGAGGCACTCGAGAACACCCTCAAGATTGCCGAAAAGTGCAACCTCGAACTCACCCTCGGCAAATGGTTGTTCCCAAATTATATCGTCGAAAGTGGTCGCTCATACGACGACGAACTCAAAACCCTTGCCTACAACGGTATCAAAAAAAGAGGTGTCACTGAGACACCCGAACTCCTCACTCGCCTCGAGTACGAACTCAAAGTGATCAAAGACAAAGGCTACGCGCAATATTTCTTGGTGGTATCCGACCTCCTGCGTTTTGCGCACGAAAACCACATCCTCACCACCATTCGAGGATCGGTGGCGGGATCGCTCGTGACCTACCTCTCAGGAATTACCAACGTAGACCCGCTCGAATACAAACTTCCCTTTGAGCGATTCCTAAACCCCGAGCGTCCTTCTGCTCCCGATATCGATATGGACTACGCCGATACTCGTCGCGACGAGGTGATCGAGTATGCGCGCAAAAAATATGGCTACGATAAAGTGGCACAGATCGGTACCTTCGGTACCATGATGGCGCGTGGAGCGGTGCGTGATGTGACCCGCGCGATGGGCTATGGCTATGACTTGGGTGACAAAATTTCTAAACTGATCCCGATGGGCGCGCAGGGTTTCCCGATGACCATCGACCGAGCCCTCGATGAAGTGGCTGAGCTCAAAAAGATGTACAAAGATAATGCTGAGACGAAGATTATCATTGATATGGCAAAGAAAATTGAAGGCTGTGCTCGACACATCTCCGTACACGCAGCGGGCGTGGTGATTGGTCCACAACCACTCACCGAGTATGTACCCCTCCAGTACGATACCAAAGGTGACAACAAAATCATCACCCAATACGATATGCATGGCGTAGGCGAAGACGGTATGGGTCTCCTCAAGTTTGACTTCCTTGGTATCCGAAACCTCTCGATTTTGGCGGATGCGGTGGATCGTGTAAAAAAGATCGATAACATCGACGTTGATATTGAAAACGTGCCGATTGCCGACACCAAAACATTCGAAATGCTAGCTCGCGGAGAAACGATCGGTCTCTTCCAGCTCAACGGGTCCGGCATGACTCGGTTCCTGAAGGAACTCAAGCCCTCTTCGATTCACGACATTAACGCGATGGTGGCTCTCTACCGTCCGGGACCGATGGAATCGATTCCACAGTACATCGAACGTAAACACGACCCGGAAAAAGTCCGCTACCTCGACCCGCGGATGAAAGACATTCTTGATCGATCATTTGGAGTGATCACCTATCAAGACGACGTGATGATGATTGCTATCAAGCTCGGCGGCTACTCATGGCTCGAGGCCGACAAGCTCCGCAAAGCGATGGGTAAAAAGATTCCAAAAGAAATGGAGGAACAAAAAGGTAAACTTAAACAAGGTTTGCTCAAAAATGGCATGAGTGCCAAAAAAGCCGACGAGCTCTGGAAACTGATCGAGCCTTTTGCCGCCTACGGATTCAACAAAGCCCACGCCGCATCTTATGGACGCGTCGCCTACCAAACCGCGTACATGAAAGCAAACTTCCCGGCGATCTATATGTCGGCCGTACTTACTGCCGACTCAGGCGACATCGAGAAGATTGCAGAAACGATCACCGAGTGTAAACGTATGGGTATCCCCGTCCTCCCGCCTGATATCAACGAAAGCTTTAGTCAGTTCACCATTATCAAAGGCGAAGAAGGCGGAGCAGACCGCATCCGATTTGGATTGGTGACTATCAAAAACTTCGGTCAGGGTGCAGCGACAGCGATTATTGACGAACGAAAGCGTGGTGGCAAATTCACCTCACTTATTTCTTTCCTTGAGCGAGTCAAAGACAAAAACATCAACAAAAAATCACTTGAAGCCTTGATCAAGGCTGGGGCACTCGACGCACTCGGAGAGCGTGGCAAAATGCTCGGCAACATTGAGGCTCTGCTCGCATACAGCAAAGAACGCATCAAAGCATCCGACAATCAAGACTCGCTGTTTGGCTTAATGACCGATACCAGCTCACTGCCAAGTCTCAAACTCGTCGATCTGCCACCCGCTTCAGCTTCAGAAAAGCTCGCTTGGGAAAAAGAATTACTCGGCCTGTACATTACCGGACACCCCCTTGATAAATACCGCGCAATGCTCGACAAACGAGAGATCACTGTCGCTACCATCAAAGCGAATCCAAAAGAAGATCAAATTGTGATTATTGGTGGACTAATCGAAGAACTCCGTCCGATTGTTTCAAAAAAAGGCGACCCTATGCTTTTTATGAAGCTCACCGATTTTACCGGAACGATCGAGGTGGTAGTCTTTCCAAAAGTGTTTGCTGAATTTCGAGGGATTTTTGTGGCGGAATCCTGCGTGGCTATCAAAGGTAAAGTATCGCTTCGAAATGGTGAGGTGAGTTTACTAGCCGAGAAATTAAAGAGGATGGGATAGATAGAGAGGTATAAAGTATCAAGTAAAAAGTATGTAGGAGAAGAAAGCCCCGGAAAATGGTTGCCATTTCCCGGGGCTTTCTTCATTGACAAAGACACATTAGTAAGTACTATACATTTTGAGAGAGGGATTCATACGAGGATAGTCCATTCTCGATTGGAGATGAGGTCAGTACCTCTGCTTCGATAGACTGTCGTGGACCCCCTCTCTACTCTACCCGTTGTAGAGTCTGGTTTGTGTGGTCTGTGACAGACGGACAGCCCGCGTGTGCAAACACGCGGGCTTTTTACTTTTCAGAAAAGAAAAAACCACACACGAACGTGTCGTGTGTGGTGCGTCTATTCTTTTTCCTGATTTTTCTTCGCCTGCTTGATGATAGGCTTCGCGTTCAGCATCCCAAAGACTTGCGTCGAGAGATGCTGGAACGTAAACCGTTCAAGCACCAGGAACTCAGGTTTCCCTGCATGACGATACAGATCGAAGGCAGCCTGAGCTACGAGCACATGGTAACTCACCAGAGCATCATCACCACCAGCCTCACAAGACCCGAAGTCAGGATGTCTCATGTTGATCGACAGTGTTCCCGTAGGAATATCGAACTCAAACGGGACAAACGTGTTTGGGAATTCAGAAACCTCAAACCGAAGTCCTGTGCTGTGACCCGAAACCTGTGAGCGTCGCCGACCCCTCGGTCCATAGACAACTCCCGGTTCCTGACCGGGGTGCTCCTTTTTGGGGGGCACTCCGCCACTCCTTTCTCGGGGATCAGGATCGGGAGTACCTCCCAAACCCGCAACCGAGATGGCTTTCCTATCCTCAAGTTCAGCACCACGTTTCTTTTTGTGATGCTTGCCGGTAGTTCCGAACTGAAACGCGTCCACCAACTCAGCAAACTGTTTCTCACGAATCAGTTCTTGAGCAAAGGCCATAGCCCTCGAGCCGAGATCTTGGAAACGAGTATCTCGATCCTCTTCTCGAGCCTGACCCAAAAGACCCCTGCCGACACTGTCGAACCAGTCTTCCAAGGCAAGGCACATTGCAGTCAAGGCATCAGTGCGATTGAAACGCTCGCGATCCTTGTGTAGCTCTACTTTATCAGCAACAATCCGACCCTCAAAGGCACCTGACCGTAAGGCCTCAATGACCTCAATACGGATCATTCCTGCTGTGCAACGAATAAACTGATCAATAGAGAGATTGTATAGATCATTACTTTGAGCAAATACAACTTGTCCCTTTCGACCATTTCCTTGCCGACGTGCAAGATACAAGGTTGCAACAACCTTGCCTGCGTCCGCCAAGCTATCATTCCGATACACTGGCAATGGATTTCCGGTGAACTCAGAGACAACGACCTCTTTCGATTCTGTCATACCCTCCTTATTGGTAAAGGTAACAGTAATCGCAACCCCATTACTCCGAATCTTTGCTGAGTACCGCAAGGCGATATCATCAACAAATCTCGTCAAAGAAAAATCGTTACTCGTCCGATCTTTATTGAGTTCTTGAGCTTCAATTAGAGACCTCCACCAAACACCGTCCTTTCCATGAACGATATGCGGACAATCTTTCTGAGGAATCCTAACCTCAGGAGACGACTCGATAGTCGCTGAATCAAAGGAATACTCGGTGTACCCTTCGCCAGGGTTAAACTTGGAAACACTGACGAGTCGTGATCGTTTGGACTTTGGTAGCAGTGAGAAAAATCCAATACCGTGTTTCCCATATTTACCATCAGTCTTCGTACTCGAAGACACTCGAGCGAGCTTCTCGGCGAATTGTTTTGATGAGACACCACTACCATCATCTGCGATGGTAAACTGTCTTTTTTTCAAATCCAATATCACATCGATTCTCCTGGCTTCAGCGTCAAGAGCATTCTGAACCATCTCTGCCGCTGCCGATTCAAATCGATCGTAAATACCGCCATTGAGAATCAATTGCCTACCGGCATGGAATCCTACATCAACATATGCTGCTTTTTTCATTGCTTAAACCTTTGTTTGAGTTGTTGTTTTTCTGCAAGACCGCGCTCCGTAAGGAGCATATCAACCGTTGACCATAAATCATGAATACTCACATCCCCACTTTTCAAAGCGGAGCGAAGTGCTTCACGTTGTGTTCGAGTAGCATCATCCGCGACAAACACAGACAACGCTCGTTGTGCATCCACCACAGCTTTCACTGCGGTAGCGATCGAAAGAGAAACATGTTGGACCACCTTTTTAGGAGGCGCCCCAAGCTTCTGCTTCAGTTCATCACGTTTCGCCAAGACTTTGCCTTCAACGGATTTCGCCAATGTCAGAAAAATCTGCTCACGTGCTGGTCCCACCTTGCCACCTCGGCAAAGTATTTTGTAGACATTGTCAGGATTACCTGGAGGCATATCCGTCGCTTTGATGATCGTGTCGAAGTCGAGCCCACCAAACACAATCGCCTCTGCCAGAGCATACGCTCCCGGCAAAAGACTTTTGAGTTCGTCTGGATCATACCCCGCCATCTTCAAAAAGAAGCGAAGCGCGAGGAGATTACTCCCCACCGGCAGGATCAAATCCCGCCATCTGCTATAACTGGTGGGTGTGGTATTAACCAACATCCCCATGTATTGCAGATCTTCCCCCCTTTCTTGCAAAAAGGTCTCTAAGCAGTCTCTCGTATTCATTCGTAACCTTTCTTCTGTATCGTTTTGTTAAGGTGCGTTCTGTCTCCTATAATACATAAATATAGCTATCCGTCAAGTATACATTGGTACTTTATTATTGTATTTAAAAAGATGATTTAGTGCTTTTTTAAGCATAGAAAAAGCGTCACGGATTCCGTGACGCTTTGCGAAAGAACTGGCTACTTGGGCATAAGACTCCTGAGAGTCTCGAGGGTATCGCGAAGCTTATTGAGACGTTCGCGATCGCCCGCACAACTCGAGAGCTTGGTCTGCAACTCAGCTTCCTGAGCGACGGCCTGTTCGAGAGGTTCGCGACCATCATCAAGCAAACGCTGTTTACCCTGCAGATGACCCATGCGCACATTCGCATCAGCGAGCTGACGCTCAAGACCATCAATGAGTCGTTGGCAATCAGCAAGATCAGTCTTGACCTTACCTGGATTATCCAAGACCTCACGACGAGCAATGATCACTGTCTGAAGTCCCATGATTTGTGTGGAATACAGTGCTTCACGAGCAACGGATGCTTCGAGTCGAGCAATTTCTGCCTCGACCTCAGGGAATCCTCCGCCACCTGCACTTGGGCGCGGACGCGACGGCTTCTTCCTCTCAAGCGAAGACAAATTCGCCTCAGCATCTGTCTTCACCTTTTCGGCGTTGAGTCGATAGCGTGCCGGACCACTTCCAGTCTTCTCCAAGTATTCACGATTCAACAATGTCCGAAGCATGTGCATGATTTGGATTTGAATATGCGCAATACCCGTACCCGAATCGATTACTTGATGAAGGGTTTCCAGTCCAAAAGTTCCACCCAACTTCTCACTCATCGCCATGGCCATCAGAACAAGCTGAAGGTCACCAGGATTGTCTGCGATAAGCAATGCTTTCTTTTCCGGAACCGTTAGTGCACTATCATCGACGACCGGAGGAGGCAGAGTAGGATCCACTTCCAGCTCGACAGGAGGATCAGTGGGCGGTTGAGCCTGCTGAGCATCTGGCAATGGATCGACCTGAGGTTTCTTTTCAAAGCCACTACGGCTCTGCCGGAAATCCTTCAGTTCTCCACGATCATACATAAACCGTTGCCCACGAACACTCGGACTCTTCAAAAGAGTTTCGCGGAGTTCGAGGGCTGTCATCGTGCGACCTTCACGGAGCACAGTGAGTCCTGCACCGAGCGGAAGCTCACCTTCGGCCACTGCCTTCAGTTCAATCTCATATGGAGTAATCTGACGAGTGCTGACCTGAACACCCTGACTCATATTGAGTCGCCAGTCAGGGTGTATGTCATACACAGTCAGAGTTGCCCCCTCATGATTGAGACCGGCATCCCGAAGTACCATCAAGACTAAGTCGCCAATGATTGGCAAGGACCTGATTCTTCGCTCTTCTTTTTGCACAATTTTCATCTACATACCTTTCTGTTAAGGTTCATTTCTGTCGCGATACTAGCATAATTAAAACATAAAGTCAAGGAACTCTGCCAATGCTTTTCTTTTGTATCTATCCATAGTAGTATGTACCCATCAGAGATTGTCGTGACCACCAACCACGATCTGGCAAAGCCAGAGGCTTTTAGGAGCCCTAATCTAATACAATTAAGTGTCTTGAAGACAGCTCGCCGTGAGCCAATCTTCAAGAAAGCTCGGTGGAACCGCGAGGACTTCTCCCCGCCCGAGCGTTCCGACGTATTTTCGTCGGGACGCTCGGGCCTTTTTCATTATTTTATTATTTTAATTATTTTTTATTTCTATGAACCCAACCCCCGCTCCCGAAGAACGCGATCACAAAAAAATCGGCAAAGAACTCGACCTATTTGCTTTTTCGACATCGGTCGGCAAAGGTCTACCACTCTGGACTGAAAAAGGTTCAGTGATTCGCCGTGAACTCGAACGCTTCATTGTCGACGAAGAAACCAAGCGCGACTACAAACACGTTTATACTCCCGAAATCGCCAAGCTCGACCTCTACAAAAAGTCCGGCCACTATCCCCACTACAAGGATTCGATGTATGCGCCGATCAAAATCGATGATGAAGAATTTATGCTTCGCCCAATGACTTGTCCGCACCACTTCGAGCTCTATCTTCGCAAACCGCATAGCTACAAAGAACTCCCGGTCCGTATCGCAGAACTCGCACGACTCTACCGCTACGAGCAGTCAGGTGAACTCATGGGCCTCCAGCGCGTCCGTTCTTTCTGCCTGTCTGATGCCCACATCATCTGTAAAGACGACGAGCAAGCAGTGGAGGAAATCGGCAAAGCGCTCGACCTCATCGAATTTGTGACCGAAACTATGGGTCTCAAAAAGGGTGCCGACTACTGGTTCCGCCTTTCGCTTGGCGACATCACGAATACCGAGAAATACTACAAAGACGACGCGTCATGGGAAAAGAGTGAGGGTCTCATGCGTGCGCTCCTCAAAAAGCGTGGGGGCACTTTTACCGAAGCCAAAGGTGAGGCGGCTTTCTATGGACCAAAAATTGACGTGCAAATGAAAAACGCCAACGGCAAGGAAGACACTGCGTTTACCGTGCAGTACGACTTCTGTATGCCCGGCCGATTCAACCTGGTCTACACCAACGAAGCCGGGAAAGAAGAAATTGCCCGTGTAGTGCATCGCTCATCTGTCGGGGCTATCGAGCGTATTATTGCCTTCTTGATTGAGAAATATATGGGTGCCTTCCCGCTCTGGCTCGCTCCGGTCCAGGTCAACATTATCCCGATCGACGAACCACATCACACCGAAGCAAAGAAAGTGTACTCGGCGCTCCGCGAGGCAAATATCCGCTGTGAAATACTCGATGGCAACGGTGGCTTTGGCAAAAAAGTCCGTGCCGCAAAACTCGAAAAAGTGCCATACTTCATTATCATTGGT
>JBDKKW010000007.1:0-38727 GCA_039795895.1 Candidatus Parcubacteria bacterium | reverse complement strand
CACTATAACAAAATTCAGGTAAATCCAGTAGTGAATTTTGACATCGGCCTCGCCCCGCGCACAGAATAGCGCGCAATGCCAAAATCTACTACTGGAAAAAGAAAACCGCCGGAAGGGAGCATCTGCATCTAAGAATAACTCTTGATCCACAAGGCGGAGAGTTACTCTTAGGAATAGCGTGCTGGCTTCCGGCGGGAATGGGCTGTCGAGGCGAATGTTAGTGTAGTGATTGTTGTCGTGGGAGGTTATGTGTGGGCACGACAAGGGGATCAACTTTTGCTCAGGAGGCACACAATCGGGATACACTTACGTAGACAATGCACGGTCAGGTGAGCACAGCCTACAGAGACAACCGACAAGCTACCTGTCCGAAGACACGTATCTTATCTTTAGGGGAGAGAAACTCCCGAAGTTATCAACAAACGCCTCGACAGAAAAATATCTTAAGGAACTATGTCACGGACACGCTTGGAATCAGCGTCGATTTTCACGACCTGCGATGGATTTCTCCACCTGTTCGTACACATATACCGTGACCAGCTATTTATACCACATATCGAGATACGTCACAACACTCTTTTTTGATCAACAAATAGGATACTACCCCCATTCATCCACAGCTCACCGCACCCATTACTTAAAAGGATTTTCGCCACGAGTCAACCGTACCAAAAACAATATCACCGCAATCACCACCAATACATGGATAAATCCACCAACGGTGTACGAAGTGACTAAACCAAGAAGCCAGAGAACAATGAGAACACATGCAATTGTAGTTATCATACTTTTTTATTCCCGTGCATTTATATATGCCCGCGTCAATATTCCACAATTTCCTGTAGCAGGAATACCGACACTCGCTTGAAATTCAGACAACGCAGCTTTAGTAACCGGGCCAAAATACGTTGTACCCTTCCCTCGAGCAAGTGCCTCTGAGGCGTGTCCTTTGTGCTGAGCAATCAAGAAATCCTTTAGCACCAACACATCATCATCAACACTTCCATTACCGAGATTATGTGCAAACAATCTCACCTGCTGACCAAAAGGAATCTTCGGTGATGATACACGTGTGCCATCCACACAGGTACAGACCGTCGTGTCTGTGCCATCTTCTCGAAGCATCCCTGGACCACAGAGTAGCGTTTTACCGATCGGGCAAGAGAGAGGTTTAGACGATGGCTGTGAACTTGATACAACCGTATCGGGAGTTGGTGTAGTTGGCGCAATAATTCTTGGAGTTGAGGTGGGTGCAACACTAACAGTAATGAAAGAATCACTCATATCAGAAGCAAGAAGAGTTTCTGGTGTACATCCCGCACGAAGATTACAAGGTTGCTTATCAAAGAGTGATGCCATTACCTTGTACGAACCAAGCTTCATCTGATAACACGAATCACCATGACAACCACTTCCCGATAGAATGTAATCAAAAGTAATCGTTCCATTTGGATTTAATAGTCCTCGCATATCGATTGGAGTCGGACCATCTGCAAGAGAAGCTACCAAGTAGGCACCCCCAGGTGCGCCACTAACACTGAGCTGTACAATCTTTTGATTCCCAAGCATCCAAGTCTCTCCCCCATTTGGTGAGATAACAGTCGCGACTGGTTTTAGAACAGGTGCGACAACAGGTACAGCCACCGCAGTGATCAATATCGGAGCAGTGACCTCGTTTGAATCCAGTGTGACGGCTGTCTGTGCAAGAGCATGACCATTTAGTTTTGCCCCTGTATTCAAGACGATCGCCGTCTGATCTAAGATATTTCCATTAAACACTGCGCCGGTGCCGATAGTTGTCTGCCCTGCGACAACCCAGAAAATATTCCCCGCCTGAGCACCACCAGAGAGATTAATTTTTACAGCCGAGCTCACTGTGAGTGTCTGCGCTATCTGGAAAATCCAGATATCATTTGCACCACCGGACAGAGTGACATCAGCCGGTATCATGACACCGGTTCCCCATTTATAGAGACCAGGAGTGATCGTCAAACCACCGATATTACCCGCACCGAGTTCTGTAGCGGTAGGATTTAATCGTCCTGACGCATCCGCGTATGCGGTTTGCATGTCGCCGATCGCAGTGGTGAGATTGGTTGGTGTTGGACTTGTGTAATCGGCAGCGTACACCTTACCGGTCACTAGTGCTGAGGTAGAAAATGGGCTCGATACAGGCAAAATAAGACTGAAGCCAGTGACATAACTTCCCGGCACTGGACTTACTCCAATATTACCCACAACACTCGTTGAGCCTGTGGTTGAGATTCCTGTCTTTGCCAATATAGTAAACCCGCCAGCAGTACGAAGATCAACAGTGGCAGGACTCTCTGCAAAAGAAACTACTGGAGACAAAAGACCTAATACCAAGGAAAGCAATAGTGCACTTTGCACTGATCGCTGATTGAGATATGTACCAATTTTGTTTGTGATAGTGAAAGACATACAGTGTGTTATTAGTGATTAGTACCAACTTACTTTGCAACTAGTATCAACGCCGTCTCAAGGGTATTCGTATTACATGCTAAAACAAAAACCACCCTGATACGGAGTGGTTTTTTTGATGGAATCTGATTATTGAGCCAAAGGCGAGGATCGAACTCGCGACCCCGTCTTTACGAAAGACGTGCTCTACCAACTGAGCTACTTTGGCGAAAATAAATTGGAGCCGTTGAGCAGGATTTCGCTCGCCTCTCGTACCTCCAGGCTCTTTAGAAACCCACGGTTTCTAATACTCGAAGACTCGTATTTTCCTGCACGGGGAAACCCTCGTCTCCTTACAGGAGCTGTACACCTTTCGCTTTCTGAATACAGAATACTCAAGGTCTTGCGAAAGTGCCCCGCACTTTCTCACCCGACCCCTTCCTGGTTCAATCCTGCTCAACAAAAAAGACTCCGTCTTTTTTTGGAGCCGTTGAGCAGGATTGAACTGCTGACCTCGTCATTACCAATGACGTGCTCTACCAACTGAGCTACAACGGCAAATTTTACGAACCTCGTAAGAGTACTACAATCATTCAATATTTTCAATCAAAAGGCTCAAGCTTATTATTTTACTACCGGCATCGTCACCGTAAAGGTCGTGCCCCGACCAAGGGTCGAAATGAACGTAATGGTCCCCTTGTGTAGCTCAACAATCTTCTTGGTACTGTAGAGCCCCACCCCGCTTTCATTTGGGTCAATGGCAATAGCATTTGGCGCGCGATAGAGACGCTGGAACACATATTGTTGCGCCGACTCGGGGATACCTACACCAGTATCAGCCACCGAAAAGACCGCGTCTCCCGACTGATTCACACTTACCGAAACAAACACTTTTCCTTTTGGTGCATAGCGAATCGCGTTATCAACAATATTCATCAATGCCGGCAGTAGCAACTTCTGATCTCCCCGTATCATCAAGTGGTCAACAGTGGTTTGGAAAGTGACTGGCACTGATTTTGCAATTGAGAGATGTCCAAGCTCTTCCACGACATGCTTTGCCAACACCACAAAATCAATCGGATCCAATTTTAATTTGAGTCCCGACGCGCCGAGCTCTGCCGTCTTGAGCATCTCATTGACAATGCCGATCGCCTCCTCGATTCGCCCAAAACTCACTTTCAAAATCTCAGTGATTTCTGAAGGTAATTCTTTATGAGTGAGCACTTCCTCAAATCCCCACCGTGACGCCGTGAGCGGGTTTCTGAGCTGATGTGAAGCAACCGTCAAAAAATCTGTCTTGAGCTGATCCACCTCTACCATTTCGTTGAGTTTACGCTGAGCCTCATCTCGTTCGTATTTTTGCCTAAGGGTATTGTCCACAATCTGATACGCATAGTAAGCAATGGTCCCAAGCAGTGCGGTATCAAAGATGTGTTGCGTCCACACCGAAAAAGTCAGTTCGGATGATGCGTCGAAGAATATAAATAAACCAAAGACCACCGTACTCACCAAGCCCATTACTTTTGTGGCATGCGCATCAAGATCTACCACCGATGACAATAAAGGAAACATCAACAAAAAAATAATCTGACTATGGATACCGCCTGAGTTGTAGACTACCGCCAAGAAAAAGACGAGCCAAGCATATCGACTCACCGTGTAGTACACCTTTTTTTCTGTTTGCTCTTGGAGATAAAAGAGGACGCTGTGTATACAAAAAATCAATAAACAAAACAAAAACGCAATGTGAGGATCACCCAAAAAGGTGAGCCACTCTGGTACATAGAGCAATGCAAGGATAACCAACAAAATCACCACGAGACCCGAAATCTGGGTCACGTAATAAAATTGTTTTAATTTCCAATCAGTTTTTGATTGTGGGAGATTCATAGAACAAACTAAAAATACTACTAGTCATTATACCTCGAGAGGATTGACTCTGCGAAGGGTATAAGTTTCGTTCCCACAAGTACTGCATCAGCAGTAGGATCAATATCTGCAACAGTTTCGATATTACTCGCCTGACAAAGCCAACCCGTGAACGGAGCCGTCGTCGCATGACGGCAACCATTCCAAATCGCTCTGGCTTGCGCAAATGTTTCTTTTTTAAGACCACCGGTTTGTAAGTCACGACTGTTCCAAACCACACGCACGCCCTTAGGAAGACTTTTGAGTTCTTCGAGTGTGTTTGGCTCGATCAAGCACTTATCGAGGTGGATTTTCGGGATTCGTCCGACAACCAGGACAAAATCCGCTCCGCTTTCTATAGCTTTTATAACCAATTCATCTGTCTCATGAATACCTTTTGCCAAGATAGGCTTTTTGGTCAATGATTTTGCTTTTGTAATCAACTCAAAGGATCCGCCCCACCGTGCGTCGGTATGAATCGAGATCATATCCCCCACTTTTTCCGCAACCGCAAAGAGCTCATCCCAGGTTTTATCCGAAACATACCCAAACGGCGATTTGGTTTTCACTTCGGCGATGAGTTGGATGTTTTTATACACCCCTGTAGTATAACCGATTCAGTGACTTGTATTTTGAACACTATAGGGTATAATCACATTTCCTTGATTTAGGGACATAGCGGGGTAGAGCAGCCCGGTAGCTCGTCAGGCTCATAACCTGAAGGTCGTTGGTTCAAATCCAACCCCCGCAACAAGCCAAAAGAAAACCGCCTCAAACGAGGTGGTTTTCTTTTGTGCTTTTGCGTGGGGAAGAAGTGACCTGCGTCACTTCCGTTTGGATTTGAACGCCGGAACGATGTCGAGCTAGTAGGCGAGACCGTGAGGCGGTGCCCAGACCAAAGTGAGCGACAGCGAACTTTGAGTCGCGGGAAAATCCAACCCCCGCAGTTTTAAGATTGTCTTTCTCTCTAAACCGTAGTATATTTAGCCACGTTTCTCATATGTCGGGGTAGCTCAGTTGGTAGAGCACAGGACTCATAAGCCTGGGGTCGTGGGTTCGATCCCCACCCCCGACACAGTCACAATCATTGTTTCTTTCGCGATTTCCTGCTATATTCTCCCTGTTGCGGGTGTAGCTCAATTGGTTAGAGCGTTCCCCTGTCACGGGAGAGGCTGCGGGTTCGAGTCCCGTCACTCGCGCAAAAGAAAACCGGCCTAGAGCCGGTTTTCTTGTGTGCGAGTGAAGTGAGTGAACCGCTTCACTCACGTCGGGACTCGAACAGCGGAGCGATGTTTTGCTAGCTGGCAAAACCGCGAGCTGGTGCCCAGACTTTTTCGAGTGACGACGAGAAAAAGTCGAGGGAGAGATTCCCGTCACTCGCGCAAATTAAAGACACCCTTTTGGGGTGTTTTTCAATTTGCGCGAGTGCGAGAAGCATTAGCTTCGAGAGGGACTCGAAAAGGCTGAATATATCGCGCACAGCAGAGCGAGCACGATATGAAGCCTGTACCGTTCCTGTAAGGAAAGAGTCCCGTCACTCGAAGCCTAATTGAGTTTTTTTCAAGTTTGCCTTTAAACTAAGAAAAAATCCAGTCAGACTACTGACCCTGTCTCGCTTCGCGAGATCTGGCGTAGCCATGATAAGGGTCGAATATTCTATTGTTTTTATATAAACTCAAACTCTTCAAATACAGCCTTATAAAACGCAATCGTCCTTTTTGCATCTCGCTCAGAAAGCACAAACTCGCTCCCCTCGTGGGCGATTTGATTTCGTACTTTATGTGCTTCCCACGCAGACTGCAAAGTATCAAAATCACTCGGCTCAACCGCCTTCAACTTTGCGCCAATACTATCTCCTTGGTAATTAAGTATCGTTAGTAATTCATCGAGCATAATATCCGCCTCAATAATCGCCGCTTTCCAATCATTCTGATTATTAGAATTGATATGATCAAGCACCCGTTCCCATTTTGCATTCTTTGGTGCAGTAGTCTTTACCGCACTCGCCTCTTTGATCATCTTGGCAAGTTGTCTTTCTTCATGGTGGTCAACTTTCTTTCGTTCAAAGTAGTAGTAGACGGCAGCGCAAAATAATACAAAGCACAAAAATTCTATAAACGGCTCAAGTGCATGCAAAACTCGAATAATCCAGGCAATAATCTCGTCAAGACGAACACGTCTGAGCCAATCGATCAGAAGTCGAAAGAAGTATTCGAGATTAATAAATACAGTTTGATTTCCTTGATTCATGGAACTATTCACCTAAAAATTGTTTACTTGCAGAAAAGAGAGTGGCTTCTGCACCGTGCCCTCCTATCAATTGTACCCCGAGTGGCAACTTTTTCCCATCAACAGTTACCGTCCCTGAAGGTATCGAGATTGCCGGCACCCCAGCGAGGTTGATTGGTACCGTAAAAATATCAGCCAAATACATTTCGAGTGGATTACTACTTTTCTCACCAATCTTAAAGGCTGGAGTTGGTGTAGTCGGAGTCAAAATCACATCTACCTCAGCAAACACCCGGGCGAAATCGGCCCGAATCTGGTTGCGTACCTGACAGGCTCGACCATAGTACGCATCGTAATATCCCGAAGAAAGTACATAGGTACCCAGGATAATACGTCGACGAGCTTCGGCACCAAAACCTTCTGCGCGGGTCTTCAGATAGTCATCAAGTAAGGTTGCCCCCTCTTTTCGTAATCCATATTTTACTCCATCAAAACGAGAAAGATTCGAAGACACTTCGGCGGGCATCAAGACATAATAGGTGGCCAAAGCATACTCAAGTGACGGCAGAGAAACATCGACAATCTTGTGTCCGAGCTTTTTGAAATGTGCAACAGCTTGTTCAAAATTTTCTCGTACCGAAGCATCAATACCATCGCTTTTCAAAAAGTCTCTCGGGATACCGAAAGTTAATACTTTTTTAGACACCACAACAGGACTATCAATTGAAGTACTGTCGAGGGAATCCTTACCCAAAATAGCCTGATACACAATTTCACTATCAGCGACGGTTTTAGTAATTGGTCCGATAACATCGAGTGATGACCCCATCGCCATCAGTCCAGAACGCGACACACTCCCGTATGTCGGCTTCAGTCCTACTACTCCACAAAATGCTGCCGGCTGACGGATCGAACCGCCTGTATCTGACCCGAGCGCCACAAGACACAAATCAGCTGCCATCGCAGCTACCGAGCCACCAGATGAACCTCCTGCCACTCGAGTAGTATCGTGCGGATTCTTCGTCACGCCATAGGCGGAATTTTCAGTCGAACCACCCATCGCAAATTCATCCATATTAACTCTCCCCAAAAAGATCGCACCTGCATCTTTAAGCTTTTTTATCGCTGTCGCGTCATAGGTCGCTACGTACCCTTCGAGAATTTTTGAAGCCGATGACACTCTTCGTCCTTCGATCAAAATATTATCCTTGATAGCAAACGGAATACCGGTGAGCTTGGTCACATTCTTTTTTGATTTTAATCGCTCATCAGCAACTCTCGCCTGTTCCAAGACATCAGAAAATACCTCAAGGTATGCGTTGAGTTCTGAATTACGCTTTTCAATCTGAGCAAGATACGCCTTTGCCAAATCGACAGCCGAATATGCTCCGGACACCAAGTCCGCGTGTGCTTTTTCAATAGTGAGTTTTACGAGTTCAATCATACAAGTCTAGCCGATTATTTTCTTTACCTTTATATACTGACCTTCTTTGGCCGGAGCAACAGCAAGAATCGCTTCGGTGTGTTTGCCTGGCTCGTGCGGATTAGCGTCTTCTCGCAACACATTTACCTGTGCCGAAGCAGTGTCTGTCACCGCCTGTACCGACACTTTTTTAAGCTGGTCCACGTACCCCAAAATCGCATCAATCTGCGTGGTAAAATTATCTTTTTCAGCAGGAGTCAGAGCCACTCGAGACAACGACGCCAATTTTTCGATTTCAGCTTTGCTAATCATATAAGTATCATAGCATAGCAGGAAGTAAGATAGAAAAGAAGACCTCCTACAACATCGCCAAAAATTGCTTCTCGGTGAGTACAGGTACTCCCAATTTCTCAGCTTCAGTCAGCTTTGACCCTGGATTCTCCCCCGTTACAACATACGCAGTATTTTTTGACACCGATCCTGATACCGAACCGCCATTTATTTTAATCTTTTGCTTTGCCTCATCACGACTCATCGTTTCAAGCGTCCCGGTAAGTACAAACGTCTTCCCTGAAAAAGGTAATGACTTTTTATTGGCGACAGTGACAGGCATCACGCGCACCTGGGTAAGCAGGCGATCGACTAATTTTTGTGACTCCTTGTCCGCAAAAAAATCAACGAGTGACTTAGCCACCACCGGACCGACACCCTCAATCGACTCTACCTCAGCCACACTCGCCTTCCTCACTTTTTCAATGGTACCAAAATGCTCCGCGATATCATCTGCCGTTTCTTCTCCCACGTGAGTAATCGAAAGTGAGATCAAGAAGCGAGTGAGCGAGACAGTCCGAGCCTTTTCAATCGAAGCCAACAAATTGTCTACTGACTTTTCAGCAAATCGAGGCAACGCAAGCACATCGCCTCGCTTCAAGGTAAAAATATCATCAAAGGTACCGATCAGCCCTTCGTCGAGCAACACATCAATGATTTTTGGTCCCAACCCATCCATATCAAAGGCTTTTTTTGAGACAAAATAATAAAACTTACGCTTGAGTTGATCAAACGAATCATTCGATACGCATCGGTACGCCACTTGTCCGGGTACACGTTCAATACTGCCGTCACCCCCGCACCCAGAGACTTTCTTGGGAAATACATATGGTTTTTCTTTGCCGGTACGCAACTCTGTCAGCACCGACACAATATCGGGGATTACATCTCCTGCTTTTTGCAAAATGACCGTATCACCAATGCGTACATCGAGACGCTTAATCTCATCCTCGTTGTGCAGTGTCGCTCGAGAGACCGTCGACCCTGCCACCAAAACTGGTCGTAAATGTGCTACGGGGGTCACCACACCAGTCCGCCCCACCTGGAGCACAATATCCTCCACCACCGTCGTCACTTGCTCTGCAGGGAATTTAAAGGCGATAGCAAATCGGGGCGATTTGCCGGTATACCCGAGACGCTCTTGTAGTGTTCGACTATTCACTTTTACCACCACGCCATCAATCAAGTAGTCTTGCTTCGGTGCTTTCTTTTGCCACTCTTTCCAATAAACAATCACATCAGAAATAGTAGGACATCTTCGAAAATGCGGATTCACCTTAAAGCCTGATTTTTGAAGCAGGGAGAGTTCGGAATCTTGAGTATCTGGGATCTCAACACTCGACTGATCAATATCGTAGATAAAGGTATCGAGTTTACGTGCGGAAGCAATTTTAGGATCGAGCTGCCTAATCGAGCCTGCAGCAATATTTCGAGGATTAGCAAAAAGGGGTTCGCCTGTCTTTTTTCGTTCGGCATTTAATTTCTCAAATTGCTTTTTATTCATCCACACTTCCCCCTCGACCACAATATCGACAGGTTTCTCGAGAGATAGTGGCACCGACTCGATCGTGCGGACATTGTGTGTCACATCTTCACCAACCACTCCATCGCCTCGAGTGACACCTCGCACCAACACGCCTTTTTCATAATAAAGTACAATCTTGAGGCCATCGATTTTGAGCTCGCATACATACTCCACGTCTTCTGTCTCAGACAATTTTAAAAAGCGTTTTACTTTTGCATCAAAATCGAGCATGTCTTGCTCAGAAAATGCATCATTGAGCGACCACTGCGGAATCGTATGGGTAAACTTTACCAATTCATCTTTTGCCTGCCCTGCCACACGCTGAGTTGGAGAATCTGAGGTGATAAGTTCTGGATACTCTTCTTCAAGCTTCTTCAACTCATCTTTGAGTGAGTCGAGTGCTGTATCTGAAATATCTTGTTTGTCGAGTACGTGATAATTATACCGATGTTTTTCAATGGTTTGGCGGAGCTTAATGACGCGATCTCTCACTGTTTGGGGTATTTTCTGAGACATACGATGGTCAAAATTACCCTTGTATTGTAGCGTTTTCCTCAAAAAATACCAGCAAAATTGACCTAGTAGCTAATTCGAATACCTCGCTCCACCCGACGAAGGTTGTCGGTACAATTGTTGTATCCACGAGCTTCAATGCGAGTGCCAGAAGACTTATCTATAGTGAAAGTAAAGCAGTATGGACTCGGAGGATTTGGCTGACTTTTGAAAGCAATCTTTGTAGGTGTCACGGTGTCCACCACAGCACATGATGAAAGCAGAGTGGGATCAAGCACGATAACACCATTTGCAAGAGGTAGCGCATTCTTTTTGGTATCGAGATAGAGTGCACACTCAAGTGCTGTATCAGCTGCATAAAAAGCAATATGCGAATCTCGCGTGGCAGATGAAAGTACCAACTCTCGCAAAGTAATATTCGAAATCGAAAGACTAATCGCGAGCAACAACGATACCACCAATACCGTAAAGAGTAGTGCAAAGCCTTTTTGATTGTATGAAGCAGTGGGTGTCATATTATTTCCAATTCATAAAATCCTCTTTCAGGGTTACCGCACGCACTCCAGAGGGCGTCTTCCAGGCAGTGACTACGGTCGCAGTAAACTCATCACTCGAAATACGTGTGATTGCAAGTGAGCGAGAAAAAGTGGTGGGTGTTGCTCCGGTGGTTCCATCGTGTCCGTACTGATGCGTACCCGTTTTGTCGTAATACAGTACACACACTGATGGATCTGAGCATGAACCTTTGAGCGCACTATCGCTCCCCGTCGGCCCGGTAAATGTGGTCTTGGTAGTATCGACAGCACACGGATCTGAGACCGTACACAATGACCCCACCTCACCCAAAAATTGTGAAGTCCCCTCGGTATCTCTCACCCATCGAATATACTCAAGCAGGTCTTGTCCCAAATATGAAGCTTCGAGCTGTTGCTTGGAAGCGACGGCGTTTGAGATCGAATTGTTTGCAAGAGTGAGTGGACCAGCGATCGCAACAAGCATAATCGAAATCGCCACCAGTGATTCAATGATGGTAAATCCGCACTGATTTGTTTTGTAATTAGTGGTCATACTCATATATTGCGTTGTGTCATTGTCGTCTGAATATCAAAACGATTTTGAGTATCGTTTGGATCCTTGCCCGCGTATCCTGAAAGGGTTACCAACACTTTGGTACCGCTAATAACAAAATCAAGTGATTCAAGCACCGCTCCCGTCGAGGTGAGCTCTTGTTCGAGTGCACCACGCTTTCTGACCAATGTGCCATTTTTGGTCGAACGAAAATACTGAGTCACTCCACCTGGCTTAGTAACCGCGATTCCCTCACAAGTCGTCACACACAAACCACTAAAAATACCGCTGACCGGTGCATAACTGGCCCCAAAACGAATATCACGAGACATACTGTCGAGTGCCAAATTCACATTATTCATCACTGTCTTGAGCGCCTGTGCTTTTCGATTGGCACTAATCATCGACAGCATCGCACCCGAGGCAATGGTCACCACAATACTAAAGATAAAAATAGCCACAATCATTTCGAGCAAGGTGAATCCCGCCGAAGGAATCTTTTGTGTCTGTATTTTTTTAAAAAAAGAAAACATAGCAATTAATCAGTGATATTGATTTGTCCTGCAGTAGTCACCTTTACAGTCTTTGATTTGAGTCCGTCAGGCGAAGTGATTCTAATTGTAGCACTACTATACGAAACCGCCGGTGGAACTGACCCGGTATTATCAGTAATAATGGCGTCTGGATTTGGGCGCACAAACACTATGGCTAATTTTCTCAGATTATTGACCGCGTTATTACTACAATAATCAGTCCCCGTGGTCGTTGTTGCACAGAACCAGGAAATCTTGTAGCCCTTGGTTAAGGCGAATGTATTAATTAATTCGTTCTGTCCATCATACGAATAATTTCCCGAAGTCGGGTTGGGTACCGAAACAGATGGATCAGGAAAGACATCGGCGAAGAACAAAAGTGAGTTATTTAAAATAGTGTTCACATCAAGATATACTCCATAGCCACTATTGAAACCGCTTTGTGTTGCCGTACCCTTCCCTGAATTTTTTACATTGAGTCCATACACTTGCGCCTGGCGAATGGTCAGTGCCACATCGTACGCCACATCAGTGAGCAGGAAGCTATTGTTAAAATCTGTATTTTTGTAGAGCACAATCGTCGTCAACACACCAAAAATGGCGACCACCACCATGAGTTCAACTAGGGTAAACCCGGTAGTGAATTTTGGCATCGACTTTGTTATTTTTTTAAAAAAAGAAAATCGCATAAAATTTACATAAAAAACGAAAGCCCCAACGCAAACACCCCACCAAGATCAAATAAATTGATTCCCGTAAAAAAGACAATCCCCATACCAATAATCAAAAATGGTCCAAACGCAATCTCACTCTTCATGGTGAGACGACCTTTTTTCTTTTGTATATATTGTATCGCCATCAACAATAATCCGACGACAGCTCCAACCCAAAAACCAAACACTACCGCGGTGTATCCAAGTGATGTACCGAACAGCGTCCCCATACCGAGAGCAAGCTTGGCATCACCCAAGCCCATCGCTCTACCTTTTGAAAAATACCAGATCGCAAAAAATGGTAGCGTAATCAAAAGCGCCGAACTAAGTCGATCAAAAATGAGGGTGGGTATTGGTGATGTTGCGGTCAGTAATGCATACAACAAACCGAAACCCGCAAAACTGTACGCAAAAGCGTCGGGGATAATCTTATGTCGCAGGTCGTACACAAAAATAACTACCAAAAGTGAGACGATAGTGAAGAGTACCCCGAGTACCAGAGCGGTTTGTGGGGCCAGCACCACGGCCGTACCAATCGTATGTAAACCGACTGCAGAAAAAAGTAGACCGGTCGCGCACTCAACAAGTGGATACTGCACCGAAAGCGGAGTCCTACACCCACGACACCGACCACGAAGCGCCAAAAAGCTTACAATCGGCACGAGCTCACGCCAAGACAACTTTTTGCCACACGACAGACAGCCGGATCGGCCGGTCACATGTCGCCCACTGCCGTAACGCAAAATCACCACATTCAAAAAACTACCAATGATTGAGCCGAAGATAAAAAGGACAGTACCTACGAGTAATTGCATCACTCTAGTATAGCGTGGTTTGTACTGGAAACCAAAGGAAAACTCGACGGCGCTCAAGGGCGCCGTCGAGTTTTCAAAAGGAGGCGTATCACTGACAAATTCCAAGGGTTGCAGTCTTGTTTGGACCAGCAGATCCTGAATTATCCACACACCATGAGGTACCTGCATTTTTGAGGAGCGAAAGAGAAATCGCCCATTTCTGACCATCGGCACTGATATTACAAGTCACTGTTGAAGTCGTAGCACCGTTTTTCTTTACATCAATAAGTGTCGGCAAAATAGTAGTATCAGCAAACATCCCGGTACCCGTCACCACACCAGCACCGTCGGTAGCACAAGTGCCTGTACCATACGAGCCATTGGTACCATTGACTGTCGTGTTGTCATACCAAATATCTGCATGAGGCTTGATACCGGCGAGCTCTGCTTTAACCACAGCATCATTGCCTTTCGTACGCGCACCATTGAGCGATGCGAGTACAATCGATGAGAGAATTCCAATAATAGCGATAACTACCAACAATTCGACGAGAGTGAAACCTGCTGTTTTTTTCATAAGAATATACACCTAAAATACTAAGTAAAAAGAGTAATACTCCTAGTATATACCAAATTCACGGGTATCAAAATGGTTATCCCCATAAACGCAAAACCCGCACGAGGCGGGCTTTACGTAGACATTCGTTTTTTAGAGCTAACCTTTTGTCAGCACTCACCCGCACAATGTAGCATACCTCCCCTAAAATTGCAAGTACTAGTGGGGATAATCGAAAAGTCCCGAAAATGTCTGACATTTTTCGGGAATTTTTCCGATCTATCTTGCTTCTTGTCTTCCCATCTTCTTATCTAATCTTACGGATTCCTTCCCGCCTTAATTTCATTGATATAAAATTCCCCTTGTTGTTTGAGTGCTGGATTCAGATCAATAGTAGTTTGAATCTCCTTCACTGCATCCGCGCGTCTACCCGCCTTCAAATAGGCCGCTGCAAGAGAAAGGTGTGCTTGCGGATTTTTAGGATCCTGAGCCACTCTGAACTTCCAAATCTCTGCGACCTGTGCAAAATTACCGAGTGTAATATAAGTACCCAAAAGACGATCATCGGTAGCAAGCTGTTCTGCGGGAATATCTTTGAGTAGCGAGGTGGCCAATGTGTTGTTTTTTGTATACAACGCACCAATAGCGTAAATAATCCGCGCTTCAACATACTGTGGATCAAGCTCATACGCATATTTTAATATCGGCAACGCCTGATCATACTGCCCTGCGCCCAAATACGTAGAAGCCAGTTCAAAAATAATCGTCTGTTTCTTTGGTGAAAGCTCCGACGCACGCTTCAAGTGTACCAACGCATCATCATAGAGATGAAGTCGATTTAGGAACATGCCATAAAAGAGCTCGTACCTCGCATCACCAGGAACTTCGACAAGCTGTTTTTCAAACTCAGCCCGTGCCAAATCAACAAAATCTTTTTTTGTCTTCAAATCAACATTTGCCCCCTGAATAGCGAGCGCAGTCTGCATCAATTGCTCACGAATCTCAGGCTTGGCAAACCCCATATCGAGCACCTTTTTGAATGACTCAAGATTGCCGGTTGCCCCACTTGCTTGCGGACGAATCGCATCGATCAGTGCAGTGCCTGAAATCATTGGACGAATACTTCCCACCCACAAGACAACACATAGTACTACTATGACACTCGGCGCCCAGACTGAATTTGCAATATCAGAAGCCACTTCAGTGGTCCCACCAATACATCCCTCACCTTCACTTCCGGTGCGAGAGAGATACGCCAACAATGTGGCAAAGAGCATATAACTCACCAAATTATCGAATACAAAGATGTTATGGAAGAAGTACCCTGCGAGTAGGCCGGTGAGCAAAGCTTTTTCGGTCACGGAGAAATTAAAGAATCCGCGGTTTTTGTGCCAGAGATAATAGAGCGCGAGCACAAAGAACGAAAGATAGATGAGTAAACCTACGATACCTCCGGAAATCAACCAATCAAAGAAAATATCATGAGTACGATCAAACCACTGTTCCTGACCCCACATACCGGGATTGTAGTACTTGTTGAAAACAAAATTAAAATTCTCTTGCCCCCATCCGAGAATTGGTTTTTCTTTAAACCCTTCAAATGCCATTCCCCAGACCATAAAACGAGCATGGCCATCTGCGAGTGTAATCGACGTCAGACGACCGAGCGACGGACTTGCTTTGACCCATGCACTATCTCGCATCAAAAAGAGTGTGCCCGACACCACCACGAGACACACCAAGATTCCCGCTGAAATCTTTCTCAATACCATTTTTTCTTTTTCAAAAATTGCAATCAAAAGCATCGCCAAAATCAATCCACCGATGAGACCCAAGGTGGTACCGCGAGTAGCAGTGTAAAAGAGAATAATACTGTCGAGTACTACCGCGACCGCAGTGTATCCGAGTAGGAAGGTTCGGACCTTATCTTTGATTGGTGTGTGATACGCGCGCAAGAGACACAAAATCGCAAAAAAGATATTAAACAACATAAACACCGCAAAGTAGGTAGCATTGCCAAAAGTAGCATCAAGTCGTGCACCACCCTGATTGATCACAATCTTACCTGCGAGCTGGAAAAAGCCATACACCGCCGTAATCAAACTCACCAAAATCGACACTTGAAAAAATCGCTCCCACAATTTTTGCGTAGTAAAAATACTGGTGAGCACCAAATAATACATCGCAAAATGGATGAGTGTGATCCACCCTTCCATGCGCTCAAAATTACTCAAAAGACTCTTGACTGGGTTTGGTCCAAGGAGATCTGAGACAAGAATACACGCGGTAAAAATTCCAATCGCATAGGTCAACCAACTTTTCTTTGGCCGAAAGAGTGGTTCTCGCACCGCCAAGATAACCCAGCAGGCAAAAACAATATCAGTAATCGCTCGAAAAGCGATATTTTTTCCTGTAATAAATGGGAAGAAAGATGAGTTAAAGACTATAAGGGGGATAAAAAGGGATACAAATAAACCAGTAATCGCCGTGTTTTTAAGAAATGTGTTAGTATTCATACTGACGTACTATACCATGCGATAGATATGAGACACTAGTAGCCAGACTCTAGACAGGTAGGTAAAAAAGCATAGAAATACCGAACATCGACCATGAAACAAAAAGCACACCAGATACTCAAGTGGAGTGAGCATTATTTAAAGACTGACATGGTTTACCTCACCAGAGGTGGTTTTTGGCTGACGGTAGGTCAAGGAACATCCTCTCTACTCTCCCTCATTCTCGCCACCGCTTTTGCACATTTTATTTCAAAAGAAGTGTACGGAAACTACAAATACATTCTTTCTTTAACCGGTATGTTTAGCATGTTCTCACTTACTGGTATCGGGACAGCACTCGTCCGTTCTATAGCAAAAGGGTACGACGGCACACTGCGCTATAATTTCTGGCTCAACATACGCTGGAGCATTATCATATTTCTAGGGTCACTCGTAAGTTCCCTGTACTATTTTTATAATGACAACTACACCCTCGGTGCCTCTTTTTTAATTATTGGCTCATTCTCACCATTTATGACCAGTGCTTCACTTCATGGAGCCTATCTATCTGGTAAAAAAGATTTTCGCCGTAGCTCTTTGTACAATATTTATAAGAGAATTGTTCCGACAGTCGCCTTACTTGGCACCATGATGCTGAGTAACAATGTCATCGTCCTCGTATTAGTGTACTTTGCTTCAAACACCTCAATCATACTGTATTACTACCTCAAAACTCTCAGGGCATATCACATAGACAAAAACGCCCCAATTGATCCCGACAACCTACACTACGCCAAACACCTAAGCTTGATGAATATTTTGAGTGGAATCGCCGATAAAATTGATAGTGTGCTCGTGTTCCATTATTTCGGAGCAGCATCTCTTTCTGTCTATACCTTCTCAACAGCAATCCCCGAACAAATAATCGGATGGATAAAGAATATAAATACCCTCGCATTACCGAAATTTACCGGGCAAGAAAAAGGCATTGTAAAGAAAGAATTGTGGGCAAAATTTAGTCGTTTTTTTATTGTCCTGATAGCAATATTTCTAGCGTACTATGTTTCTGCTCCGTACATTTATAAATATGCATTCCCTAATTACCTCGAGTCAGTAAAGTACTCTCAACTATACTCGGTCATGATTATACTCACTGCGAGCACACTCAACATGATCTTTTTGCAGGCACACAAGGCAATCAAAGAAAACTATATCATCAACATCTTTTCGAGCACTTGTCGGATTAGCCTGGTCACCATACTCATCATAAATTATGGTATTACGGGGGCCATCATCGGCCAACTTCTCGCCAAAGCTATGGCAGGAACTTTGAGTTTTATTCTCGTTAAACGATTCTAAACCCTATCGTCGACTCATTTCTAGAGCTTGTTCGGCTAGTATCACAACTGAAGATGCGTAGGTTAGATCGGTAGAATTTGCGATATGCGACGTAAGGAAGACATTGGGGAGTTTACGCAACACACTATTTTTCGCCAACGGTTCACCATCAAAGACATCGAGACAAGCCACCATATCCCTCTCCTTGAGTCGCTCAATGAGTGCTTCTTGATCAATAATCTCCCCGCGAGACGTGTTAACCAAAACACAACCTTGTGGCAACAAATCAATCTCATTTTTTCCAAAACTCTTTTTTGTCCGAGCAGACAATCCTCGGTGAATCGAAACGACGTCCGACTTACAGACTTCTTGTAGAGAAACTTTTTTAACCCCAAGCGCACTGGCCTCAGCGTCACTTAGATATTCTGAATAAATCTTTATAGACACATTAAATGGCTTGAGTAATGCGATAAACTTACGCGCCACTGGGCCAAATCCAACAATCCCCACCGTCGCACCCATAAGAGTACGCTTACTCGCATTTCTTTCAGACTTCACCTGATTATATTCACCCATAAGAGACCCGAGTCTATTTTTTACAATCACGGGAAAGAACTTTTCTACCGTAGACTCTCCTGAACGTAACACCGCAAAAATAGCCTTTGTTACAATAGAATTACCAAACACCTTTGTACTCACTCTAAGTACAAAATCTTTAGTACGAACATAGAGACTCTTTCTTATCAATCCCCACCCACCATGCTTCATAGTGTAATATGAGATACCAGCATTACGAATACCCACCAGAGCATCCATCAAGGTAAACTCTGCCACCGCATCCGCGTATACTTCAGAAGAAGTAAGTACTGTGATATTTCGTTCAGCAAATACTTCTGTATTAAATTTCTCCAAGGATCCCGTCGCAATACCCACCACTTTTACCGAAGGAAGTGTTTGCAATAATTCTGTTGTTACTTTTTCATGCCCCTTTCCTATCAAAATAACCGTAATATCCTTTTTTATTGACTCAGACAAATTCGGAATATCTTTGAGGTATATCAGATTGTGAGTGGCGCTGATTTTAGGAAAAGCCCTCTCTAAACGAGGAGCATTGAGGAGTAACACGGACTTATTTTGTGGGTTGAAGTGTTTGAGGGCGTAGGGAGTAAGCGTCTCTTTATTTTCTTTTAAACCCTTCATCAAACCATACCGCTGTAGGAACGCCGGTAATCGCTTCTGAAACTTAATCTGATACAGTGGTTTTTTGACCTCAATTAACAAATTAAGGAAATATCGAGGCACATCGGTACTTGAACGTACCGAGACACCATGCACAGCCTCTTTGGTATTAAGCACCATCACGAGACTATTCTTCTGGTACGGCACCGTAGCAACATGTTCAAGAAATCGACGATCGATATTTTTACTTCGATCGTAGTAATAGTCTTCACCTATATGCTTGTACAACTCAAGCTCTCCACCCACACTCTTATCATCAGGATGTCTGAGATAAAACAAGCCGAAAAATATCTTGTCCGGATTATCCAAATGTCCTCCGCGCACTGACGATGGCTTAAATACGGGTGTATTAACACTAATCTGAGAATCTATTAGTACATCAGCCGTCTCAAACGTATCTTTGTGTCGCAACCCCACTCTCAAATTTTGGATAGGACCAAATTCCTTTTCGAAATCTGGATATTCCTGCAAAATACTTTTCTTGAATAATGAAAAGATTGACTTAACAAAATCCGGGGAGATGTTTGCTCGTATAAAATCCTTCCACAAGGGTGAGATAGTTTCATCTTTTAACGCATCGACTGCAGTAAGGGAGTGTCGCTCATTACTACCCTGATTTGCTTTTTTGGTAGTTGTCACCAAAGGAGGATACTGCCGGATCAATTCATCGGCAATCGAATCATCCACGGCATTCTTTAGGATAAGATACGGAAATGGTCGCAACACCACATCTTTTGGCTTTGCCCTCGAGAGAACCGACAATGCAGAGAGAGAATCGTATTTCATATGCTATATATCATCTAGTATGAAATTCAATTCTACCTTTTCTCTGATAGAGAGGCAACAAGCTCCACAAGGACCTGACCAACACTCGGAGAAGACTCTTGGTACACTCTTTTTTTACGATCTAACCGAACAGAGGCTGGAGTATTCTTGAGTCGTTCGAGTGAAGAACAGACATCGTCTTCTGTAATCAATTCAGCAAGAGCATTTCTCACCATACCCTCACCATAATCCATACTCGTCTTAAGAATCCCTACGGGAATATCGTACGCAATCATGTCATACAAGAACGTAGAGTAGATACCGACAACGACATCAATTTGTACCACTGAAAGATCAATCGTCTTGAGTACACGCACATTTTTTCCTGGGAAAATACCGTACTCATCACATTGTATCTTTTCTGAAATATCACTTCTGATTTTAAAAATGATCTCTGTGTTTTTGCAATTTCCTATCGCCTTCAAATACTTCTTTACCTCCTCTTTTGGTGCTTCTGTTTCGTAAGGAACAAGAACTCTCAATATCTCCCCTCCCGCATTATGGTGTCCGCCCACCGACAAAGTAGTGAGAAATTTACTCGGCACAGCCACACCGATCGCTTCGGGAACAATAAACGAATCAAGCATCTTGAGTTCTTTTTTCCAATAAGCACCCCACACATACAATCTGTCCGGGGCAACCGATGCATACCCTTTGGTATGTGCCGAAAGCCAACCCACATGATATTTTGTAAAATGTCCGTGTTGGAAGGCGATACTGTAAATCCCACATCTTTTGGTAGCAATGAGTAACTCATTGTAATACCTCGGATCATCGATGGTTAGCAGTATCTTGCTATTTGAGAGTCTGAGGATTCGGGCCAAAAGCTCTACCTTAAAAAGAGACACTTGAAACTCGATGAGATATTTTTTCAGAAGTAATCTTGCCAACATCCTATCGGCAACATCCACCTCATCAAAGGAGATTTGATCCACCCTAGTTACATCAACCTCTTTCAGAAATCCCAAAAAAGTGAGTACACCATAGAGAAAATTAAATGATTCAAGATATACCGGCAAGCGTCTTCGACGGAGAATATTTAAAAAGAAAGTTCGGTTGATGGTCGTATGCAGGATCTCTGTATACGGCAGACGAGTTCTCTGTAAAAAAGAGTACACTTCATCGATTCGGAAATCATGATGTTTCGCCGGATCACTGAGCTTGTCAGGAGAATATACCAATATCTTTTTACGCATTATTAAGAGCTGTAACACACCCAACGCCGAGACAATGATCCCTAGCATATTTAACAAGAAGACTCTCACCTCCCCCGTCCACCCATGATACGACGCTGGCTCGGCACCTTTTTTATACCCCTTAATATCTGAAAAGATTCGATGTCTGTACGCCTCAAAAAAATCAAACCCATCTATAGCAAATAGTTCATTTAGATGCTCCCTCTGCGCAACTAATTCGATTGACTTCAATAATCCGAGCGCTCGCTGATAACTATACTCGGGCATACAATTATTTCATCATTTCTCTAGCCCGATCGAGTTCTTCTGCGGTATTCACTTCCATATTTCTAAAATTACCTTTCACCACTTGTATATCGTAGCCATTCTCCAAGATTCTCAATTGCTCAAGTTTTTCTGCTTTTTCAAGCGGTGTCTGCGACAGCTTTACATATTTTTGAAGAAAATCGGCACGAAAAACATACAACCCCAAATGTTTACAATAAGCCTCAAAAGGATCTCGCGGAAACGGGATTACTGATCGGGAGAAAAAAAGGGCATTCCCCTGCTTATCACTTACCACTTTCACAAAATTAGGACTTTCGATATCAGCTTTATGTAGAAATGGAGTCGCGGGAGTAGACACCACAATCTTCTGATTGTGCCAGTTCTTAGAAAGAGCCATGACACACCGATCAATAGCTTCTTTCGGCATCATCGGTTCATCACCCTGAATATTGACCACAATATCGGGTTTAAATTTGGTAAACTTTTTTGCCGCATCGGCCACACGATCACTGCCACACTGAATAGAAGCCCGCGTCATTAGCACGTCTGCTCCAAACGAGCGACAGAGATCGAAAATGATTTTTGAGTCAGTGGCGATTAACACATGACTCAAGGTCTTGGCCAAAAGCGCTCGTCTCCATGTGTGGTAAATCAACGGCTTACCATGTATATCTTTTATTAGTTTTTCAGGTAATCGAGTGGACTTCAATCGAGCCGGAATGACCCCTAATACTTTCAAGGAGGTAGTAGTTTTCATATACTCTAATTATTCAGTATAAATATACTACCTTATATGATATATTAATGCCATATGGACAAAAAGATTTTCATCCAAACCAACAACAAACAGTATCTAGGGGCACTGATTTCAAAATACTCAATAGAAAAACACCTTTCCGACAAAACTATCCCTGTCGAGATAATGAATGTTGACAACCACCCATCTTTCAAGAATTTCGTGGGTAAAATGTATCTTCGAAAAGGCGTTATGACGCGATACGATCCAAATGATCTTCAATCGTTCACTCTCTCTCGATTTATGCCTCCCGAACTTATGCACTTCCAGGGTCGCGCATTGGTAGTAGATCCAGATGTGTTTGCATTGGTAGATGTGGCTCCACTACTTTCCATGGACATGGAGGGTCAGGCTATCGCTTGTTGTGCAAAAGACGGTAGATTCGAGACAAGTGTAATGCTTCTTGATTGTGCCAAACTCACCTCATGGAAGATAGATGACTTTTTTCACAAACTCGAAAAGGGCGAATTGGATTACAACAACATCATAAACCTACACATCGAAAAGAGAATCAAAGCGATACCTCGAACGTGGAACGACCTCAACACACTCACACCCGAGACAAAGATGATACACATGACCGAGAGACTCACTCAACCATGGAAGACAGGATTGCCGATAGATTTTACTCGTATGCCACTACCAAAAATATTCGGCGTCTTCCCTCGTGAGCCATTGTATAGATTACTTGGCCGATACCCAAACACCTACCAACCACATCCAAACAAGCATATCGAAAAATTGTTTCTCGATTTAGTAAAAGAGGCTCTCCACGCAAAAGTAATCACCGAAGCGTACCTGAAAAGTGAGGTGGCAAAAAAGCACATCCGCCAAGACATATTCAACTATATTTCATAATCTTAAAGCCCGTCAGTCAGACAGAATACACAGAAAATGGTCGTGATACTTTTTACCAAACAGAAAACTCAACGGAAACTGAACCAATGAAAACGGTATAATCTTGCATTTTTTATCCTGCACGTATTCCGCCCACTCCTTCTCAAAAGCAACTCTATACAGCGTGTGGTATCTCCCCGCTTCAATCTTTTTAATCGTATCAATCACCTCCTTTTTCTTTTGTGTTTGGGTGAGACGCATGAGTAATGAAACAATTCGTGAGTGTCTCTTTGAAAAATTGGGGTAGATAATGAAATTTACAGAACTGCGATATCGCTCAAAAACCTCAGACCAATTAGGGATAAACTCGAGACAATCAAAGAACAATGTCACCTCTGTCTTAGGTGGGGTTTGGGTATACACGATATTCTCCGCCAACTGAGCGTGCGAAAGCGCAATCGGATTGTCGACTCCGTACACTTTCAAGGCATGCTGAGCAACCATTTTTGTATACAAACCACTTCCGCAACCAAAATCAAGAACTGTCTTACCCTTCAAATACGGTAAAATAGACTTCACTATTCTTTTTTTACCATCATGAAGATCCGCATCAAATCGCATCTTTTCAGTATCATAAAATGTCGAATCGAAGACTGCCATTATAAAAAAGATTAAGATTTTCTACACACAAAAGTAACGCTCTCAAGAGTTCCCCTATGAATAGTGCCGTGAAAGATGCCACTCGGAAAAGCATCGACAACAATCAGACCAAACGAGGTGAGAATATTTTTCAATACCCCACTCTCAAAATGCCAAAAATGATCGAGCAACGAAAGCCATGGGCCCTCTTTAGTCATATTCGGAACCCGAATCACCAAAAGCCCATCTTTTTTTAAAGACGGAAGTAGTTGCTCCAAAAAATTCACTGGGTTTTTTGTGTGCTCAAGGACACTATACAACGCAACGACGGCGTACGTATTTGGGGGCAAAGAATCAAGCGCATTGTATGAAATATCCAGCACATCGAGTCCTTTTGCTCGACAGAGTGCAATAGACGATTGCGCAATTTCAATTCCCTGCACCTGAAAGCCTCGCTTTCGAGCTTCAAGTAATGTATGTCCCCCTCCACAACCAATCTCGAGAAAATTCCCGGTAGACTGCTGATACTTCAGTATTTCATCCAGTCGTATACGAGCAATATTCGCCGACTTTTCGTCATCAATTTTCAATCCGTACATATCATCTTCTCCGGTACTGTAGGATCTGTGGTTATACAAAGCATCAATATACCGATCCCCCGGTTGTGGCGACAAAAACATGAGATGATCAATCGTACATCGGCGAATCTCAAAAATCTGTGTATTTAACAAAAAAGAAAAGACTGCTTGAGCAGGACTCTTTCCATCACAGACGGCACAGTGGACAGCGCTCGTCTGGTCGACCGGAAGCCACGGATACGTCAGTGTAAGGTTATATGATTTTTTCATAACACGAATAGTACTCCACTAGCCTATTTGACCAGTCCATCTTTTGCGCAAACTGTCGCGCACGGGTAGCAAAAGTCTTTCGCGTCACTGGATCAGCCAAAAAGAGGCTGAGGGCTTGGGCATATCCCTGTATATCACCTTCAGTTACCAGTATACCCGTCTCGCCATCGACAAGGGCATCTTCTTGTCCCCCGCCTCGAGAAGTAACCACCGGAGTACCACAAGCCTCTGCCTCAAGATATACTGAGCCGAAACCTTCAAAATAATCTCGTGAATCTATCGACAAAGAGGGTAGAAAAAATACTTCAGCATAGGTATACAAACTAATCAGCTCAGCTTCGGTTTGATTTTCCAACCACACAATACGATTCCCAAGATTAAGTCTCGCAATCTCAGCTATCACCGATTGGCAATACGCACTATCATCTTTGCGCCCGACAATCACATAGACCAACTGAGGAAATTTCTTTGCAAGAATTTCAAACGTCTGAATACTTTGTAAATACCCCTTCCTTCGCTTGATCGTGGCGACCGTAAGAACATAGGTGCTTGGTATCTTGCGTGGCAAAATATTTGATTGATACGCTGAATACTGTATTCCCTGCAATATTACTTGAGTATTGATACCCGACCACGCTTGTCGCAACTTTGATGCAGTAATATTACTAATCGACGCATTGAGCGAAGACTTAGCATACATCAGCCGAGCGATGTACTTTTTTATTGGATGATAGAGTGGTCGCACAGCGTAGGTTGCATAGAGTGAACACGTATACGGTCTTCGCGACAAAAAACTACTGAAATACACCATTGGTAACAACGGCCATCCATCAAACACATGGACCACACTTGCCTTACGCGCATACCAGGCAATAATAATGGGATTAACTAAGAATTTACAGAGATTATTTTTAAATAAGACCGCTTTTGTGTTTTGGAGTAATTCTTGCTCACCACGCTCGATGAGTACAATCGATTGTACACCAAAATGAGTCTCGAGATTGCGAATCATAGAAGACGCAAACCTACCACTACCGTTACTCGGATCAATATTGGTAGAAACAAAACAGATTTTTATATGCTTATTCATTTATCAGAAATTATATCAGCAACCGTCTTTACAATGAAATCAATCTCTTTATTCGTTAGACCTGGAAACGACGGTAAACTGACTAATTCTTTAGACACTTCATTGGCGACTGGAAATGTCTGACCCTTTTTCACAAACTGTGCAAAAGCAGGCATCGCGTGACACGGATTAAATCCTGGACGCGCCTCGATACCTCGTTCAAAGAGTTTTTTGATAAGCATTTCTTTTGTCTTCCCTGGTGCACGGAAAGTAAATATCCATGGGGAATATGAATGCTCTATGTTTGGTAGTACAACCGGAAGTTTATAGCGACCAAACTGAGCGATGTACCGTTGAAAAATATGAAATCGTTTTTTAAGATTTTTTGGTAGATCTTCCATCTGAGAAACCCCTATCGCCGCCTGAATATTCGTCATACGCGCATTTAATCCAGCGACATCTGCCCAGTAGACACGGTCACGCATCATGCCGTGATTCTTATAGGTAAACAACTTCTCGTATAATTCTTTGTTTTGTGTAATACACATACCTCCCTCTCCGGTAGTCACCAATTTATTTGCATAAAAAGAAAAACAACCGATATCTCCAATAGTCCCAATTTTCTTATGTTGATATTCAGCAGTCAGTGCCTCAGCCGCATCCTCAATGACAAATATATTATTTTTTCGTGCAAATTCCATAATAGGCTCCATATCAACCGGAATACCATACAGATGCACCACAATAATCGCTTTAACTTTCGGACTCATTACCTTCTTGATAGACGCGAGAGAAATATTGTAATCAGACGCATCACTATCTGCAAAAATCGGCTTAGCATTGGCATACACGACAGATGCCGCTGTGGCAGAAAACGTAAGAGTAGGAACAATCACTTCATCTCCCTGACCAATACCACACGCCTTAAGCGCAAGAACCAAAGCCACAGTACCATTACTGCAAGTCACTCCATAGGAAACGCCGTGATACTTAGTAAACTGCTTCTCCAAGGTATCATTAAAGCTCCCACTCGAAATCCAGTTCTTATCAAGACATTCGAGCACATATTTCTTTGCGGTCTTACCAATATTTGGTTTAGCGATCGGTATCATAGAAAAATAGTATTATTGCTTCAGCTCACTCTCCATCATTTTCTGAACAAGCTCTTGGAACGACGTGCGCGACTTCCACCCAAACTTCTTTTGGGCTTTTGTGGAATCCCCACAGAGATATTCCACCTCATTTGGTCGTAAATACTGAGAATCAATCTCAACAATAACGGATCCAGTCTTTCTATTATATCCTTTCTCATTCAATCCGCTACCTTTCCAGACAATCTCTATACCGACCACCCGGCAAGCTGCCTCGATGAATTCACGAACCGAATGTGTCTTACCGGTGGCAATAACGAAATCATCCGGCGTATCCTGTTGCAATATGTTCCACGCCGCCTCCATATATTCAGGCGCATATCCCCAATCCCTTCGCGCCTCTAGATTACCCACATATATCTTATCGGCAAGGCCTTTTTTAATATCGGCGATCCCCCTAGCAATCTTTCTGGTGACAAAATTCTCACCGCGACGTGGACTCTCATGATTAAAAAGAATCCCATTACAAATAAACATACCGTAACTCTCTCGGTATACACGAGCAATCTCAAAACCGTATAATTTTGCTACACCATACGGACTCTTTGGCTTAAATACCGTCTTTTCATTTTGTGGAGCTTCTTTTTTGTCACCACTGTACAATTCTGATGTTGATGCCTGATACAGCTTCGCTGGTATTTCCAATAGTCTGAGCGACTCGAGCAAATTGAGTACCCCAAGCGCATCAGACTGAGCTGTGTAATACGGAACCTCAAAAGACACTTTGACGTGTGACTGAGCGGCAAGATTGTAGACCTCATCCGGTCGTACTTTTTTAAGAATAGTGATAATAGAATTCATATCGGTCATATCACCATAGTGGAGATATGCTTCTCTGGTATGCATCGTAGAGAAGATGTGATCGATATTCGATCTATTGAATGTGCTCGATCGACGAACCATCCCATGCACCTCATATCCTTTTTTAATTAAAAATTCTGCAAGATATGACCCGTCTTGACCAGTAATCCCCGTAATAAGTGCTCGCTTCTTTTTCTTCATATAATATTCTTAGAAATGTATCGTTAGTAAACCATCATTAGACCAGTAACTAGACGCCTTACTTCGGCCGACATAGTATCACGACCCTAGGAAAAAACCAATGATACTAGCCCCCATACTGCTCTATATATTTTTGTATCAAAGTAGCCCTCTTTTCCCACGAATACTGCTTAACCCTCTCAAACGCCCTCTTGGCCATCACCTCAGCAGTATGTCGATCAGACAAGCACTTGAGTGCCGACTCAGATACTGCATCCCGACTACCTGCTTTGAAAAAGAATGCGTCGTCGTCACTGAGGATTTCACGGATGGACGGCAAGTCGGAAGTTACAATCGGCACCCCACTCGCCATATATTCAAATAATTTTATGGGGGACATCACATCTCGATAATGAGGTGTATCTGGGTAATTCATAACCAGCACATCTGATGCTTGCATATATGTCAGCGCAACATGGTGTGGCACATGCGACACCACAGTGTATCTATCTTTAGGAATTGCTAAGCGTGCAAAAATTGATTCAACTTCTGCGTATTCATGAGTATCTATTCCCACCAAAAGCAAAAAGGCTTTAGTGTTATGGGTAAGAATTTTTGGAAAAGCGCAAATTAAATCCTCAACCCCCTTTGGTTCCCCCATAGTCTTATACTTCCCGACATATCCCACAATCACATCATCCTCAGCCAGCCCCAGATTCCGTCTCACATCCCTTTTTGATACTGGTGTGGACGAATTAATCGACCCAACATCCGCGCCACTAGGAGATACCAGTACATCTTGAGATCTATAGCCTACCGCAACCACTCTTTTCTTGAGATATTCGGTAATAGCAATACAGCCAATGGACGGTCTCAGACAAGACAAGGTAACTATTTCAAAACCAGAGATGTGATGTATTTCCCAAAAAGCCTTTGACGTCTTTAGTCTTGAAACGAGACTCGACCAAAGATCTCGACTATAACAAATATCTCCCTTTTGAATCCTCAACAAGAAGAACTGCGATAATAAAAAACTAATCTTCTTGATAGCAAATGGGATCTTATTGCCCAGAAATCTCCACCCATACAGATTGAGTGAAGGCAGTATCTTAATCGAAAAATTCTGAGGTAAGTCGTACTGCGAGAAAATATCTTTTGCATTGCCTTTAGGTAATCCCGACATCACCAAGGTCACTTTCGTATGTACCCCTAAGATAGAGCACATCTTTGCCACAGCGTATCCGAACGCTTTTTCATTTGGTATGTGAGCATGAGTAATGTAATACAGCATCAAAGTAACACTAGAACTTGGTACTATTTTTAGAAGGCGATAAATCTTTGTATTCTCCTGACCACACCCTTTTGGTGCGACATACTAGGGTATAACTATACCGACTTGAGTTTTATAACTTACACACAAGACACCATCCATCACCTACCCGTATTTACCAACTATACACTACCGCGAATTTCCGTACACCCCCGCGACAAGCCTATAGATATACACATTCGAACCAAATGGCACCAGATGCACCAAAATGGGATTGAAATAGCTGCCACTATCTTCAGCAGTATAATTAGGCGCGTCTTCAGTGGTATTTACAAACGATTTCACCAAGACAAGATGTGTATTAGAATTTTGATTCGTACTAGTCAACACATACACATCTTGTGCCGAGCCACCATAAGAGGATTGGGTTGTAGAACTAGTCTGTGCATCAATCACGAGAGGCAAAAAGCTTTTGTTGATTCCGTATGTGTACTCAGCAAGACAACGCGTCGCACAAAATTCTCGACGTATACCATCATACGAACGAGTATTCTTTGGCAACTCAAAAGTAGATCCCACATTATTTACTAGCACCACATCACTTCGATTTATTTCTGCAGTGATCCAAGTACGTGCTTGCTGATACATATCTGGAATAGACAGGCGGTACAGCATCATCACCGAAACCAGAAACGACCCCACAGCTACTACACACAACATTTTCTTTTTTGTGAGTCGTAGACTAGCCAAGAGCAAGACAAGAAAAAATCCGACGGGAGTGAGGTATCGATAATACGAATAAACTGTAGTCGACCATCGAGCGATAGCAGAAATAGTCACGATATACAAAACAAGGTAGAGTGCTGACAAAAAGAATAACCGTCGATCAGTAATTTTCGTCCGAATATGCAAAAGTAAAGTAATCAAAATCAGTGGAAAGAGTAGTACCATCTTTTCACCATTCAACAACAAGGAACGCCCCACCGAGACAACACTGTCCGCCTGTAAATAACCTCCGAAAATACTCTCGACCTGTGCCAAAATCCCTCCGATATTAAGCGCAGTGATCAACCCAAAGACAAGCGCCCCCACAACAGTAGATGTACACACCGCCAAACGAAGTTCTTTATTTTTCCAAAAATTCCAACACAAGATAGGCGCCGACATCAGTGCAAAACCCATAATCGGCAAATTAGCGAACGCCACAAAAGAGACAATGATGGCCAGGTAACTGTATTTTCTTGCGTCAGCATTGTTATATTCTTGTTTAGCGGTTAATGCGCGATACACATAGACAAACGACAACACCAAAAGTGTCGTACTCACTACCCACACCTTCCCCGTATGAAAAATAAAGTTAACGATTTGGGTACAAAATAGCAACACAAGAAGTGCCATACGCACCTCTACTTCCGCAACTATCGGTCGTAAAAATCGATTCAAAAACCACACGAGAAAGACTCCGATTGACGCGCTCATACAGCGGATTGCGCCGTACATAATCCACGGCGACGTGAGAAGTAATAGTTTCATCTTAGCAACACTCAACCCACACCAAAGAAATAGCCCGGCAAGAACCGGTATCGAGAAGAGATAGCTTAAGAGGTAGGTTACCGTTCCATACGGGACATCACCGGACGCAGGAAGTAATGTGTGGTGTTCAATCGCCCGTAACACGCCACCCACAAAAAACATCTCATCTGCAATGGTTGTCACCGAAGGAAATCCATGCCAAATTCCCACAAAAAAAGATATGGATAGCAGACCAAGCACTATTCGCTCAATCGTTGTATCGCGAGTACTCATTTTTTGCGAGCAAGAACAAACATATTATCAAAGAGGTTGATCGGAAGTGCGATTCGATTGAGTAAAGGTGAGGTGTGACAGTAATGCGCCATCTTTTGAAAGAGGTTCCATTTTGTCCAAGCAGAAAGAATATGCAAAATATATTCAAGTGTAAACGTCTTGCCGATGGTTGTCACCATAAGCACCTCAAAGCCCTGTTTCTCGAGCAACAGACGAGCACTTTTCCGCGTAAAATAATTGATATGCTCCGGCGGGACCAAGAGGTGCCACTTGCGACCAAGTACGCGAGCATAGAGACTACCACTGTCGGGAGTGTTGATCGCCAAGATACCACCAGTTTTCAACAAAGCATGCGCTCGAGCAATCTCTTTTTTTGGCTCAGGAAAATGTTCAAGTACATCCCACAGTGTCAGGACATCGAAGATCTTCCCGAGCGGGTACTCTGAAAGCACTCCTGTTTTGATATCCAACCCTCGTGATCTTCCCACCCCGGCCGCATAGTCTGAAATTTCCACTCCCCGAGCATCAAACCCTGCCTCACGCGCCATCCGCACAAAAAATCCGGTCGCTGCCCCCACATCAAGTAACGCACCCCCCGATTGGCCCAACTTTTGAGAAATAAGCGCAAGATATTGTTTAAACACCGGTCGCATCGGCTCTTTATCTTGATCATAATCAACATAGCCCGAACCTTTATCGGCTCCAGAAAAATAATCGTCACCATAAATTACTTTGGTATCGAAAGAAAACGGATAGATGACAATGTGCCTACATCCAACACATCGGTAGAGGGTAAATCCATTTTTGGTAACAAAAAATCGATGCAACACTGAGTCGCACGCCAAACATGGTCCTATTTTTTGAGTATCATTTTCCATGGTGCAAGAATTCCCTCGTTGATAATATGACTCGACATCTTTGACTCACCCCCCACTCGATTTACAAAAGTAATCGGCACTTCAAAAAAAGTTGCCCCCGCTTTGTAGAGCAAGTATTTGAGCTCCATAATAAAAGCGTATCCCGACATATCCATCTTCGAAAAATCTATCTTTCGCAACAGATCCGCCGAGATTACATTAAACCCTGCTGTGCAATCGTGAAGGGGCATCCGAGTAATGGTCCGACAGTAGAGGTTGCCGAAGAAGCTCAATACTCGACGCCACAATTCCCAACCGACAGTGCCTCCGTGAGCGACATATCGAGAACCTGTCACTACCGAATACTGTCTGCCTTTTTCAAGCATTTCGGGTAAATATTTTGGCTGGTGTGAAAGGTCCGCATCCATCATAATCACACTTGTTACTTCAGGATCTTTTAAAACGTGTGCAAAGGCATTGAGATACGCCCGCCCCAACCCGTTTTTCTCCGCACGAGAGATGAGTGAGAGATTTTTATATGTCTTTTGTAACGCCTGCACCGCCGTCGCAGTACCATCGGGTGAATTGTCATCGGCGACTAATATATACACGCTGGGCACTGTCGCAAAAACCAAAGGAATCAATGTTCCGATGTTTTCGCGTTCATTATAGGTAGGAAGAATAATGACTTGCTTCATAAGTACAAATTATTTTATCACGGAAAGCGCGACGTAACGATCTATATACCTTCCATTACCGTAACGCCCAAAAAGCTCCGGATGCGCCTGATAGATATCTCGATTTACAAAAACGATATCAGCAGTACCATTTAGCAGTTTTGGTATAGATTGTCCACCAATATGGATCGTTGTCGTCACATCCATATACTGGTAATACCTGACATCCTTGAGGAAAGTGACGAGTTCAGGAACCTGGTACACAAACAAACTCTTCTGTGTGGGTATTGATTGGGCAAATAATTCCAATTCGTGACTACGAACACTCATTCTCGAGTCAGACGTGAAAGAATGAAACTGTGTTTGGTATATCTGAAAAAGTACGAGAAAAATAATCCCCCCGTACAAAATAGGCTTGGGAACTTTCTTTGGCCATATAATCAAGAGGGATTGTGGTAGATACAAGAGAGAGATGAATTCGGCAAGAAAAAAATATCGGTAATACCCCACCGTCCTCAGATACGCGCACATAACGAGAATTGCGAATGCAAACAATGTTGCTTCTGAAAACAAAATCTTAGACTTAGTCTTAATTCGTGTGGCGATAGCGCAGACCCACACAATAAATACCTCTAGAGCATAAAATGGTTGAGGCTCAGTCACAAACCGCTTCATGTTGGCAAGAATAGATTGATATACATCAGTATTATGAGGATTTGCATAAATCGCAAACATCGTCACAAATGAATCACCGCTAAACTGTACAAAAAGCCACACAAAAATCGGCACCAGAAAACTCATACCAAATAACGCCACACCTCTTTTTGACGCAAAATCTTTACGGTACAACAGAAAGGTAACTCCCAAAGCCGGAATAAGCAGTATAAAAATCGGCTTACACGCCACAGTAAGTCCAAAAAATAGACCCGAAAAAATATACCGTACTGTAGCGTGGCTTTTGTGTGTATCGATATAAGTAAACACAAGTAATGCAAAAAAGAGATACATCAGACCAGGAATCTCTCCCAGCACATTCTTACCGTGTCCATATACCGGCCCAAAACTAGCCAACAAGAAGACACTGAAACTGGCCATTTCTGGAGACAATATCTTTCTTGTAAAAAGATACGCCAGAATAATTAATACAAAGATAAAGAAGACCATAACCACACGTGCCTGGAAAAGCCCCGCTCCGAACATTCGGTACACAAGACTAATCGGTAGAGTGACCGGATACCCTGTTGATACAAATCCGGCAGATACAAATTCCCCAGGCGCCACCTGAATACCATGAATACCCTGTTCTGCCATATTTTTTGCAACCTGAATAATAATCCCTTCATCCATCCATGTCGGCGGACTCTCTACAAGATTGGGAAATGCAAAAAATGCTATGAGCAAAAGACTGAGTATGCACAAAATAGTATTTTTATACATAACGACTCAAAAAATCCGCACTAAAGATGGTTCGCAAAGATACTTCAGGAGAAAGGCTTTTTTCATACGCTTCTCTCGCCTTCTTTTGCATATCAACAAATTGCTCGTCCGTCATCTGTGCATAGAAGCGTGATACCAACGATGCCAACTCACCAATTTTTCGATAATCCACCCTTAGAATAAATGAATCGTACCTCAATTCTTTCTCAAATGGTAATGGGGTATCTGTATCAATAAACAAAGGTATCCTTCCGAGACTTAGCGCTTCGTAAAAGCGTACAGAGTAATTACCATCCCCTTTTGGAGACAGCACAAAATCAGAACCCAGCATGTTATCAATATACTCCTTGCGCATAAGCACCGGATCACCAACTCGAGTCTTTTTGTGTGCAAAATGACTTGATCTAACGAGAAAATTGGTATCGACAAAAGAAGTATTTCGTAATGATGCCAACGCCTTGATCCGAAAATAGATTCCCTGCTTTTTAAACCCTGAGCGCAAGAACGTATTTTTAATGACAAAACGCACTCTCTGACCCAGAGTCTGAAATCCCGCCCACCCACAAAAGCCAACGACCGGCTTCGCGCCTTTGTGACGAAGCGTAACGACTGTACCATAAAGCATGTCGGGCACAAACGCCGGAATAATAACCTCGTTTTTTTGTAGTCTAGAGCGATATTGAGATGTTCGGAAGACGATACTATTGTCCATGGTGACATGCGTATCCAAATCGCCAAGAGCAAAGATAAGAATCTTTTTATTTAGATTTCGACTCAGCACACTAAAATGATCTAGGATGGTGCCATGATTTCGCACATGAAAGAAATTATGGGGTAACAATAGATATTCAGCGAGAGCCGGATCAGAAACTATATTAAAAAAGGGCTTATCTATGAAAGAGAAGGCGTCGGGTTCAGAAAATGAATTCAAAACCACACTACCTGGATCAAGATTGGGGCGTAAAAAGGGTAATGGCGATATACCAGGAAGCAAATCGCCTATGTAAACTGTTAGTAATTTTGTTTCCATACAACAATACAAACACCCTCAAATCAAACTATGATTATAGCTCACTGCGTTATATAATGCACCCATGATTTTTATGAATCCACTAGCCTCTTACAAAGAAAACCGCACATCCCAATGGGGAGAAGATGGAATAATTCGAGAAATTTTTAAACGGATTGGAAGGAATTCTGGCGTATGTGTAGAATTTGGAGCTTGGGATGGCCAACACATGAGTAATACCTATACCCTATGGCGCCATGAAAAATGGTCCGCAGTGCTGATCGAAGGTGACAAAAAACGCTTTGAAGAATTAAAGGAAGCGACAAAAGAGTACCCCGCCGTAGTGCCCTATAACGCATTTGTTACAGACACAGGGCAAGACTCGCTCGACGCTATCCTTAAAAAACTCAACCGAACTGAGATTGATTTACTATCAATAGACATAGATGGTGATGACTACTACATATTCAAGACACTTGTATCTAAGCCTCGAGTTGTCATCATAGAATACAACCCCACCATACCCGCACACCTATCAATCATCGCGGGTCGGGGTGAATATTTCGGATCTTCGGCCAAGGCAATGGTAGAGCTCGGTGAAAAAAAAGGTTACACATTGGCAGCGATCACAGAAACAAACTGTATTTTTGTCAGAAATAGTGAGTTTGAAAAGCTTCATGTGCCACACTTGGTACTTGAAGACGTATTTCCTACAAGACATATCACCTATTTACTTAGTGCGTACGATGGCACCGCTTTTGCAACACAGACTCCTCCCTACAGTAAAGTAAAACGCAGACACACCCAAAGACAGATTACTTTCACAAGTCAAACCTCCCTCGTCCCGATCTCCCTACATATACGCACGAATATAAAAGATAGACTACTACATATGTTGTATACCCTCAAAAACGTTGGCAAAAAAATCCCTGGCCTCATGTACCTCTATAAAAAGATTAGAGTCGTCTCCGCAGTCTTGATATGGCAATGTTCTGGCAAACCAGTGCCTGCTCCGCACAAGATTAAAGAGCAGATTGTAAAAAAATATAGAAAACTCGTCGACGGACAGACACTCGTCGAAACTGGCACTTATATGGGAGAAATGATTGATGCAACCTGTGCAAATTTTAAAAAAATCATATCAATTGAGCTAGACACCACTCTCGCACACAAGGCACAAAAAAGATTTGCACACAACAAAAATATTACAATACTCCAAGGTGACAGTAGCGCACTCTTACCTTCAATTATCCAGAATCTGTCTGGAACAGTAGTGTTTTGGCTTGATGCTCATTATTCAGGAGGAATTACAGCTAAAGGTGATCACTATACCCCTATTCTTTCGGAAGTAAAAATCATTGCGAGTTACCCTCAAAAAAATACCACACTACTCATAGATGATGCCCGATTATTTACCGGCAAAGATGAATACCCTCTCCTCTCTGATTTCAAAGAGTATGTCACAAAACTATTCCCAAAGCATACATACGAAGTCATCGACGATGTGATTCGCCTTTCACCTCAAAACTAGCTTCTGCTTCTAAAACGAGAAAGGGTGTTTTTGACTCTGCCAAAAAAGATCTTCACACGAGAATGAACGCCTCGTTGCGACGGATCAACCTGAATCTTTTCACGACGAAGTAGTCTCAGCGCTCCCGGCATCCACTTACCTTTTTTAATAGCTGTATAGTAATAATAATCAACAACCGGAAAGGCCTTACGCGCACTCAAAAAAGTGCCGTTTAAAAAAGTGGACCTCACAGAGCCTTCTCGCTCCATCTCCCAACCACTTTCACCATCCTTAAGTAGCCCCAAAAAAATGTCCCTCTTCCACAGACTTCCTTGCAGAGATACCCGATAAGGTTCACCCTTTTTTACCTCGTACAACCCAAAAGGATTATTATGTGGATGAGTAGGATCGGGTAGACCAATAAGACGCGTAACAGCGATATCGTTTGACGCCATATACGACAATACACTCTCAATCTTTTTGGTATCAACTTTTGATTGCAGAAGATAATCTTCTTGCAAATACAGTACGTATTCTTCTGTATACTGAGAAAGAATCGTTTTGATATTAGTGGCCCACCCCTTATCATCCCCCACAAGCACCGTCTTCACTCGTGGATCATTATATACTTTGGTATTAGAAATCAGATGCACAGGAAAAGGACAATCCGGCCAATACCTGAAGAAAAGCGTAAAGAATGGTTCCCACAGATCAGCATACTTATCACAAGAAGACACCACGACAACACACTTCTTTCCTTGGACCTGCCTCTTTTGTATCGCCTCCATAGAGACGGTGATCATCTTCTCCACTCGTGCACAAGAAGAATGTTGATCAAGAATTTTCAGGTATTCTGATTCGAGTACAGACTGATCATAGCCAGATTTCAAAAATGCCCCCACTCGCTCCAACTGACTTTTGAAATCATAGAGATTATTGCACTCATACACTCTCTGGTAATCAAGCTCCTTACTCTCTGGTTTAAAAATATCTATTCGCTCAGTAATCAACAAACAGTTATTAGCCAACGTCTCCCAAAAACGGACAGTATCAAAACCCCCTCCACCAATCGAGATACCGACTTTAGCACGAGACAATATTTCATAAAATTCATCTCGACCCGCTTTCCGCTCGAGACTAAAATCAAACCCAGATGTTTTTTGGGTTCGAAAAGTAAACCCATTTTCTTTGCAATACTGCTCAAGCATCTTCACCACAAAACGACGCATAGACGGAAATTGATCTTGCCCAAAGATACATACAAAATCAATATCTTTTTGCTTGTGTTGATCAACGTATTTTACATACGATGACTGTATTGAATATGGAAAAGGGGTAATCCCCGGCAAGTAGGGCTTTTCGCGACGAAAATACGCCACACAGCTCTGCAACATCTGCATATCAACACCTCCATTTTCTCGATAGTCTCCCTTAAGCACAGCGTCCTGAATCGCATAATCAAATCGCCGATCTTTACCCAGCTCAGACCCATCAAGAAAGACTGTCTTGTGCCACATCCCAATTTTTTCAGCCAACTCAAAATTAGTCGCTCCCTTTCTTTGAACCAACACAATCATATCCGCCTGTCTCGCAAAATCAACAAAATCACCTTCTTGCAGTTGAACCGGGTTTATTTTTTCTGCCGGAAATGGGTGAATAAAGTCGGCAGAAATTCTAAAGATCAGATCTGGTCGCTTTTGAGATAAGACAAAAAGCCCATCAATACAGTCATTGAGCAGGTAATCATCTTTTTGTTTTGGGGAAATAAGAGCAACCTTCATATCTTAGTATGACTTATTTTCTAATATATAAAAATGATGATACTGATTTCCAAAAGGAACAAACTCCTTGCGTATCACAAAAGTCTTTTTAAAAATATCTCGGATCTTTCTCGCAGAAAATCCCCGTTTACCTATCTCAAAATAATGCTCTCCATTAAACGTGTGCGCTGGGTGATACGGAATCTTGCATGCAATTCGTACTCGCTTCACAAAAGGGATTTTAAATGCGAGCTCGATGGATGGTCCAAAATGTGGAAGGCTAATACAAACATACTTCTTTGAGACACGACTCATCTCAGCCAGACACGCCTCAAACTTTTCAAATGGCATGTGCTCAAGTACCTCGAAGGCGCACACAACATCAAAAGACTTTCCCTCACAAGGAATCTTGTCTACCGATCCGACCATATCCGGATGAAGATCCTCGGCAATATCGAGACTGGTATAGGCACACTTTGTGTTATGAGTAATAAAACTAGAGAATACTTTATCACCGCACCCAATTTCAAGAATACTCTTAGGCTTCAATCCCAACACCTCTTTAAGCTGAAAAAAATAACTCACCCACCGCGCCTCATGGGAATACGCATCAAAATCATAATGTTCCTTATCTACCTGCTTCATAATCAGACGTAAAATTAAGTATTAAACGCGATAACCTTTAGAAAAATCAGCAAAAACGTCTT
>JBDKKW010000006.1:0-39081 GCA_039795895.1 Candidatus Parcubacteria bacterium | reverse complement strand
GCGTATGGACGAGAAAAAGAAAAAACTTGAAGAGTTGGAACTAGCGCTCAGTGCGCCCGATTTTTGGGCTGACAAAAATCGGGCGCAGGCCACTCTCAAAGCCATCGCTGATCTCAAGACCGAAATCGAAGGCGGGGGAAAGTATGACAAGGGTGATGCCATTATGACTATTTTCTCTGGCGCCGGTGGCGACGACGCTGAAGATTTTTCAGCCATTCTTTTGAATATGTACCGTAAATATATTGCGAGTAAGGGTTGGGGTTATGTCACCATCCATGAAAATACCAACGACCACGGAGGCTACCGCAATGTGACTATCGAAATCTCAGGAAAGAATGTCTATGGCACACTGAAAAATGAATCCGGAGTGCATCGACTGGTTCGTATTTCGCCGTTTAATGCCAAACAACTCCGTCACACTTCTTTTTCAATGGTGGAGGTAATTCCGAAATTTGAAAAAACAAACGAGCTCGATATTCCTGAGGATGAGCTCGAAGTGACCACTGCTCGGGCTGGTGGCCCCGGTGGGCAGAATGTAAACAAGCGTGAGACGGCTGTGCGTATCGTACACTTGCCGACCAAACTTTCCGTGCATGTCACTTCCGAACGCAGTCAGGGGCAAAACAAAGAAAAAGGATTACAGATTTTGAAGGCGAAACTCTACAAGCTTCGCGAAGAAGAACGTATTGCGAAAGAGAAGGGGATGTACATCAGCAAAACCACTTCAATCGACTGGGGCAACCAAATTCGTTCGTACGTAACCCACCCATACAAGATGGTTAAAGATCATCGTACCAATGTGGAGACCTCGCAGGTAGACAAAGTATTTGAAGGGGACCTCGATCTATTCGTCGAAGCGGAACAAAAATTGTCATAGCGTGCGTGTCAAAATAGCCCTCTGTAGAGGGCTATTTTGACACGCCTGAAATTATTTGACATATAGGTATTCATTATGCTATAATATACTAAGTGAAGTTCTTTGATATTCAGGTAGTTGATCGCATCTTTTAGCCCCGATTTTTTAGAGGTTAACAGATGCGACCAACTTAGGTGTCGCAGAAAACAAAAAAGAAAGGAATTTTGTGACTCTTCGTGAATTGTCTGCTCTCGTGTCCACAATCCTCGTGATTGTCGGCACCGTCTGGTACCTCTACCTTGCGCTCAATGAGATCAAGGTGAAACCGGTCTTGGCGAGCTGGATTGTTTTGAGTGGCACAATGACTCTTTCGTTTGCCACCTATTGGACCACTCCCGGACACAGTCTGGTGAACAATGCATGCAATGCAATCAGCATTGTCAGTGTCGGATCAATTCTCGTCGCCGCACTCTGGCTCAACTCCAAGCACGGCAAGGGGGTGAGTTTCAGTGGCTTCCAAAAAGGATGTCTATACGTCTCGGGTGTCATTGTGATGATCTGGGCAGTGCTCGTATGGGGCTTTAAAGGCACCGGGGTTATTCCCAACATTCTGACGCAGGTCTTGATGTTGATCGGATACTTTGTGACCGCCGAAAAGCTCTGGCACGCAAAAAGCAACAGTGAATCGCTCTTCCTCTGGTGGTGCATCCTGTTTGCGGGATTTGCTGCCCTCTACACCGGTATCGTCAGTCACGATTATCTCGCGACTATCTATGCTGGTCGGACCATCTTCGGTACCGCCATTCTTATATGGTTGATGTATCGCGCTGAACGCCGATCGCACCTCACCACCTGATGCAGTTTCTCAACACACACGCTCCGGACTGGAGCGTGTTTTTCTTTTATCTGTATTCCAGTATCGGTGTGGGGTGTGTTAGAATATACCCATGATTCATTTTGATAAAGTATCTAAAAAATACGCGGATAACTCTGTTGCTCTTTCAGGCGTCACTTTTTCTATCGCTCCAAAGGAATTTGTGTCGGTAGTGGGGCACTCTGGCGCGGGCAAGACAACATTGCTTAAAATGATCTTGGCTGAGGAAAGTCCGACCGAAGGGACTGTCTTTTTCGAGTCGACTGACGTGCATCATCTCAAACGTAAAGACATTAACCTCTTACGTCGTCGCATCGGAGCCATCTTCCAAGATTTCAGACTCCTCCCGCACAAGACTGCGTATGAAAACATTGCGTTTGCGATGGAGGCAGCGGGAAAGAGTGATGAAGATATTGCAGCTGATGTGCCTCATGTACTGCATTTGGTTGATTTGGGTCACAAGATGATGAGTTTCCCTCACGAGCTTTCTGGTGGAGAAAAACAGCGTGTGGCGATCGCTCGAGCGATTGTGAATCAACCTGATGTGATTATTGCCGATGAGCCGACGGGGAATTTGGATCCAATCAATACACATGAAATTATCCAGATTTTGAAAAAGATTAATGACTTGGGCACGACCGTCATTTTGACCACGCATAACAAAGGAGTGATCGATTCTTTAAAAAAGCGCGTGATTACTCTTGAGAATGGCAAAGTTGTAAGGGATGATAAAGAAGGACGTTATGCGTTGTAATTTTCTTTTCTAACTACTAACATCTAATATTATGCTCTGGACCAAAATAAAACGAGTGTGCAAAGCAGGGTTTGTCAATTTCTGGCGGAATGGTTTTGTGTCTCTTTCGTCCGTGCTCGTGATGTCGGTCACTTTATTTGTGATTGGAGTTACGGTCTTCTCAAGTGCACTTCTCCAAGGGTCGCTTGATCAAATAAAAGACAAAGTAGATGTGAACGTCTACTTTACAACATCTGCACCTGAGGGAGATATTTTGGCCCTCCAGAAGACACTGAAGACGCTACCTGAAGTCTCTGAGGTTACCTATGTATCTCGCGATCAAGCATTGGCTGATTTCAAGCAACGTCATACCGATGATCAGCTTACTTTGCAAGCACTCGATGAGCTTCCCGACAACCCACTCGGCGCTATTCTCAATATCAAAGCAAAAAATCCATCTGAATACGAAGGCATTGCCACGTTTCTCAAAGGTAAGCTCGCTCTTTCAGATGGCTCATCGGGGATTGATAAGGTGAATTATTATCAAAACAAAGTGGCGATCGATCGACTAGCGAAATTGATTGATGGGTCGGAGAAGATTGGGCTTGCAGTGGCAATTATCCTCTGCTTGATCTCGGTGATCATTGCCTTCAACACCATCCGCCTTATCATCTATATTTCAAAAGAAGAAATTTCAGTGATGAAATTGGTGGGCGCGAGTAATAAATATGTTCGCGGACCATTTGTGGTGTCGGGAATTTTGTACGGCTTTGCTTCGAGTGTGCTGACGCTCGGTATCTTTTTCCCATTGACCCGCTATCTTGGCACAGCTTCAGCCAACTTCTTCTCGGGTATCAATGTGTTTAGCTATTACCTCGCTCATCTCGGTCAATTCTTGCTGATTATTATGGGGACGGGAGTGGTGTTGGGGGCGATTTCAAGCGCTCTAGCCGTCACTCGCTACCTAAAAGTATAGTAACCAGCAAAATCACCCCATCTGCTTTGTCGCCGGCTCCGCCCGCTTCCGCAACGTACTTCTGTACGTCTTGGTCGCGGTACTCGCCGGCTTCGCGCATCTAGGGCAATTTTTCTGGTTCTGGAAAAAGCGATGGCTGCTTGCATTGTGGGGATACCTATGTCCCGCTTAAAAAACCTTTTGCCAAAGCTTATCTGCGCGAGTATGATTGAATAAAACCATGCGCAAAAAAAATCACAAATACATTTTCGTAATCGGTGGAGTAATGTCAGGTGTCGGTAAGGGTATCGCCACGGCGTCTCTCGGCAAAGTGCTTCAGGCAAAAGGATTCAATGTGAATCCAATCAAAATCGACCCGTATCTCAATGTGGATGCCGGCACGATGAATCCTACCGAGCACGGTGAAGTATTTGTGCTCGACTCAGGTCTTGAGACTGATCAAGATATGGGCAACTATGAGCGTTTCCTTGAGACAGACCTTACGAATGATAACTATATGACCTCAGGGATGATCTACAAGCATGTCATCGACCGTGAGCGCAACCTTGGCTACAAGGGTAAGTGTGTGGAGGCGATTCCGCATGTGACTGGAGAAATCATCCGTCGCATCGAAAAGTCTGCTGATAGTGAGGGTAACAATATTTCTATTATCGAAATCGGAGGTACGATTGGAGACTACCAAAATATCCTTTTTATCGAAGCGGCGCGAACTCTCAAAATCAAATATCCAAACGATGTACTCTTTATTATGGTCAGCTACTTGCCGATACCAAGCACGCTCGGTGAGATGAAGACTCGCCCGACCCAAAATGCAGTTCGTCAGCTCAACTCCTACGGTGTCCAGCCAGATATCTTGATTGCTCGAAGTAAGCTCGCCCTTGATCACAAGCGCAAAGAAAAAATCGCGGTCTCGTGCAACGTCTTTGCTGATCATGTTATTTCTGCTCCCGATATCGAGAGTGTCTACGATGTACCTACTAATTTTGAAAAAGATAAGTTGGCAAATATCGTCCTTAAGCGATTAAAGCTCAAAGTGAAGAATAAAGAGGACGGCTTGGCTCCATGGCGCAGTTTTATACACAAGACCAAAAATACCTCTGGCGAAGTGAATATCGCGGTGGTGGGAAAATATTTTGATACCGGAGACTTTGTACTTTCAGATGCGTATCTGTCGGTGATCGAGGCGATCAAATATTCCGCATACGCACTTGGGGTGAAAGCGAATTTGACGTGGATCAATGCTAAGGAGTTTGAGGGCAAGAAAAGTAAGGCTGATGAACTCAAAAAGTTTGATGGTATTTTGGTACCTGGAGGATTTGGCGAGTCGGGGATTGAGGGTAAGCTCAAGGCGATTGAATACGCTCGTACACACCATATTCCGTATTTCGGCCTGTGCTACGGTATGCAACTTCTGGTAATCGAATACGCTCGAAATGTACTCGGCTGGACTGATGCTAACACTGCTGAAATCAATCCAAATGCAGAGAAGGTGGTTATCGACATTATGCCTGACCAAAAGAGGCTTTTGGCAGAAGGGAAGTACGGCGCCTCGATGCGCCTCGGCGCCTACAAGGCGAAACTTACGGAAGGTACGATTGCGTACAAGGCCTATGGTCAGGAGATTATTTCAGAGCGTCATCGACACCGCTACGAGGTCAATCCTGCGTATGTCTCAGCACTTACCTCAGCCGGGCTGGTGTTTTCGGGTACCTCTCCAGATGGCTCGCTCTGTGAGATTGCAGAGCTTCCGACCACAAAGCACCCCTTTTTCCTCGGCACGCAATTCCACCCCGAGCTCAAAGCACGTCCGCTTCACCCGCACCCGCTGTTTACTGCCTTCGTGAAGGCTTCGATTGCTCGCGGGAAGGGCAAGAAAAAATAATATGAGTATCATCAAAAAGAAAATATCACCAGAGTATTTTGACCTCATTGCTTCCGGCAAAAAGAAGTACGAATTCCGCATGGCGGATTTCGAGGTTGCCGAGGGGGACACACTTATTCTCGAAGAGTGTGATCCAAAGACTCGTATCTACACCGGCCGGTCAATCACCAAGAAAGTCGGCTACACTAAAAAGTTTACCATTGATGACTTCGGTCAAAGAGACCTGATTCTTAAAAATGGATTCTACATTATTCAGCTCGAGTAGAGGGCATCTTTTTATCTAGGTTTTTTGAGAAGATTGGTGATGAGCGCTTCTTTTTCTTTTCGATTTTCGGGGGTGAGCTCGATGAGGAGGATATCATCTCGCTTTTTGATGGCTTGTATAAAAGCATCATCGAATATTGCAGTGAGGGTTATCAGACACGGATTTTGAGAATCTAAATAGCGCAAAGCAAGTGCTTTAAATCTTTCTGAGAAAAGTTCCATCTGACCAATTTCGTCGAGGTGTAGAAAATCACTCTTCTTAAAATCAAAGACTTCGGGAAGCATCGACTCAAGATTTTTGATACTGACCCCATATTTCGAGACTTTTGGCTCGGTCTGGAAGTCGACGTGAGCTAGAGTGGCTTTGGTTCCCAAATGCGTCTCGATTTCAAAACCCAATCGGCCCGTTTCTCCCAGAATTTCATTGGTCACAAAACCGACTTTGTTGGGTATGGCCTCAATCAGCTTTTTTAACAGCGTTGATTTCCCACTTTTTGGCTTGCCGGTGATGAGGATTTTGTTTTGCATGTAATATCCCAAACTAGTTAGTGTCTTTTTAATTAATTTCTATAAAGAAGATTGCTACTAGCAAAGAACAATAAAGCGATGATTCCACCTAAAAGTAATGTTAATATAATTATGTTTAGATAACTCGCATATTTCATCCACTTAATAATCTCAGTATCTTTTGTTGTTGCATCTTGCCAAGAGTGGTTGAAGTTGCTACTTCGAGATTTATTAATAAGGGTTTGTTTCTTATCGGCAACCCATTTTGAAAGTGTGTGTATAATAACTTGACCGAGTATTACTAGGGCCAAGCAAACCCATGCGACAATGAGGACTTTAGGATGAAGTAGATTATTTTTTAAATAACCAATAAAGCTTATTGAAAGCACAAAAGTACCTGTCCCTAAATAAAATATAATTTTATTTATTTCTGACTGGACATAGTCTTTTACTTTTTGTTGCCCATCAAAATCCTTGAGACTTATATTTTCTAGGTATTCTCGTAATTCTGAAGTGAGGCCGACTAATATTGATTTCTCTTTTGGGACAGGGTTTATTTGCATGTGTAACTTTGGTTCAATTAGCTGGTTGTACGAGATTTGACCTGATTCAGCTCTTCTGATTTTCGTCTTTCCTCTACGTCATCCAATATCTTTTCTATGTCTTTAAATTTCTGATTATCTATGATTTTATCACCGAGCCCACAAGTTTCCTTGAGTTCTTTATCAAATTCTAATGTGGACATCTGGCGAACCAAATCATGGATAACATTATTTCTTTTTCTTTATACTTGTGTAGAGTCTTCTTTTGTTCGTCATCAATTGATGTGATTTTGAATAAGAAATCAATTAATTCATTTAAGCCAAATCTTTTAATTCTTTTTCTTAATTCAAGAATTATTTGATTTTCTTGACTAACGTTTTGTATAATGTCTTTCCAGTATTTGTAATCCGCAAAGATTTTGAGTAGTCCTTCGATGTAAGCACTTTGCACCAAAAAAGCTTCAAGATACTGTTTCTTTAAATAAGAGCCTTTGATGTGATTAACTAATTCTGTTCTTCTCATGGCTGCCAGACTTGGAATCGAACCAAAATTACCGCTTTCAGAGAGCGGTGTCCTACCTTTAGACGATCTGGCAATATACTTTATAAAGGTGCATCGAGACGACGTCTCGATGCACCTTTATAACATAAAACGACCTAAATACAAAGAGCGTTATTTTATATTTCGGTATTCTCCACCAGAGTTGGCTGTAGGTGCTACAATATACCCACCATGCTCATCCACCCTGAAGTTACCATAGGTCACGTGCACCTCACAGTCGCTGATCTCGATCGCGCGCTTGGGTTCTATCGAGATGTGCTCGGGTTTGAGATTACCACTCGATAAGCGCCTCGCGATAGGCGTGGGTGATCAACAAGTCTTTATTAATACTCTTCGTGAACAAAAAATACTCCTCAAACAGAAGCCTTGTGAGTGTCTACTGCATTTATAGCAGTATTTTTGGGTACCGTATTTAGTTGGAGAAGGGTGTTGGGGAAAACTTTTTTCATATTACTGCATAATTTGGTAAAATGACATCAACATGACTTCATTGTTTCGTCTTGTACATTTAAAATTTATTTCTTTATTAGTAGTCGGTTTTTTCTTTTTGTTGTTATCACCTGCGACCACGCATGCAACAACACCAGCGGTTTCTTTGGTGCAGAGTGCTACAACAACGCAGATTACGAGTAGTACAATCAGTGCGACGTTGCCGGCCGGCGCGCTGGGCGGACATCTTCTTGTGGCGATTATTGGTGGTGCTGGCTCGGCCGTCACGGTGACCAGCGCGCCGGCCGGCTTCACCCTTGTTGGTAGTAGTTTTGATGGAGTGGGTACGGTGAGTCAGGCTTTTTATTATAAAATTGCTACTGGTGGAGAAAGGACGGTCAGCGCTACTTTTTCAGCAAACCCCGGCTCTCTCGGCATGCAACTCTACGAGTACAAGGGTGTGAACCTTTACGTTGCTTCAAATAGTAATAGTGGCAACAGCACCACGATGAGTACGGGAACACTCACGCCACCAGACGACAACGAGCTCATCATTGCCGCCTACACTATTAAAAAGAACACTGACTGTGTTGTCGGTTCATGGACTGATGGCAATCCAGCTCGGGAAAATTTCACCCAGCAGACACAGATGAAGACGACGACTTCTGGTCACGGTGGATTGTACTGCGGAGGTGCTCAGTTTAGCGATACAACCGGCCTGTCATATGGCTCTGCGGTCACACTTTCTGTCGCTGGTCCATGGGTTGGACAGGTCGTGAGCTTTAAGGACCCACCAGATATTGATCCACCGACTATTGGCTTTACCGCAGCGACTCAGGTTTCGAGTACTACTATGCCAGTCTCGCTTCATGTGACCGACAATGTGTCTGTTACTTCGAGTAACGTTGTCATCGATGGTGCGAGTACAGCGACCGTGACCGGATATTCTTGTGCCCAGACCGACGCGGCGACCGTCGACTGTACTTTTGATGTCACCACAAGCGGTACTGTGATTGTCGATGCGACTGACGACTATCTAAACGAGGCAAATTCGACTCACACCTTTACTCTCGACATCACACCTCCGACACTCAGCGATGCCACCTGGGTGGACACCGACAGTAGTGGGACAATGAATGGTAATGATCAGCTTGTTCTCACCTTTAATGATGCGATGGACACCTCGACCATCACCGCAGATGGGCTTGATGCCAAGCTCGGTATTTCTAATGGCCACACCCTTGGCACCGCTGGAGACGGAATGAGTTTGAACTGGACGAATACCCACACGCTCACTATCACGCTCGGTTCCGATTCAACCCTAGCAACATCAGATACAGTGAGCCCTGTTTCGAGTGTTACTGACCAAGCAGGGAATGCTATCACGGTAAGTAGCCCGGTAAGTATTGTTGATGATGCGTATCATGGAGAGTTTTGGAACTATAGTCCCGACTCAGCTAGTCCATCCTTTCCAGAACGTTCACCAGATTTTGTCCAAAATACCAGCGCAATTTCCTATAATTGGGGTGGTGGATCTCCAGACGGCTCAATTGGTGGTGATCAGTTTCTTGCTCGATGGACAAAGACTACGAATTTTACTGAGGGCTGGTATGAGTTCAGTGTCACTATCGACGATGGTATGCGAGTATATGTCGACAACACCTTAATCATGGACAACTGGAGTCCTCATGGTGGACAGACATACACACGACAGCGATATCTGAGTGCGGGTCCGCACGAGATCAAGGTAGAGTATTTTGAAGAGGGCGGCGGGGCGACAGCGGTATTCTCGTATTCATCTATCGACACACCAGCGAGTCCGGCATTGACTTTGAACACAGGTATTTCTTCACCTATCAGTGAGAATAGAGCTTTGATGGTAAATATCACTACAGATCAGGCTGGATACCTAACCTTTGGTGGTAGCTGCTCAGCTGGATCGACTCATCTCAGTATTGGTCCGGCGTCGATTACTTTTTACGCACTTAGTCCGGGTACGTACAGTGACTGTACAATCACTCTTGCGAGTGATGCGACGGACCTTGTCAGCAATTCTCTGGCAATCCCGTCGTTTGAAGTTGATCCTGCTCCTTCAGATGTGTATGTTGACCCAAGTTACAGCTCCGAGGGTGCGGGTGGGCATACCTGGAATGTTGATGCGTATTCGACCTTACATGATGGAATTGGTGCCGTGGCTCCTGCGGGAACGGTACACGTGGCCGCTGGAACATATACCGAGGATAGTGACTTGATTATTCCGAATACGCTCGCGGGCGTCACTATTCAGGGTGCGGGCGTAACACAAAGCTTCATCAAGTTCAGTAGTAGCAACTATCGAGTACGACTCAATGCGAGCACCTCAACTCTCGATGGTTTTAACATTACCAATGCTATCTACAATGAAGATGGAAGTGTGCAGTATTACGGTAATAGGCCGGTAGTGCGTGTGGGTGGCGGTGTCACGAATGCACTTATTAGCAACAACGCAATTCATGGTGGTAAGCAAGGTGTAGCTTTGGGTGGGTGTGACGATGGAGGTGGTGCAGCGGCTTCGACTACTGTGCGCAACAATGAACTGTACGACAACGAAAGTTCTGGTGTGCTTGTCGACTCAGGAAACTACAACCTCATTACTGACAACCTAATTCATGACAATCGTCACAGTGGCTTATCTGCCGGTGTTATTGTTGGTGATATGTGCAGGAATGGTGATGGTATTCAGATTGGAAATATCGTTCGTCATAATACTATTTACGACAATGAAAACCACGGCATCACAGTGCGTCGCCGAAGTGATCCTGGTGAAGGGTTCGGCACTGTTATCGACAATAACCTCATTTATCACAACAATTTTAACGGTCACGATCAGCCTATGGGTATCGAGGACCTTGCGCCACGTACGCAGATTATCAACAACACCATTTCCGGTAACGCAGGCTACGGAATCAGGCTTGGTGGAGGGGATTGGTATAATAATGCAAACGACGCATATATCAACGGAAACATTATTGGGGCAGCGACGATTAATGAAACTTCATATTCCGGGAATAGTCGTGGGGGCATTATTAATTACAATGCATCGAACGTTGTTGTCCATAACAACCAATTTATCAATAGTACTATCGGTATAAGCAACCGTAGCGATAACTCAATGGACGCTACCGATAACTACTGGGGTGCTTCTAGCGGTCCGACAGTGGCGACGAACCCACTTGGTACTGGAGATTCTATCGGTCCGAATAGTGATTCTGTGAGCGATCAGTATTCTTCGAGCGCGACACTTACCGGAATCACTCTCAATGCCACGCTCAATGATACTGGGAATAACGTACTTCTCAGTCCTTACTTTAAAGACTCTGGATTATCTATAATGGGTACAATAGGTTCTGCTGGGTCATTTACCGAGCGTGGCTTTGAATATGGAAGAACAACTAGCTACGGCTCTCGTGCGCGAGAGACTTCGGGTTCTTTTGATACGGGTTCTTACAATAAAACTATTTCAGGACTGTCTTGTGGAACTACCTATCACTACCGAGCGTATACGGTATATGGTGGTAGTACGTTCCGCACCTCAGATGATACTTTCTCTACAGTCGGCTGTGACTACGACTCGCATTGGACTTTCGACGAGGGTGAGGGCGCGACAGCCCATGACTCATCGGGGAACGGTAATGATATAAATTATTACACGGGTACCATCGGATGGGATACGGGTAAATTCGGTTCAGCGTTTTCTTTCGACGGTAGTGTGTATCTCGGAGGTAACCGTCCAGTTTCAAACGATTTCACGATTTGTGCCTGGGTTAAAACAACTGTAGTTGGTAATGGAAATGTACATTGGACTTCAGCACCGATTTTTGATTCAGAAGTCGGGGGTCTAGCGAATGATTTCAGCTTCGGAATCGACTCAGACGGTCATATTATGTACGGTAACGGCGGAAGTTTCGATGCGACCGTAAATGGTTCGACTATTGTAAATGATAATGCATGGCACGATGTCTGCGTGGTTCGTAATAAAACCACCGGTGGAGTGACCCTTTATGTCGATAAGACTGTTGACGCAACAGGAACAACCGATACCGCTACGCTTAGTGGTCGCAGTGACGCACTGATCGGATATGGTTACGATGGACCCGCGCACTATACAGGACTTATCGATGACCTTCGTATTTACGCACGAGATCTTACTGCAACGGAGATTGCGAGTGTGTACGAAAACAAGACATTACATGTACCGACGATCACGATGAATGGTGCCGAGCATGTGGTGGTGTATCGCGGTTCGACCTACACAGACCTCGGTGCTACGGCAAGTGATACTACTGATGGAAATATCACGGGATCGATCGTTACTTCAAACACTGTCGATACCTCGACAAGTGGTACCTATACCGTGACCTACAACGTGACTGATTCTTTGGGTAGTCAGGCGACACCGGCGGTACGATATGTTGACGTGATCCCTACAAGCTCTACGCAGACCACGATTTCTGCTGCGACCACTACTGCTATTTATATTCCTCAAAATGTTTCGACCGCCACGCTCGATATCTCCGCCTTCCAATCAGGGAACTCATCGATAATTCCTGCTACTACCACCATTAGCTCGACAATGTCTACTGGTAGTTTTGTGGTTACGATGCCTCCGAGTATCACAGTGACTTCGAGTGGGGATACCTGGGACGGAATTCTCAATCTCCCACAACCAAAGACCGCTAACGATGTCACTTTGCCTACGACCTCTGGCAAGACGACAAGTTTCAGCTCGGCAATCGAGGTCGGTTTGGGAGATACATCAGTGACTTTTGATAAGGGTGTACGGCTCCTTTTTACTGGGGGTGCGGCTAAGCTTGTTGGTTGGCAACGAAGTGGTGTATTTACTCCGGTCACTACTATCTGTGCGGATGATTCTCAGACTACAGGTGATGCTTTAAGTTCAGGCGCGGATTGTAAGATTGATTCAGGGAGTGATCTTGTTGTGTGGACGAAGCACTTTACGACATATGTAGTCTATACTCAAGCAGACACTTCTGCGTCCGCTCCGGCTACCGTGCAAGGTAATGGCCCACCTTCTATTCCAAGTGGGGGTGGTGGAGGCGGGGGTAGCTTTGGATTCCTGTACAATAACCCTCTTACTATCGCTACTTCTGCTGGAACATCTCAAAAGAGTATTAGTTTAAAGGCTCACGTCAGTACATCGACCGCTCCAATACTTTTTACTCGCACATTGCGAAATGGTGACGTTGATGAGAGTGTTCGCCGTCTCCAAGTCTTCCTCAATACACACGGGTTCCTGATTGCCAAGAGTGGAGATGGTTCACTTGGACATGAGACGACAAAATTTGGTGCCAAGACTCGCATTGCACTGGCTGCTTTCCAGCAAGCTCACGCACAAACATTGCTGGCACCTCAAGGACTCAAAAAAGGTACAGGTATTTTGGGTTCACTGACGATGAAGTACATCAACTCACTCTTGTCGACTCGTAAGTAGTACACCTTACCGTTTTATTCGGTGTGTTATACTCAGATACATTACTATTTTAACGATATCGTTAGTATGATTACTATTGTATTACTCGCCGTTGGTGGCGCTATTATCGCGGCGGTTGTTGGGACCTTCTGGTATTCAGGCATGACTCCGATGGGGAAGCTCCATATGCGAGCTCTCGGCTTTGATACACTCTCAGTAGAAGAACAAAAGAAAAAGATGGAAGAAGCGAAGCCTAAAATGAAGAAAATGTATGCAGGGCAAATGGCACTCTCATTTCTCACGGCGTTTTCAGTGGTCTTTGTGATGATCACTGGTATCCGCAATGGATTGTCACCGTGGCTTGCTCTCGGATTTGTGATTATGAATTGGCTCTGCTTTATTGTGCCGACCATTGGTTCGGGAATACTCTGGAGCAACTGCGATCGGACGATTGCATGGAAGAAATTCTTCTCTGATATTCTTTCAAATTTGGTGACGGTACTTTTGACCGCGCTTCTTGCGAGCCTGGTGGCTTAGTCGGCTAGGAAATACCTATGTCCTACTGTACCGCAATCAAACAGATGACGGGAGATAGGAAGTATCTGCATAAAACGTACCATGACGGGCACTACGGTTTTCCTATTATTAATGATGACGAGCTCTTTGGTCGGCTGATACTGGAAATCAACCAGGCAGGGTTGAGCTGGGAAACTATTTTGAAAAAGCAGGATACGTTTCGGGAGGCTTATAGTGATTTTTGTATAGAGAAGGTAGCTCGGTATACGCTAGTCGACCAGAAGCGTTTGATGGGAAATTCCGGTATCATCCGAAATCGACTCAAAATCAATGCGGCTATCGAAAACGCTAAAGTAATTCTGCTTCTCCAAAAAGAATACGGGTCATTTGGTAAGTGGTTGGAATCAAAACATCCATTGTCGAAGCAAAAGTGGGTAGAGCTTTTCAAAAAGACGTTTCGATTTACAGGTGGAGAAATCGTCAATGAATTCTTGATGAGTATCGGCTATCTCCCGGGTGCACACACGCCTACCTGTCCCGTGCATGCGAAAGTGGTGAAGCAAAAGCCGATGTGGCTGAAGAAGCGCAGGTAAGGTGTGTAGGGGTCAAATGATTTCCCCACCTTGTCAGATTGAGAACGGGATGTTCTGTATTATACTTAGGGGTATGTCTCAGCTTCGTAGGGTCGGATGGTTGGTTGTTGCACTTACTATTTTTGTTGGTGTGTTTGGTCTATCCAAAATGCACGCGAGTACTGATGAATTTTTGAAATTTCACTGGGCTTTCAATGAAGGTTCGGGTACAACTGCGGGAGATTCATCTGGTAACATCACAACCTATCCTGGCACCACCTACAATGGACCAACATGGATTCCTGGGGGCGGTCTGTCATTTGACGGTATCGACGACTATGCAAGGACGGATTCTGCTATCCCAAACTCAATGGGCGTAACGGATCAGGGATATACACTCTCGGCCTCAGTGCGATTGGCGGATCAGGGTGAGGATGGCAACATTATCCATATTTCCAATGGTTCGAATGGGGTAGGGTGGTGCATTGCCATGCTTCATGTCGAGAGTGGACACTTCCGTGCAATCGGCTGGAATAACGGTTCCGTGATTGCTGTTGACCCCACTGAGGCCACCGCTGGTCAGTGGTATAGTATCGCCAACACCTGGAGTCCTGATACACACGAGATGGATTTGTATGTAAATGGTGCATTGGTAGCATCGACTCCGATGGAGCATTTCACTGCAGCGGATGAACCGGTGTATATTTTTGCGGGACTCAATCCTGGCGGTTGTGACAACAACCATGGCTGGTTCAAGGGAGATATCAAAGACGTGCGTATTTACAGTCGTGCTATTTCTCAGACAGAAGCACAGCAAAATTCTGATGCCTCGATTGCCCTCTCTGCCGAATCGTTTTCTCCTGTAGATGATGCGACTAGTGTTGGTCCAAGTGCCACACTTTCGATCACTTTCGGTACTTCGACGGTAGCGACATCGACTGGTTCTATCGGGATATATAAAACTGCAGATGACTCACTGGTCGAATCTTTTTTGCTTGATAGTACACACATCGCCAGGACAAATACAACAGCATCGACTACGTTTACTATTAGCCCAAGCTCAAATTTTACCGAAGGGGTAGGATATTATGTGTGGATACCAGGGACCGTGTTTGCCGATGGTACAGGGACTTTTTATGCTGGCACCTCAGCTTCAACCACATGGAATTTTAGCGTCCCCGACGTGACTGCTCCGATTATTTCCAATCTCGCCACTTCAAGTCTCGCTACCACTTCTGCAACTATCGCTTGGACAACCAACGAAGTCTCATCTACGAGACTCTGGTACTCAGCAGATACTGCATACGCATCGTCGACCGATGAGACAAATACAGGTACTCGTGTGATGAGTCACTCAGTATCACTTTCTGATTTGGTTGGATGTACCTTGTATCACTACAGAGCAGTGTCTCGCGATGCAAGTGCGAATTCAGCTACGTCGACTGATGCGTCATTTACCACCACAGGGTGTTCCGGAGGAGCTATTCCTTCGTCGTCGACATCAACTGCGGTCATAGTCAGTAGTCCGTCGACCAACACGCTCACTGATAGTAGTCGCACACTCTCGGTGGTAACTCCGGCAAACTTCACCGCAACGTCTTCTTCGGTGGTTATCCAAATCAAGGCAATGCCATCTACTACGGTGTTGGGTGCTATTGGTACACCTTCGAATAGTTTGTCGAGTGCAGCAACTATTGTCTTTGATGTCACGGCACTCATTGATAATATGACCACACTGGATTCGTTTGATCTTCCGGTGACCGTTTCGTACACGTACACCGATGCCGATGTTGCAGGCTTAGATGAAAGTACGCTGACGATGTATCACTACCACAATGGTGCCTGGCTTCCACTCAATAGTTGTTCGGTGAATACTAGCACCAACACCATTACATGTACGTCGCCATCGTTCTCAACTTTTGCGATATTTGGTTCACCAACAAGCACTGGCTCATCTCCCTCAACGACTGCTTCTGGAGGATCGTTACCATGGTGTTCGGGTCCATCAGCACCTGGATGGAATACTAGTTTGCCAAATGGAGGGTGTGGCAAGGTGGAATCAGTAATCCAGACGCGTACTTTGGGTGCCCGATGTCCTTCCTACAAGTTTACCCGTGAATTGCGTCTCGGTATGCAAGGCGAAGACGTGCGATCACTTCAAAAACTCATGAATTGTCTCGGCTACACCCTCGGAACTACCGGACCAGGCTCACCTGGCAAGGAGACGACATTGTTTCGTGACCGTACGTATGTGAGTGTAAAGAAATTCCAAGAAGCCTATGCAACCGGTATACTCGCCCCGCTTAAGGCGACAAAAGGTACAGGTATTTTTGGGGTATTCTCGCGCACACAAGCATCAAAGATTAGTGTAAAGTAAAACACTGGTGACTTTTCCAACATAAAACACGCCATGCAACATCTCGGAAAACGAATTGTGGTGGTAGGGGTCAGTGCGTCGGGTAAATCAACTTTTTCAAAGAAGTTGTCTTTGAAATTGGGCATACCGGTCACGCTTATGGATTCTTTGATGTGGCAACCTGGATGGAAGTATATTGGTGACCAGGCGGTGGCAGAAAAGCTTGAGGTGATCAGTGAGACACCCGAGTGGATTATTGAAGGTTATGTTGTAAAACCAGCACGCACTTTTCTCTTTGATAAAGCTGATACGATTATTTATTTGGATTATTCACCGGTTGTTGCTTCACTCCGGTATATCAAACGTTGGTGGTTGCATAGCGTTCACCCTCGACCAGAGCTTCCTGGTAGTCCAGAGAAATTTAGTTTTACATTTCTCAAGCTGGTATGGACCAAAGGGGAGACAGTCTCACTCAATAAGGTTCTCGTTGAGGTAAAGTATCAACAGAAGGTGCTGAAGCTCCGTTCACCGAGCGAGGCGAAGAGACTTTTGTCGTAAGTATGTCTTATTTTGTTTACATCCTCGAGTGCGCTGATAAGACACTGTATGTCGGCTCGACCAATGACATGGAAAAGCGCTTACATCAGCATAATCACTTGAAGTCTGGTGCACACTATACCAAGATCCGCCGACCGGTTGTGTTGAAGTATTCAGAAAAACACAAGACGTATGCTGATGTGAGAAGACGCGAGGGGGAAATCAAAAGAATGACTCGAGCACAGAAGCAGGAGTTATTTGTATAAAATGCTATAATACGGTTTCAATGACCAACATTATCGAAGTAAAAAACTTAGTAAAATCGTTTGGCGACTTTCATGCGGTGAAAGATGTTTCTTTTGAGGTGCAAAAGGGACAGATCTTTGCTTTTCTCGGGCCAAATGGTGCGGGGAAATCGACCACCATCAAAATGCTGACCACACTCTTGCATCCAACCAGTGGAACGCTTTTTCTTGATGGTAAAAATGTGGTGACTGATCCGCACCAGACTCGTCGCTCGTTTGGAATCGTTTTTCAAGACCCAAGTCTCGATGACGAGCTTACTGCCTACGAAAATATGAAGTTCCACGCGGTGCTCTATGGATTGGACAAGGCACTCTACACTGCGCGCATTGAAGAATTGATGAAGCTCGTTGATTTGTGGGATCGCAAAGATAGCTTGGTGCGAGAATTTTCCGGTGGTATGAAGCGTCGTCTCGAAATCGCTCGTGGACTACTCCATCATCCCAAGGTGCTTTTCTTGGATGAGCCGACGCTCGGCCTAGATCCACAGACACGCAATCATATGTGGGACTACATTTTAAATTTGAATGCAAAAGAGCAGATCACTGTGTTCTTTACGACGCACTATATGGAAGAGGCAAACAAAGTAGCACACAAGATTGCCATTATTGATCACGGCAAAATCATTGCTCAGGGGACTTCTGCCGAACTCAAAGCGCAGACCGGCAAGGCGAGTCTCGAAGATGCCTTTCTTTCGCTTACTGGCAATACCATTCGCACCGAGGAGGCATCTGGCGTAGCCAATTTCCGTCAGCATGCCCAAATGTGGCGAGGAAAGAAACGATAATTTTAATCTCTATGCCTATTCTCTACATTCTTTGGTTACGACAAGTAAAAAAATATCTACGCTCGCGAGCGCGCATCGTAGGCTCGCTCGGACAGCCACTTCTTTTCTTGGTGGCGCTCGGATTTGGCTTCGGTCCGATTTATGCCAAGGCGGGCGGAGGAAATTATCTGCAATTTTTGGCACCCGGCGTGATCGCTATGGGTATTTTGTTTACGGCAGTTTTTTCAGGGATTGAAATTATTTGGGACAAACAATTTGGCTTTCTGAAAGAAACACTTGTGGCTCCAGTATCACGCTTTCGGATTATGGTAGGGCGCACGCTCGGGGGAGCGACGGTCGCAGTACTTCAAGGTTTGATTGTGTTTGTGCTCACCCTGATTGTAGGCTTTCGGCCGGAAAGCTTCTCATTAGTGCTCGTGGCTTTTGTTTTTATGTTTTTGACCGCACTCCTCTTTACGGCACTCGGCACCGCTATTGCTTCAAAGCTCGATGATATGCAGGGCTTCCAGCTCATTATGAACTTTTTGGTGATGCCGATTTTCTTTTTGTCTGGCTCGTTGTTTCCGATTGACCAACTCCCATCTGTCTTGAAATTTATCGTGCGTATCAATCCGCTCGCATACTCTATCGACGGACTCCGTGGCGCGCTCACCCTTCAAAATCATTTTTCTCTCTGGACCGATTTCTCTATTTTGGCAGGTGTCACGCTGGTGTTGATGATGGTGGGGGCGTATCTGTTCTCAAAGATTGAGGCGTAGGGGAGGGTATAAAGGAAGGGTAGAAAACCCCAAGAAAATTGCAACAATTTTCTTAGGGTTTTTGTGGGGCCTTAAAATTTAGTGGAGCTTTGATTGTATTTCCGCTATACTGGTCTCATATGCAATACAATCTACATCCTATCTTTGTTCATTTTCCTATCGCGTTACTTTTTGTCTATTCGATTATTAAAATCTTGCCATTTCAAAAATGGTTTCCGAAAGTGTCGTGGAAGCATATTGAGCGAGCACTACTTGTGGTTGGAGTGGGTGGTGCGTTTCTTGCACTTGCGACAGGGGACACTGCCGAAAGACTCGCGCATGCCAATCGACAATTGGTAAATGCACATAGTACATTTGCTGGTGTTGCGACCTGGCTCTATGGAGCATTACTTCTTGGAGAGATTCTTTCTGTTTACAATCCAAAAATATTTCTTAAGATCACTTCAGCTTCATTGCAAAAAGTGTTGTCTGCTCTCGAACGATTCCTGACTCGACCTCTTTTTTCTCGTGTCATCGCTTTTGTGGCGTTGGTGGCGATTTCAATCACCGGATTGCTCGGGGGAGTGATTGTCTATGGCACTACTGCCGATCCGATTGCGGGTTTCGTACTTAACATACTCGGGATTACGTTGTAATTATTAAAAATAAATATAGCTTTTATTATGGTCACACCAACACAACCAAACAGTACACCTTCTTCTATCTCACCAAGTCGATGGGGAGTGATTGTGGGTATACTGATTGTGCTGGTAGTGGGGCTGTCGTTTGTAAAAAAGCCTGACACACCGATAGTAAATGATGCCGTAGGGGTGACAAACAACACGACTTTTTCGGTGACTGATACGGGAATACCGTCAATAAATGATGCTTTTACTGCAACACCAGGTACGTTTAAAGATGTGTCGAGTGTCACGGTACCTTTTGAAGAGACTACGGCGCATATTGCACCGGCAGTTGCAACCAACTTTTCTACATCCGAGGTTTCAAATCTAGACGCCGTACAAAAGGCCTACGGTGTAACTTTTTCCAAGGATGAACTCAGTCGACTCGAGCAGAATAAATTTGTGGTAAAAAATCTCCTTGATACCAATTTGGCTCCGGTCTATGTGATGGGTGACAATGATCGCGAGTTTGTATCTCTGTATTCGCAAATTACCGGATCGACTGATTATATGACACGTACACCAGCCAATGCGGTGTTTGTGACATCTGATGTATTGATGAATTTGTTTTCAATTCTTTCGGTTGATTTGATGAAGGAGACTGAAAATACGTACCTGTATGATCAAGTCTCTGATATGTCGCGTACCTTGTATACGGATGCCGTAGCGCGAGTAGCGCAAGCAAAGACTGATTCTGAAAAGAATGAGTGGGTAAAAGTACGAAATTATTTTGCAATTCCATACGCACTCCTTTCGACAGCTCAGAAAATGATCACGGCAGAGCAGTATTGGAATTCAGACAAAAAACTTTCGCTTGAGGAGACTCTCGCGCAAAATCATACGGCAGATGCAACCGCTGATGCACATGAAAAAGCGGTGACTTTTGTGAAAAATCTCAAGCTCGATACGGATAGTGAGACGCGGGTGCTCGCTGATCTAGCCCGTGTGTACGAGGCATCAGAGAACGACTACCCAGATCTTTTTAAAGAGGAGTATCAACAGTTTGCTGAACGTGCAGGGTTGAAGCTCGAAGTGCCGTTTTCTTTGTTTACAGTGCGAGGGACCTATACCAGTAGCTCTTTGCGACGACAATATTTTCGTGCGGTACAGTGGTATCAGCAAATAGCTTTCTTTACAGGAAGCCCTGAGCTTGGCCGGTATGCGGTGGATATGGGAGTGCTTATGCAACAGCATCCAGAATTATTGAAGCAGTATCAGTCGATGACGTCACTTTTGGGAGCTTTAGTGGGCAAGAGTGATGATCTTGATGTGGGTGATTATGTCAGTGCTGTGAAGTCGTTGGGTACCGATGTCGAGAATACTCAAAAATTAAATGCGTTTCTCGATACGCAAAAGCCACAAGCACAAATAAAATCAATGCCCGCATTGTACCCTTCGGTGGGTAAGGTGACTGTGGCTGAAGTAACGAACGCTACTCGAGGAATGCGATTCTTTAGTCAAAAATTTATTCCTGATTCGTACTGGACTGGCCGACTCACTCAGGGAGACGAGGCACCTGCAGTCAATGGTATGAAGCTTCCCGATATGGCGTCGTCGCTTGAGGTGATGTCGATTCTTGGATCAAATTATGCTCACACACAACTCCCACAGCTTCCATTTTATGAAAAAGCAGGTAAGGCAGTCGAGATTCGTTTGGCTGAATTAAAGAAAGAGTCTGATGGTTGGGGAGATGCGTACTGGAAGGAAAATCAGGTGACGGGAATTTTGTGGTCAATCTCCGGAATGTTTAATTGGCTTCAGAGTAATAAAGTGCAGTTGCCACAATTTATGCAGTCGCCACTGTGGGAAGCAAAAACACTACTTACTGGTTCGGCTTTTTGGACCGAGCTTCGACACACCAATATTCTCTACGCTAAACAGTCGTTTGCAGAGAAGGGTGGTGGCGGAGATGGTGAATGTGATACACGAAAAATTCCTCCCGCTACCGTCGGATATGTCGAGCCACAACCGCTTGCCTATGACCGATTGTATTACACTGCCCGATTACTTAATGAAGAGTATACTGCGCGAGGGATTACACTTGCTAATCTGACAAAGTTGCAATCCTATATCAAGCTCCTAGATATTGTGCGTGAGTATACCAAGCTGGAACTTCAAAACACTCAATTTTCTGAAAAAACAATCAGTAAAAAAGTACCATTTGAAAATAATCCAAATTGCGTAACTCAATTCATTGATCCTGCTGAGTCGGTGGTGCGTGGCTCTGACGGGTCTGTTATGAATGCTGACGGTAAAATGGTTGCCGGATTGTCTCGTGCAGAAGAATTACGTACGGGTATGGTGATGCGTATGCGAGAGATCTTGCCGACACCGGTTGAGGGACCAATTTTGCCGATCAAAGACAAGCGGACTGCGGTCGTGGCGGATGTACATACTAGTCCAAGTGCAATTCTCGAAGAGGGTACTGGTGTGCCTCGAGTGCTCTTTGTGATGGTAAAAGATGTAAATGGTTCGCGACTCACTGTTGGATTCACCTATTCACACTACGAGACGTTTTCACAAAAAAGATTGACTGACGAAGAGTGGCAGACTAATTTTTACACAGATCTTGGCGGTGAAAATCAGATTACGTACAAGCCTAAGGCAGAGTGGCCAGAAATTCCTGTATGGTACCAGTCGCTACTTGGAAAAAAATAGGTCTTGGTGTCGCTTTGGTGGGGGTGCTCTTTGGAATGTATGCGCATAGGCAAAATATTCCAGGTGCACTCTACTTGGCAACAAATCCAGAGCTTGATCTTGCGGTAGTTGATGGAATTACAAAAGCAGATAAGGCAAATAATCAGAGTGGGAGTATCAAAAGAAATCGTGCGGTCATTGTGCCACATCACCTCGTGGCGTCAGAGGCGATTGCAATCGGTATTAAAGCTTTGGTGGTAAGTCACCCCAAGACGATTATTCTCATTTCTCCGGATCATTTTGGAAAATGTCCAAAGATGTTGTGTACCACCGATGGGCAATTTAAGACATTTTTTGGGGCAGTGTCTGTAGCTCAGGACAAAGTATCTCAATTGGTGCGTCACACGGCAGTAGTTGCCGAGTCTAATTTGTTTGTGGGTGAGCATGGAATATACAGTATTGTACCCTTTATCAAACATTACCTACCTGATGCCACGATTGTGCCAATTGCAGTATCTCAAAGGGGGATTGGTGATAGTGCTACGCGAGCTGAAATGCTGACTATCTTGGATGAACTCATGATTCAGCCAGACACGGTGATTGTGGTGAGCAGTGATTTCTCGCATTACCTACCGCTTGCGGAAGCTATCGAGTATGATCGATCAACTCAAGATGCTCTATGCTCCGGTGCAGACAAAGAAATATTGGCTTTGAATAATCCTCGTCAGAGTGATTGTCCTCTTTGTTTGTGGTTGCTTGAGCAGAAGGCAAAGCGGGCCGGTTTCTGGAATCCGTCGTTGCTATGGCACAGCAATTCAGCCAACTTAATGCACGACACTTCCGCGCAAAGTACGACCAGTCATTTTACACTTGCACTCAGTGATACACCGAGTGTTGGGGGTGTGTGTCCTATAACAGAGAAGAAAAAGAGTGTGATGAGTGTGCTATTTGTTGGTGACATGTCGTTTGATCGGTATATACGGCAGGTGATTACGAAGAAAGGAGCTGATTTTATCTTCTCCTGTATTCAATCACTACTCTCGGCTGTCGACTTGGTAGTGGGAAATCTGGAGGGACCAATCACTGATAATGATTCGGTAAGTGCAGGTAGTGTGTTTGGTAGTCCAGAAAATTATGTGTTCACCTTTCCTACGACTACAGCTTCGACATTATTCCGACACCATATCGAATTGGTGAATATCGGTAATAACCATATTGCCAATTTTGGTAGAGAGGGTTTGTTGTCGACACAGTCGTATTTGAGCCGTGCGAGGGTGGGATATTTTGGCGGGCTGAGCGGGGATGAGTCGGTGTATCGAACGGGTCAATTTTCTTTTATTTCATACAATGCATTTGGCGGACAATCTGCTGAGAAAGTAGCTCAAATAATTGAACAAGAAAAGCAGGCGGGGAGGTGGGTAGTTGTGTATGCTCACTGGGGTAATGAATATGCGGATGTCTCTGACACTGTAAAGAAGAACGCGAAGTTATTTGCGCAGAGTGGGGCAGACCTTGTGATAGGATCGCACCCACACGTAGTTCAGTCCCATGAGTATATCGGTAAGACTTTGGTGTACTATTCACTTGGTAATTTTATCTTCGACCAGTATTTTAATAGCAGTGTGACTAATGGTCTTGCGGTAAAAGTCACATTTTCGGATGCCGGTTTGGTGAGCTCAGAAATTCCTCTAATTCTCAATCAGGATGGTCGAACCTGCGTTAAGTAGTCTTTTGGGAGTAGTGTTCTTGATTGTTTGGGAGTAGGTAGGATAGAATAGGTGCGTTATTGGTTTTTTTAAATAGATTGTATGTTTTTCATGTCAAAATATGAGGCTCAGGTGTATGCGATTTTGCGGATTGTCGCAGGGTTTTTGTTTATTTGGTATGGCTCGATGAAGCTCTTTAATTTCCCCGCACTGCCAGATGGGGTAGTGATGCCTGCGTTCATCGTCTGGATTGCCGGACCGATTGAATTTTTTGGAGGCATCTTGATGATGCTTGGTCTATTTACTCAACCCGTTGCCTTTTTGGCTTCTGGCTTGATGGCGTTTGCCTATTGGATGGGTCACGGCACGCAAGCGTTGTTGCCGATTGTAAACAAAGGCGATATTGCAGTGCTTTTCTGCTTCCTCTTTTTGTTTATTTCTACAAAAGGAAGTGGGATGTGGAGTATTGATAGTGTGATTGCAAGGAAGAGGGGAAATTAAGAAAGAAAAATCCGTTGCCTGTGTCACAGGCAACGGATTTTGGTTTTCAAGTCACTGACACAGTGTCCACTTTTGCTCCGGGGAAGTAAAACATCCTGAGAAAAGATCTTGCTTCCGACACTACATGTGCAGGCGAAGTACTAAAACAGCCAGCTGGAAGCCATAGTGACTGACCTGCGAATTGAAGTCTTGCAAGTCCCGCTAGTTCTCCTGTGTTGACATATCTTAGTGCAACTCTGACTTCTTCTCCTGAGACGCGAACAGTGAGAGAAGGTCCTGCGACCCATTCTGCGAAAGTTGGAAGACCTACTAGAGCCGGTTCCTTACCTAGTCTCACATCTTCCTCCCTACGAGCAATGCATTCACTGCACAACTCGACACGTATTTCTACGGGAAGAAATTGACTAGAATAGAGGGTGATAGGTCTTTTGTTGTAACAATCCATACAACGATCATTCCAAATTCTTTCTGACATAGAGGACTCACTTTCTTAATGTACAGTGTGATTTCTGATGTGAATATAGCATATAGGATACCAAAATCAACAGAATCCTTTTAAAGGTGTTTCAAGGTGGTAAGATTAAAGATAGCCAGGGTATCGTCAATTTGCAGGATGGGACTTTGTCTTTGTAGCACCTTTTGGATATTTTGGGTAATCTTAGGATAGTGGTATCATGAAGTATATGAAAAAAATACTCATTCTTTCGGTGTTGTTGGGGGTGTTGGTTGTGGGAGGTAATACAGCGTCAGCGTTTGTGATTTATGGAGGTGATGCCTATCAGACTCCTGCTGGAGAAGTCACTACTACGGTCACGGGTGAACCTTTGGCTCAGCCGATGGGTGTCTCTGCGCCAGTTACGACTGATTCTGCACCAAAAGTGTCGTGGTTGAGAAAGGTGTTGTCTCCAGTACGCGCTTTGTATCATCGAATCCGAGGCTTGTTCTCTCGTACAAAGTAATTTGGCGGACTCGCGATTCTTTAAGGCGGGGGTTTTGGTGAATAGTTATCCCCAAAAATACAAAAGCACCCTTTAAGAGGGTGCTTTTGTGTGTTATTATTGTGATGTATTTAGTCTGTGATAGGTGTACTTATTAATAATCACCATTTGAGTATGCGGAGTATCGTCTTTTATAAAAGAATAACTGTGTCGGTAATGAGTTTGCTTTTGAGTTGTTTGGTAATGCCGGTATTGGTATTTGCTGATCCGGGACACGGTGGCGATCGTGACGAACATCACGAACATAGTGGCCAAGAAATCAATGGATCTACTGACAGTGCAGTCACCATCACTCCCGACACCGATATTCTCACTCCGCAAAAAAATGTGACATGGTCTTGGTCTTTTCCCGACGATTTGTCTGCCACTTTTCGATACTATGTAGACAAAAATGCCTCATGGACTGCTCGAGGATGGTTTGGTAGTCGTACAAGTGTGACCAAACGAGGCGATGGTGTCTACTATGTACACGTACAAGCTCGTGACTCAGCGGGTAATGTGAGTGCGGTGTATTCAAAGGGGTTACTGCTCGACAAGACTGCTCCACGAATTGCTTCTCATGCTGATATTGTGGCTACTCCTGCTGGTGATACAACCGTGGTGACCTACACCACTCCGACAGCCACAGACAATATCGACACTCCTGCCAGTGTCCCTGTGGTGGTTTCGTGTTCTTCATCAGACAATCTCGATATGGTCCCTGTGCAAGGCTCATTTACATTTGCTAATGGACGACACTATGTCATTTGTACTGCGACTGATCGTGCGGGCAATACTGGCCAGAGTCATTTCCGTGTCACCGTACAAGATAGGAATAATCCAAGTATTACTTTGAACTTCACGGGACCAGTTGCAACCTCAAGTCCAAATCCAGTATTTGAAGCGACAAATAGTAATGGTGTGCAAGTAAATTACACTACCACATGGAATCCTCCGCTCGATAATGATCATGATGAGGATGACCAGACTCCAGATGAGATCGTCTGTTCACCAGCTTCGGGGAGTGCGTTCTCTATTGCGTCTACCCCAATTATTTGTACAGCAAACGTATCGCATTACAGAATTTTCCAAGAGACTCCTGCAGTAGTGGTGGTTCAGGACACGACTCGACCAGTGATCACTCTTGCACACAGTAATCCAAGTATTCAGGTGGGTGGAGACGCAAGTGAGAGTAATTTGCGAACCTTGTTTGGTCCGTCGGTTTCGAGTGCTGTGGGGGTTGATGATAATGGTATTGTGATCGACTTGAGTTCGGTAGTATCTGGAGTCGCGGGCTCATATCCGGTGTACTTCAGTGCTTGTGATCTTCAGGCTGTGTGTACTGATCCTGCGGTGACAGGTACGCTCACGGTCACTACCGTTGTGGTACCAGCTTCAGCGCCACTTGGTGGCGGTGCTCCTGGGGGCGCGATTGGATTTGGTACTGGTGGAGGAGGAGCAGGTGGCGGAGGTTATGTGTGGCAACAGTATCAGAGTTCATTTGGAAATGTTGGCTCTTCTCAGACTGCAAATGTTTCCGGGGGTACGGGTGGTGGCGGTGGAAGTGTTGGATTCCAATTTACTGTGCCGTTGACTGTGGGGGTTGGAGGCGACACTGTTCCTGCAAAGGGGAGTTCTGGTGGTCCGGGAGCCGGGGGTACAGTCAAAGGGGCAACCTCAGTTGGTGCTGTGGGTGAGCAGGTGCGACAGCTTCAGATCTTCCTCAATAAACACGGATTCGTGATTGCCAAGAAGGGAAGTGGTTCACCAGGCAAAGAAAGTAATTATTTCGGACCAGCGACCGCAGTGGCACTCAAGAAATTCCAGGAAGCAAATGCTAAGGTGGTACTCGCGCCAGTCGGTTTGAAAAAAGGTACGGGGGTATTTGGTCCGACGACGATTAAGTTTGTAAATAGTTTACTTAAGGCCGGAAAATAGCATCTTACTAATCACTTAAATATATATAATCATGAAATTTCATTTACGAAACATTGCGGTACTGACTACCATTGCCACACTATCTCTCTGCGCAGTAGTGGTGTATGCGTCTGATGCAGGACGCGACAGTAGACATGATGAGATTTCTGCTCAGCAAAGTGATAATGAGGCAAATCCAAACGAAGATGTGATCTCAGCTCGGGATCACTCTGCGTGGAGACAAGACAATATTGAAGGACGTTTTGGTGTGCGATTCCATTCGCACTCAGCCGTGTGTTCTGATGCGAGTGCTGGAAATATGCATTGTAGTGCTCGTGTGACCACTGATGCCAAAGGCACTCCACAAGCAGCGTCTCTTCCCTCTGGTCTTGGCCCGGTACAGTTCCACGCAGCCTATACCACTGCGACTTCAACAAATACTCGAAAAGTGATTGCAGTTGTGGATGCGTACAATGATCCAAATATCACCACCGATCTTGCTACCTATAGCACAACCTATGGTATCCCTCAGTTACCCGCATGTGCGACTGGCAAGACAGCTACCTCTTCTCCAACACCTTGTTTCCAGAAGGTGAATCAAAATGGGGGTACAACCTATCCAGCTACTGATGCGGGATGGTCGCTTGAAATTGCGCTCGATGTTGAGTCTGCTCATGCGATGTGTCAAAACTGCAGTATCATACTTGTTGAAGCAAGTTCAGCTAGTTATGCGAATTTGATGGCGGCAGTTGATCGTGCGGTAGCGCTCGGTGCAAATGTGGTATCGAATTCATATGGTAGCTCAGAATTTTCTGGACAAACCGCATACGACTCGCACTTCAATGTCCCTGGTGTTGCCTTTACCGTGTCAGCAGGAGATTCAGGGTACGCAGCTGAATACCCAGCGTCATCTCGCTATGTGACCGCTGTGGGTGGTACTAGTCTGTATTTTACAAGCGGAGTCTATAATCGTGAGACGGTTTGGAGTGGCACCGGAAGTGGATGTAGTGCGTATTCAACCAAGCCAAGTTGGCAGTCAAGTTTGATCACTTCTTGTACGAAGCGCATTGTCGGAGATGTATCTGCAGTCGCTGATCCAAACACCGGCGCAGCTGTGTACAGTACCGTAAAGTATGGCAATAAGACCGGTTGGTTCCAGGTCGGAGGCACTAGTCTCTCAGCGCCATTGATTGCAGGTGTATACGCACTTTCAGGAAACACTTCAGGAAGTGCAAATCAGATACCATACACCCTTGGTTCGGGTAGTAATTTGCACGATATTACTGTCGGCTCAAACGGTAGTTGTGGCTCGTCACCTCTCTGTACTGCAGCTGTCGGCTTTGATGGTCCAACAGGATTGGGTACACCAAAAGGATTGGGGGCATTCTAAGATAGTAATCTTATTCCTCTGATCTCTGAATATCTTTTATGGCCACTACTACTTTGACCACGTCGTCAAAATTGGTGGAGCAGGAGCTTTCTTTGGGGGAAGCCCTCTCTATCATCAACCTAGTTGATCGATTGATTGATAGTGCCCATCACTTGGGAGCTTCGGATATTCATATTGACCCCTTGGCTACAGGGGTACGTGTGCGACTTCGTATCGATGGAGTGCTTCATGATTCGTATCATTTTCCAAAAGAGGTTCAGTCTGAGGTTGTCTCTCGAGTAAAGGTGATCGCTAGTCTTCGTACCGATGAACATCAGGCGACTCAAGATGGACGCTTTCGACATACACTGCCCAACAATCAGTTTGTGGATGTGCGTGTCTCTATTGCGCCGACATACTATGGTGAAAATATTGTCATGCGCTTGTTGTTTGATAATACTTCTCAGCAATTCAGTCTAAATTCTCTCGGCTTTGCACAGGACGATCAAAAGAAAATTGTTGAAGCGATACACAAATCAAGTGGGATGATCTTGGTGACCGGACCGACAGGGAGTGGCAAGACTACCACACTCTACACGCTGATTCAGATGCTCAATGCAAAAGAGATTTCACTGGTAACCATCGAAGATCCAATCGAGTATGCGATCGCTGGGGTCAAACAAATCCAAGTCAATCCGCGCGCAGGGCTTACTTTTGCCAATGGTCTACGTACCATCTTGCGACAAGATCCCAATGTAATCATGGTGGGAGAAATTCGTGACTCAGAAACCGCTGCAATTGCAATCAACACCGCGCTCACCGGCCACTTACTTCTCTCAACCCTTCACACCAACAACGCCGCGACAACACTGCCTCGTCTACTCGATATGAAAGTGGAATCATTTTTGGTGGCGTCAACGATCAATCTCGCCATCGGTCAGCGCCTCGTCCGTCGCATCTGTGATCACTGCAAAGTATCCGAAAGTGTGACTCCAGAGATGGTCAAAAGTTTGGCGAGTCTTGAATTAAAGAAAAAGATTAGTATCAAGGATACTTTTTCTCGAGGTGTGGGGTGTGGGCAGTGTGGGATGAGTGGATTTTCGGGTAGACTTTGCATTTGTGAAGTACTCGTCGTAGACAACAAGATGCGCGAAGCGATCTTGCGTCGAGCGTCTTCTGTTGAGCTCAAGACACTCGCTGTCGAAGGGGGGATGCGCACGATGCTCGAAGATGGGTTTGCAAAAGTGCGCGCAGGATTGACCACTCCCGAGGAAATACTTCGTGTGATTCATGAATAAAACAAGTATCCATAAAAAAATAAAGCCGTACCTGCGTCGCATGAAGACGCCTTTCGGTCGTGTTTCTGCTCAATTCGGCTCGATCGGTACTCAGGTTCTTGATGCATTCAAAGGGGTGTATCAACATCTCACCTCGGGGAGATTTTCTCAAAAAGAACAAGTGTTTTTTTCTAAGAGACTTTCGTTTTTGATTACCGCGGGAGTACCGATCCTTGAAAGTCTTCATATTGTTCGTCAACAAACGCAATCAAAAGCACAGCTCACGGTGGTGGATACGATTATTCACGATGTGTCCAATGGCCAGGCGCTTTCAAAAAGTATCGCCAAATTTCCCAAGATGTTCGGAAAGTTTGCGGTCAATATTATCAAGGTGGGGGAGACCAGTGGTACACTGAGTCAAAATCTCGACTATCTCGCTGAAGAGTTAAAAAAGAAACAAGCGCTACACCGACGAGTGATCGGCGCGTTGATTTACCCGGCGTTGATTACGGTGGCCACTCTCTGTATCACCGCATTTTTGATGTTGTATTTGTTCCCAAAGATTATGCCGATTTTCTTGAGTATGCATATGGCCCTACCGCTTTCTACTCGAATGGTGATCTCGGTCAGTACTTTTTTTCATCGATGGGGATTGTATGTTATTGGAATTATCTTCTTGTGTGTCGTGGGTGCTGTAGTTTTAATGCGTAAGAAAGAAGGGTTTCGGGGCAGGGTACATCGGTATATGCTCGGGACACCTTTTGTGGGATCAATGAGTCGTATTTTTAATCTAGCCAACAGTACTCGTACTCTCGGATTGCTTTTGAAAAGTGGTATTCCGCTCAGTGGTGCTCTGGCGATTACGGCTGAGACCAGTGGAAATGTTGAGTACCAAAAGCAGTGGCATAGTATGAAAGAGGCGATCAATCGTGGTCAAAAGATGTCGCTTCAGCTCGCCAAGAGTCCGCACGTATTTCCACATATCTTTGTGCAAATGGTTTCAGTTGGGGAGAAGAGTGGGAGTCTGTCTGATACACTGATATACGTATCTGAATTTTATGAGCAAGAGATGGATGATTTGACCAAGAGTCTTTCGGGACTTGTTGAACCGGCGTTGATGATCTTTATGGGACTGTTGATCGGGTTGATTGCGATTTCGATTATTACACCGATTTATGGAATCACTCAAAACTTACATCCATAGCGTGAGTGTGTGGCGTGGTGTAGACCAGCGGGGATTTACCATTACCGAGATGCTCATTGTGGTCGGTATTATTACGATGTTTATCGGTGTGTCGCTCTTTGTGGATATGAATCAGTTTCGAGGCGATGCGTTTCGCACTGAACGGACGACTATTATTACGCTCCTTCAAACTGCTCGAGCCAACGCGATGAATAATGTAAATCAAACTTCGCACGGAGTAGCACTGTTCCCCGCGAATCACCCAAATTCGTACGTGCTTTTTCAGGGTGTGTCCTATGCAACCGCTGATCCGACGATGTTGGACGTAATGGACGCTCAGTACGGCATTACTTTTTCGACCAGTTCACCGAAAGAAATCGTGTTTACTCAGTTGAGTGGTAATGCAAATTACGCCGGAAATATCACGCTAAACGATCCTCAGCGAGGCATGTCACTCCCGATTTCAGTTAATTACGAAGGACGAATAAGCTGGTAATATGATCTCTATGCGCACTCGTGGATTTAGTACTCTTGAAATAATGATTGCCTTTGCGATATTGGCGATTGTGCTCGCCGGCGTGGTGATGGCTGATTTTGGTTCGCAATATTGGACGCTCACCTCACAGACCTCAAACGAAGCTTTGTATAAAGCAAAAAGGTATTTTGAGGATTTGCGAGCCAGTGCCAAGCGCGACTTTCTCTCTGCGACCTCGACGCCACTTACTCGTGATGCTGATACGGGTTGTTTGGCTGGGTCACTGTGCTACTACATTCAGAATACCGTGACCGATATTTCTCCGTGCTCAAAATACGCGCAGGCAGATGTCTTCTGGCAGGTGCGTGGGTATCCGACTTCGACCGCGAGCTTGTTTACCACATTTGCCGATGCGCACAGTGTGGTGACTTCGGGTGGGGATTGTAGCCTCAACTGGCCTTCGGGAACTTGGGCGACGATGCAGTCTGCTAGTAGTACCGCGCTCACCGCGACACCAGTTGCGATCGATGCCTTAAACGGAGCGGTGTATGTGGTCGAATCCGGAGCGCCGTTTCTTGAGGTGGTGAAGGGAGGAAATAAGTATAGTTATACTTCACCGGATAATTCGGTATTCAATGCTATTGATGTAGCGCGCAACTTGGTAAACGGCTGGACGTACGCCTATGTGGCAGTGGCGACCACCACCAATCAGTTACAGATTATTGATGTGACTGATCCTACCTCTATGTTTCGTGCAGGGGAGGTGACACTTTCCGGTGTCAGTTCGTCAGGTTCCTATCCTGCTGGATGGCGACTGACTTTTTATGATCGAAAGGTGTACATAGCTACTCGCGACACCTCTGGTCCCGAATTTCACGTGATTGATGTCGGAGATCCGACTAACCCATTTGAATTGGGGACGGGGACCGAGCTCACTACTTCCGTGTATGGTATACAGGTACGCGATCAGATCATAAATGGAGCAACTCGACGATTTGCCTATCTTGCGACAGACGCTAGTGAGTTGCAGGTGTATGATGTGACCAAGCCTGATACTGTCCCTCCTACGCTCGTCGCCTCGTGTGATTTACCGGGCACTCAAAAGGCAAACTCGATTGCTCTATTGGGTAATCGACTATATCTGGGTCGTGATACGATATCGGGTAGTAATGATTTGTACGTGTTTAATGCAACTGATCCTACGGCGAGTTCGTTTTGTACTCCGCTCGCCGCGGTCGATGTCGATGATGATATTTACAGTCGACACGTGATCGGTATTCGTGTGTCAGGTCCGTATCTGTATGTGGCGACCACCAATTCGACCAACACGCATGGAGAAATTCAAGTGCGAAGCATTGATCCCACGACCAATTTGCAAATCCTCGGTACGCGTTCGGTGCCCACTCTGATTGATAACGGTATCGATTTTGATAGTGATGCAAATCAACTCTATACCTTGAGCGGAGGGACGCCGACACTCGAGTCGTTTACGAGCATCCCAACACCATGAGAAACAAGGGCTTTACACTAGTCGAAGTGGTCATCTATATCGCTTTGTTCGGTATTTTGATGGTGGGTGCGGTAGTGGCCACCTATCAGCTCCTCCAGGGCGGTGCACACAACGAGACAGCACTCGCGGTCCAAGAAGAGGGGATGTTTTTGGTGCGTAAAATAAATTGGGCACTCACCAGTGTATCTTCGGTATCGGTATCTCCCGATGGTACTATTTTGACCATTAGTAAAATACCGAGCGCTGATTTTCTATCAACTGATAATCCGCTACTGATCTATGCGAGTGGAGGGACATTGTCGCTCAAACGTGGATCGGCAGATGCCACTATTCTCAACAGTGCCGCCTTTCCCGTCGATACCTTTACTGCACAGAGTTCGGTGTCTTCAGGACAGACCAATATTGCTATTTCAATGAGTATCAAAGGGATTCCGTTTTTGTATAAGACCTATCTTCGATAGTACATCGCGTTCACCTCAAAACATATCCACTTTTTTGCCTAGTTTTGTATAAAAGTAGGTATATAAAAATGGTATAATAAGTGCCAAATGAGTAGAAATACCCAGGGAGGTTACGTGGCACTAATGGTGACAGTTATTGTCTCGCTGGTGTTATTGTCTCTGGTTGCAAAAGAGGGATTTGCGGGGTATCACGCTCGATTCATCGTGTTCGGTACAGAAAAGAAAGAGCAGGCAAATGCTCTGGCAGAAGGCTGTGCTGATCAAGCGCTCGCTTCGGTCATCGCAGATCCTTCGTATTCTGGTGCAACACTCAACACGCTTCCTTCGGGCACCTGCTATGTGTCACCAATCGATACACTCAACAAAACCGGCAAAGCGACGATCCAGGTCCAGTCGCAAGTGGGGAGTGCGATTAATGGGTTGACCTATTCAAATCTTGCGATTGCATCAGATATTGGAAATATTCATATCGGCTCGGCTGCTTCGGTGGCTGATATGGGGACGCTTTTGGTGCAGACCTTGGTACAAAATAATAAAAATACCAATCTCACTTCCGGAAGTTTTACGATGAGTGTCAAAAGTAATGGGTCGCAGTTGAGTACGTTTACCGGATCTGCTACAGGAGTGGTGATTCATATGGCGCCGGGCAATTACAGTGTGAGTGAAAGTATGCCTGCAGGATTTATTTTGCAAGGACAGCCGGGGTGTTCCGGTACGATTTTGGCAGGCGAAGTGAAGACCTGTAGTATGCTCGCCGGGGCCGTCACGACCACACTCACTTTGGTTGATACTGTGGTCAACAATAATCACGGACAAAAAGCACCGACCGATTTTGCACTGATGGTCGATGGTACCACGACTCCGTTTGGTGAAGCGATGGATCTTTCTTCCGGTACGCACACGTTGAGTGTGGCGAGTTCGAGTATGGGTGGGTATCTAAGTTCGCTCGATTGGGCATGTATGCCTCAGACGATAGGAGGCAACAATGGTGCGTCGGGAATGATTGATATTGCGACGGGGGACAACAAAGTGTGCGTGGTCAAGCTCGATGATATTCCACCACCAAACCCTTCGTGTGCCGATACGGTGATGATGCTCGATCGTACCGGGTCGATGAGCTCATCTGAGCGTAGTTGGCTCAAGACGGCAGCGAATACACTCACTTCACTCTATTCTTTGGTGACGGTAAACTCACCAAGTCTACCTGCACCAAAATTGGGAGTGGGAAGTTTCGGAGGTATTACGAGTATGTCTTCAACCACCGCGCTCGTTCCGTATGGAAATACCAATGGTGATGGTACTTCGGTCAAAGGATTTTTGACTGTTTTGTACAGTGATATCTTGTCTACGATTACGACCATCACTGGCTCTGGAAGTTGTAATAGTAGTGGTAGTAGTGACAATTGTACCGACCTGTCTGCAGCGATTACTAAAGGGACAGATGAGCTCAATAGTAGTAATCATACTTCGGGAAATCAGAAGGTGTTGATTCTTATTTCCGATGCGATACCGAGTCTTCCCACAGGAAGTTCACCTGCAAATGTTGGTACGACCTCACCACAAACAAACTCTCCTGACGGGACGACGAGTTGGAACAGTCCGACCAATGCGTATCGAGGCGCCGACTCTTTGGCTGATGCGACCACGACGATCGGTAGTGGTTCCACTAAGCATCGTTTTCTTAATTTTAATATTCCCGCACTTCCGCTTGACGCAATTATCAACGGTATCGAAGTAGATGCGGATGCTTCGACGATGATCCCGACTTCGAGTGGATCACTCAGTGTGTCACCGACTGGAACGGGCAATTTTAATACCTGGTCTGTCAGTGGTACCACCAACAAAGCAACCGCGATGTCTGATTCAAGTACTAGTACTTACATCAGTACGACTACGGATGCACAAACTTTTGTGATAGCAAACGCTGGTATTCCTTCAAGTGCCACGGTCAACTCAGTGACACTCAATGTGACCGCACAAGAAAATAGCGGTGATGGTGTAATCCAACTTTTTGCTGAAAAGGGGACTGGCGTTGGTCAGCAATTATATGATGTTCCACGCAATCTCACGACGACTTGGACGACTTACAGTTGGCAAGTACCGACCACTCCTTCGGGCACCGCATGGACTGCCTCTGAGGTGAATGCATGGACGACACGATTTGGTATGTTTAAGACTGGTCCCGGAGCTACTGTACGTGTGAGCGAAGCGTCGGTTGATGTTGTGTACACACCTTCGGGATCCGCCTCCACCTCCCCCCTCTACCCATCCGCCTCGGGCGACTTCACCCAATGGATTCCCACCGGTTCCTCAAAAGACTACACCGTCCTTGCCGACAGCAACGACTCCACCTACATCGACACTGCCACAGCACCACTCATTGATACGGTGAATGTTGCCAACGCCAGTGCCGTTCCCTCAGGTGCCACTGTTAATTCAGTGACGCTCTACGTCCGTGCTCAAGGCACCACTGCAGGATCAACCATGAATCTCGTGGTAGCTAAAGACGCCACCCACAGTATCACTGGTCCTACCGTCTCACTTTCCACCGGTACCTACAACCTCTACTCCTACACCTTCCCAACCACTGGAGACAACAAATCCTGGACCCAAAATGAAGTCACCAACTGGACCAACAGCTTCGGTATTCGTACTACCGGCACCTCATCTCCTAAAGTGTCGCAGGAGTATGTGGTGGTTAATTACAGTACCACCTCTGCTGTAGCTGGATCGTCGGCAACGTCGTCACCGTCAAGTATGGGTACCGGCTCGTGGAGTTCGGCAAGCTCGGCGTACGTAAGTGATAATGTATATGCAACAGATGCCACAAGTGGTCATCAGCAAGTCTATGGCAACTTCGGATTTTCAATTCCTTCTGGTGCAACGGTCACGGGTATTCAGCTTGCAACCGAAGCAAAAGTATCTGGATCATCTGTTGCTTCAAGTACCACCACTCTCTACCCAACAGCAAACGGAAATTACACCCAGTGGACTACGGGTAATTACTCAAATATCAATGAGACCGGGACACCGTCATGTAGCAGTAGCGATTATGTCTTGAGTGGTACCACCAACGATCGATCATCGTTTACTCTTTCTTTGAGTGCAATCCCTGATGGGAGCACGATTACGAGTGTCTCTATTGTGCCATCTGATCGAGGTGACACAAAAACGGGCGGAACCTACAAAGTCTTTGCAAGATTAAATGGTACCAATACCGACGGTACCAACTCACTCACTGCCAATAGTACCAGTAACTGTAATTCGCAGTCAGCTCAAAGTATCACGCTGTCTTCGACAGTAAAGAGTGGAAGTACTAGTCTTGAAATCGGAGTATTGAAGACAAGCACCAACACAAACTCAGTCCGTATCGGAGCACTCAATGCCATCGTCAATTACACCGTGCCTGTTTCTGGTGCGCTTGGTGCCGAGCTTTCGTGGAACAACAACTCAAGTCGATCAAGTTCAGAGTCTATTTCCGTAGGAACCACCGAGTCTGTGTTGATGCCTGCCACAAATTCTGCGAGTGATACATGGGGGAGTCACACTTGGGTACCGAGCGATTTCAACAACGGCAATTTTATTGTTCGATTGACCAACAACTCAACCTCTGGCGCGACCATCTCACTCGATCAGCTTACTGCAAAGGCGTTTTACACAACAATCAGTACTACTACCGCCTCCACCTCCCCCCTCTACCCATCCGCCTCGGGCGACTTCACCCAATGGATTCCCACCGGTTCCTCAAAAGACTACACCGTCCTTGCCGACAGCAACGACTCCACCTACATCGACACTGCCACAGCACCACTCATTGATACGGTGAATGTTGCCAACGCCAGTGCCGTTCCCTCAGGTGCCACTGTTAATTCAGTGACGCTCTACGTCCGTGCTCAAGGCACCACTGCAGGATCAACCATGAATCTCGTGGTAGCTAAAGACGCCACCCACAGTATCACTGGTCCTACCGTCTCACTTTCCACCGGTACCTACAACCTCTACTCCTACACCTTCCCAACCACTGGAGACAACAAATCCTGGACCCAAAATGAAGTCACCAACTGGACCAACAGCTTCGGTATTCGTACTACCGGCACCTCATCTCCTAAAGTGTCACAGGAGTATGTGGTGGTAGCGTACACTCCCGGCCAAACCACGACCACACTCAACCCATCGAGTGCGGGTAATTTTAATACCTGGTCTTCTTCGGGAACCTCAAACAAAATCACTGCGGTTACTGACGGCAGTAGCAGTACTTATGTGTATGAAAATCCAATTGGACAAACATTTACGTTTGGAAATCCTAGTGTACCGTCGGGATCAACCGTCACTTCGGTTGTGTTGAGTGCGAGCGCGATGGAGGTTGGTGGTGATGCTACCCTCGGCTTTTTGGCTGAAAACGGCACTGGATCAGGACAGCAAGGGACGAGTACGCCACAAAATCTGACCAGTAGTCTCGCAACGTACAATTGGGTGATGACCGTCAACCCGATCAATGGTCATGCCTGGACAGTGGGCGATAATTCAGTAAATGATGTTACGAATTTTTCTGGAAGTAGTGGGGTGCGATTTGGTATGTTTAAGACAAATGCTACTGGTACGGTGCAGGTGGCTCAGCTTTCGCTTACGGTGAATTACGCTGCTTCAGGATCAAGTGCCTGTCAGCTTGGCGTCGATCTCTCATGGAATGCTGGTAGCTCGACGCCGAGCTGGACCAGTCAGAAAAAGAATACGTTGAATGGTACCTTGGCGACTTATAAATTTGGTACACCGACCGATACATGGAGTCGCACTTGGTATCCAGGTGATTTTTCCAATACTAATTTTGGGGTACGAGTGCAAGCGGTTGATCCGGGATCAAGTTGCCAGAGTACTGATATTGAACATCTCGATTGGCTCCGATTGAATGTGTTTTATACCACCACACTTGCGCGACAAGCCACTCTCACTGCAGCTGATACTGCAAAAAATGGTGGAGTGAATATATTCACCATTTATTACAACTCTTCTCCGGTGACGACTGACGAAAACTTTATGGCAGAACTTGCCAATGGTAGTACGACCTATCCAGGACATCAAAACGGCTCTGACAATGATCCCTATGCATTGGCGAGTATCGGAAAGACGATTACCACAGCTACCACTAAGACACTTGGTACAGACGTATGGGCAAGTTCAACCAATGCTTTTAGTAGTGACAATAAATATGCTACCAATAGTGTCGCTGAAGCAACTTCGGCGAGTGGACAAGCATTTACAGGTTTTCCATTTGGATTGCCACCAGCCGCATCGGTGACCGGAGTTGAAGTGGATGTTGAAGCCAACTCGACCGACTCTTCGGGTTGTTCGATTGGTGCGGAAGTGTCGTGGGATGGAGGAGTAACTTACACAGCTACAGGCAACAGTGCCCTTATTACTTCTACCAGAGATACGACATACAAGCTTTACGGTGCATCAGGAAGTACTCCGACACTATGGGGCC
>JBDKKW010000005.1:0-40447 GCA_039795895.1 Candidatus Parcubacteria bacterium | reverse complement strand
CACGGTAGGTGGCGTTGAAATCACCGGATGTAACGGGTCATACGTCAACCACGGATCAAAATCAACCCCATCTGACACCTCCCCACCCTGCCCACTGGGATTAAGAGTTGGGTGATACGGCCCCGTCGCATCTCCCCACCAATTATGCAACGCACTCACTGGTGTATCAGGTGTCACATTCCATATCGCCATTTCAGTGGTACTAGCAATACTTGAGTTATTAATCGACATCGGTACATTCTTGGTGATGATACCGTACTGTGCCCCAACAATCTCGCTAGAATCAATCACAATCTGATCCTTAGACTCGGCTTGAATACCGATCGTATTGTTTCGAATCGTTGTACTTGCTACATACAACATCGGTCCTGGACCACTACTTGTACCGTACAACACCAGACCAACACTCCATATCGAATCTGGATCATGTTCAATTACTGAATTTGTAATACTAGCCTGAATCCCACCGCTTAGTATAAGCGTCTCATAATTATCGATAACTCCAATATGTACGTTATCCATATCAAGTTTTCCATTATCAGCGTGGATCGCGTGTTCTTTTATCCCCGTTATCGTACCATTTCGCAAAGACAGAGCGCCGGTATACAAAAGGAATCCCTCACCCCAAGGAATATCCGTAATATCAAAATTATCTACAGACAAAGAACTGCCATACAAAGTTACGACACTTTCAGTATAAAAATTACCCGATACTGCCATATTCGATATGGTTCCTGTGGAATTATAAAACTGTAACACTCGATCTTCGGCACCAAGCATCGACAAATGATCAAACGTGACCGTCGAATCAAATAACTTAAAGGGTATTAGATTGCGCTCAATAGTAATGTCATGTCCAGAGACAGTCGCTCCTTCTATAAAATTACCCAGCGAGTGTCGCAACAATAGTCCATCAAGCTTTGACCCTGTCGCGCCCGAAGAAAAATATAATCCTTGCCAGTCGTTATGTCTTGGAAACGTTGCATCCCCATCGGTATTCAAATCACCACCATAGTCATCATCATAGAGACTAGTAAAGACAGCCGGTTGTGCAGATGTACCTTTCGAAATAAATTTACCCTGAAAATCAAAGCCTCCATCCAAAGATTTTACAAGCACCCCCGGCTCCGCATACAACGTATGTCCCACGGGAACTTTAATCAGTCGGTTAACAATTAGATATGGCCCATGTTCACGCGTCAGGGTCATATCAGAATTCAAATCGTGATTTTTATTCAACAAATAACTCAGACCATTTTTTGACCGAGGAGTACCGTAAATAGCGTTTCCCCCTCTATCGGTGCCATTTTGTATACATACCAAACTCGTATCCCAATTGGACATATCATCACCTGTCACAAATGGATCGTAACGCTCCATGCTACTCTTTTTGTATTGTGTGTTTATACCACCCATCCACGGTCCACTTGGAGCTGTTTGGTCGATGGTGGTTGATGCAAATACCAGCACCAACTGATCTCCACTGTTGGATAGCGCCCAATCGACACTATCGTCACCATACACCTGATCTGCCGAGACCGTACTTACTGCAGTGTCATCCCCTCGCTCAAGCAGATAATAGTCATGACCTGAAATAGTTCCCGTGAGCGGAATATATGGGTGCATACTCTCAGCAAAAAGAGTCCATGATGAAAGTGGAATGGTAAACGGCGTCTTGTTGTAGAGTTCAATCCATTCACCTGTGCTCGATGCCAGTGTCCCCGCCCACGCCACTTCATTGATCACCACGGGGAACGTCGAGGTAAAAAGTGTACGCGTGGTGGTGGCAGATTGATTACCCAAAATGTCTCTCGCCGAAATCTCAATCGTATGGAGCGCGTCATTTGAGACTACGGTGGTAGTGGCCGAGTCGGTCGTGGTGACATACACCCCGTCAATTCCTACTGTAAAATACGCAAAATCGCCGTCGTCAGTTGCAAAATCCATCGACACCGTCGTAGTTGCCACCACACACCCATCCGAGGCGAGGGACATATCACACACAGGCACTGCAAGAGAAAAAGTTGGTCCCGTAGTATCAAGGTACACCGAAACCTGTGTCGTCGATGTGGCGCGAGCATTGGCGGGATCAACTGAATAAAAAGTGAGCGTGGTGGTGCCCGAAGAGAGGATGAGCGAGAGACTCCATTCGCCCGAGGCAGAGGTGGTGGTCGTAGCCATCGCCAGATCGAGACCGACGGTTGAAAAAGGTGTCGAGGTTCCTGAGAAAGTGACCGTACTGGTGCCAAAAATCTGGCTGTTGGTGGTCGGTGAAAGTACGACAATATAACCACTATCGTTTATGACGATAGGTGTGCTCGGTGAGTCGGTGGAGACGGTCGCGTTCTCATTTTTAGCTGACACACCCGGAGCACCGCCACCAAAGCCGGGACTAATAGCAAAGAGTGGAGGAACAACCGTCTGAGGTGACACCTGTTTTTGAGTCACAGTGGTGCTTTGCGTGGTTGGGGTGGTTTGTTTTTGAGTAACAGAGGTTTGAGTCGTAGCGCTGGTAGTTGGTAGTTGTGTGTTTTGGCTTGTGGGTATGACAGTAGTGGTATTTGAAGAAACACTTGCAACTGAAGCAAGACTGTTTGAAGTCGCTGTCGTGCTCGCACTGGTAAAGACAGATTTAATGGCGGTGTTGGCACTATCAATGAGCTTGCTCCACATACTCTTATTTTTGGCGAGCAAGGTTCCTGTCTGCTTTTCTTTTTCGACTTCATCAAAGAAAAGCTTGATGATTCCCGCGCCGTTTTTGACCGCAGTGCGAGAAAGGATGTTCCAGTAGTCGGAGAGGATAAGGTTGTCACGATCTTGAATTGAATAATTTTTTGAAATCAAGCCAGTATTTTGATCAAAAGAGTAATTAATCAACAGTAACCTAAAACCTTTATTTGAGATACCAAAAGTGTTAGGTGTACCATCTTTCAACCTCTCTGATCGTGTTGAAATATAATCAGGAGAAGTATACTTCTCATCAAAAATCGTATCTTTACTAAAAAAATTAGTATTAGTGAAAGTCGCCACTGTATCAAAATAATCCCCTATTGAAGCAAGCTCCACTGGTCGCGCATATTCCCGAATCAATTGATTCGCCGTCTCAATGTTTGACTCCGTATACTGATTTGCGTACGCCTCATAGGGAGATCCGAAACTAAACGCTGGTGGGTGTGCATCGTCTCGCACATGATCGGGCACCGTCGCATCCTCGATCAAATGCAAGATGTGCCCCAATGCCACCAACCCTCTTTCTTTGTCGACATAGGTATAGTCAAAAATCGCTCGCTCCCACGAAAAGTCAGATGGCGAGGTGAAGGTGTCCAAAAGTAATCCTCCGGTTCCCGCAAACTGGTCATTGTTTGATTGCAGTCCAGCATTCATTGCCCAAGCTTTTGAGGTATTGTTTACCGATTTAAAACCAACATTTCGGATTGGGTCGTAGAAGTGATTAAGCACCCGAATATCCGGACTATCTTCTTCCACACTCCCCCGCTTTACCAACACTTTTTCAGTATCAGTGAGCTTGTGTGTTGGGTACGAGTAGTTATAAAAATCAACAATCTCATCAGTTAGAGCATTGTGTGTAGTGTCCGCTTCGTAGGCAAACACAAACGCTGGCAGAAAAGCCAGCGTAAGGATTGCAAGTATTAATTTTATAGACTTTCTATCTTCCATTTATTTGTTTGCGTATTTTTAACCAAAAAAACAGTCACACTGGGTTTATTATCAATAATTAAATTAATTTGCGCATTGTTCTCGAGAGGATAAGCAGTTTTACCATAATGCGTCAGTGAGGAAGCTACAAACTCTAATCTATCAATCTTCTTCCAGTTATCAAAAACCTCTTTCCTCCCTACCTGCTTCTCCACCACAAAATACTTCGCTGCAAGCTCGGTATCCCCCGCCTTCAGCGCATCCGTAAATAATTTTAGTGTCTCCTCCGGAGTGGCGCCCCCGTACACATCATTCCGATACGCCTGTTCCATAAATTTTGTATAATTTGCCACCTCTCGATCCGTCCTCGGCACCTCCATAAACGTATTAAAATCTTGTGGGACAAAATCCCGAGCCTCTTTCCATTCTCGATAGCCATACCAGATACCCACCACCACACAAACACCCAGTACCCCAAAAAGTAGTCGTGCTCCGCCACTTTTCTTTTGCCACCACTTACTAAACAATCGATTCATATTGTCAATAAGTATACCTTGGAGTAGCCGCTGTATACACAAAAAGGTTGTGGATAATTATCTACACTAAACCCTACATCCCCACCATTTTAATGACTTCAGATAGGACATAAGATCGATCCATTTTATCCGGTGTTAGATGCAAGATTGGGAGACCGATTTCTTTGGTAAGTTCATCAATAAACCGATCTCGCCTTCGCCTTGTCTCAAAGTTGTGCACGTATCCATCGAGTTCAATAACCAGTTGTGGCACAACTCGCTCTTTATCACAAAGTACAAAATCAGCAGACTTTCGATCAATCCGACTTCTGAGTCTCCGTTCCCCTATCCAATCCGTCTTTTTTGGTCGAATCAGATGACTATAGTTAACCTGAGTGAATATATAAAACCTATCGCCAAAAAGCTCATTCAATAGCTTAAAAAGTCTTAATTCCGAAGTGGCATCAAACAAATAAGGCTTTCTTTCATATACCGACAAGTCCGTCCTTACTCCACCCTTTAAATATAGCCGCTCAAATATAACCAAAAGCGCACAAGCAATCGCCATAACACCAACAAAGATGCCGAAATGTAGACTAACCATATACAAGCATTATATCCACTGCAGACTTTTAATCCTATTTGGGGATAAGTCAACATAAATTAGCCATATTTTAGAGATTTTAATTTTAAAAATGGGGATAAATATGTGGAAAAGTGCTGCATAACTCCTGTATATCTTGGGGAATTGCTGTAAATAGCCTGTAGGTATCGTGTCAGCAAGCTGTTAAACGGCTGTATATAAGGGTGTGGACAAGGTGTGGGGTACCCCAGGATAAGCTGTAGGCAAGGTGTTGGCTATAGGTGGATACGAGTTATCCACACCCCTGTGTATAACTCAAAAGCCCCAATCGCCTAGGCGATTGGGGCTTTTATCTAGATCTACCCCAAGACTACTGAGTAGTCGTGGTAGCTGTAGGCGTCTTTGGGAGAGAATCTTTGAGCGAGCTTTTGAATGAGCGGAGCTCGAGTGAGTCAGGAATAGCCTTTATTCCCTTCTCGACAATAACGATCGCTTTTGGGATGTTATTCTCCACCTCCTGATAGTACATTGCGGTCACAAAGTAGGCGTATTCAAGCTTTGGCTCAATACTTATCGCCTTGAGGTAGTACTTCTCGGCCTTAGCATTGTCGTGAATATCGTAGCCGTAGAGTGAAGCGATATTGATCACTGGCAAGGCGTTGGTTGGCTGGATAGCTGAAGCGTACGTCCATGCATCAATCGCCCCCTGGAAATCCTGCACATTCTTCCAATAGAGTCCAAGATCAATCCATGCATTGAAGTCCAATTTATCCTTTTTAAGCTCGGCAATATACCCATCTACATGAGTTTGCATATCCTTTTTCTGAGCGTCAGTAAAATTTGCTGGGAACACCAGTGGTTTTGAGAAATTTGGTGTTGGTATAGTTGGCAAGAGTGAGGTGGTTGTTTGTGTACCACTTGTCACCACTACCGGAGCATTATTTTGGGTTACCACCCCCTCGACAGTCGAGGTGGCAGAAGTAGTTACACCCAATGACACTCCCCGATTGACTTTGTATGCCCACAAGAGACCACCAATAATCACAAGCACTATAAGAGAAATAGCTATTTTTGATTTCATATGTGTGTGTGCATCATATACCAAATGAGTCGTGGTCGCAAATACACACTACCTAGGTCTGACCTATGTACATAGGTCAGACCTAGGTAGATAAAACAAAAACCGCTCATCCTTGCGGAGAGCGGTTTTTGTTTGACTTATCCAGTTTTCACCGGAGTACCTACCAAACTAAGGTTAGTTTGATGAAGTGTAAGTCTGAGAATCAAGGTTCTGACCTGGGGCTGGGAAGCCTGGAAGGCCGTAACCGTTGGTCCAATCGAGGTTTGATTCAGTAGCTGAGTCAGCAACTGCGGTCGTCGTTGAGAACGGTGACCATACAATGTTACCACTAGCTGTTGAAACATCACCTGCTGTACCTGCGCCTGCTTGAGTAGCATTACCCATCAATTTTGTGAATGAAGGGTACTGTCGGTCTGCAAGGAGAGCTACAGTCACAGATCGGTTGGTACTTGAACCACCCGCTGTAACTACACCCTTAAGCACGAAGGTCTTTGATGATCCTGCTGAAACAATCTTTGCATTTGATGTTGCATCAAATGTGATTGTCACAAGCTGTGAACCAGTTGAACCAGTCGCTGCTACGCCAGATGCGTTTGCTGCAACACCGTCACCATACAATTTGAATGTAGCTTCGGTGTTTGAACTTGTTGCAACTGAGAATGTCAACTTCTCAAGAACCAAGTCTCGACCTGAGTCAGGATTGGTGACCTTGAAAGTGTAAATCTGAGCTTCACCAGTCGCGAGACCAGTTGATGCAGGACTTACTGTTGCAAATGTAGGAACATTTCGGAATACACGAACACCAGTTGTTGTAACATCTGATGATGTACCACCTGAAATATTACTACCTGAATCTACACCAGTAGCGTAGTTACCATTGAGGCCGTTATTGTCAGCATCGTAAGTAACTGCGACGAATGCACCGTAACCACCGTTGGTTGCAGTACTATCTGAGTTGGTGTTTGAATCATGGTTGATGATATCACCCTTAACAACGATAGTTGCAGTCTCACCTCGTGTGACCTTCACAGCAGTGGTAAGAGTTGAAGTAGCGTTGTCAGCTGATGCACCACCGAACTGTGCTTCGCCAACCTGAGTACCGTTGTACCAGAGAGTAACTTTCTGACCAACTAGATCTGCAGGAGCAGAAGAAGCGGTGTTACCAAGTTGCAATGCAACTTTCTTCAACATGATGTCTTCTGTGTTGCCTGCAGTAAACTTGAAGGCAGCAAGAGGAACATTTGTACTACCCGCCTTTACAGCACGATAGTAGTAAGCTGAAGATGTATCAGCAGTAACAGTGTATGAACCACCAGTTGAAGCGGTCATAGTCTGACCAGCTGCTGCGGTCATAGTCTCAGCAACAGTCTGTCCTGATGTAACACCAGAAGCAGCTGTGTAAGTTGTGTGATTGTCTGTAAGACCCCAAGCAACAGTACCTGAAGATGCTGAAGTTGAGAGGTTACACTTCAATGAGATAGTCTTTGCAGTACCCTTTGGAACAATCAAGCCAGTACCATCAAATGTGAAGGTGTTGTCACCTGCAGCTGAAGGATTGACCAAGTTTGAACCAGTAGTGATTGCTGTTGCACCATCAAACAACTGACATGAAGTCAAGTTTGATGCAGTAACAGTTGAAAGTGCAAGCAAGAGAGGAAGCGATGTAACTCGAAGATCCTCACCTGATTGACCTGCGTCAAGAACGTATCGAGCAAACTCGAATCCGTTTGCACCCGCGATCACGTATCGAGCTGTAGGCTGTGAAGATACTGAGATGTTAAGCGCACCTGCCTTAACAGTCATAGTATTTCCAGAGATAGCTGATGCTGGAGCTGGGGTGACTGACTTACCAGTCGTAACACCAGTCACAGTAGACCACTGTGTTGCTGGAGTTGTTGAAGCTTGAACAGTGTCATTACTTGCAAAGTCTGTTGAAAGTTTACCCTTCAAAGCGAACTTTGTAGTACCAACTGGGAATGTCACAGTGTCAGTGAAGGTGAAAGTACCGTTTTGAGCAGCACCTGAACCATCTACTGGACCTGCGAGCACTGAACCATTCTGATCAACCAATGAAACATTGGTGATATGAGCAACTGTGTCGCCCACTGCAGTAACATTGAATACCATTCGAGCGATAGTAACTGGCTCGCCTCGAACTTCAACTGAGAATCCACCAAGAGGCTGATTCTGGAGGTTGATTGCAATGTTTTGTGCAGAAACTGATGTGTCTGAACTTACAGTCACAACACCAGTGTTTACAGTAACTTCAGAAGCTGAGTACCATGGGTCCTCAGATGAACTAAACTGTGAAGCGTTTGATGACTGTGAGTAAGCAGTAACTCCAGTTTGTGGAGGGATGATACCGTAGCCGAAGAGAGCACCTGTTACAGCAATATCAGTTCGCTTTGCGATATCGAAGTCAATAGTTCGTGATGAACCACCGATGATGTCGCCAGAGATAGAGATATCCTTTGAGAAGCCCTTATCGATTGTAATACCATTGCCTGGGAATACAGTAGTGTAGTACTGACCGTTGCTTGAAACAACAACAGGATATGACACACCGTCTACCCAAGTCTTGAGGTTTGCAAGATCACCAGCGCCAATAGAACCAGTCTGGTTCCATCGTACTGACTGCAAGAGTACAGGCTCTGCAGAACCTGCAGTAACCTTTACTGATGTGAAGATGTAGTTTGTGGTACCTACTTCTTTTGTCTGACTTGCACCTGGATCAATTGAACCACGCTGCATTGTCACTGAACCAATGAGTGATGTTGCATTCATTGTGTGAGCTGCGCCAGAAACAGGAAGAGAACCTGATACAGTCGCTGAAGTGTTTACTCCAACTACAGTAAGAGTTGCAACCTGACCTGCGTATGAAGCCATAGTAGCAGCATCTGTCATGTTACCACCGACAGTCAAAGTGCGAGAAGTTCCCGCCTTGATCACGATAGGTTCACCAACAAATGTCTGATGATTTGAGTTCAAAGTCTTTGCGATACCGATCTGAGTACCGTTCTCATCCAAGAGAACGATGCCTGAGAAAGCTGCATCGTTTGCAAGACCTGTTCGAGCCACTGTCAAAGAGTTGACAGTAACATCGCCGTCATTGCCTGCAGTCAATGTAACCTTAGTGAAAGGTACGCGAGCTGCTGACGCTGGAGCGACAGAGTTTGCTGGCTGAACTGGAGCTGAAACTGAAAGACCAGTACCAACTGATACTACAGTAGTAGTGTTAGTTGAAGTGGTGTTTGTTGTAGTGTTTGAAGCTACACCATTCAAGATAGCTCGAGTTGCAGGACCAACACGACCAACGGTCGCAAGACCCTTAGCCTTTTGGAACTTCATCACAGCAGCCTTGGTCGCAGGACCGAAGGTTGTTGTTTCTTTGCCCATAGAACCGGCACCTGAGGTTGCAATGGTATAACCATTTGCATTCAACCATACTTGGAGATCCTTAACATCGGCGCCCTTGCTACCGACTGTCAAATCTCGACTGAATGATGCTGCAGAAACGGTAAGCGCGAGTGCAAATGAAAGCACAAGTGTAGTACCTGCAACAGTTGAAATTATTTTCTTAATACTCATAAATTGTAAATTTCTAATAAGGTAAATTTCTTTTCGTTTAATTCTAATAGTCGTGAAAAGAAATGGGTCCACGCGTAAATACTGTACCGACGAAGCACAATACCTAGCATGAATGCGAGTGACTTTCGCCACCCACGTGAACTTGTAATGATTGACAGACAGAGATGCATTTCGACATGCACCCCTGCCCGGTTTTCACTATTCTGCAAACCTTTAGTTTTTATCGACGCAAGGTTTACAGATAGTAAGCGAGAGAAAATCTGAATACGGAATTATACTTACCGTGACTGAAAAAGAGTTCGGTATTTTTATCTGCCTATGTGATTGTCAATGGGCTGTTTCGTTCGGAAAAATAACAGGAATCTACAAACAGTAAACGTAGCACAATACGCTATCCGCGTTCATACTACATCCAACCATTATAATCCCCGTACTTAGCCGTGTAAACGAACTATGTGGATAACTCCCAATAAACCCATTGTTTCTAGCCGTAAAACAGCTAAAAATGGCAGGAATACCACACCGGTCGAGTATAGCAAATTTGAGGCTAAATTGCAAGCCCAATAGCAAGAACAACCCCATTTAAATACCCCACTCATTAACTACCGAAAATCGCTCAAAAAAGATACACCCTGCACTAACACAGATACCAACAAAATTAGTCAAAAAAACTCGGGTCATTTTTAGGGTGATTTTCGTCAAAAGACGATCCGTAAATAGGGTCAAAATACCTCTTTTGTTGGATCAACAAAAGACCTCACACCAACCTAAACGAGAGAATATCGACTCCAACGACGCTCTCCTTCTTTCTTAAGGACACCTGAATCAATCAGATCCGCGAGCTCTCGCTGGATGGTTTTTTCACTGCAGTCCTTGATAACGTATGAAAAATCCTTGATCATTAAAGGACTATTCTTTTCTTTAAGAATCTTTACGATTGCTTCTTTTCGGTAATTCTTGATCTCAACGACAGGTCCAGCACCCACTACACTCGTGGCACTATTTTTTAGCCCCTGAGTGTCCTTTATAATATTCTGACGAAAAGATACCGGTGCCTTTTCGTTTTGAACATGCTTCACCGTATCACTCTCAAAAGTAGTCGCCACAGGTACAGTAAAGAAGTCGGCATCAAAGGCAACTCCGCTTGTAGAAATCCCCATTGAAGGTTTACTCATCTCCGAAATAAAGAATACCAATTCTTTTCTGAGTAACTTAAAATTCATCTCAGACATTAACTGACTTTTATACGCCACCTCAAACAGAGACAGAATCTCAATCATCGAAAGTGTGAGTTTTTTTACCGCTGAAATTTTATCCGAAACTGTACTCACTACCAAAGAACCCGCAATCGGCATCAGAGACATTGCCTGTGATCGAAGTTGCCACTTGAGCGGTTCATTATCGGACATTAAGTTTGATACGAGATATATCGCTGTCGAAAATCGCTCGGTCTTTTTGTATGCAAAAACCACCTGATTATCTTTTGAAATAAGCTCTATTTGGTGCTTTGTGTTTAAACCAGATGCGTCGTATTTAATTGTGTCCTTTTTATCATCCATATATAAAAATAAGTCTTAAACGCGGTAATGTCTTTTAATAGCTGTCTCTGTGATAAGGGACTATTCTAGGCCGTATATTGTCCTTTTATGTCTTATAAGAGACGCAGAGCGAAAGAACTTATGTCCATTATATATAGGACAACAAAAAAAGCAAGGGTTAAAGAAGTTTCTCACTCGTGGTTTACAGATCTAATGGTTAATTTAAAAATACTCATATCAGTACGCCACACCACAGCAGGAGCTAAAAGCTATAGGTTAGCTATGCTATAATTTACTCATATGGCTAAAAAAAATGAGCGAGAAAAACCGGTAGAAAAAAGTAGCAAGAAAGACACCCCATCATCATGGAACCCACTCTCTTTAGTGCGTGAAGAAGTACTCCAAGGTATCTACGCTATTATCTTTTTTGCCTGTGCGCTGTTTTTTATACTCGCCTCTTTTGCTAAAGCGGGATTAGTGGGTGAAAAAGTTTACGGCTGGCTCCACACCTTACTTGGTATCGGCTATCACCTCCTCCCGATTCTTTTGATCATGCTCGGTATTTCTTTTCTCAAAACACTCGAACGTAATTTTAATGTACTTAAATACATCGGAGGGTTCCTCTTCTTTATTTCAGGACTCGGCATCATCGAACTCCTCCTACCACTGCGTGGTGGTGTGGTCGGCGCGATTATCTCTATTCCCCTCCTCAAGCTTTTCGATCTCTATGCAAGCCTCATCTTCCTGACCGCACTCTTTGTTATCTCCCTTATCATTATCTTTGATACCGAACTCAAACTCGAATGGCTTTCGTTCTGGAACAAGCTCTTTACTCAAAACAAAAAAGATAAAAAACGTGAAGTAAAAGTCTTTACTGGAGACAGTGTTCAGAAAATGGAAATCGACGAGGATGAAGAGGAAGACAATGCAACCACCCCAATCCCACTCAAAGCTTCATCAAAAGAGACCCCTGAAGAAAAGCCAGTCGCAAAAGAAGCCCCTCAAAAACAACCAAAGGTAAGTACTGGTGATGAACAGGTTTCGACCGCAGACTTTGGTATGACATCTGAGAACAACCGAGCATTGGCCTTACGCCCATTTGTCCCTGTTCCCCTCTCACTCCTTGAACGAGACAAAGGTAAGCCAGGGGTTGGAGACATTAAAGCAAATGCCAACATCATTAAGCGCACCTTGCAGAACTTTGGCATCGAAGTGGAGATGGACGAAATCTCTATTGGACCATCGGTCACTCGCTATGCACTCAAACCTGCTGAAGGCATGAAGCTTTCACGTATCATCGCCCTCAACAACGACCTCGCGCTCGCCTTGGCCGCCCACCCGATCCGTATCGAAGCACCGATTCCGGGCAAGTCCCTCGTCGGTATCGAAATTCCAAACAGTACCAAGACCACCGTTGGCCTCGCCACTCTCCTTTCAAATGACGAGTATCAAAACTCTGAGAAACCACTCTTGGTGGGCTTGGGTAAAGGTATCTCTGGCAAGTCTCATTTTGCAAACTTGGCAAAAATGCCTCACCTCCTAATCGCTGGGGCAACGGGCTCTGGAAAATCGGTCACCATTCACGCCGTTATCACTTCACTCCTCTTTAGAAGCTCTCCTGAAAATCTCCGCTTCATTATGATCGATCCAAAGCGTGTCGAACTCACTCTCTACAACAAGATCCCCCACCTCCTCACTCCCGTAATCACCGAAGCCAAAAAGGCTATCCTGTCCCTCAAGTGGGCAGCAAAAGAAATGGATCGTCGCTATGACATCCTTGAAAAGGCATCGGTGCGCGACATCGACTCATATCACAAAAATATTCTCGCCCCCGCGCTCAAACGCTATGAAGAGCGGGTCAAAGAAGGCGTGCCTGCTGAGGAAAATCCAGTACCAGAGCTGATGCCGTATATTGTGATTGTGATCGACGAGCTCGCCGATATCATGCAGAGCTACCCTCGCGAGCTTGAAGCGGCCATTGTCCGACTCGCCCAAATGTCTCGAGCGGTCGGTATCCACCTCATCCTTTCGACCCAGCGACCGTCGGTAAATGTCATTACCGGCCTCATCAAAGCCAACGTCCCTGCCCGTATCGCTCTCCAAGTAGCCTCACAAATCGACTCACGCACCATTCTCGACTGTCCAGGAGCTGAAAAACTCCTTGGTGCCGGAGATATGCTCTATCTCTCAGGTGAAATGTCAAAACCAAGTCGTATTCAGTCTGCCTATATCACCGAAAACGAACTCAAGAAGGTGGTGAAATTCTTGGTTGATGCCTATGGAGACTCGACCCCGAGTGACATTACCATGACAGACGCAAACCATATTGCAGAAAAAGACCCTATCTTTGACGGTAGTATTAGCGACGATGCTGAACTTGGCGACGATGACGACCTCTATGAAGAAGCCAAAGCAGAAGTACTCAAAGCAGGCAAAGCATCGACTTCATATATCCAACGCAAGCTTCGCGTCGGCTACGCTCGTGCTGCACGACTTGTCGACCTTCTAGAGGAGCGAGGCGTGATTGGTCCTGGAGATGGTGCGAAACCCCGAGAAGTAATTGGTGGGGCGACAGCTGGGGGTGCACCGGAGGGCTTTGGTGAGCAAGACGCAGAGGTATAGCTAAATTACACAACCCATGTCCTCCCGAAAAACCGCCGCATTCTATCTGAAATCCCTGATTATCCTCCTCTTTGTTGTGGTCATTAGTGGCTACGCCCTCTACCGCTCTCAAGCACTCCGGCAAGGACCCGAGCTCACCCTCGATAGTCCAAAGGACGGGCAACTCTTTAGCACGTCGGATGTTGAAATCTCTGGTACCGCAAAGAACATCGCCTTTATCTCCCTCAATGACCGACAGATTTTTACCGACGAAACAGGCCACTTCTCTGAAAAATTGCTCCTCCCCTACGGCTATACTATACTAAAGGTAGAAGCCAAGGATAAGTTTGGCAAGACGGTCGTAAAAAAAGTCGAAGTGGTGTATAAGTAACTAACAGCAAAAAATAAAATAACCTATATGGCATTCAAGAAAAAAGAAGAAAAAGAAAAGAAGACGATCTCGGTCGGTATCGAAGATACCCTTTCGGCAATCAAGGATAAGTTTGGCGACGATTCGATCATGATGCTTGGTGAAAAGCCTCGTGTCGATGTGAATGCCATCTCAACCGGCTCTATCGGTCTCGATGCAGCCCTGGGTGTCGGAGGTCTCCCTCGCGGACGCATCATCGAAATCTTTGGACCAGAAAGCTCTGGCAAGACAACTCTCTCACTTCACGTAGTCGCGGAAGCACAAAAGAAAGGTGGTGTCTGTGCTTTTATCGACGCTGAACACGCGATGGACCCTGAATACGCCCAAAAGCTCGGTGTGAAGCTCGACGAACTCTTGATCTCTCAGCCAGACAACGGTGAACAAGCCCTCGAAATCGTTGAGAGCCTTGTCCGCTCAGGCAAGCTCGATGTCGTCGTCATCGACTCAGTGGCTGCCCTCACCCCAAAGGATGAAATCGAGGGTGATATGGGTCAAAGCCATGTAGGTAAGCAGGCACGACTGATGTCTCAAGCCCTCCGCAAGCTCACCGCTATCGTTGCCAAGAGCAAGACCATCGTCATCTTCATCAACCAGATCCGCATGCAGATCGGTGTGATGTTTGGTAACCCCGAGACTACCCCAGGAGGCAAGGCACTCAAATTCTACACTTCGGTCCGTATCGATATTCGTCGTATCGCCCAGATCAAAAAGGGCGAAGAGGTCGTGGGCGGTCGCGCACGAGTAAAGGTAGTAAAGAATAAGGTTGCAGCACCATTCAAGCAAACTGAATTTGATCTCATCTACAACGAAGGTATTTCAAAAGAAGGTGAGATGATTGCGCTCGGCGAAAAGATGGGTATCATCAAGAAATCTGGTAATTCATACAAATACGGAGACGAGACTATCGGCCGAGGCTATGATTCAACTCGCCAATTCTTGAAAGACAAGGCAAACGCAAAGATTGCGGAAGAAATTTTGGAGAAGATTGTTGAACATTTGAAAAATGGAGGGTTTACGGGCTCGGCGTCGGAGGATTAATTACAGAAATTTCTAATTCCTAAATTATAATTTCTAAATAAAAAGAAGTCTCTTTTGTATTGGTATTTTTTAGAAATTAGGAATTAGAACTTAGAAATTGAGCGACTTGCAACTCTCCCCTTTTCCGCGTAGGATATCTCCACAACCTAATTATACAAAGACCATGTCTATTCTTGAATACAGTGAAATCGTCGAGCGAAAATATATTGTGCTTGAAGGCGAGCCGTACGAAGTGATCTCATCACACGTCTTCCGTATGCAACAGCGCAAGCCCGTCAACGCTACCAAGCTCAAAAACCTCATCACTGGCAAGGTCAAAGAGTATTCTTTCCACCAGAGCGAAAAGGTGCACGAAGCCGAAATCGACAGTCGAGAAATCAAATACCTTTACACTAGCCGTGAAGAGTCATGGTTCTGTGAAGTCGCCGATCCGTCAAAACGATTCAAGCTCTCAGCTGAAATCATGGGTAATGGCGCCAAATTCCTCAAGGGTAATACTCTTGTCAGCATCCTCACCTGGGGCGAGAAGACTATCGGCCTCAAGCTCCCTATCAAAGTCGATTTGAAAGTGACCGAAGCGCCACCAGCAGTCAAAGGCGACACTGCCAAGGGCGGAAGCAAGCAAATCACCCTCGAAACTGGTGCAGTGATCAATGCTCCCCTGTTTATTCAGGAAGGAGAGATTATTCGCATCAATACCGAGACCGGCGACTACGTGGAACGTGCGGGAGGAGGTTTTTAATACAGAACCACCGCTACACAAGAAAAATTCAGCCGGCGCGACTCTGGTCGCGCCGGCTGAATCTTTTGTAGACAAAAATATAGCCCCATGATATGTTCACGGAGGAAATCAAACGAAAGTTCTTCATATGAATCCTCTTGACCCTATTGCAGCAGACCTTACTTCGATAGCTGATGTCGCACACTTTCCCACCCCAATGCATCTGGTGACCCACAGCCCCACAGACGCACTCGGAAATTTTGGAAAAAGAGAAATCGAAAGGTCTGCTTACTCACTAGTAGATTTCATGGCACGTGCGAATAATGCAACTGGTGGATGGTACACCTTTTCGCTTTCCGGATACATCTTCTATTTAATCAGTGAACGTCAGCAAGGCGGAGACGACCCGGACACACTCTTGTATGGCTTGTTTGGTGGTGCATGGCTCGATACTGATGGCCATTCCCAGGTACACGAATTTAAGCATTCGTTACTGGTATCTTGCCCCAACGGCCGTTTCGCAGTCACCCGCTACTTCCTCGAATGTTGTATGGGCAACTAGCCCCAGCACAATCCCACTTCCACTCCCTCGAGTGGAAGTTTTCTTTTGCATCAAAAAAACCGCCTTTCGGCGGTTTTTTGTTGCTTGTAGACTAACGAGCGACAAACGGGAGGAGACCCATAAATCGAGCGCGTTTGACGGCATTGGCGAGGCCACGCTGACTCTTTGCAGAGACATCGGTACGCTTTTTGGTCAAAATACGAGCGTGGGGATTCAAGAACTTCTTCAAAAGCTCTACATCCTTGTAGTCGATATGCTTGATATTATTCTGGGAAAAGTAACACTGTTTTGTCATAGGTAGAGAGCACTATAGCGCACTTAAGCCAATAATGCAAGAAGTTGCGCCCAAGCTAATACGAGCAAGCAAGAAGACCTGATTTAAGTAAAACCCCGCGCTTGAGCGCGGGGTTTTACTTACTCTAAAGTCTTTTGGTCCTACCCAGCACCTTTCGCGAAAGGTGCTGGGTTTAGGAAATTATAGTCGCTTCGCTCCTTAATTTCCTAAAACGGAATATCTTCAGGATTAATCTCCTCGGCTGGATACTCAATGGTATCGAGCGCCGGAGCCTTTGGAGCTTCAGCTTTTGACGCTCCCGCTGATGCAGATGCACCAGCAGAATATCCACCACCAGTCGCACCGCCTGCCCCACTAGCCTTTGGACCAAACTGCACCGCATCAGCCACAATCTCAGTGCGATACTTTTTCTCACCAGTCGCCTTGTCATCCCAACTTCGAGTCTGTAGTCTCCCCTCCACCATCACATTTTGTCCTTTCTTCAAATACTGACCTGAGGTCTCTGCTTGGCGTCCAAATACCACTACATTATGAAATTCCACCTGTTCTTTTTTGTTGCCATCCTTGTCTTTGTACACACGATTGGTAGCAAGACTAAACGAACACACATTGATCCCAGATGGGAGTGATTTGAGCTCTGGGTCGCGAGTGAGGTTGCCGATCAGCATTACTTTGTTGAGATACATGGTTGATACTTAGCGAATATGCGTACAGTATACCGGCTCTAAAAACGCTTGCAACCTTGATGAAAACGAAAGACAGTTTATAGTTGATAGTCATTAGTTTATAGTCAGAAGACAAGAAAAAAACGGCGAGTGCCGTTTTTTTCTAAAAACTATCAACTAATGACTATCAACTTCCCCTACGCTACGAGATCTGCTATAGTCTTCTCCATCTCTTCCTCACTCATTGGAGCCTTTGAAGTATCTGTGGTAGCAACTGGAGCACCCTCTACTTTCTTTGCAGGAGCCTTGGTCGCTGGCTTGCCACCCACGAGCGTATTTTCTCGAACCGTGGTGACAATGATAAAGCGGAGGACAATATCCTTCAAATCAAGGATCTTCTTGAGTTCAACCACTGCTTCTGGAGCTGATTCGAACTTTACCCAACCGAAGTATGCCTGATCAAAACGGCGATAGACGTTGTCGAGCTTCTTTCGCATCTGATACGCGAGCATCTGGAGTGCAGGAGCTTGTTCAGAGATAAACGTACCACCAAGCTTTGAGATAATTTCCTTGATCTCGGCAAAGCGGGCAGGCACCTCCCCTTCAGGGATGGTAGAAATGTAATGGAAGCCTAGTTCGTAGACTTTCTTATTCAAATTAGCTTCGGTTTTCTCTGTTTTTTGCATGGGGACAAGCTTAGCATAACCGAGCGTCTTATGCAACAGCGACGCCGAGAGCAGAAGCAAGATAGACCCGTCAGACAAGAAGACCGGAAGGACTACAGAACTCTTTCCTTAGTAATTAAACCCTAAACAATTTCCGGGCGTTCTGGATTAAGGCTTTTTGGAAAACCTCGAGCGATTCGCCCCGAATTTCAGCCAATTTCTTCACCACTTCCACCACATACGCCGGCTCATTTCGTTTGCCTCGGTACGGCACCGGAGAGACAAATGGCGCATCAGTTTCTGCGTGGATACGATCGAGCGGAATAGCACGAATCACCTCATCGTATTGGCGTGCAAAAGTAATAACTCCGGTGAAAGAAAGGGTAAAGCCTAAATCAAGCAAGGCACGAGCAATCTCAAGCGTCCCCGCAAAAAAGTGTGCATTACCACGAAGCGCTTTCACCTTTGATGCCTCACGCAATATTGCCAACATATCATGATACGCCTGTCCTGCCCCAAAACTATTTTTCAAATGTTCACGGCAATGGAGCATCAACGGCTTATCATATTTCTGCGCCAAAGCAATCTGAGCGAGAAAAATCTGCCTCTGCCTAGATTTTTCTCGCTCTTGCTCGCCTACATCTGTAGGCAACCGCCCAATTCCTATTGGCGAGCAGTCGTCGTATGACGGCAGTCTCGCATAATCAAGTCCACACTCCCCAATCGCCACGACTTTTGGATGGGTCAGGAGCTTTTCAAAAGCCTCCACATCAAACACTTCGTCGTGCTTATCATCTGGATGTAGCCCTACTGTCGCCCATACGCCATCCTCACTCTCCGCAAGCGCCACCGCATGCTTTGAAGTCGCAAGGTCGGTGCCCACAGCAATCGTCGCTACCCCTGCTTCGCGCATCCGCACTAGCATTTCTTTTTGATCCGTATTAAAACTCTCAAAATGGGGGTGAGAGTGGATGTCGATGTATTTAATAGAAGCAAGGTTCATGATTCAAGAATTATGAATAAGAAGCAAAAAGAAAAATATAATAATATCCAAATAGTAGCATAATTCAAGGACCTATACGTTCGGCTACTACCTCAGCATCTCGTCGCTCTCGCTCCTCGACAAAAGAAAACCGCCACGATCTTGCGAAAGTGGCGGGCGAATTTACGATGTTATGCTCTGCCTTATCCATTGAGGTCGCGAGCGAGGTCCTCGGTATCCAATTGAGACGATTCCTTCGCGATAACCGCGAGCGCTCGCCCAACCTTACCCCAACCAAAGAGCACATACTGTACCCCCTGATTCTGGAGAATGTCCCACAGGCAATTGAATCGAGTGGTGACACGGCTCCTAAAAGCCCGGTATGCCGATTCGAGCCTGTTGTGGTTATCGAGAAGCTTGGTGTATGCAGTCTTGAGGTCAGCGAGGGCACGCTCCAGGTCTGTCTTTTCCTGCCCAAGCTTAAGGTGATCAGCCTGAAGGCGTTCATACTCAGGGATAAGTTTTGTAAGCGTGTCTTGCACCCCCTGACGCAGACCGAACAGCTCAGCTGAACGTGTGCGTGCCGCCTCGAGCAACCCAACAACGGTCACCTTTTCAGCCCTCAGTGTTTCCACCTCAAGCGCAGAGAGAGCGAGTTGGTTCTCAAGCTCCGCCACATCCACCGGCTTCACGGTGACAGCCTTCTCGACTTCATCGAGTGTGGCCTCGCCAACGAGGAACCGACAGAGGAGGTTGCCGTCCGGGACGATGGCGTAGCCTTCGGCCTGGAGTCTCTGCATCTTCTGCCGTGTAGAATCATCGCCAAACATCGTCTTGTGGCAGGTGCTGAAGCGCTTGGCCCCAACAACAACCGTCAAATCATCGCTGATGATTTGACCAAGACAATCTATCTTGGAAACGAAGGGGATTTGGTGTTTGACTTCCAACATCCCATTGTTCCAACAGACGGGAATCAAGCTGGCATCTACCCGATGGGTCACACGCTTTCCTGCGCACTGACGAACATCAGTAACCAACGCAATAACCGCAGGCTTTTCCTTCTCCACCTGAATAGTGAAAGAAGAGAGACCACAGAGAGTAGGAGCTTCTGTAGCTGTGCCTGGCAAGACACTAGAAGCACAACTACTCCCAAGAAACTTAATTTTTGATTCAGTTGCGCCGAACCCACCAATACTCATACCAGAAATAACTGCGGTTACTATGGGTGACTCTGCTGACGTCCCCAGAACTTTAACGCTGATTTCCATATGCTTTTTCTCCGATTCTGCTCCTGGTTTTGATAACATCGTTATCAAGGAACTGACGGACTGCTCATCGAGCAATCCTATAGCAAACACCTCTGCTAAGGGAGGGTAATTCCTTGCTGGATACTTACGTGAGTATTATATACTATAATATAGCTATCTGTCAAGTACTCTCCGCAGGCATTTAAATAGCCCCATTTTCAGGGCTATTTTGACGCTTTTTATGAAGAAATATTTGGAAACATGCAAAGCCTACACTTTTCGCTCAAACAGAGGCTTTTCTGGAGTCTTTTTGTTTTCGACAAGGTCGCAGATAGCCTTTGAAGTCGCTGGCATAAAAGGAGCGAGCGCTTCCCCTATTCCGTAGAGCTCGGTGACCAAGAAAGCGACGTCTTTTTTTGCCTGCGCTTCATCTACTTTAATTTTCTTGAACGGTGCTTCTTTTTGGATGAAAGCATCGAGCTCTTTTACTTTTTTAAAGACGATATCAGAGGCGTTGTCGATTTGAAAAGCTTCGAGTAGTGGTCGGTAGGCAGAGATGATCGGGTTCTCCTCTTTTGGGATGTCATAGGACACTTCGTACGATACCGCCATCTTCATAATGCGCGAAACAAGATTTCCCAAACCATTGGCAAGCTCTGAATTATACGCGAGCTTGAATCGCTCAATGGTAAAGGGTGAATCTTCAAATGATCTGATTTCTCGAGCAACAAAGTAGCGGAGTACATCGGTGCCGAAGTCACGGACAAGGTCGAGCGGGTGCACCACATTACCCAGTGACTTCGACATTTTCACCCCTCCATCCCCTGTTACAAAACCATTGATCACAATATGACGAGTATTTGGAAGATCGGCTGCTAAAAGCATCGCCTGCCACATTACCGACTGAAAGCGAGTATTGTCTTTGCCACAATACTGAATAGTGATTCCATTTTTCCAGAACTTCTCAAACTGCTCGATGTTTTCGGGCCAGCCAAGTGTTGAAATGTAGTTTACCAACGCATCAAACCAAACATACATCACATGTTCGCTGTCCCCCGGCACTGGAATTCCCCATGACATTTTTGATTTGAGACGAGAAATACTAAAATCCTCGAGTCCTCGCTTTACAAATTCTTTCATTTCATTCAATCGCGACGCTGGGACTACGATTTCTGGATTTTTGTCATAGAGCGCAAGCAATTGCTCACCGAATGCTGAAAATTTAAAGAAATAATTTTCTTCTTCAATGATTTCAATCTCGCGATTGGTGTGTATAGAACATTTGCCATTTACTAATTCAGAATCTGTCTTCTCTTCCTCACAGCCTACACAATATTTTGTCTTGTAATTTTTTTTGTAAATAAAGCCGTTTTTATCAACCAGCTTCCAAAATGCCTGAGCTGATTTCTCATGATGAGGGTCAGTGGTGCGGATAAAATGAATATCAGAACTTATGCCGAGCTGAGGGAGGAGCTTTTTAAAACTTTCGGCAGACTCATCAACATACTGCTGGACTGGCTTCCCCGCTTTCTGTGCAGACTCAAACAGCTTTTGACCGTGCTCATCAGTACCCGTATTGAAAAACACCTCGTGTCCCTCGCTCTTTTTCCATCGAGCGATGATGTCGGCACGAATAAACTCGAGTGCGTGACCCAAATGTGGCTCCGCATTTACATATGGAAGCGTCGTCGTAATATACACCGCTTGTTTTTTGGCAGACGAAGACATATCAGATAAGACTACTGCACCAACTCTTCAACCGCAAGTTTTTCTCGAGCAGACATCTTCTCGCGCTGAACATCGCCATAAAGCTCCATTAGAGCTGAGGCGACCGGCACCGAAAGTAGGATACCCAAAAAGCCCGCGAGCTTGCCTCCGATAATAAAGGCGAGAATCACCACGATCGGAGACACACCTACGATTTTGCGTACTACAAGCGGATAAATAAGATGATTTTCAAATTGCTGAATAATAAGATAGAGTCCAGCAACCAAAAGTCCCTTAGTGAGTCCCCCGCCATCAAATATCGCAGCAATCACCCCAGGAATCGCCGAGAGGATCGGACCAAATACTGGAATCAACTCAAATACACCAGCCAAAATCGCAAGCAAGAGAGCATTTTTTACTTTAAAGATGGTGAGCCCAAGATAGACTAGTATTGTAATCAAAAGTCCCAAAAGCATCTGTCCTTGCATCCAGAGGCCAATCTTGACCTGAGAACGCTTCCATAGGTCGAGGACGTATCGCTGGCTGCGAATCGGCACAATCACTTTCAAAAAGTCCTCCACCCCATCCTCCTGCACTGCAAGATAAAACGAAAGCACCATCACCAAGATAAAACCAAGGAGACCACCGAAGATACCTGAAGCGGTATTGAGCAAGCCTTGGTTGGCGGTTGAAATCGCATTTTGAATACTCGACACCACTTCTCCAAAAGAAAATCCGGTCGGCAAAGCTTGGATAGTCTGGACTGCAGAACTCTGACTGACCGCAGTGACCGTCTCAGGGGTCGCGTTCCAAAATGGAATATGTGAAAGGTATTCGGGCAACTTACTGACCAAGTTGCTTGCATCAGCCAAAAGCGACGGAACGAGCAGATAAAAGACCCCAGCGACTGTAAGGGCACCGATTACATACACCAAAATCACCGCGGGGAGACGCGACACATTGTATTTTTTAAACCACGTAGTCGCCGGCTCAACCGCAGACGCAATCACAATCGAAGTCAAAATAATCAAAATCACATCACGAACATAGTACAAAAGCGCAACCAGCAAGACATACAAAATTGTCTTAATAATCGTCTCTGAGCTAATGCGAATTGTTGTGTATTTTTCCACGAGAAATGTAAGATTATTTCCCTTAGTGTAGCACGAATTCAGACTTTACGAACGCAGACACTTTTCCTTAAGATATGCAGTGAGTTCGGTCAGCGTAACACGCTCCTGCTCGCCTGTATTTCGATCTCGCACGGTGACTTTTGAATCCTTCTCAATCGTATCAAAATCCACGGTCACACAATACGGCGTACCAATCTCATCTTGTCGACGATAGCGTTTACCGATATTTCCGTTGTCATCAAAGGTCACTTTACCGAGCTCTTTCTTGAGAAGCTGATAGACTTCAGTCGCCTTTTTTACCAATTCAGGCTTGTTTTTAAGCAATGGAAAGACAGCGACGCGATATGGAGCGACATTTGGAGAAAGCTTGAGGTAGACACGCTTCTCTCCGCCAAGCTCGTCCTCAGTGTAGGCGTCAGAAAGAATCGCGAGCACAGTACGATCAACACCAAATGAAGGCTCGATGCAGTGAGGAATCAGTCGCTCCTTAGTCTCCTCATCAAAATACGAGAGATCGACTTTTGAGAGATCACTATGTGCTTTCAAATCAAAATCGGTACGGTACGCAAGACCATAGAGCTCCTTTTTGCCGAAGGGATAGTCAAATTCAAAATCAATGGTGCGTTTTGAGTAGTGCGCACGATCACCGTCGGCAATTTCAAGCTCGTGGACATGCTTTGGATCCAAACCGATATCACTGGTCCACGCATGCACTTGCTTTACAAAATGCTCAAAAGTCTCTTTCCACTCTTTGGGATGCACGAGATACTCGATTTCCATTTGTTCAAATTCTCGAGTACGGAAGATAAAGTCGCGCGGAGCGATCTCGTTTCGAAACGCCTTACCAATCTGTGCCATACCAAACGGCAATTTCGGATGGAAACTATCGATAATATTTTTGAAATTCACAAACATCCCCTGAGCTGTCTCGGGGCGAAGATATGAGATAGAATTCTCATCTTGTGTTGCCCCCACATTGGTCTTAAACATCATATTAAACTGCTTTTCAGAACCAAGTGCTCCCCCACACTCAGGACACTTCTTTTTGTCCTCCAAATGGTCAGCTCGAAAACGCTTTTTGCATTTACTACACTCAACCAACGGATCCGAAAAGCCAGCGACATGTCCCGATGCCTTCCATGCATTTTGATTCATCAAAATAGCCGCGTCGACACCATACATATCATCCCGGGTCTCCACAAAACGCTTCCACCACAATGCTTTTACATTGTTTTTGAGAGCCACGCCGAGTGGACCATAATCCCACGTACCCGCGAGACCGCCATAAATCTCAGAGCCTTGATAGATAAACCCACGTCGTTTACAGAGAGAAATAATTTTCTCCATCACCCCTTCACTTGCTGGATTGGTTGGTTTTTTGTCGGTCATATTGGTTATTTCACTACGGCATCATTGCCTGCCACAAAAGAAGGATCCGTACTCAAACGCGTGGTCAGTCCGTTCTTTATATCTTTTAGCTCAGAATTTGTAAAGCTGTCGGTGCCAGACACCACCACCTCGTTGGTCAATTTTGGCACACTTCCCAACTGACTCAGACTTGGTGTAAATGACACCTGGAAAGCAACCTGGTGCTTGTTCTTCGAAAATCCGGTGCCCGCAGGAACATCGCCAGCATCCCATACCACCTCGCCACCGACTGGATTGTACGTCACCGATTCACTCGACGGGCTGACCACACCGAGCCATTTGACATAGGACGGCAACACACTCGACACCTTCGCATCCGTCACGGCGTTTGAAGAATTACTGAGTGTCCACAAGATCGTGTAAGTTGTCTCTGTATCGACTTTTGGTGGTATCGCACCAGTATTTTTAAATGGCCCGGTCGAATACAGTGCCGCCGCACTCAAAATCAAATCGGAAGAGATTTTAATGCGTCGAGACAAGGTACTGGTGACTGGCTCTGACGCACTACCGATCCCTACTCGTTGACCCGAAGCAAGAGTGGTCAATGTAATATCTGGATTGGTAAATGACGGACCAGACGAAGTGAGCGACGGTCGTGAAGAGAAATTAAAACTCAACCGACCAGTGGCCCCTGGTTCAATCGAAGCAAAATCACTCACCGTCGAAGCATCCCAGACAATCGTATTGTCGATCGAGCGATAGAATCCGCGATCAACCGAAATCGAACCTTTATCAAGCGGATCCCCTTTAAGCGACACTTCGATGGTCGCATTGGAAATGCGGTCGCTAGTATTGTTTGACCACAAGACATCTACTCGAGTGTTACGTCCACCTCGAGTCACATACTCAGCCGATTGATTGCCATCCACCGCCATATCTACAGCAAACAATGGCTTGCGAATAGTAATCGAGTGTATCGATGAGAGGAACACAGCACCAAGACTCTTTTCGTCAGTCGTGTTGCCAATTCCTGCATTAAAATGAAATACGCGTTCTTCCCCATCCTGACCAGACACAATACCGTGCACAACAATAGTGCGCTTGGAATTTGGTGCAATATCACCGAGTCGCCACAGTGTCGTACCATACGAGCTATCCGGTGACGCTGATTTAAATCCAAAACCAAACGGATACTCAGCGGACAACACGACGTTGTTGAGGGTGTGTGTACTGTTGGAGGTCACGTCGATAGTGAAATCAACGGTCTGGCCCGCGTTTGCCTCAGTCACTGAATTTACCGCAAGCGAAAGAGGTGAAGAACTGATCACAATCTCGTACTCTTTTTCTTTATAAAAAATTGCATTGGAGCCTGCGACGCGATATTCGACCCCAATCTTAATTTGCTTTTTACTATTTTGCTCACCAAACAAAATCGCCTTAATGGTCTTTTTTGAGACAGACTGCGCAGGAATATCACCGAGCGACTCTCGGTATTTCGTAAAATTAGTATCAAGATCAGTACTACTGCGTGTCCCTTCGGGATAGGTCACCACCAAATCAGTGAGTTCGAGAGCGGTATTGTTGTTGTTTACCACCGACACATCGAGGACAAGCTCCTCCCCGCCATTGATCGACACTGGACCAGATATTTTGATATCCACATTGTCGGTCGAAACCACATTTCCCCCTCCGAGGACTACATACAAAGCCACCAAGAGCGCTACACCAAAAAATCCCAATGAAGAGACAAAAAGCTTTTTAGTAAATGACCATTGAGCAACCCCACCAGCTACAGGCTCTGGGACATACTCAGCAATCGGCTCAGATCCAAAATCGCGTCTCACCACCCCCTGATCACGGAGATGCAGGGCTCGGCGCTTTTCTTTTGGTTGAAAATTGGCAGAATAAAGACTCTGGTTTACCTCATCGATACGGTGTGGAGTACCGTCAGACTTTTGTCGAGAACTATCGGGGGTCATAGGAATAGATTATACCATAGACGACAGACAACAGAACAGAGACGTGAGACCGGAGAAGTGCCAAAGATGGGCGGTCGCTTCGCGACCGCCCATCTTTTCCTTTTTATGTCTGTGGTCTGTTGTCTTCCCCTAGAGATGGCTTTCCCGTAGCGACTGATTAATAGTCGCAATCGCCTGCCGACTGTATCCACCAAAACTGGTTAGTAATTCGGACGACCATTCGGTACTTCCCACAAAGGTCGACAGTTCTAGTGACGAACCAAGGTAGCCAAGTAAATGCAAAATTCGTAATACCGCAATCGACTCAAACTGAGACAAAGATACTTGATCAAAGCGGTGTGTGTGAGCAAACATGAGTACCGACTCAACCGTATCAAACAAAGCATCATGTCGCTCTTCGCCGTGTAGCAGGCGCTTGAGCAAGAGCGTCACGCGAGTCAACATATTTCGCACCTCAGGAATATGCTTGAGGTCAAAGTAATGGTTTGAGTGCATTTTTGCCGAAGTCAGGCGCCAGATTTCTTTTCCGCGTACCAGTGAAAATTCACCAAAGGTGCAATCGGTCAGACTATGTCGGAGCTTTGATCGCATGGTCCGCACTGCCTGAGCCTTGGCCCAAACAAGACCCAATTCACGGGTGAATATCAGATGGTGGCGACTAGCCTCACCTGATGGAGTGCTCCCTAGTACAACACCCTTTGTGTGGTAGATGTGGTAGCTCATCTTTCGTGAGTAAAATTAGTAAGTGTCTCAAGCACAACCGGCAGTGCAGTCACTCCATCATCTTTGCAAAAATGTCCCTTCCCTTTTTCAATAATCACCTTCGCGCCAATCGATTTAGCAAAAGAGATCCCTTTGACCAGCGGAACAACTGGATCATCGTCAGAAAAGATGGTCATGATCTTCGGGCAAATTGATTTTACTCGAGCAAAATCAATTGGTCGTTCAGGGGTCGCGTAGAACTCTGCGAGTTCTGGACTTGAAATATTCCCCGAAAATCCCGCCACCAACACCGCCCCGCCCACCTTGGCTTTTTTCGGCAAGCTTTCAAGGTAGCGGACAATGGTCACGCAACCCAAACTGTGTCCGACAAAATACGTGTGTTCATCAGGAGTACCCACTGCTTCTTTTATCGCCCCAAGCCAATCCTTGAGATGTGGTGTGGCGGGAGTCGGCATCGAGATCGCATCCACAGCAAAATAGCGAGCCTTGAGCTCGGCAATCAGCCACGGGAACCAGTGGTTGTTTGACCGACCATCCCAACCGTGTATCAAAAAGACTCTTTTATTCATCTCCCCAGTATACCAAAGAAAAACCCGCACGACCTTGGGAGGTACGTGCGGGGCGAAACTGTCTGGGTCTAGAGACCAACCGTGGCCAGTGCAGATGCGAGAGGATTAACAGGTGCTGGCTCACGAGTCAGCACAGCTTTCTCCAAGGTCTGTTGTTCCTTTTCCACGAGCGCTCGATATGCCGGCGCGTCGGGATCCGAACTATCGACGAAGGTGAATCTGGCCTGGAGACTTTTTTCCGGCAACCCACGCTCCCTCTCGATTTGCATCAGCACAGGTGAGATCTCACAGTAAGAATCAAATGCCCACTGATGGTGTCTGAGATCAACAACAAACACTTCATCGGGCCATCCATCAAGAAGAGCAGTGATGTCCTGGCGTAGCAGGTTGAGCTCAGTCCGAGCTCTGTGTCCCTGAACGCCGTCTTCATCCTTACGTAGAAGATACTCTTGTCCACTATCACTTTCGGCCCAGTTACAAAAACTGACAACCTGATCAATCAGAGCATTGCGTTTCTGGTCGGTGGATACTGCTTTTTTCATTGTTTTCTCCTATTTTGAAGTTACTGTTCTGTGGGTATTATATATAAATAATATCTACTTGTCAAACATTCACACTGCTTCCCTAATTTACGAAAAAACCCACATAGCCGTAAGGCGATGCGGGTAAGATAACGAGAATAGATTAGAGGTGTGCGAGGTGCAAAAGAAGAGCTTCGACAGATTCAAAAGTTTCCAGACACACATCGCCATAGCCAAGATCTTTAAGGGTCATGTCACTCGCAAAGCCAAGGGACTCCCCTTTCTTAAAACTAACCACATGGGCACGTTTCCCGATCGTAAGGTCGATGTACCAAATCCCATCTTCAGGATCGGCCGGCACATCAACCTTAACCTCGGCCTTTGGCCACTCAGACTCAATCCGTTGTTTGAGACGCAGGAGATCACCAGGCAACTCTGTCGTGAGTGTGTTTGTTGGCCTGAGCGTATCCCATGAGATAACCCCGCCAGCCGCGAGTCCAAGAGTCCATTGTGCCACTTTCATTTTGTATCCTTTCTTGTATTTCTTTTTCAGTTCTGTAGTGATGCTAGCACGACAGAAAGACCAAGACAAGAAAAGAAAAACTCCACGGATTGCTCCGGGGAGTTGCGAATGGATTGACCGATTAAACCAACGCCAGCGCGTCACGAAACGTCAGACCCGACTGACGAGCCAGATCAGCGACGGCCGCGAGATCCTTGAGGGAAACCCGCGACTCAAGACCGAGTTGAACATCAGCTTCATTTGTGAAGCCCGCCGAAAGCATCACAGCCGCACGAATACGTGCACCACCCAGAGCAAGCCCTGCCATCATTTTAACAAACAAAGGCTTGCCGGCATCCTGGCCACACACCCGTTGCATCGTGGCCCACGCCTGATCGACGATGACACCTTTGAATTGCTGGTCACTGTGACAAAGCGTCACGACAAGGAGATAGAGTGGCTCCATCTCCTCAGCAGGACCTTCGAAGGTCGAATAGTCGATGCAGTTGAGCACATGAGTCAGCAAGGAAATCCGAGTAGGAGTTACTTCAGTAACTTTCGCGCCCCACCCGAGCTCAACCTCGAGCATATTGCCGAGTGCCTCACCTGAGGTGCGGAACTTCAGAGTCCCACAGTCAAACATATCACCCGAGTTATTCCGCATCTGCACTTTCGTAATCATAAGTTTAAAAGAACCGGACATTGCTTTACCAGCGTTTTGGGACACACATCCCATCACCTAGTTTTCTGGATATATTATATACCTTATGTATCTATATGTCAATAGTAAAATAGTCCTTATTTTAAGGGCTATTTAACAGAAAATACGAGATTACTTAATTTCTAGAGAGAAAGTCAGGGTATCAAAGGACACCTGATTTTGAGCATCAGAAACCTCGCCAAAAGTAAGTTCTTTGAGCTGATTCACCTTTATAATCTCTGTTTTGAACTTAGTGAGGAAGGTTTGACCAGCTTTGTCTGTCGAAACCACAAGATTCGGTCGATCCGCTACCGTCAGTCCTTTTTCTTTTCGTAAATCTTGCACAGCACGGATAAATTCACGCATCATCCCCTCTTCTTTGAGTTCAGCAGAAATTTCGGTATCGAGCTCTACTTCGTTTACGACTTTTTCATCACAGACAACCTGCTTCACATTCACCTCATCCGCAATCAACGCGAGTAATTCTTTTTTGGTTGCTAGTTGCTTGTTGTGAATTGTAAGTTTACCTAAAGGTTGTCGCACATTGATTTTTGCTTTCATTCTCGCTTCAAGTCCAAGAGATACAATCTTTCGCACCTCAGTCATTTCAATAATGGCAGTTGATAGTTGATGGTCTTTAGTTTTTAGTTGGGCGACGGGCCATGTTTCCAAATGCACACTCTCTTTTTCACCTTTGAGTGATTGATATAAACTCTCCGCAAAAAATGGTGTGAGAGGTGCGAGTAATTTTGAGACAATCAAAAGTACTTCGCGGGTAGTGGCCAGCGCAAAGGCACGATCTTTTGCGTCCCCGCCCTTGATGCGGTCTCGTGAGCGACGAAGATACCACTGTGACAAATCCGCGGTAAATTCTCGTATCGCACGTGATGGCTCAAAAAGCTGGAAGTGTTCAAAGCCCTCAGTAACCGTCGCCACCATCTCGTCGGTCTTAGCCAAAATCCAACTATCAAGCACAGACGGACTTTTTCGTGGGTCTATTGAAGTATGCTCCACTTCCCCGGCATAGAGCTGATAGAAAGCTAGGACATTTGAAAGTAGATTGAAGACTTTTTTCACAATCTCATCCACTGTCTTTGGATCGTAATTTTTTGAATCCCCCGGCTGATTGACCGAGTACATAAAGAAGCGGAGCGCGTCCACGCCAAATTTATTCATTTCCTCCCACGGCTCTACGATGTTGCCCAAGGACTTCGACATCTTCTTCCCCTCTTTATCCAAAATATGCCCGAGGCAAATCACGTTTTTATAAGCCTTACCTTTGCCCATCAAAGCTCCAATCGCATGGAGGGTATAAAACCAACCACGAGTCTGATCGATGGCTTCTGCAATAAAATCGGCTGGATAGCCCGCGCCCTCAATCCATTTTTTGTTTTCAAATGGATAATGATCCTGAGCAAACGGCATCGCACCAGAGTCAAACCATACATCCATTACCTCTTTCACTCGAGTGAGTGAGCCTCCGCAATCACAAGAGAGCTCTACGGTGTCGATATACGGACGGTGTAAATCCAATTCAAAATCGGTGTTGTGTGGGAGTGGTGCGAAAGGTAGATCGATCACCTCCGCGTTTTGCATAAAGAATTCTGCTCCATCGCGAAGAGCGATAGTCTGCTCTTGATTCAAACCTTGAGCAGCCGAGGCAAGTAGCCACGCGGGTGTATCATGTGTCACTATCAAAATAGTTTTGTTTTGATATTTCTGCTCAAAATCGTAGAGCGCCTCACCCATTCGGCGCTTCACCTCAAGATGACTCTCCCCGCCTTGTGGACCATGTGCAAACCAGCCAGTACCCGGATGAAAATCCTTATGGTATTCAGAGACAGGTTTACCTTCAAATACTCCAAACTCAATTTCTTTGATTCGTTCATCGAAAACAATCTTCTCTTGTGGGAAACCAATGATCTTGGCAGTCACTTCAGCGGTCTGTCGAGTGCGTGCGATTGGCGATGCGATAATCATATCGATCTTTTTGTCCGCCAATTTCTTTGCAGACAATTCTGCCTGTGCACGACCCGTGTCGGTAAGTCCAGGACAGTCGAGGGCTGAACAGAGGAATTTCTCGGTGTTTCCTGGATATTGTCCATGTCGCATTACCAAATATCGGTTGCCCGACTTCTTCACTCGCTTTTTGAGATCCTCAACCGAGCCGACCACCTCTTGCTTTTTGCAGGTAGTACAAGACCAGACGGGCAATGGTGTGCCCCAATATCGCTCTCGAGAAATCGCCCAGTCTTTGACCTCACGGAGCCATTCACCAAAACGACCATCTTTAATGTATGCCGGCTCCCAGTTGATTCCCTGGTTTTCTGAGATCAATTTATCGCGAAGATTGGACATTTTGATGTACCACGAATCGCGCGCAAAGTAGATCAGTCTCGTCTTGCATCGCCAACAATGCGGATAGGTGTGGGCGTACTTTTCTTTTTTAAAGAGAAGCTCGCGAGAAGCCAAATCTTTAATGACGTCTACCGTTGTCGTCTCTTCAACCACTGACTTCCCTGCCAAAAATCCAGCCTCCGCTTTAAAGGTGCCATCTTCGTTTACCAAGTGATATTTTGGAAGTCCTACTTTTGTTCCCAATTCAAAATCTTCCTGCCCGTACATCACAGCAGTGTGCACTACTCCAGTACCATCGGTGGTGGTCACAAAATCTGCCGGGTAAATCTTGTAGGCATTTTGTAACTTATCTTTTTCTGGACCTGAAATACCATCTTTGAGGAATGGATAGAGAGGTTCGTATTCAAGACCCACGAGATTTTTGCCTTTTATCTCTTCAATTATTTCGTACGATAATTCTCCGCAAACTTCTTTTATCCGATCCTTTGCAACAATGAGTATCTGATTCGTGAATCGTGAATCGTGAATCTTAATTCGTGTGTATACAATCTTCTCCCCCACAGCCAACCCAACATTTCCAGGAAGAGTCCATGGGGTTGTTGTCCACGCAAGTATGTATGTTTGATTATCGGTCGTAAAATTACCAATCTTTTGACCAGATTTTAATTTAAACTTCACTGTTACCGACAAATCTTTCACCTCCGCATACCCTTGCGCAAGTTCGTGTGAAGAAAGCCCTGTCCCACAGCGTGGACACCACGGTACCACTTTGTAATCTTTGTAGAGTAACTTTTGGTCAGATACTTTTTTGACAATCGCCCAGAGCGATTCGATATAGTTGGGCTCGTAGGTCACATAGGGATGTTCGAGATCAACAAAATAGCCGATACGATCGGTAAACTTTTGCCAATCAGCCACATACTTCCACACCGACTCTTTGCACTTCTGATTGAATGCACCGATACCATAGCTTTCAATTTCTTTTTTTGATTTGAGGCCTAGCTCTTTTTCTACTTGGAGTTCTACTGGCAAGCCGTGCGTATCCCATCCACCTTTACGACGGACATTAAAGCCCTGCATAGTTTTGTACCTTGGGATGGCATCTTTGAAGGCACGGGCTTCGAGATGGTGAATACCCGGCTTACCGTTGGCAGTTGGTGGGCCTTCATAAAACACAAAATCGCCTTTTGGTGCAGGTTTTTCGAGCGTCTTCTTAAAAATACCTTTCTCCTTCCAAAACGCCAAAATTTCTTCCTCTTTCAGAGCAAGCGGACTTTTTATCCCCTTCTTAGTCATATCGTCCTTTTCTGTAGCCATATGAAATCCAATAGTAGCATATTTTTCTAGCGAAACAATGACATATGCAAAAGAAAACCGGTACACACAAATGTGTGTACCGGAAATGTCTACAGAAGGACTACATGTCAAAAAGCAAGAAGCGCTCGTTGATGCTCAGGGTAGCCACCTGTGCAACCAAACCAACACCAAGAGTGCCATCGCCCGCGGAGTGCAACTTCATGGACCACTCTCCCCCATCGTGTGTCCCCTTGGAACCGAGGGCAATAATCGGACCCCCAATCCTTACCACTTCAGGATACGTGGCTCCGAAAGCGAGAAGCTCTTCATGAGTGGCCACTCGCAAACCTTTTCCGGCAAACTCGGCGATCGCAGTCAGCAAGTCCGCATCAGTACTGAGACGCCTGATTTTCGGAACAAGGGTGTGCACACCGCCCACTAGGTTTGGATCCACAGGAAAGACCTGGGAATTGATAGCGCGCGCAACAATCGCTGGATTGTATTTACCCAGCTCAAGCATCTGCTCGAGAGTTTTACTGTAATCAACCATGATCAAAGGACGGAGAGGTAACAAACCGCACATGATCCGAAACGCGTCGCGACCAGGAAGCTGGCCGTGCATGATGGCATCGACCAAATCAGCCAAGGGTCCATCGTGGAGCTTAAGGATGTGTCGAAACAAGGGACCCTTGTCGCCGATGAGTTTCAGTGTGTGGAGGGCCTGAGGCCACATGGGAGGACTACTATTCATAGGATTACTATGTTGCGACTATGCCTTGCCATAGCAGGTTGTGAAGGTAGGCGAGAATTCGCCACAGCTCCAATGCCCGCTTTTCGGACGTTAGAGCTGTGGCGAATCAACTTCTTGTTTGTAAGGTACTCTAAATCTGAGAATAACATTACACTAATATAATAAAAAGTCAATACTGATAGTGACTTTATACAAATAAAAGAAAACGGTTCACTCGAGGTGAACCGTTAGTGATACAAATGTAAGCCTACCCTACCTAGTCGCGCAATGCGACAATACTCCACCGAAATGGAGGTCACAATGGGTGCATACACCCCCATCGAATCGTAGCGAGTGCTTCGTGTTGTAGTAGATTATGCATCTACCCACACTTAGCTTCCCGTCTGGGTTACAACTTAATGCTCTCCAAAAAGAACACCAAGCGAGAATTGATCTTTCGATCACTTCAATTTCAGTCCCTTTAATCAACTACCGACAGAGTTACTGTCAGCTTGATATTCGACTGCCACTTGTATCTGAGTCAATGCTAGCAAACAGGAATTTATCAGTCAAGTCAGTTCTTACATCCTCTCCGGCACTGGAATCGCGAGTAGATGCAGAATCTTTTCAAGAGTCATCGCTACCGCAGAAGTCAGCGCGAGACGATACGGAGATTCAGGATTTTTCTCATCAATAATAAGATTGTTGCCATAGTAGGCGTTGAAAGACGCCGAGAGCTCAATAGCAAAAGTCACCAAGAGATGCGGAGCATATTCAAGAGAGGCTTTTGCGAGCACTTCTGGGAAACGATACAGAGTGCGCTCGAGCTCGCCCACCTCTTTTGGAACAATAGTCGCATCCGGAGCAAGTCCCACACTCTTTGCTTTCGCAAGGACGGTCCTTGCGCGGACGGTCGTGTATTGCAGATATGGCCCAGAGTCACCTTCAAACGAAAGTGATTTTTCAAAATCGAAAATAATATTACTTCCCATCTGCTGACGAAGAATCGAATACTTGATTGCACCGATAGCCACTGCTTCCGCAACTAATTCCGTAGTTGATACATCAAAACCCCGATCCTTGACCCTGTCTCTGACCATTTCTTGAACTGTCTCAATAAGTGACTCTCCGGTAATCACATTCCCCTTTCGAGATGACATCTTACCTGTCGTGAGAGTCAAAAAGCCATTTGGTATATGTCGGAGTATTTTCCCTTTCGTCTCCTCCTTAAATACTTTTTGAATTGCAGAAAAGACCACTTTGAAAAAGTCGAGTTGTTCATTGCCCGTCACTGTTATCGAAGTATCAAAATTTGGATAAGCTCCGCTCTTAAGCTTAAAAAGTCCCACTTCTTTTGCCTCATAGGTCGGTAAACCTTGAGAATTGAGAAATACTCGAGTATGAAGACCATCTGCTTCACCTTTATATACCACCGCCCCATCACTTTTTTCAAAAATACCAGTAGTCATGTTTGCAAGTACAATATCTCGACCAAGGAGAGCTGATTGGCTTTCAAAAAATTGGGTATCGAACTTAGTACCGAGCTTTTTACAGAGCATTTCGAGATGTGCGAGTGATGTTGCGATCCCCTCGTTTCGCAAAGTGGTGAGTGTCGGATTTGAATCTTCGTACAAAGCTTTGTTAATAAGCTCGATTTCTTTCTTTTCTTCGCTCGCTTCATCATAGGCGGTGTTACCCACTCGATACGCCTCGCCAAGTGCTTTAATATCTTTGGGATTGCCTTTTGTTTTTTGAAGTCCCCACACACCTTTGGCAACCGTAAGTCCAATATCGGATGGATAGTTAATTCTCTTTACTGATGCCCCACTCGCAATCAATAATCGAGAGAGTGATTCACCCAAGATGTTACCCACCAAGTTACCAATATGTAATGGTTTAAAAAGATTTGGACTAGTGTATTCAATCATCACTGTTTTACCAACAAGACGCTTATTAAAGCCATACAGCTCGCCTTCCGATACAACACGAACAACCTCCCCAACCAAAAAATCCTTCGAAAGATGGAAATTGATAAATCCCGGACCAGCGATTTCGATTTTAGCAATTTCAGGTGGCAATTTTTCTGAGAGCTTGACAACAATCTTCTCCGCCAATTCTCTTGGCTTCATACCCACTTTTTTACAGAGAGCCAGTGCAATATTGGTAGCAAAGTCCCCATGCGAAAGCTCGCCCGGATGTTCGAGTGTTATCTGTTGCGACTCAATATTGAGCGCTTTCAGTGCTTCCTGTATGTACTTTTGGAGTGTCTCGGTAATCACGGTACTACTATAGCGAATAAACTAGGAACTCACAATCAGAAATAAATTTCTAAATTATAATTCCTAATTTCTAAAGAGAGATAGGAAAATGCAAAAGAAAAAGCGGGAGGGATTACCCTACCGCTTATGCTTAAAACTTATTCTTTGTGAGATCGAACAGCGAGGTGTTCCTCAATGATCCTAACCACACTGGCATACACCTCATCAGGTGTTCGATTGGCATCAACCAATTCTGCTCGCGGAGCCATCTCGACACCAAACTCTCCAGTCTCGTGGTCAGTTCTAAGATAATACCAGACCTTATGTAATCCCTCGCGAAATTTCAAAAGTCCGGCTCGGACTTTCTCATGAAATTCCATCTTCCGATCATCAAAATGATTGCCCCCGGGGCGATTCTGAATTCGAGCTTGAGCCACCTTTGCATCCACATCAAGGATAATATAGAGACTCGGCCGACAATCTTTGAGACAAGCTTTGCGAGTCTGCCAAAAGAGCTCATCCAAATGTTCCGCACCCTGCGCCACCACATTGTAGGCGTAGGTGGATGAATCAAAACGATCACAGACCACGATCTTGCCGGCAGTAAGTGCAGGCTTAATCAGATTTTGAAGATGATCGTGTCGCGCAGCCCAAACGAGATGAAAAAGTGTTGCTCCATCAGCCCCCTTGGCAAGCGGGTTATTGAGAGCTACATCGCGAATCACTTCGGCGTAGGGAGTCCCACCCGGCTCACGGGTAAACACGACCTCAGTTGGCCAAGCATACTCAGCCTTGAGTCTTTCCAAAGTAGTGCCTTTACCCGAACCATCAAGACCTTCGACGACGATAAATGGTTTCATTTTTATAATAAGTATTTTACAGTACAGTATTCTTCCTCAAGACTAGCAAACCAACCCTATAAACACAACCTATCTTTTCTTTAAAATTTTATCAATACGCTCTGCGATCTTTTTAAAGTCTTTTTCTTTCTTACCTCGAGTAGTTTCGGCGGCGGAGCCGACACGAATACCAGAAGGATCTGTCGGCGGACGAGTATCAAACGGAATACCATTTTTATTTACAATGATCCCCTCTTTTTCGAGACGGTCACTAGCCTCTTTGCCGGAAATACCCTTTCCCTCCATCCACGTATCAATCAAGACGAGATGTGAGTCGGTACCTCCAGAAATAATCCGCCAACCGAGACGAGTGAGTTCATCGGCAAGTACCTTTGCATTTTTCACAACTTGTTTTGCGTATTGTTTGAAAGCAGGAAGCGAGGCTTCTTTGAGTGCCACTGCCACCGCTGCTACTTGGTTTAAGTGTGGACCACCCTGAAGCCCTGGGAACACCGCCTTGTCGATAAGGTCAGCAAAAGAAACCTCTTTGCCTTTAGCATCGAGCTTGGTTTTATCTTTTCGTACAAAAATCAAAGCCGAGCGAGGACCGCGAAGGGTTTTGTGTACTGTAGTCGTCACCACATCAGCGTATTCAAATGGAGTCGGATACGCTTTCCCCGCCACAAGGCCAGCAAAATGAGACATATCCACCATCAAAATCGCTCCGCAGACATCTGCCACCTCACGAAACTTTTTAAAATCAACAATTCTTGGATAGGCGGTAAATCCTGCAACGATAATGTTTGGCTTTTCGGCAATAGCCTGCTTTTTGATCACCTCAAAATCGAGGAGTTCAGTCTTTTGATCAACACCAAATTGTACTGATGACCAAAATTTCCCCGTCGCTGATACTTTTTGACCGTGTGTAAGATGTCCGCCATGTGCGAGCGACATACCCATTATCTTCCCCTCTTTGGGTACGAGCGCGAGAAAGACTGCTAGGTTGGCTGGCGAGCCCGAAAGTGGCTGGACATTCACATGCCATTTGTCGGGAGAGAGACCGAAAAGTTTCAATGCGCGGGCCTGCGCCAAGGATTCGATTTGATCTACCACTTCGTTCCCCCCGTAATATCGCTTGCCCGGATAGCCTTCGGCGTATTTGTTGGTAAGCTCTGAGCCAAGGGCTTCGAGCACATCTTTTGACACCACATTTTCTGACGCAATTAAATTAATGACTTTTTTCTGTCGCTTCTTTTCTGCCTCCAAGAATTTTTTGATTTGAGTGTCTTTCATATGGGAAGTATATGGTAAAAATGAAAAAGGAAAAAGCATTATTAGAAATAGAACACAAAGTCACTCGAGAGACAAAAAACCACCCAGCACCTTTTTGGAAAAGGTGCTGGGTCCTCAATTTTGTAACCACTCGTCAGACTCGCGGACAAAATTGGGAAAAGAAAAAGTCGCAAGTGCGAGCTTCGAGACGTGAGTCAAGAAGGCACTTGCGACTGATGTGTGTCCACCTGCACAATGCAGGGGTTAGGGCGATGGTGTGCCCTTAGGGGGAACAATGTTCCCTTTGCGTCGTAAACCTTTGCAGGTCGTACGGGGAACACACTTAGAATAGCACTACCCTCTTTTGAATGCAAGAGAAGAGATTACTTCTTTTCCACACGATTTGGTAATGCGTTTTCTGGGTGACTCCTATTAAAGAGAATCTCACTCCCTGAAAGTAGGTGCACGTCTTTAATTCCTCCCCCAATCATAGCGTCCCAGCACGGCTTACAGCACCACCAGTGACCATACAAATACAAATCCGAGTTGGACATATCCACTCCACGCTTTTTACCATCCATTACAGCCTGTGCTTCGGCATGCTCTTTGTATGTAGCGCACCCCGGACAAAGCCAGTACTTCGTCCCCGTCTTCACTTTGCATATTTTTCTGATACACAATCGACTATGTAGCTTTGAGAGCCACTTTGATCGTAGTCGAGACTGATTGGCACCCCCAGAAACAATTTTTCCATTTTTCACAATCACCGCACCGGTCGGCTGGACCGATTCTGATGACTGCGTGTTCCGCCACCGCTTCGCTTCTTGCATAAACTCATTACCGTCGTTCACGTACAAAATAGTTCGGCCAGTTGGGATATATGGATATTGAATTGTCATCGTTGCATATCGTATCACGAGCGATATAATGAACCAAATGACCAAATTTGATGAAATATACCAAAATCTTGTTCAAAATATCATGAAAAATGGTATCGCTGAGGTGAACCAGCGGACTGGACACGAAACAAAAGCAATCCCTGGTGTCAGTTTTTCTATCGATCTTGAAAAAGATGGTTTTCCACTTCTCACTCTTCGCAAAATTCCAGTCAAAATGTTTGTAGCCGAGCAGATTTGGTTTATCTCAGGCGCCCGAAAACCCGAGGACTTCTTGCGTGATTACACCAAGATTTGGGATGAATTTACTAATCCTGGTGATGTAGTAACCGTTGCCTACGGCTATCGCTGGAGAAAACATTTTGGACGAGATCAGTTGGGTAAACTAGTAGCACTCCTCGAAAAAGAACCGAGCTCCCGCCAAGGAGTCGTGATCACTTGGGATCCGACGAGTGATGGTCTGGGAGGTGCCACCAAGAAAAATGTCCCGTGCTTATTTGCCTTTACCGTCAATATTATTGGTGGACGATTGAATTTGCATAACGTCATTCGCTCAAATGACGTTATGCTCGGCTTCCCTTCCGATGTTGCAGGATTTAGTTTACTTTTATGTATTCTCGCACAGCGGTTAGGTGTCAAACCTGGCATGTACACACACTCGATTTCAAATGCACATATTTATGACACACATTATCCCGGAGCAGAAGAATTACTCAAGCGACCAAATACTCATAAAAAGATTACCTTAACTTTACCCCCAAACAGTTTTGATCAAGCGACTAAAAAAGATAAAACGCTTGCAGATGAGATTATTGCCTCACTTGATGCTCAGTACAAACCACAAGAACCAATTAAAGGATTAAAGATTGTTCTCTAATGATTTCCGCTTTTATTATCGCAGCGAGCTCGGTTGACGGCTTCATTGGCAGAAAAAAAGATGAACCATCTTTTGCTTGGACGACGGGAGCCGACAAAAAGTTCTTTATCGAGCGCACCAAACAAGCCAAGGTGGTAGTAATGGGATCAAAGACCTTTGAGACTATCGGGAAGCCCCTCAAAGACCGCCTGATCGTCGTTTACTCACGACACAAGAAGTACGATCAGCCAGGTATCGAGACCACTGCCCTCCCCCCAAAAGAACTCCTCGAATCTCTTGAAAAACGGGGTTATGGCGAAGTGGCCATCTGTGGCGGGTCTTCTATTTACTCTCTTTTTCTCGAAGCGAAGGTGGTATCCAAAATATATCTCACACTCGAACCAAGACTATTCGGTGCCGGCATCTCATTATTAGAAAAACCCACTGATACAACCCTATCGCTTGTGTCTTCAACAGCACTCGGGCATAATGCATTACTACTAGAGTATTCTGTTATTCACTAAGCTTAAAAGCCTCATGTCCATCCTCACTAAAACCAAAATCCTCGAACG
>JBDKKW010000004.1:0-59955 GCA_039795895.1 Candidatus Parcubacteria bacterium | reverse complement strand
CTTGAGGTTGGGTCCCAACCCAACCTCACCTCGCATCTGGGGTTATTTAATTGGATCGTTGGTTCGCCATATCCGCTCCCTCGGCGGATTTTTTAATTGCTCTCCCTGTTTAGAAATTAGGTATTAGGACTTAGGAATTTGTTTTCCTTTATACTTTCTACTTTTTACTATATACTTCTGCAATGTCCCTCTTCACCATCACCTTTGCTGGGGGCGCCGGTACGGTCACCGGAGCCAATTTTGTACTCAAGACTGCCGATTTTGATGCTCTCATAGACTGTGGATTGCTTCAAGGAGAACACGGTGCGGATCAAATCAACTCGACTTCTTTTTCCTACGATCCAAAATCAATCCAGTATCTGTTAGTGACTCACGCTCATATGGACCATATCGGTCGTATTGGTAAATTGGTCCGAGATGGTTTTTCGGGCAAAATTTATAGCACCAATGTCACCAAAGAAATCAGTGTGATTATGCTCGATGATGCGCTCAAGCTCATCGACCAAAATGCGCGCAAGGAGGGGACACTACCGCTCTATGAAAAGAAGGATGTCGAAAAAGCTTTTTCTCTTTGGAAAGGATTTGAGTATCACGATATCATCCCGCTTCCCGGAGGTGCTTCGGTGTTTTTGAAAGACTCTGGACACATTTTAGGTTCAACGATGTATGAATTTAAGATTGGTCCCGAAAAAGTGGTCTTTACCGGTGATTTGGGGAATAGTCCGACGCCACTCCTCAAAGATACTGAGCCGGTCACTGATGCGACCTATATGGTGATGGAGAGTGTCTATGGCGACAGAAACCATGAGTCGAAAAGTGATCGTGATGCACGGTTTGAAAAAATCGTTCGTGAGGCAATTGCTCGCGGGGGGACATTGGTCATCCCAGCGTTTTCACTCGAGCGCACTCAAGTGATTTTGTATGAGCTCAATAAGCTGGTTGAGTCAGGCAAGGTGCCGTCGGTGCCAGTTTTCCTCGACTCGCCGCTTGCGATCAAGGTGACGGATATTTACCGTCGTCGAGTGCGCGACTTTAACCCAGTAGTGCAGGGCGAAATCGCTCATGGTGATGATATTTTTAAATTTCCAAAGTTAAAATTTACGGTGGATGGATTTGATTCCCGAGGAATTGAAAAGACTCCAGGCACCAAGATTATTATTGCGGGAGGAGGTATGTCGCAAGGTGGACGAGTGGTCAATCACGAGAAATATTTTTTGCCAGATCCAAGAAGCACTATCTTGCTGGTAGGATTCCAATCACTCGGCACTCTTGGGCGAGAAATCCAAAATGCGGATAAAGAGGTGATTATTAATGGTGATAAGGTGCCAGTTCGAGCAAGAATAGAAATGATTGAAGGGTACTCATCGCACAAAGATTCAGATCATCTCGTCGAATTTGTCTCTGCTACTACTTCGACACTCAAAAAAGTATTTGTGGCAATGGGCGAACCAAAATCTTCGCTTTTCTTGGCTCAAAAATTGAGAGACAATTTGGGCGTTATCGCGGTGGTACCAGAAGCGGGGGAGGTTGTTGAGATACAGTAAATACTAGTCTCTGGGTATAGTAGACAATTTGAGATTGTCAGGTACCATTGCGTCTATGTCACCTATTTTGTTGAAACTTACCTTTGTTCCTGGACTACAGGAAGTGGTGCTAGCTGAAATCGCGCAGTACCCAAACGTGCGCGTGTTTGAGACGCATACAGAAAAGATATATCTTGATGCTACTTCTTCTTTGTCGGATGTGGGCGCTCTGCGAAGTGTTTTGAATGTCTACGCGATACGTCGAGGTGACCGACTCAATCCATCTGAAATCTCTGATCACAAATCAATTCTCGGTGACCTTGTGGATACCGCTCTCAAAAATGACACGTTTCGTACCTATCATTTGAGTTGTGCTGGTTCGCAGTCTGATGAGATCCGAAAGATCCATCACTTTATCACCACGCGATACAAATTGGTCTTGGCCGAAGAGGCAGATATGGAGATGTATATCGGTAAATCACTCGGAGTGTGGGAGGTGGGGGTGCGTCTTACTGCAAGGCCGTTGTCGGTGCGAGACTATCGTGTTGCCAATATTAAAGGCGGACTGAATCCGACCACGGCATATGCGATGAACACTTTTTGTCGACTAGATTCTGCTAAGTCGTATCTCAATATTTTTTCGGGAAGCGGAACGCTTTTGGTAGAGGCGGGGATTACGAATAGCGAGCTCAAGCTGGTTGGTTTTGATACCAATGGTACGAGTATTGCGCTCGCGGTGAAAAATGTGAAGAAAGCGGGTTTGCTCAAGTCGGTTACTTTTCATAATGCTGATATCGCTACTCGACCGGCTTTGGGTAAATTTGATGCCATTGCATCTGATCTGCCTTTCGGTATGCAGGTCTCGAAAGGGGAGGATTTGCGAGCGTTGTACGCACATTTTGTTGAGTATAGTGAGTCTGTGTTGAAAGCTAAAGGAGTGCTTGTGGTCTATACGAGTGAGCACGCTCTTTTGGAGTCGCTACTTGCTCAGTCAAAGTTTAAGATTGTTAAAACTCTCGATCTGACAGTTCCAACCTCCGGCGCGAACAATCTGCACCCAAAGATAGTTGTTTGTGTCTTTAAATAATTTGGTAAAGAAAAGCTAACAAAAAACTCCCGAGCGGGAGTTTTTTGTTAGTTAGGCTACTTTTGCCATTACTCGCTTCATCGTCTCTGGATATTCTGAAGCTAGGGTTGAGAGAATCTTTCGGTCAACCAAGATGTTTTTCTTTTTGAGAGCTCCCATAAACTTACTGTATGAAGTACCGTTTGCTTTTACGAAAGCACTGATACGGACATTCCATAGTCGTCGGAAGTCGCCTTTCTTGTCTCGTCGGTGTGCAAATGCGTATGCACCAGCGTGGAAGATTGCTTCCTGCGCAGCACGTTCATTGGTACTTCGGCGGAAACGATAGCCCTTTACGAGCTTGAGTGTATTTCGTCGGCCTTTCAGGGCGTTTACTGCTTTTTTGACTCGGGTCATGGTAGTTTAAAAATTAAAAAATTAGTGAGAAGACGGGAGGAAGCGTGACTTTGCTTTGTTGCTCATATGGATCAAAACCGATCGGTTTTTTGCCATCTGATTACTGCCACTTTCCTTTGCGTTGAAGTGACCCTGACCAGCCACTCGAGCGACGAGCTTGCCGTTCTTGGTGACTTTGATGCGCTTACTGTATGATTTGTTGGTTTTCATATAGGTTTAGGGCCTGTTTGTATGAGTGGCTATCATATACCATCTTGCCTATAAAAGCAAGAGAGATGGTAAGCAAGAGAGCGAGAAAGACCAGAAAGAGAAATCCGTAAAGGGAGGCGCCTAAGGCGCCTCCCTTTACGGATTTTACTCTCTTACTTCTTTTCTCTCTTGCTTCACCTCTATTTTATCCCTTCTTCTTCTCAATAATCGCAGTCAGTCCCTTGAGACTCTTGGTTGGGGGTTCTACTACTACGAAATCTTCAGTGATGAATTTCAAAATACGCTCCATTCGCTCTTTCAAAAAGTCGATGTTCATATACTTCGAACGGCCAATAAGGAAGAGGTCCATCTTGATACGATGACCTTCGCGAAGCCATTCAGAAGCACGCTTTGCTTTGAGGGCAAGGTCATGATCACCGGTACCAATCTTTACTTGCAAGGTTTTGAGCTCAATGACATGCGCTTTCGCCTTTGCCTGCTTTTCCTTTTTGCTTTCGAGGTACTGATACTTGCCGAAGTCCATGATTTTGGCGACTGGTGGGACGGCGTTTGGAGAGATTTCGATCAGGTCGAGCTCGAGCGCTTGTGCTTGTTTGATTGCCTCAGCAAGTGGGAGGACGCCGAGGTTGGCACCATCTGCTCCGATCACTCGGAGTTCAGTTGCGCGGATTTGATGATTGATGCGGGCTTTAGGGGTACTCACAGGGTAGTGTTTATGATTAGGCGTTTATTCTAGCACGAATATGTGGTACAGACAACTTTCGGGTATGCTATGATAGTTTCTTATGGATGATATTAATCTCGTAGATTCGACCGGGAAGCGCATCGGAAGGATTGAGAAGCTCGAAGCGCATAAAGTAGGCAAGCTTCACGAAGCCTTCTCGATTTTTGTAGTAAACAGCAAAGGCGAGACCTTGCTCCAGAGACGAGCACTACACAAATACCACTCGGGCGGATTGTGGACTAACACTTGCTGTAGTCATCCACGAGTGGGAGAGAAAATAGAAGAAGCGGTGCACCGGAGACTTCAAGAAGAAATGGGTTTTGATTGTGAGCTCAAAGAGCTCTATGCTTTTGAGTATCGAGCTGAGGGTTTGGCAAACGGCCTGATTGAGCACGAATACGATCATGTATTTGTTGGTAGAAGTGAGGCGAAAGACCTAAAAATTAATCCAGAAGAAGCACACGAATACAAATGGATTTCTTTTGTGGATTTAAAAAAAGACGCTCGCGCCCATCCTGAAAAGTACACTGCATGGCTTTTGATTATTTTGGAGGAGGGGAGGGTGGAGAAATTCGTGTTGAAATAAAAAGCCATCCCTAGACGGATGGCTTTATTTTTTAAAGACGCGGATGGTTCACTTAGTGCAGAACTGTAAAGGTGACCCCAACTCGGTGAGTCTCAGGCTTCTTGTTCAGTTTGACCACAACCAGACCTTTCCAGGCTTTATTGAGCGTTTTGATCAAATCTTTGACTTGGTTGTGGTCACCGAAAGGTTTTTCATTGAAGACGATCTTCCTTTGGGCCTGACCGTATTCAAAGAGATTGGTTATGATGCAATCATCGGTGAGCCATTGCTGAATAGACTCTGGGGCAATAGCCAGTAAATTCTCTGCCAGCAAACCTTCTTCCTGCTTCAGTCTTTCAAGTTTGTCGCTGAGTTCCCTGACAAGATTTGATCGTTGTGCGATTAATCGTCCGATACTCCCAGTAAGAGGGCGTGTTTTCATATGTCTTTGGTGTCCACGTGTTTTACAAGAACGATGCTCAGGCGAGCACTCTGTTTGTACGTTAATATAATATATATTTATTGTCAATTGCCGTTTAAAGTGCTGAGTTTAAATAAAAAAGCCACAGAGATTTACCTCTGCGGCTCAACTGGTGATGGGTGATGTGTTCTTTGAGAATACCCATTATGACCCTACGGTTTGACTATTTTCTTTATCGTTCGAGACGTGTGCAAACTTCGGGGTGATGATGTGGAGCGCGATTGGGATGACCATAAACAAACCAACGGTGTCCAAAAAAGGGATCGATTGAAATCGCTCAGGGAGGAAAGTGAAATACTTTTGTCCGATGCCAAACCATGACCAGATTATCCAGAATGGCACCGCAAGAGAAGATTTCAGTGCGAAGTCGGTAAACCAGCCAATTACAGGGATGTAGTTCATGCGTAGTCTTTTTTGATGTTGTTGAGGGACGATTCCGCTTATCATGTTAGCATTAATAATAAATATGTCAAGGTTAAACAAAACCACCCTTTCGGGTGGTTTTGTACGCAGTGGAGATGCCGAGAATCGAACTCGGGTGCAAGAGAATAGTTAATATTGGATCTACATTGTATAGCTGATTTTTTCTGCGTGAGCAGATTTAAGCGAGTGTGATATTGAATGAGCAAAACTCACCATCGCCGATTCCCTTAGTTTCGAATGTATCTCGGGAAAATAGATATATTCTAATCCACTATATAACACTGGGTCCAAACCCCGTGGAGAGAGCTTGGTCAATGTCGCTTAGGCTAATGCGTAAGCGAAAGCAAGGTCCTTGGCACCAAAAAATGGTGACACAATAGACTTTGCTCGAGCAACTGTTTTTGCAGTTACAATTTCCATCAGATTTAGGAGTTAATGGAGCTCCACAATGCGCAATACTACATAAGTCTCCTGTCTAGGCCGATCATCCCCCTAAAGGGCGAAATAATTTTTGCACTTTAGGGGAATCCTAACAGGGATGATTCTTTGAGAACTTTCACAGGCGAATGCAATTCGAGGCGCGAGTGAGAAACGACTGAGTCATACACTTAGTATGACGAGGGAGTCTCGGAACGAAGCAACAAAGAAGTGCGTCGTCTGTGATAGTTATCTATTCGTTTTTCAAGGTGCGCCGGATGTCCCGGTCTGTATCCCGCTTCTTGATCGTCTCACGTTTATCAAACTCTTTTTTCCCGCGGACGATGGCGATGGATACCTTGACTTTTCTTCCTTTATTATATACCGAAATAGGCACAATTGTCAAGCCTTTCTTTGACTCCTGGGCAGAGAGCTTCGCAATCTCTGTTTTGGTGAGTAGGAGCTTTCGATTACGCTTTGAATCGTAGCCTTCGGGTGTATTTTTTTCTTGATAGGCAGGGAGGTCAAAGTTGATTAAAAACGCCTCGCCTCCACGGAGGGTGACATAGGCACCATCGAGTGACCCTTTGTGTTCACGAAGTGCTTTGACTTCAAAACCGAGCAGTTCAATACCAGCCTCGAAGCTTTCGAGGATTTCATAATTAAATCGCGCTTTTTTATGGGTTACTAAATTGGTCACTCGTAAATAGTAACAGTCAGACGGTGCTTTGACAAATGGTGTAGATATGGTATCCTTATTTCAGAACATAGTTTTTTAAATAAATAGAAAGGGAAAACAAAATGAATACACAACTGGTGGTGGGGATTGCAATCCCAATCGTCGCAGGTGGACTCTATCTCCGTGATCGGCATCTCAAAGCAAAAGTTCGGGGATGTCGATGTTGCGGAAGAACAAATGTCAAGAGGACATTCAAGATGTACCCAATCGTTGGTACACCTTCGGTTGCCGGCGTCCTTCATTCGTTGATTGTGGGACCGCCTCTAGTCACTCAGATTATGATCGAAGATGGCCGTGCGCCTTTTACGGTGTATAAGTTCTCTGAGTGCTTGCATTGTGGACACTTCGCGATGGTGGAGTCGTATGACAAACGCTTCACTCTCTCGAGTCTGCGTCACAAGGTCCATAGGGAGCCTGAGGCCTTTGTACACGATGCCTCATTGTTCAGGCAGGCAAATCTGACCCCGTGCACGACGCTCAACCTTCAGTTTGATCCGAAAGTTCTCGGTGGAGCGACTCTTGAGGAACGTCATTTTGGTTTCCGTCTCCCGTGGCGTGTCGATAAGCCGATTACGTCAAAGTGTGCGTAATTTCTCAAACCGTTCGGTGTCTCACCGAGCGGTTTTCTTTTTCCTGAAAATCGTGATATACTACGACACTAAATTATGAATACACAACCTACTCAAAACGAGCCGAAGAATAAGGGTAAAAATCGCTTTGGCAAAGGCGGTGGTCCAAAATTGCCCCAGCCAAAAGGCATCTGGAATCAGATTAGTACGGCCCTACTCATTTTGTTTATTATCGTCTCGGTCTACTCTGCGGTCTCGGATTATCAAAAAAAGATTCCTGAGATTTCTATTTCAGAGGTAGCGTCAGATATTGCAAAGGGCACTGTCACCTCGATTACTGTTACAGGTGATGATCTTTCGATTATCTACAAGACTGGCGAAGAGAAGCAGTCAAAGAAAGAGGTGGAGGGATCACTCACTGAAACGTTTTCAAATTACAAAGTGCCGACAGATAAATTGTCCGCAGTAAAGATTGAGGTGAAGAGTGAGAGTGGTATTGGATATTGGTTGCTCAATCTCTTGCCGTTTATCTTGCCAATTTTGCTCATCGGCTTCTTCATCTGGACACTATCGCGACAAATGAAGGGTTCGGGTATGCAAGCCTTTACCTTCGGTCAATCAAAAGCGCGTATTACGTTTCCGACCGATACCAAACAGCGTGTCACTTTTAAAGATGTGGCAGGAGCGAAGGAGGCGAAACAAGAGCTTTCTGAAATTGTAGATTTTTTGAAAAATCCAAAGAAATTTTTGGAGATTGGGGCGGTGATTCCAAAAGGTATTTTGCTCATGGGTGCTCCGGGTACAGGCAAGACCTTGCTCGCTCGAGCAGTAGCGGGGGAAGCGGGTGTCGCTTTCTTCTCAATCTCGGGTTCTGAATTTGTGGAAATGTTTGTCGGTGTCGGTGCCTCTCGTGTGCGCGACCTATTCCAAATGGCAAAGAAAGCTTCACCTGCGATTATTTTCGTCGATGAAATTGATGCGGTAGGACGAGTGCGAGGGACAGGAGTTGGTGGGGGTAATGATGAACGCGAACAGACACTCAACCAGATTCTCGTAGAGATGGATGGCTTTGAGCCAAATGAGAAAGTGATCGTGATGGCAGCAACCAACCGACCGGATGTCTTGGATCCTGCATTGCTTCGCCCGGGACGTTTTGATCGACGAGTGACTATCGACCTTCCTGACCGATCTGACCGAGAAGCGATTTTGACTATCCACTCTCGTAAGAAGCCGTTTGCTGAGGATATTAATTTAAAGGTGATTGCTGAGCGAACACCGGGCTTTTCTGGTGCGGATTTGTATTCACTCATGAATGAAGGGGCGATTTTGGCGGCACGAGAGAATCGCAATAAAGTGGCTCAGTTTGATTTGATTCGAGCAATTGAAAAGGTGATGCTCGGTCCTGAGCGCAAGAGTCATTTGCTTTCTAAAAAAGAAAAAGAAATTACGGCCTATCACGAGGCAGGACACGCTCTCGTGTCTTCGGTATTGCCGTATGCTGATCCAGTACACAAGATCTCAATCATTTCACGTGGTCGTGCGGCGGGGTATACGCTCCACTTGCCACTTGAAGATCGAAAGCTCCAGTCGAAGAAAGAATTTTTGGATGATATTGCGGTGTCGCTCGGAGGTTATGTGGCTGAGATGATGGTGTTAGGTGACGTGACCACAGGTCCTTCAAATGATTTGCAGGTTTCGACTGCTTTGGCACGAGAGATGATTACTCGATACGGCATGTCGGAAAAAATTGGCGTACTTGCGCTTGAGAGTTCTGGAGGGAGACCTTTGTTTGGCGGTCGGGGGATTGAAGATCGAGAGTATTCCGAGAAAATTGGCGCTGATATTGATGCTGAGGTGGCGCGGATTATGGGCGAGGCGAAGGCTAAGGCTGAAAAGATTTTGACCGAGAAGCGCACTGCCCTCGATGCGATCGCAAGCAAACTGATTGAAGTGGAGACGATTGAGCGAGAGGAATATGAGAAAATAATTATGGCGTTTGGTATTATTCCGAAGAAGAAGTTGGATATTGAGCATCAGGGGTAGAAGCCAGATTTATGATTCATGAATGGGGAATGACCCTGGAAATTGCGGAGCAATTTCCAGGGGTTTCCCATCTTATGTCTCACTACTAACTACTCATGTCTATTTTCCCCAATGCCATCCTGGCTTCTCACCTTTAGTGTAACAAATTGCTAACAAAATAAGTGTGGCAAAGATAAATCGTGGAGCGAAGTTGATTAACGTATCGCTTCCGGAATGTTGCATCGAGTCAATCACTCGAAATGTGTGCACGAGATATATGATATATACAAGCATAATTACCCACCCCTCCCAGCTTGTTGGTGTCCAACCCCATCCGTATCTTTTTGCTCGAAACCAGATCTTTTTAGAAGTATTCATGTCTGTAGTCTAGCACGTATTATTTAGTTGGGGATAATTTTATTGGTCGCAATATCCGTATCTATGTATAATTAATGTACCACTTACTATTCTATGGTACGTATTTATGGCCCGATTTGAAGATAAATCAAAAGCGATTTCTTTGAGAAATAAGGGGATGAGTTATTCTCAAATAAAAGAAGAGTTAGGTGTCAGCAAGAGTACCCTGAGTGGCTGGCTTAGAAATATGCCACTTTCTGAAGAGAGAATTAAAGAGCTTGGAGCATTAAATCCTATGCGGATAGAGCGTTGTCGTAATACTAAGATGCGTAAAAGGCAGGACCGGTTGGATAGTGTCTTTCGGCGAGTAATTAAAGATATCGGAGTATTAAGCCGGAGGGAGATATTTTTGACGGGTTTTTTCTTGTATTGGGGAGAGGGTTGGAAAAGCACTAAAGCAACGATGGCACTTACGAATACAAATCCACAAATGATGAAATATTTTATGAGATGGATCGAGACACTTGGTGTAGATAAAAGAAAAGTAAAAGTAAGTTTGCAACTTTATTCAGATATGGATATTCAAAAACAAATTTCTTTTTGGGCAAAAGAATTATCAATACCAAGAAGACAATTCAGGAAGCCCTATGTAAAAGAGTCCAGATTAAGTGATATTACGTACAAGACGGGTTTTGGGCATGGTACGTGCAGTGTGATTATTGAGAATAGGGATATTGCAGAGTATGTATTGATGGGGGTAAAGAGTCTTTCGGAAATGTGTGGTTCGAAAAACAAATGATTGGTGCGCCTGGAGGGGATCGAACCCCCGACCTTGTCTGTATAAGAGACCTGCTCTACCAACTGAGCTACAGGCGCGTACCAAAATACTAGCACACTTACCCCAACAAACCACCTTGAATACACTCACATGGAGTAGGGTAGTGTAACTATTGACAAAACGTATAATTCTTGCTAGCTTGAGGCCTGAAGTGTTCATTGACAACATAATGCAATAGATGCATTTTGTTCTCCACTCATTGTTGGTGGACACAACTACAAAAAGAAAGAAGTCCTATGAAAAAACTGCTGATGCTGTCGGTGCTCCTCATGAGTGCGCTCTTTGCGAGTGCCGCTCAATACATCGAAAACAAACCTCTCGACCAGCTGGTCGCGGGGTCCGTCGGTCCGGTCAAGCCAGGTCAGATGCAACTGCCGGTCATCACTTGGGGTGGCGATATCGCAACCCTCCTCGCCAATGGCGGGTCGGTGACGACTCAGCCTGGAAGTATCTTCGCGCTTCAGAAGCTTGATTTCAAGCTCGTTCGCGAAGACGTCTTTCCGAAGCAGGTTGAAAACTACGTCAGTGGCCAATCCGCCTATTTGCGGGGCACTGTCGGTATGATCAATCAGGCGCTTTCGGCTCTCAAAGATCCGCGAGTGCGACCGGTGGTTATCTACCAGATGACGTGGTCACAAGGCGGAGACGTCTTGGTGGTGCGTTCATCGGTCAAAGATGCTGCCGACCTGAAAGGTAAGACTATTGTGGTGCAGGCCTATGGCCCCCACGTGGACTTCCTGGTGCAGACGCTCGCGGATGCGGGTGTCGCGCTCGATCAAGTAAAGATCAAGTGGGTCAAAGACATTACCGGCACGGACAACAGTCCAGCTGCTGCGTTCCGCTCTGACCCTTCGATCGATGCTGCGTTTGTCATCTCTCCCGATGCTAGTGAATTGACTGGCGGAGTGGGGAAGGTGGGCAACGGCAAAGAGAAGACTGTTAATGGTGCTCGGGTGCTGATGAGCACGAAAAGTGCAGATCACGTCATCGCTGATGTGTATGCCGTTCGTGCTGATTACCTCGAAGGCCACAAAGCTGAAGTCGAGTCTTTTGTTCACGCACTTTTGAATGCGCAGGAACAACTCGAACTCCTCTCTCGCACGCCGGCTCAAAAGGTGAGCTTCGACAAACTGATGTCTTCGGCGGCTCTGGTGTTTCTCGATAGCAAGGATGCGATCGATGATGCCAAGGGCCTCTATGGAGATTGCAGTTTCGCTGGCTTCGCGGGAAATATGCGGTTCTTCCGCACTCCGGCGTATCCGCGTCGTTTCGATGTGGTGTCTGGCGAAAATCAAGCCTCACTCGTGAAGCTCGGTCTCCTGAACAGCAGGATTCCGCTCAAGAGCGCGGAGTTTGATTATGAAGGTATCAAGGCTGGTCTCCGCAATACTACGGTGGAAGCGGAGACTGCGGGTTTTGACCCGGCGATGGTGGCAGCTCTGGTGGCCAAGAAGGGTGATACACTCAGTGCGGTGTTCACCTTCACGGTTCAGTTTGAGCCCAACATGGCGCAGTTTGATGTCAGTGGGTACGTTGATGATTTTCAAAAGGTCATCAGTCTCGCTTCGACGTATAGTGGGGCGATCCTCACGGTTGAAGGGCACACTGATCCGAACAAATATCTTCAGGCGCTTCGTGGCAATGTTCCTCAGGTGGAGCTCAAGCAGATCCGCCAGGTGAATATGAATACGTCGCTCTCGCGGGCCAACCAGGTCCGTGCCGAGCTGATCGCGTTTGCCAAATCCAAGGGCGTGACTCTCGACGAAAGTCAGATAACGACCGTGGGTCACGGATGCTTCAAGCCGGTGAAAGGTGTTGAGACTGTGGGCGTCTACAAAGGCGAGCCACTTCCGTCACTCACTGAAGCTGAGTGGCGTAAAAATATGCGCGTGCAGTTTAAAATCGTCCCAGTGGAAGCGGAGACAGGTGTCTTTGCTCCGGTGAAGTAGTGTGGTCGTGTCGAAACTTCAAAAGTAAATCGATATGAAATACATTACTACTTTGCTTCTGGTGTCTGTGCTCGGCATTTTGTTTGGTGGGTGTGACGGTCCTCCTCCGGGAGCGCCGGTCACACCTGTCGCAGGTGCTTCGCCACCCATTCAGTCTGCGCCACGCACGAAGCTCGATAGTAACTTGTTGCGTCGCAACTTCTACGTGGTGTTCGACGGGTCGGGGAGTATGGAGGAGCGTCGGGCTGCGGGTAATTCAACGAAGATTCTGGTCGCTAAGCAGGCGGTCGGAAACTTTGCGAAATTACTCATGCCCGAAGATAACCTTGGACTCTTCGTCTTTGATGGCCACGGTGTTTCCGAGCGAGTTCCGCTCGGCTCTGGTCCACAAAATCGCCAGGCTTTCAATGGCGCAGTGCAGGAGATTGTTGCTAATGGTGGCACTCCTCTGTATCAAGCTATTGGAACCGGTGTCGCTCAGCTGTCTGCTCAGATGCAGAAACAGTTGGGCTATGGCGAATATCACTTGGTGGTAGTGACTGATGGTGAGGCGAGTGACCGAGATGATGGAATCATCAACCGGATTGTTGCCTCGCCGATTATTCTCCACACTATCGGATTCGGTATTAGTGGAGGACATAGTCTCAATCAACCCGGCAAGGTGTATTACGCCGAAGCGCAGAATCCCGATCAGCTCGTAAAAGGTCTGAGTTCGGTGCTCGCTGAGTCCACCAAGTTCTGAACGGTCGTCTATTGCAGTATGTTCACGAGTCCCTCTCCGTCATCGATGGAGGGGGATTTTTTAATGGGGAAGTATCAGCGAGAGTGATTGACTAATCTTTCTATATATGTTACCATCCGCACCAGAACACTAGTTTTTTAAAACTCAAAACACAAAAAGGACTCTATGAAATTCAGCACAAAAATCACGATGTGGTTTGTTTTGCTTTCAATTATTGGTATGGGAATCTGGAAGTTTGCTCAGCCTCACGTTGCGGAGTATCGGCAGAAAAATATGTCCGATGCCAAAGCGACCAAGGGCAAGATTGTCATCGCGGTAGATGATTGGGTGGGATATTTCCCGTTTAGGTCTTTACGACTCAAGAAAGAGATGCTTCAGGAAGGCTATCTGGTTGAGTGTGTCGATGATAAGGCGGATTATCCTGCACGGATGAAAGCTCTGTCGGCAAATACGGTCAATCTCGCGGTTGCGACGGTTGATTCCTATGTGCTCAACGGAGCAACACACAATTATTCCGCCAGTATCGTGGCGGTGATTGATGAGTCAAAAGGCGGGGACGCGATGGTGGCCTACACCAACGAAGTGGCGTCACTCGACGCGCTTCGCGAAAAGGTGACCAAGAAAATCGCGTTCACTCCTGACTCTCCGTCGCATCACTTGATGAAAGTGGCTGGTGTCGATTTCGACATTCCACTGCTTCGGGTGAAAAAGTCACCACTCAAGATTCCCTCAAAAGATTCGGCCGATGCACTTCGTATGTTGCAGAACAAAGAAGTGTCGGTCGCGGTGCTCTGGGAACCACAAGTTTCCAAGGCGCTCGAGATCAAAGGTGTTGGTAAAATCTTGGGAAGTGAACGCACATCACATGTGATCGTCGACGTTCTTTTGGCAAGCCAGAAGACGATTGCAGATCGACCCGAAGTCGTTTCCATTCTACTCAAGACGTATTTTCGGGTACTCAAGCAGTACCGAGATCATCCTGATGAGTTGGAAAAAGAGTTGGGTAATGAGATGCATATCGCTGACCGTGCTTCGGTGAGCCAGATGATCAATGGTGTGTCGTGGGTCAGTCTCACTGACAATGCCAAGACTTGGTTTGGTGTGTCTCACGCACAAAATCAAGGCGTTCGGCCGGAGCGAGTCTTGGCCGAGACGATTGATGCAGTGGTGACTGTCTTGCGAGAGGTGGGCGACTTTAGTCGCAACCCGCTTCCTGGAGACAATCCGTTGATGCTCACCAAAGGCGACTTCATCGACGACTTGTATGCCTCTGGTGTCAAAGTCGGATTCACCAATGTGACCGGCGGTATGCCTGTGGTCGGTAGTGATGGTAGTCGATTTTCGGCACTCACCCCTGCTCAGTGGGCGCGCTTGCGTGACGTGGGTACTCTGAAAGTGGAGCCGATTAAGTTTCAAAGCGGAAGCGATGAGCTGACGCTTGACGGTAAGCAAGTGATCGATTCAATTGCTGAAAAGATTAAGCGGTATCCGGCGTTTCGACTCGGGATTCGGGGACACACTGATATTGTCGGCGATCCGACAGCCAATCAGGAATTGTCTCTGGCTCGGGCAGAAGCGGCGATGCGCTATCTTGAAGTCACTCATGGTATCGAATCCAATCGGATGTTGGCGGTAGGGTTGGGGAGTAGTAAGCCACTCCCGCGCCTACCCGATGAGAGTAATCGAGCCTATGGGTATCGTCTGCCGAGAGTGGAGATTAGTCTCCTAACAGATGTGTTTTGATCGTAAGCCCCGTCTCGCGAAGCGAGACGGGGCTTTTCTATTTCTCGTAAATCACATTTGACAATAAGTAATATTATATGGTATCGTCGCACCAGAATATACACAAGACAGACGTTGTCTTGTTGCTCTTTTTCAAATCAAAACCAAAATACCTATGAAAGTAACGTATCTTCAGGATGAAAAATCCCTGTCTGACCAATTGGCTATTCCGATTACTCATCCACTCCGGCTATTTAATCTCGCAGGGATTGGTGTCGATCAGGTAAAACTGATGACCGATGTGCTCCCAACATTTGAGACTCTGCCGTGGGATTACTACGACTATGTTTCGAAGCAACTTCGTTTTCTTTCTCGAGTTTTTCCGGATCAAGCTGAGTTGCTTAAAGCCTTTTACGCAGACTTCCATATCGATGAACACGAATCAAGGGTCATTACGCATCTGGTGTCGAGGTTGCCTCGTGACGAGCGTGATGTGTTTGAGTGCATTATTCCCTCACGCAAGCGTGCGGTGGCACGATTTGTGTGTGTTCCGACCAGACCAGGATTCTGGCAGTTCAATCGGATGCCGGTGGGTGGCTTTGCACAAAAATTAGCCACCGATGACTATCGAGCAAAAGCACGATTCTTTGCTGAGATGTCTCCTGGTGTCGCTGACCACGGTGAGTTTCAGAAATTGCTGATTGCTCTGGCAAATATCGTCCGTGGGGTTGAACCTTGTCTTAAATCACTGACGATTACCTGCCATCAAGTCAGTATTGTCACTCGAGAAAATAGTCCGGGTGATAATTCTCCTGAAGGTATTCATCAAGATGGCGCCGACTATATCGTGTCGGCCTTGGTGCTATTGCGACAGGGAATTGTGGGAGGAAAGAGTCTCGTCTACGGTCCGGACAAGACGACTGTCTATCTCGAGCACACACTCGAGCCAGGGCAGGGGATCTTTCAGGCTGATGGCGGGTCGCCTTTGTGGCACTACGTGACGCCGATTGAGGTCGATGGACAAGCTGGTTCTCGGGTGGGGACTCGCAACATCTTTGGTTTTGACTTTGAAGTTGCGAGGTAGTCATTCGCGCGCCGAAAATGCTTTTGCAAAAGCATTTCCGGCGCTTTTCTTTTGCGCAAGTAGTAGGGGACAAAAACCTTGACAATCTCAAGCATTTATGCATAATGTCATACAGAAACAAGCAGGGTGACTTGTCTTGTACAAGTACCTTGAAAACTCAAAACGAAGCAAAAAACATTAAAATATATGGATTCTCAAAACGCATCGCGTCCGGCTGAATTAAGCCTCGACGCAGCAATGCGTCAGGTGAGGTCGGACACACTTCAGGATCCTCTGGTAGTAATACCGGCGGGAATTGGAGTGGTCGGAGCCTGTGCTACGGGCTTATTCCTTGGAGTGTCGGCAGCAATACCGGCACTCATCTTTACTGGTGGGGTGGCTTTTGCGGGAGGTCGTTGGGCGTTGAACTTCTTTGGAAAAAAGGATGAACACGTTCTCGAATACTTCCGCGAGCAACGAGCTTTACGTGCCGAAGATCAGTCTTCGCGTGCGAGAGAGCTTGAAACCAAACTTGTTGGGGTTGACTGTGCCAAAGGCACAGAACAACTTGAACATTTTCGTTCGGGGATAGAGCGACTGAGGGAAATCCTCTATAGTCGATTGACCTCGGGTGAACTGATGTTTGTTCGGTGCCTTGAGGGTGCCGAACAAGTGTATGCAAGTGGACTCCGTAGCTTGAATCAAGTTGCGGATCTGCTATCGATACATCGCAATGCCGATATTCGCGGTTGGACAAAAGACATTGTTCGACTCGAAAAATTGACACGCGATGATGCCGATGAGCGAACACTTAGTGCCGTCAAGCTTCGCAAAAAAATCTATGATGATGCTCAGGCTGAAATCAAACGATTGCTTGCGGACAACGAGATGGCGCTCACAACTATCGAGCAGTTGATTGATAGAGTTGCTCACATCGAGCAAGGGGACAGTACGTCTCTCGACTCTATCATCGAATCGCTCGCCCGACTGGTCAAACGGTCGGAAACAAGTATTACTTTGGATCCGTCTGATCCGAAGTGACTCAGTGTTGGTGGTAAACAAAAATAAAGTTAAAACAACAAACAGAAAAAGAAAGGAAACAGTAAGTATGAACTCAGCTCCTCCTACAATGGTTGCGGAACGCTCTCAAGCGGATCCGCTCTCGATGATCAAGACTGCTCTGGCACAGAGTCCTGCTCCTCAACTTCCCGTGGCTACGCGAGTAGCTCAGGATCTTGAATTGCTTACTCCTGACCAGATCAAGTCTGCTGCGGAAAGTGGTTCGGTCAATCCGGGCGATCAGCAACAGGCTCAACGGTTTGTTGATCAGTTGCTCGCCTCAATCAACGGCACCACTGATGGTCAGAAGGCTGCCAAAGATGCAGTTGCCCAATTCGGTGGTAACGTGGGGAATCGTCTCGCTGAGTCGAGCAAGATGCTCAATCAGCCGATGCGTCGCCTCATGGACCTCGGAGATGATGGGGGTAAGATTGCTGGTCGGCTGGCTGATCTCAAGGTAAATTTTGATGCGGTTAATCCGCGCAAATTCAACTTCGAGCCCGGCTGGTTCGGACGCGCGTTCTCTTTCTTGCCACTTGTCGGCAAACCGGTGAATAAATTCTTTGTCCGCTACGAAAGTGCGGGCAACGTGATCAGCTCACTGTTTGTCGCTCTCGAGACTGACAAGAAGGAACTGCTCCGTGACAATGACATTCTTCGGGATGATCAGGCTGCCATGCGTGAGCTGACAATCAAGCTCCAGCGCATCATTGCGATGGGTTACTTGATTGATAAGCAACTCGAGGCTGAAGCTCTTCGTTTCCCTGAGGGAAGCGAACAGCGTAAGCTCGTGCAAGAAGAACTGCTGTTCTCTTTGCGTCAACGTTTGCTGGATCTCCAGCAACAGCTCGTGGTTGCCCAGCAGGGGATTATGAGCTACGAAATCATCATCCGGAACAATTTGGAATTGGTCCGGGGGATTGAGCGTTGTCGCAATGTGACAGAGCCCGCACTTCGTGTGGGGGTGACCGTTGCTCTGGCTCTGGCCAAGCAAAAGATCATCATTGGCAAGATTGAGGATCTCAATCGGGTGACTGAAGATTTCATCACCTACAATGCCGCGGCTCTGCGCACTCAAGGGGCAGCGATCCAGAAGCAGGCATCGTCCTCGATGCTCAATATGGATGTCCTTCAGCGTGCGATGGATGAAGCGGTTGGTGCCTTCAATGACATCAGCGCGTTTCGTCAAAATGCCCTCGGTCAGATGAAGGAAAACATTGATCGCCATCGTCAGATGGTGGATAAAGGGTTCAAGACGATTGAGCGGATGGAAAAGGCAAACAAAGCCAAACCCGTCATTACGCTCGATATCGATAGTGCTCCCGGCAGGCCAGCGCTTGCTGCCTGAAAAAGTCTCAGTTCAACAACTCAACGAAAGGAAATCAGAAAATGAAAAAGCAACTGTCGGTTATGTCGGTGTTGGTGATGGCGTGTGCTGTCGTGATGCTTGGTGTTCAGTCGGTCGTGGGTCAGGCGCCTTACAAGGTGGTCTGGTCGCACTATACCGGTTGGGAACCGTGGGCGTATGCTGAATCCTCGGGAATCTTGGCCGAACAGGCTAAGAAGTTTGGGGTCAGCATCAAGCTCGAGCTCATCAACGACTACGGTGAGTCGATCAACCGCTATACCTCGGACAAGTCCGTGGTAGCGGTGACGATCACCGAAATGGACGCGCTTGTCGGTCCGTGTGTCGGCGGGGTGGACTCCACTGTGCTCATTATGGGGGATTATAGCAACGGCAACGACGCTATCGTCCTCAAAAACGGCACGAAGGTGGCAGACCTCGCCGGTCGGGAAGTAATGCTGGTCGAAAACTCGGTGTCGCACTATGTGCTCTACCGCGCGCTTGGCATGGCAAATATGCCCATCACCAAAGTGAAGACCAAAAACGTCTCTGATAGCGACATCGCCGCCCTTTTTACGGCGGCGACTGGCAACGCGGCGACGGTCACTTGGAATCCACCGCTGATGACAGTGCGTCAGACGAAAGGAGCAACGAAAGTCTTCGACTCGAGCCAGATTCCTGGCGAGGTCATGGACGTCTTGCTTGTTCGCACTGATGCGCCGGAAGGAGTGAAGCGTGCGCTGACTGCTACCTGGTATGCCGTGATGAAAATCATGAACGGCCAGGGCGACAAGTCATCGCAGGCACTCGCCTCGATGGCCAAAAGTGCGGGGGGCACAGACAGTGAGTTTGGTGCACAGCTCAAGACCACCTACATGTTCTACGACCCTGCAAAGGCGGTCGAGTTCATGAAGGATCCGAAGTTGAAGACTACACTCGACTACGTTCGTGGCTTCTGCTACGATCGGGGCCTCTACAATGGGGCAGGGTCAAAGGACTACGTCGGGATTCAGTTCCCGGACGGATCCGTGCTCGGCTCGACCAGAAATGTGAAGCTTCGTTTTGAGCCCAAATACATGGTGGAAGCTGCGGCTGGAAAGCTGTAGTATCCTCCTCACAACCCCAGGTGCGTTCGCGCATCTGGGGTTTTAATATGCTTGACAATACAATGAATATATGTAATATGGAAGATAGAAACCCATAGTGGGTATGCAGTGGTTCTTCGAAATGAAAGGTTAAAACATATGAACAAAATCAGGATTCCGTGGTTTTGGGGTATGCATGCAGAGCCTGGAGAAAAGCTCTCCGTTCTGCTGGGTGCCCTGCCATTTGTGGTACTTGTCGGTTGTTACCTCTGGTTCTCATCGGTGCGTAATCAAGAAAATCCAGATGAAAAACTGATGCCTACTCCGGCCAAAATCTATCACGCCTTTTTGGAGGTGGCGACCAAGCCGGATGTCAAAACTGGTCACTATCTGTTTTGGAATGATACGTTTGTCAGTCTCAAACGACTCGCTTACGGGGCTGGTATCGCGTCATTTCTGGCGCTGTGGTTTGGGATGAATATGGCACTGTTCAAAGGAATGGATGCTGTGTTGATGCCCGTTCTACGGTTCTGGAATATGATTCCACCACCAGTGATTCTTCCCGCGCTCTTCATAGTTTGCGGAGTAGAAGAGTTGTCAAAGGTGGTGCTTATCGTGATTAGTATGGCACCGGCAATGACGCTTGCGATTTACTCGGCGGTGTCAAAGCTCGCGGGTGATCAAATCACTCGGTCATTTACCCTTGGTGCAGGACAGCTTGATGTGGTCTACCGCGTCATCTTGCCTCAAGCGATACCTCGGCTAATCGAGATTCTCTCGGTCAGTCTCGGTGTGGCATGGTATTCACTGATTCTTGCAGAAGCAATTGCTGCTTCATCGGGCATTGGCTATCGGATTTATCTCGTTCGTCGCTACTTGGCGATGGATGTGATCATACCGTATGCCCTCTGGGTGGTGGTGCTCGGCTACGTGATGACGTGGTTGCTCCGGACAACCATCTTGTTGTGTTGTTGGTGGTATACAAAACAAAAGGAGAATTAACTTATGAATCATCAACTTCATATTGAAAACCTCTATCGCAGGTTTTCTGACGACAAGAGTCCGACAGGTGCTCGTGCGGTGCTCGAAAATGTTGATCTCAAGGTGTCGCCTGGAGAGTTTATCTCTCTAATAGGTCCTTCTGGTTGTGGTAAAACAACCCTGCTCAATATTTGCCTCGGCAGAGACTTGGGATACGAGGGAATTGTGAGGGTAAATGATGCGCCGGTGGGGTTCCCTGACGGCCGTCGTGGATGGGTGCCACAAAAATACGGATTGTTCCCGCATCTTACTGTGTTCGGGAATGTGATGATTGGTCTCGAGCTGACTCATCCGCTCTGGTATCGACTGAAGAATCGCAAGAAACTTCGAGCCGAAGCAATGGAGTATCTTGATGAGGTGGATTTGACTGCTCACGCGGACAAATACCCACACCAGCTCTCTGGTGGACAATGTCAGCGAGTGGCCATCGCCCAATCCCTGATCACCAATCCGGATATCATCTTCATGGATGAACCGTTTGGTGCGCTCGACCCTTCGACTCGTGAACGCTTGCAAGTCTTCTTGCTTGAGCTCTGGGAGAAGCGGAAGATGACAGTGTTCTTTGTGACGCATGATGTGTCCGAGGCGGTCTTCCTGGGCACGCGACTGATTCTCTTGTCGCAGTATCACACTGACGATCGGGGAGATGATCATCCGCGTGGCGCAAAGATTGTTCGTGATATTCCGCTCTCAGGGGAGACACTCCCGACCAAGGTCAAAGGTGAGAAGGCATTCACTGAGAGGGTTCGCGATATTATGGAAGGTCCTGGTTTTAAACCGGATCACCGTGTTCATGTGCGTGAGTTTGACCTCAGGCATCCAAACTCGTTCCAGACATTGACCGAAGAAGAAGATCATCGGCTCCGTCCGAAACCTGCGGTCGTTTCTGTTTGAAAATCGCAAGCGCGCAACGAAAGTTGCGCGCTTTTTAATTACTCAAAGTGAATCTTGTCCTTGGCTCTATGTTCAAGATGCTTTTTGATAAGAGGGAATTGTGAAAGAGTCTCGTCGGTATCGATGAGGCGAGTAGCTTCGGTGCGTGCAGCCTCTACCATTTTCAGATTCTGCAATGCTTCCATCGCGATGTCTGAGACTCCCCATTGTTTGCCTCCCCAGAGCGATCCGGCACCGCGGAATTTGAGGTCATATTCAGCGAGTTCGAATCCGTTTTTTGCAGTTTTGAGGGCATTCAACCTATCGACGGTCTTTTCTCCGGCGCTTTCTGCGTACACAAAACAATATGCCTGATGATTGCTTCGGATCACGCGTCCACGGAGCTGGTGGAGTTGTGACAGGCCGAAACGCTCTGCACCTTCGATTACAATCACGGTGGCGTTGGGCACGTTTACTCCCACTTCCACGACCGATGTGGCACAGAGAATGTCTATTTTTCCTGCTTTAAAATCTGCCATCACCGCTTCTTTGTCGTCGTCTCGCATCTTGCTGTGAAGCACGCCGATTTCGTATTGTTGAAAGACTTTTGCTTTCAATCTCTTGGCTTCTTCGGTTACGGACTTGGCATTGAGTGCCATTTCTTTGGTCGGGTCTGGTTCGTCGATACGGGGACAAATAATATAGGCTTGTCGGCCAGTCTCAAGTTCGGCGTGAATTTTTTCGTACATCTTTTCTCGCCCAGTCGGGAGCACAATGTCGGTGATGATGGGTTTTCGTCCGTGAGGCATTTGGTCAAGGAGTGTGAGGTCGAGGTCACCGTACATCGTGAGTGTGAGTGTGCGGGGAATCGGGGTGGCAGTCATTGAGAGTAAGTGCGGAGTGATGCCGTCTTTGATCGTAAGCTTTTGTCGCTGAGCAGTACCGAAGCGATGCTGCTCGTCGATAATCACATAGGCTAAGTGTTTAAACTTCACTGCTTTTTGAATCAGCGCGTGGGTACCGATGAGAATCGGTACGTCGCCGGAAGCCACCCATTTTAAGAGTTGTGAACGAGAGATATCGGTCCAGCCTCCAGGATTTAATTTTGAGGGGAATTTGCGACAGCCAGATCCGGTGATGAGGCCGATGTTGATCGGCATATGTTTAAAATATTCGATGAAGCTTTCGAAATGCTGGGAAGCGAGGATTTCGGTCGGACACATATAGACAACTTGGAGATGGCCAAACTGCCTGCCGGCAGGCTTACTTACAATTGTCGCATACGCCGTGGTCGCCGCCACCGCCGTCTTGCCCGAGCCTACGTCACCTTCAAGTAGGCGTGACATGGCATAGCCTTTTTTAAAATCAGCGAGGGTGGTCTCGATTGCTTTTCTCTGGGCGTCTGTTGCTTGGAAAGGGAAGCGGGAAATAAATTTCTCTACCACTTCGGCTGTCGGCTCGATCACAAACGCTTTTTGTTTTTGATACTCGCGTCGAGCTTTTTGCTTTTCGAGCTGAATAAAAAAGATTTCTTCAAAAGCGAAACGTTTGCGAGCAGCGAGAGCGTTGTCGTCTGAGAGTGGTGTGTGGATCCAAATCAATGCGGTGCGAAGGGTTGGTAAGTTGTATTTTTTCAGTATGTCTTCGGGGATGGGGTCGACGAGTGTGTCAAGAATACCCGATCGAAAGATTTTTTGGACGGCGTGGTAGAGCCAGTTGGAAGTCACCCCGCGAGATTCTGGATAGATAGGGTAGAGCGTGTGTGCTTCGCTGTCGTTGCCAAAGAGCGAGTCGCCGACGCCGACAGGGAGCTTTGCGACGGTTTCAATCTTCGGATTGGAGAAGTATAGCTCGCCAGTTTTCTTTCTCTCTGACACTTTACCCTCGACTCGAACCAGGCTCCCTTCGGCGGTCATCTTGGCGAGGTAGGGTTGATTGAACCACACGGCTTTTATTTTTCCTGTGTCGTCGGTGATGGTGCCATCTCCCATCGGAATTTTGGTTTTGAAACCTTTGCTGGTTTTGAGTCCACTGATTTTTCCAAAGACCACCGCGTCCTCACCTTTGACCAAGCTCCCGATATTTTTCATGTCAGACGTATTCCCGTAGCGAGTCGGGAAGTGGTAGAGCATATCCTCGACAGTCTTGATGCCGAGCTTCGCCAGCGCCTTTTTTTGGAAGTCATTGAGGCGAAAGTGTGGGGCGATTAGAGAGTTAAAATCCATCCACAAAGTATATAGGATTTGAGCTACTTTCAGACTATTGACTATATAGCTATAATTATGCTATTATTCTCTCGGAAATAATTGGTTCATTGCAACAAAAAAGAAAGGTAAAACTATGGGACTCTGGAACTGGTTGTTTGGGGGTACGCCTCCTAAAAAGACTGATCCTCAGACTGAGGAAGCTCATCTACGCGACGAGTTGATGCGCACCACAAGTCTTTCCGATTGCCTCACGATTTATCGTCAGGCACTTCCGGCAAGTGAGCTTGAGACAGCGGCGTCTTCGAAGATTGCCAAGCTGGCTATCACGTTTGTGAATTGGGAGACTGTTGCCCGATTCCTGACACCGAAAGACACACTCTTCTTGAAGGCTGTGGAATCGATGTTTCAGCTTGCGGGCACCTGTCCACAGATGGAAATCGTTGCCCGCCTCTGTCCGCCTGAGATAGCTGTTCGGACGAAGGCGTTGGAAAAGTTGGCAGAAAAAGCCAAATCTTTCGATGAGTGGCTCGTGATTTTTTCACTTGCTTTACCGGACTCCGACCTCTCGCGTCGGGCCGAGGCGGAAGTGGAGAGGCAAGCCACTACGCTCAAACAGTGGGAGGAGATTTGGAACAACACCTCTGATCCGGTGCTCGAAAACAAGGCGCTCGAAATGCGTCTTGCAAAATCGAGTACGCTCGCAGAGCTTTCGGCGGTATATACCGACGCTCCTGAGGGTAGTCCTATTGAGGCGCAGGTGGAAGATCGGTTTCGGGCGACCACAGCGTCGTTTGATGACCTACTCGCGTTTTACCAAAACGGAGATGAGGACGGAAATCGGTGGGAGTCTCTGCTTGAAATTGTCTTGTCGTGGCTCTTGGCGAAAGCGAAGGATCAGGACGAGCTCCTCTCTGTCTACGAGGTGTGTGCCGATGGTGACGACCAAGACGATGGAAAGCTTGTCCTGGAAGAGATGGGTAAGCGGCCTTTCACCAAAGCAATCTGGGACGAGATCCGCAAAAACGCTGATAATGGAAGTTCGCTTGAAAGCTACGCCATCCGCAAGCTCGTTACGTTCGCTGAGGATGTGAATGATCTGCTTGCGCTCTACCTCGACTGTCTCGAAAATGATGATACTGACAGTGATGTGCTGACCGAGCTGATGGAGGCTGTGCTCAGCAAGGCGACCCGTCGAGAGATTCAGATCATTGCCCTTCTCACGGACAATGAGTTGTCGCTAGGTGATCTTGGGGTGCTGGCACAGAACAAGCTTGATCAGCAAGCTCCTCCTGCACCGCCCGTAGCACCTCCTGTGCCACCTACTCCTGCGACTTAAGTTTAAAACGCAAAACCTACCGGATTCCGGTAGGTTTTTTCTATGTTACGGATATGTATTTTCCGGTTTTCTTGATCAGACCTTCGGAGGCGAGTTCGGTGATAGTATCACTGATGTCGGGTGCTTTTTTGTGGTGGATCAGTGACTTTTGGATGGACGCAAGACTTATCTTTTTATGATTGAGAACGAGTTTTAAAATCTGCCCGCGGAGTTCGCGATGCGAACCTTTAAATTTTGACTGAGTGGCGTGGTGGGTGCTTTTTCGGCTAGGGTTTGGGTGAATAGATTTAAGGTATGAGCCGTAGTCCATTAAGGCAGAGTAATACTCACGCGGTCGTTTTTTGTCCAAGCTTTGCTCGATGAGCGGAAGTAGTTTTTCGTCAGGGATTTTGGCGTATGAGCTTTTAAAAAAGTGATGAATAAAGACGGTGCGGATGTTGGTCTCGATGAAGACGGTCGGTTTATTGAAGGCAAAAGCGAGGATGGCTCCGGCGGTGTAGGGGCCGATACCAGGGAGAGCGTCGAGCGATGCGAGAGTGTCTGGCACAATACCTTTATGACTCGATACTATCTCTTCAGCCGAGCGTTTGAGATTGAGTGCTCGGCGGTTGTATCCGAGCCCTTGCCACATCGAGAGTACATCTGCGAGAGGCGCTTGTGCAAGCGCCTGGGGAGTGGGGAACTTTTTTATAAACGCATTAAACTTTGGCACCACACGGTCCGCTTGTGTTTGCTGAAGCATTATTTCCGAGACCATGATTGCGTAGGGATCGGTGGTGTCCCGCCAAGGGAAGGAGCGTTTGTGAGTTTTGTAGTGGGACCAGAGGGTAGAGAGAAGCCCACTAACCAATTTATTTTTTGTTTTCGATGAAGACATGTTTGCCGTGTATGAATCGCGAGAGTTTGCTGTCGGTTAGGGCTACAAATAGCAGGATGAAGATTCCGATAAGTAGGTCGATGGTTAAATATTCTTTGATTGGAATATAGAGCACGAAATAAAGTATTTTTGTGGTCGCAATGAGGTATACCCAATACAAGAGTTGTTTGGTGTATGCATTTTTCTTGATTAAGTGGAGTGCGATATAAATACCATAGAGGTTGATTAAGGTGTCCAAGCTCATGAAGAAATAAAAGAGGAAGGTGGTGTATGGATCGGTAAGAGTTATAGCTGAGAGAATGGGGTAGAAGCCAGGTATAAAAAGAAGTGCGTAGATAAATTTTCCAAAGCCGGTTAGTAGCGAGCATGCTTCTACGAGTAGGATTCCGATTCCGATGTTTTTGTAGGGGTTGTTCATTTTTGTTTAAGTGGTTATCAACAAGTGCTTATTCTTAATAAGGTAATCCTGAACGTTTTTTATATTTTTGAATCTTTTTACTTTACTCCAATAATAAAATTTCATATAGCCATTGAGTAATATTGATGCATGCAAAGCTTTTTGGTCGTACGGATTACCTTCAAAATAACTATCAACTAATTTTTCAGAGAAGATACCATCGTGAGCTATACCAAGTAGTATGGTACGACCCAAATCCAAATAGCGATTATTGAATCTAGGATTCGGATCAAAAACTGTAATTGGGTGTGTTGCAAACATATTGTAGGTACCAAAATCGTCGTGACAATAACTGCTTTTGTTCTCTCTGCGGACATGTTCAGTAAGAATTTCAAACGCAAGAGATAGTACTCCGTGCTCATCTCCAAGAAGTTTGTGATCTGTAACGTACTTAACCCTTCTTTGCAGGTCTTCACCTGAAAGTAAATCTGTGAATTCTGCATACTCTCCTTTTCCGTCAATAACACGACCGTAGCCTTCTGCTTTTGGTTCGTGCATGAGACGAAGCATGTTTCCCATTTCAACATAAACTCCCTTTTCGATACACTCTTGTTTATTATACGTTTCCCCTAAAATAGGTGCGTCTACATACTCCATTAGTGTGTAAGCGTGTTCACCCAAAACACCCTCTTCTATTACGTGGGGTACCTTAACTCCTGCTTCAGCCCATACTTTCAGAAACAAAGCTTCACCTCTAGAATGACCGCCACCTAGTGGAATCTTTAAAACAACTTTCTCATTGTCCACCTCTATGATACTTATCAGAGATGAAACACCTTTGTGAGCAAATGTAATACTAACTTCTTTGTCTTTAAATCTTTCGTGGGTCGAAATAAAGTCTCTAACTAAGGGAACAAGGCTTATCCGCCTCTCGTTGAATGTACTCTGTGCTTCGTGTTCAGATAATTTCGGTTCGTTCTTAAGAATAAGTCTAGAAGTGTTTTCACCTTGTGTTTCCATGGTTGCAATTATACCACCTCCTCAGAGGGTCATATCTTGCCTGTGAATCTCACCTTTGGCGATTTTATTTTGCGGAGAGAGTGGGAATTTCTCGACTTACAGTCGCAGTACAGCTTTCCCATTTTCGCACGATAAGAATCGTTTGAAAATATGGGAGAAGCTTTTCGAATCCCACTTTAAAACTTCATTTTAAACTCCTGCGGAGAGAGTGGGATTCGAACCCACGGTTCCAATTAAGGAACGACGGTTTAGTAAACCGTTGATTTAAACCACTCATCCATCTCTCCAGATGGGGACTTGGGGAAAGAGACGGAGGGATCCGGTCACGAGTTACTAAGCTTTTTGTTTCGCTTTGCTCACAAAAATCTAAGTACTCTCGACCCCGACTCGCCGGTCAGAAATTCTTGCGAATTTCTCCGTCTGCGTCTTTCGAATCCCTCCGTCTCAAACATGACGTCAATGAAAAATACCTTTTCCGCGGTATTTTTCATTGACGTTGCGGAGACGGAGGGATTCGAACCCTCGAGGGCTTTAAAGGCCCTGCCTCTTTAGCAAAGAGGTATGTTAGACCACTCCACCACGTCTCCGTGGACTCTCTTCGAGTCGCAAAATACTGTAGCACAATTTCCCTCTGAGCGCATTAAAAAATACCCGAGTTACAGTGTCTCCACTTTGTCCGCAAACACGATCAATCTCCCTGCATAACTTTGGCTTGCCTTGTTCCATGCACCTTGGCAGGTGATGAGGACGAGGTGTGCATCTTTGTCTTGTGCATTAAAAATATCCGAAGTAGTGTCTTCTTTGGTGTAGATTTGTATCTTATGTACTACAAAAGTAATCACGTTGCCATGATCGTCTTGTATTGAAATACTGTCGCCAATTTGCGTTTGAGAGAGGGAATCGAATACCGCTGGAATACCATCTTTCCATCCATAGTGCCCGTCGATAATCGCATTTCCTTTTTCTCCAGGTCGAGGGCCGGCGTTAAACCAGGCGACGATGTCTGGTTCTTTTGGAGTGTCGAGTGCACCGTCTTTGGTGAGGCCGATCGATTCAACTGACGCACGGATATTGAGTCTCGGGAGGATGAGAAGGGTGGGGAGTCCGGGTTGCAGAGCAAGCTCAGTCGTTCGTGTACCAGACTCACTCCATCTGCTCAGTCGAATACGTATCTGACCGAGTGTGTCAGGATAGGTAAAAGCACATACAGCAAAAGCGATACCCACGAGTGTGATGATGGTGCATACCTGCTTCGCTAGTGTGCGAGAATGCATGGGGTATCTATTGTGTGAGCGCGAGCTCGTATTGTCGACGATTACTGTCGTGGTGCGTAGCCAGTTGCTGGAAGACTTGGGGTCTTGGTGACCGTGGTTGATGTAGTTGTTTTGGTTCCAGTGTCTGTTGCGCTCGTATCAGTCGTGGTAGTTTCTTCTGCTACCGGAGTACTTTCTGTAGCAGGAGCCTTATCTTTTTTAAAGAAGAAGTAGCCTCCAGCGATAACGAGGATAACGAGAATGATAATGCCGAGCGTATACTTTCCTTGCGTGTTGTTTGTTGGTTCCATATAGGTAAAGTCGTTAGTTGGTTAAAGTTATTACAACCATATAAAGCATACAATAGGGGGTGCTTTTGTACAACCTGATTTGATTTTGTAATACAAACAATCTGATTTCGGCTTGAGAGGTGTATTTAAAAATGTTACCCCATGGATACTCTTTTTAAGGCCGATATCTTCTTTTTTATTGCATCTATTGCCACAGCGGTGCTTGCACTACTGGCTTCTGTGGTCTTGTGCTATTTGATTTTGGCTGGAGAAAATCTGTATCGACTTTCGGAGACATTGAAAGGGGGATTTAAGGAGTCGGAGGAGTTTGTATCTGAACTCCGTGAGCGACTTGAAAATAATATTGTCTTTCGAGTGTTTTTTCCGCCCGTGCGGAAGAAGCGACACAAGGCGCTCAAAGAAAACGTCTAGCATTACTCATTTATATATCACAATGAAACAAAAGAAAATCACAAAGACATCGGCGACAGCTCAGGCGGTGGCACTCGGAGCAAGTCTTGCGGGTATTGCAGCTACCACCTATTTTTTCCTGGGACCAAAAGGCAAAAAACATCAAAAGCATCTCAAGGCGTGGGCGATCAAGATGAAGGGAGATGTGGTAGAAGGTTTGGAAAAAGCCAAAGAGGTGTCTGAGCCGGTGTATCATCGGATTGTTGAATCAGTTTCCAACAAATATGCTCGTGGAGCCAAGGCAAGTAAAGAAGAGGTGGCCGAGCTAGCTCTCGATCTCAAAAAGCATTGGAAGACGATCAGTGGTATGGTGAAAAAATAAAGTCTAATCTCGTCACAAAGTAGTGGCGAAAAATAACAAAAGGAGTAGTATGTTTGGTATGGAAAAGCTTAAAGATACAACACTTATATTTTTGGTGCGTCGGAATGGTGGAAAAATTACTGAGTTGTGTCTCGCGATGAAGAAGCGGGGGTTTGGGGTGGGGAGATACAATGGCGTAGGAGGCAAGCTCGAAGCGGGAGAGACGATCGAGTCTGCGGGAAAAAGAGAGGCGAAAGAGGAGATTGGGGTTGAGGTGATGCATTTGAATAAAGTAGCTGAGCTGACTTTTCGCTTCGCGCATACACCTGCGTGGAATCAGCTCGTGCATGTGTACACCGTCGATGAGTGGGTAGGCGAGCCGACTGAGTCTGAGGAAATGAGGCCGGAGTGGTTTGTTGTGGCTGATATTCCTTTTGACAAGATGTGGCCAGATGACCGGTTCTGGTTCCCCCACATGCTCACGGGGAAATTGGTCCGCGGGGAATTTACTTTCGGTGAGGGGGATACTATTTTAAATAAAAACGTAACTACTGTTGCAACACTATGAGTACTGAACAACTGCCAAAGGTAGGAGTCGGAGTGATGATTATCAAAGATGGTAAGGTGCTTTTGGGCAAACGAAAGGGCTCGCACGGTGTCGGCGAGTATGCGTGGCCAGGTGGGCACCTTGAATATATGGAATCTTTTGTTGGGTGTGCGCAGAGAGAAACCATGGAGGAGACGGGGATGGAAATTCAGAACGTGCGTTTTCTTCGATTGCTCAATTTAAAACAGTACGCACCAAAGCATTATGTTGATATCGGATTGGTCGCGGAGTGGAAAAGTGGTGAGCCGAAAGTAATGGAGCCGAATAAGGTTGAGAGTTGGGGTTGGTATGCGATGGATAATCTGCCGACACCGCTTTTTGAACCAGTGAAGACGTATATGGAGGCGTACAAGACCGGACGAAATTTCTTTGACGCTTAGAATTGGCAAAATAAAACCGCTCACAAGTGAGCGGGGGAGTTGCTTCGAAGTCGTACTGCAGCTCCGTTTGCAATCAGATTTTTAGCTATTACATCTTCGATTCGTTGACCATCAGTACGGATCACTTCAACAGAAAATTGGTTACCTAAAGCCGAGGTTGGATCGTTGAGTTCTTGCTGAAAAGCAAGTAGTTCCTGATATCTTTCAAAACTACCGAGCCAAGCGGGAAACCAATGAGATTTAGTGCTCATAATTATGGGTATAGGACATTTCTACTCCAATCCTACCCCAAAGGTTCGTTTGTGACAATTGGTCAAAATTAGTGAGCAACAGTGATCGCATAGACCGCTCTCGCACCAGCTTTAAGTAGGGTCTTTCTCGCTTCACGTAGGGTGCTTCCAGTGGTGCAGACATCGTCGAGTAGAAGAATGTGTTTGTCCGCAATCGCCTCTGGGTGTGTCACCTTAAAACAACCTTTCAAATTTTTCTCGCGCTCGGCTCGATGTTTCGATTTGGTTTGAGATGGTGTGTCTTTGATTTTTAAAAGGGATTTGGTGTCGAGGGTGAAAAAGGTGCCAGAGTCTAGTACAGTGAGTTTTTGTGCGAGGAGTTCCGTCTGATTCCAGCCCCGCTCGCGCAAGCGAGCGGGGCTGATTGGTACGGGGATCAGTATTACTTTTTCGTGCGATGAAAAGAGTGCAAGGTCAGAAAGCTCACTGACGATTTCTTCGTACACTACTTGTGCCAATAGGTCGACAATCTTTGTGTTGCCTCGATATTTGAGTTCCCAAATTGCCGTCCGTACCAAAGGGTCGCTGTATCCCAAGATGGCATATATCCATTTTTCGGTGATCGTGCCTTGAGATGCTTTGGGGACGAGTGCACGGAATTCACTCGCGGTTGTGTGTTCGAGGAGGGTGATGTCGGGATGTGTCGGAAAAATAATGCCGATTATTTTTCCGACGCCCACTTTCGCAATATCGATGACTTTTTGGATTATCATTGTGAAAAATGATGTGCTATACTCTGACTAATTATAGATCATATGTCTTTTTTCAGTAACATTACCGGACTATTTGATAAAGGGGGGCGAAGTGTCCTTGGTATTGACGTGGGTTCGTCGGCGATCAAGGTGGTCCAGCTCAGACAAAAAGCTGGTCGTGCGGTGCTTGAGACCTACGGTACGCTTTCGCTTGGACCGTATGGTGGCGTAGAAATTGGTCGCGCGACGAGCTTGCCTGCGGCAAAAATTATTGAAGCGGTCAATGATTTACTCAAAGAAGCCAAGACCACTACTCGTTCGTGCGGACTTTCAATCCCGGTGTCTTCGAGCTTAGTGACCTTTATCAAGCTTCCGGCGGTGAGTGACAAACAGCTCGCTCAAATGGTACCAATCGAGGCTCGCAAGTATGTACCGGTCCCGATTTCTGAAGTAACCATCGACTGGCTAGTGATTCCAAAAGATGAAACCATGTCGAGCGAAAATGAATCGGCTCCAAAGCCTTCCTCAGGTGAAATGCAGACCCTCGATATCTTACTCGTGGTGATTCACAATGATGCGCTGACGAAAAATCGAGAAATCACTGCCGGAGCAACTCTTGATTCTAGTTTTTTTGAAATCGAGACCTTCAGCACTATTCGCGCCGTGCTCGACCAGGGGATTGCGCCGGTAGCAGTGCTTGATATTGGTGCCGCATCGAGCAAACTCTATGTGGTGGAGCGCGGTGTACTCAAAAATTCACATACCGTGTCTCGAGGGTCGCAAGACATTACCCTTGCTATTTCTCGCTCGCTTGGGGTGAGTGTGGATGATGCTGAAAGGATGAAGCGAAATCAAGGTCTGACACACAACCAGACCGAAAAAAGCATTGCTGATATTTGTACTCTGACGCTTGATTATATTTTTGATGAAGTAAAAAAGTCGATTGTAAATTATGAACAGCGTTTTGGTCAGCCGGTATCTCGACTGGTCCTTTCGGGAGGCGGGTCACTTCTTGTCGGTATTAAAGATTTTGCTGAGCGTAAGTTGTCTCTCGATGTAGAACTTGCTGATTCTTTTGCAAAAATCGAGACCCCAGCCTTTTTGACAAATGTCTTGGCGACGTCAGGTCCGGAATTTGCAACGGCTATTGGGCTTGCTCTCCGAAAACTCCAGGAAGGACAGTAGGGGAAGATAAGAAGCAGGATAGAGCAGAAGCAAGAGAGATTGGATGGGAGACTAGGAAAGAGGGGGCGCCGTAGGCGCCCCCTCTTTCCTTCGAATCTATCTTGCTCTCTTGCTTCTTATCTTCTGTTCTACCCTGGGGATAGCTCCTCAAAAAACCAATGGTATACTATATGCAGTTGTGCGCGAATCGTTCGCGTCATCTGTAATCTATGGAAACTGGTCTTCAATCATCTTTTATACCAAAACGGCCAATGATGCCCACCTCAGGGCCGGTCCGTACGACCGTGAGTTTCTTTACCGTGATTGCACTCGTACTCTTTTTTGTAGCCTTGAGTGGTTCGCTGGGTGTCTTTTTCTACGAACGCTATTTGACTCAAAATATTGCCACTGCCGACAGTGATTTGGTGCGCGCCCAAGGTGCTTTTGATCCAACCGTTATCAAGACTATGATTCGTCTTGATGCGCGTCTGACTTCAGCCAAGGCACTACTTGGATCACATCTTGCTCTTTCTCCACTCTTCGATATTTTAGGTAAATCAACGCTCAAGAAAAGTGTCCGCTTCAAAACACTCGATGTGACTGTGGCGCCAGACAAGATTTCGCTTTCGATGAAGGGACAGGCGACTGGTTTTACTGCTATCGCACTGCAATCAGACTCTTTTGGAAAGGATAAACGACTCAAGAGTCCACTGCTCTCTGATCTGTCTCTCGATTTGAGTGGGGCCGTCTCCTTCACCTTTACCGCTTCAGTTGATCCGGCAATCTTGGCATACAAGACGGTGCAGAGTAGTCGTACCACTTCACAATAACTATGAAAAACATCGTACCATTCATGCTTATACTGGCTTCTCTCGGCGCATTTTTTGGCTACATCAACCCAAAGTACGAGACGATCAAGGATCTCGAGTCTCAAAAGGCTTCGCGTGATGAAGCGTTGACCAAGTCTCGTCAATTGCAAGCTCTCCGAGACGACCTACTCAAGCGACTCAATACCTTTCCGACCAACGACCTCGCTCGTCTTGAAAAAATGCTCCCAGACAATATCGACAATGTACGCTTGATTATCGATATTTCTGCGCTGGCAGCTCAGCGTGGCGTGGTGGTCAAAAATGTAAAAAATATTTCAGCAGCAAGTATTGCTGCTGACGCCAAAAACGACACCACCCTCGACAAAAATAATAAGTACGGCTCGGTAGTGCTTGATATGACTGTCTCAGCGACCTACGACAACTTCATTGCTTTCCTCAAGGATTTGGAAAAGAGTTTGCGACTAGTGGATGTGGTGTCGCTTGGATTTAGTGCTAGTGATTCGGGTAATATGTACGATTTTAATATCGGGATCAAGACTTACTGGCTTAAATAATTACTATGGGCTCATTTTTCCAAAACAAAGCAAATGTGATTACCGCCGTACTGATTTTTGTCGTACTTCTCGGTGGAGGATACTTTTTGATTCAATCTCGACAAGGGGGTACTACTGCGCCTAGTTTTGTGTCGGTTGATACCCAGAGTTTGCCGATAGGTTTTGGTGCAGTGACTTCGACCAACAACGCTCCGATAAGTAGCGATTTGATTTCGGTGCTATCTGGGTTGCGTACGATCACGCTCGAAGGATCCTTGTTTAAAGACCCTTCGTTTTTGAGTCTCCAAGATTTCGGTATTCCGCTCCAAGAAGAGCCGATTGGCCGATACAATCCGTTCTTGCCGATCGGGGTGGATGCGGTAGATATGACGGCTTCGGTATCTTCAGTGAGTTCAGGATCGTCGGTAAAGGATGTGGTACCAAGTGGTTTTGTAAAACCAGGCGCAGTAATTCACTAATCTATGGGCATTCTTGATATCCTCGCGAACAAAGATTTTATCAAACGATCTGATATCACCTCTATCAAAGAAGAGGCTCGTTTGTCTGGGGAGAGTATTGAGCAGGTCTTGATCAAAAAAGGGATTTCGAGTGAAGAAGTGCTTGTAGCAAAAGGGGAGGTGTTCAATCTCCCCGTACGCAGTCTTTCTGATACACCGATTTCATTTAAAATCCTCGAGTTTATTCCAGAAGAATCAGCGACACATTACAAATTTGTCCCACTTGATCTCAAAGATGGAGTACTTGAGGTGGGTCTTGTTGATCCTGACGACATTGATGCTCGTGACGCCCTCAACTTTATTTCTGCAAAGATCGGTCTGCCATTTACCGTCTTTTTGATTTCTGAAGATGATTTTAAGACCGCGCTTCAGTCATACAAAGGGCTTTCGGGAGAGGTGACCAAGGCACTCACTGAGCTTGAGACGGAGTTTTCTGGTGATGATTTGCAAAATGTATTGAGTCAGCGAGTCGATGCGACTACCAAGGCACAAGGAAACACGCGTATTATCGAAGATGCGCCAGTCACCAAGATTGTGGCGACCATTTTGCGCTATGCGACCGAGGGAAATGCGTCCGATATTCATATCGAGCCAATGGCCGACAAGGTCCGTGTGCGTTTTCGTGTGGACGGAGTGCTCAATACCTCACTCGTGCTTCCGCTCAAGGTGCATAGCGCGGTGGTGGCTCGTATCAAAATCCTCTGTCAGACCATGAAGCTCGATGAAAAAAGAAAGCCGCAAGACGGTGGTTTTTGGGCAAAGATTGAAGGGCACAAAATTGACTTTCGCGTATCGACTTTCCCTTCGTACTACGGCGAAAAAGTGGTAATGCGTATCTTGGACCAAGAGCGTGGTACCAAAAAGATCGAAGACATGGGTATGACTCCTCAAAATGTGGAGATGTTGCTTAAAGCAATCAAGCGACCATACGGATTGATTTTGATTTCAGGACCGACAGGTTCTGGAAAGACGACCACGCTGTATGGCCTGCTCGAAAAGATTAACGACGAAGGTAAAAATATTATGAGTCTCGAAGATCCGATCGAGTATACGATTGCTGGGGTCAATCAGTCACAAGTTCGACCTGAAATCGGCTACACCTTTGCATCAGGGTTGCGTACTAGTCTTCGTCAGGACCCAGATATTATCTTGGTGGGAGAAATTCGAGACAAAGAGACTGCACAGCTTGCGATTCAGGCAGCACTCACTGGCCACTTGGTGCTTTCAACCATTCACACCAACACTTCTGCTGGTATTGTGCCACGCTTACTTGATATGGGGGTTGATCCGTATTTGATTCCTCCGACCCTGATCTTGGGTATGGGTCAGCGCTTGGTGTCTGCACTCTGTCCAAACTCGGGCAAGCCGGTACCTGTCGAGGGTAGTCTCAAGATGATGCTCGAGAAACAATTTTCTGACTTGCCAGAAGCGGTACGAAAAGCGATGCCGGTGGGGAATACGGTGTATGAGATTTCGCCTGACGCAAATTGTCCAAATGGTACTCGTGGACGCGTAGCGGTCACTGAAATGTTTATGATGGACAAGGATGTGGAGCAGGTGATTTTGAAAAATCCAGTTGAATCGGAGATTATGAAGGTGCTTCGGGCGAAGGGGATGCATACGATGAAGGAGGATGCGATATTTAAGGCGTTTAAGCGCGAGATTCCTTTTTCCGAAGTGAACGCATTGTAAAACGGTTGAAATCACCTCATCTATTTTGTTGCTTCGCTCGTTTGCTCCCGCAACGTATTTCCATATACGTTTTGGTCGCAAGCCTCGCTCGCGCCTCATATCTGAGGTAATTTCGAGCCGTTTTAGAGATTATGGCGATTCTAGGGGGATAAATAAACTAATCACTTTGGGGTGTTTTTAGGGGAGAGGCGTCTGTTCGATTGTCCACTTTCTCACTCTTGCATTGGGCGGGCTATGCTATAATAAACCCATATGGTAATCGAAACTAAAAAAGTAAAAGTGCTCATTGTTGATGATGACAAATTTTTGCTCAATATGTACTCGATCAAATTCGGCAAAAACGGATTTGAAGTACAGACGGGGGTGGGTGGTGCTGATGCACTCAAAATTATTCGAGATGGTTTTTCTCCAGACATTATCTTGCTCGATTTGGTAATGCCGGGAATGGATGGACTTGAATTACTTACCAAAATCAAAGCAGACAATCTTGCGCCAAAAGCAGTGGTGATTATGCTCACCAACCAAGGTCAGCCATCCGACATCAAACGCGCCGAAGACATCGGAGTGGCGGGGTATATCGTCAAAGCAACCACTATTCCTTCCGAAGTAGTGGATGAGGTGGTCAAGCTCTATCAGGCTCGGAAGGTGTAGGTTCTTTAGTCGTTATCTTTTTCTATGGATTACTCAAAAACACTCGCTGAATTAATGTCGGTAGTGGTCAAAGAAGGAGGCTCTGATTTGCATATCTCAGAAGGGCGCCAGCCGGTGATTCGCGTTGCGGGAGTACTGACCACCATCTCTCGTATTCCAGCGCTTTCAAACAAGGATATGTTTGGGGTGATTGACGTGCTCCTCACCAAAGTAAATCGTGAGATATTTTTGTCGACAAAAGAAATCGATTTTTCATACGATTTTGGAGATGGGGGGCGATTTCGAGGCAACGCCTTTTTCCAGCAAGGAAAGATGAGTATGGTGCTTCGATTGATCCCCAAGAAGATTCGAATGTTCAAGGAGCTCAATCTTCCGCCGATCCTCGAGCAGTTTGCAAAAAAAGAACAAGGATTCTTCTTGGTGGTCGGTCCGGTAGGGCAAGGTAAGACCACGACGCTCGCAGCGATTCTTGAGACTATCAATCAAGATCGTGCCGAACACATTTTGACTATCGAAGATCCGATTGAGTATGTGTACGAGCCAAAGATGTCGATTATTGATCAGCGAGAAATCCGTATGGATACGGCTGATTTTGCCACAGCGATGCGTAGTATGTTTCGTGAGGATATCAATGTGGTGCTCATTGGAGAAATGCGCGGTCCTGAGACCATTGCTACTGCGGTGACGGCAGCTGAGACCGGACATTATGTGCTTTCGACCTTGCACACCAACACCGCCAGCCAGACCATCGACCGTATTATCGACTCGTTCCCCCCTGGTCAGCAGGGCCAGATCAGAAGTCAGCTTGCGGGGTCGCTCACCGGTATCTTTTCTCAGCGCTTGGTGCCGATGATTTCAGGAGGATTGATCCCTGTCTACGAGCTTTTGATCAACAACTCCGCGGTGTCCAATCTCATCCGCGAAGGACGAATTCATGAAATCAACTCAGTGATTGAGACGGGGATGGCAGAGGGTATGATCGACATGAATCGCTCTCTGATCGAGTTGGTGCGTGACGGCAAGATTACTTTTGAGACAGCAATGCGATATTCGCCGACGCCAAAGATTTTGGAGAAAATGATGTAACCTAATCACTTCTTTTGTATGCTTTTTAATTACACCGCGATCGACACTAGTGGCCACCCCACTTCCGGAGGGATTGAGGCGGTCAACCAAGAAGTCGCTATCTCTTCGCTTCAGCGACGAGGTTTGGTGATTTCGTCGATTGTCTCGGCCGACAAAGGTGCGGGACTGGGCTTGCGTCTGACGTTTTTTGATCGAGTGTCAAACAAAGATGTGGTGATCTTGTCGCGTCAGATGGCGACGCTCTTTCAAGCACAGGTATCGGCGCTCCGCGTCTTCCGATTGCTCGCTGATCAGGTAGAAAATGTTTTGCTCGCCAAGACATTGACGCAGGTTGCCGACGATATCCAAGCCGGGAATTCAATCTCAAAAGCGCTCGCGAAACACCCAAAGATTTTCTCGGATTTTTATGTGAATATGATTAAAGCGGGTGAGGAATCGGGCAAGCTCGATAGTACGCTGGCATACCTTGCAGACTACCTCGATCGCTCGTACGAAGTGACATCAAAGGCCAAGAACGCTCTGATCTATCCTGCGTTTGTGATGTTTACGTTTGTGACGGTGATGATATTGATGCTCACTGTGGTGATCCCCAAGATCAGTTTGATTTTGACGCAGTCTGGTCAGGAAGTGCCGATTTACACTGCGGTGGTGATTGGGATCAGTAATTTCTTTGTAAACTTCGCACCCTTTATTCTGATTGTGCTTGCGGTATCGGTCATCTTCTTTATTCGATTTATCCAGACTGATTTGGGTAAATTATCATTTGATCGATTCAAGCTCTCTATACCGATCGTCAAGAGTCTCTATATCAAGCTCGCACTCTCTCGCATTGCCGACAATATGAATACGATGCTGTCTTCTGGTATCCCGATGATCCGGGCACTTGAGCTCACTGGTAGTGTGGTGGAAAATAGTGTGTATAAAAATGTGATGACCAAGGCGGTAGAGGCAGTCAAGGGGGGAAGTTCGGTGGCGGATGCACTTTCGAGACATAGTGAGATTCCGGGGATTATGGTGCAGATGGTGAAGATTGGTGAGGAGACAGGGGAGCTCGGTAATATTCTAAAAACCTTGGCGACGTTTTATACTCGCGAAGTGAATAATGCGGTGGATACGCTGGTGGATATGATCGAGCCGGTGATGATTGTGTCACTAGGCTTGGGTGTGGCGTTTCTTTTGGCGGCGGTGCTTGTCCCGATCTACAATATCTCTTCCGGCGCCGGGTTCTAAACCACCAAAACAGGCCCGTCTACTTTGTCGCCGGCTCCGTTTGTTCCCGCGCTGTATGTCTAAATACAGCTTGGTCACAATACTCGCCGGCTTCGCGTATCCAGGTCTGTTTTGGTGGTTTAGTTTAATTGATTGGCTCGTAATCATCTTAATTTTGAGACTAAAAGGTTTGTGTCGCTTCTGATTGAGCACGATTTATAGCCAAGCCATAAACCTGCTGATTTGCCTACTAGGTCGTCATCATCCTAATTTGGGAGCCAAAAGATTTGGTGGGGTATTTGTCTAGTGTCTAACTACTAACTACTAGATTCTATTTCCCCCAGTCTTCTCCTCTGATGGGTCTCTCTTGCTTCTTATCTTCTGCCCTTCCCCTTGTCCCCACCCCCCTTTACGCTTTTCGGCCCTAGGGAGTATAATAGCGGGGTAACCTATGGTTAGTAGGTGTAATGAATAACATGAAAGGTCGAGGTTCCCTGAAATTTTTGGAGTAATGAGAGTCTGTTCTGTAGATAATGCCTAGATAAAATTCTCAAATTTACTGCGAAAATCTTGAAGCGTGAGGAGGCAATGCACGCATTGTCGACGAGCGATGAAAGATTTGCAGCGGAAATTCGAGGATTTTAGCAGGCAAGCATCAGATCTAAGGCAAGTTTTATTGCGGTTAGATACAGAACAGACTCTTAAGGCCAAAAATTTCAGGGAAGCAAAGAAAATTTAAAAAAGTTAATCTAAAAATATAAATAATATGAAAGTAAATAAAGGTTTTACATTGATTGAACTCTTGGTGGTCATTGCGATCATCGGTATTCTTTCTTCAGTCGTTTTGGCATCACTCAACACCGCTCGATCAAAGGGTGCTGATGCTGCAGTAAAGGCAAACTTGGCGAATGCACGTGCGCAAGCTGAGTTGTTCTATGATTCAAACGCAAGTTCTTATATGGGTACAGCAGCTAGTGCCACTGACGTATGTAGTTCACTCGGCTTAGTTTTGGGCGTAAAGGGTATCTTTACAAATGTTGCTGCTGCCGCTAGTACAACTGGTGCAACTATTGATTCTACTGCTGCTGGTACTGGAAGTGCAACTACTGCACAGTGTCATGCAACTGCAAGTAATTGGGCTGCGTTGGCTCCGCTCAAAAGTAGTGGTTTTTGGTGCGTAGACAATACAGGAGCTTCTAAGGCAGAACCTTCTTCTCTCGGCGCTAATGTTGTAGCTTGTCCGTAAAGACGGTTGGGTTATAGTAATTCTTTTATCTTCTAAATAAAATACTAAATCCACAAAAACACCGCGTTCCGCGGTGTTTTTTGTTTTTGACTATGGTATACTCTAGGTATAATATTTTTGTACTATGATTTTCGTCTATCAATCTAGGGGATTCACCCTCGTCGAGCTTCTTGTGGTCATTTCAGTGATGAGCTTTTTGGCCTCAATTGTACTTACTTCCGTGGGTGCTGCTCGTGGCAAAGGCGCAGATGCGACTATTAAGCAGACCATGAATAGTATGCGAGCTCAGGCGAGTATTACTTACAACAATATCGGTAATTTTAATGCGGTCTGTGGCACTAATGGGGTGACTCAGGATTCACTGATCGCTCAAGCGATCGCGCAGGTGACGACTTTGAACGCTGTCGGCACGTGTTCTGGCGGAGCGACAGATTGGGCATTTGCGGCTCCTTTGAAAGGTGGGGGTTATTGGTGTGTAGACAGTACCAATGCGGGAAGAAATAAGACTGCGGGCGGGGTTCTTTATAATGCTCTGAGTGGTACTGCTCCTGCCGCGCTAAGTGGTACAGCCTGTAATTAATCCCCACTTTTTTCATTTAGAAATTATAATTTAGTAATTAGAAATTTCTTTCTCTTTACTCCCATTTTGATTGTAAGTTGTGTGTTGTTGGTTGTCCGTTATATACTACTCTCAGGTTGTTCCAAGTCACAACCGACGGTTGCACTCACTAAAGACATTAGTTTTGGAGCTCGCCCCCGTCGGTTGTGTCTCGGCGGAACTATACAAGGGGAAAAGACCGGCGCGTACTCGCGCCGGTCTTTTGTTTTGTGTATGATTGCGGTATGTCTTTAGTTTTTCTCAAAGAGCATACGACGTTCAAAATTGGCGGACCAGCTGGGGAGTTTGTGGTGGCGAGTAGTGAAGCTGAATTACTCAGTGCGGTCGCTCGAGCACAAAAAAATAACACCCCCATTTTAATTTTGGGTGGCGGTTCCAATATGCTCGTGTCTGACGAGGGTTTTGCTGGCGTGGTGGTGCAGATGGCTTTGAAAGGGATTCGGTATGCAGAAAAGGGTGATCTGGTTCGCGCGATTGTGGAGGCGGGGGAAAGCTGGGATGGATTGGTTGCTGATACGGTCGCCCAAGGACTCTATGGTCTCGAAAATCTCTCGGGTATTCCTGGTACCGTCGGTGCTTCGCCGATTCAAAATATTGGTGCGTATGGAGCAGAGGTCAAAGATACTATCGAGTGGGTGGAAGTACTAGACAAACATACTCTCAAGGTGAAGCGACTTTCAAATGCCGACTGTCAATTTGCCTATCGACACAGTTTTTTTAAGACTCCGGAGGGTAGGGCTTTGGTGGTGCTTCGGGTGTGTTTCTTACTCAAAAAAAACGGTGTGCTCAATTTGGCATACAAAGATATTGGTGAATATGGAGTAAGAAAGAACATCATGGATTTTTCTCTGGCAACGCTTCGCGAGGCGATTCTTGAAATCCGCAAGGGCAAATTTCCTGATCTCACCAAGTTTGGCACCGCAGGTTCCTTTTTTAAAAACCCAATTATTTCTCAGGAACAGTATGAAAGTTTGAAAATAAAATGGCCCAACCTTCCTGGTTTCCCGCTATCAACTATTAACTATCAACTATTAACTTTCAAAATCCCCCTCGCCTGGATCCTAGATAACGTCTGTGGTCTCAAAGGTACTCGAGAGGGGAACGTGGGTCTCTTTCAAAACCAACCGCTAGTGCTGACCAATTTCGGCGGAGCCACAGCGCAAGAAGTCTCTGACTTTGCTCAAAAAATTATCAAAATAGTCTTCGAGAAGACTGGTATTACTATCGAACCCGAAGTCGAACGAATTTAAGTAAAAACCACCTACTTTTAGTAAGTGGTTATTTGTCTCGCTACTTTTTGCCAACCTTTTCCCCATCTTCCGGCGAGAACGTCTCCCAGGATAATGGTGCGTGTCCGTGCTCGTCCTTCTGCGACAGTGCCCGCCCATGCATATTCCTTAGCTCTTTGGGCTTCGGCGGCACGAACCTCTTTTGGGTTTGGGTTGAATCCTGGGCACGTCGTGAGGCTGTGTTTAAAACCAGTGGCGTTGCCTCTTTCTGGTTCACTAATCCAATCTGTGATGTGATCACTTTCCTGCCAACCACAATCTCTGCAACGTAGACCTTCAGCCATAAAACCTCCTGTATATGAGTAGTGCAATTTCTCCCTCAAGAGTACTCTTTTTGGCTATTTTGTGCAACTTTTCCCCCTGATGTGTCTTTTCTTGACTAGTGTCTTACTACTAACTACTAGTGTCTATCCTGTGTTATGATACCCCAATGTTCGGCTTAGAAAAACTATTTGGTAGCAAAAACGACAAGGCATTAAAGCCTTTTTTGGCGAAGGTGCCTGAAATCAACGCGCTTGAGGAAGGGCTCAAGAAGCTCTCAGACGAGGCGCTCAAAGCCAAGACCGCTGAATTTAAAGCCCGCTTGGCAAAAGGCGAGACACTCGACTCACTTCTCTCCGAAGCTTTTGCGGTAGTGCGTGAATCCGCTCGTCGCACCCTCAAAGAACGACATTTCGATGTACAGCTTGTGGGAGGAATGATCTTGCATCACAAAGGTATTGCTGAAATGCGTACCGGAGAAGGGAAGACGCTCGTAGCCACTTTACCTGCCTATCTCAATGCGCTTACCGGCAAAGGGGTACACGTGGTGACAGTCAACGACTACCTCTCACGTCGCGATGCGGTCTGGATGGGACAGATTTATTCGGCCCTCGGACTTTCAGTTGGAGTGCTCAATCACGACAGTTCGTTTTTGTATGATCCAAATCACCGTGAGCTTGATGAAAAGCGCGATTTGCTCGGCTCGTTTAAAGTGGTGCATGAATTTTTGCGTCCATGCTCACGACAAGAAGCCTATCGTGCCGATATTACCTATGGTACCAACAGTGAGTTTGGTTTTGATTATTTGCGAGACAATTTGGAGTACGACGCAAAGGCGATTCGTGAGCGAGGCTACCACTACGCTATTGTCGATGAAATCGACTCGATCTTGATCGATGAAGCGCGCACCCCGCTGATTATTTCTTCGGCAACGACCGAATCTGAGGATTTGTATGTGCGCTTTGCGGGCATTGCGTCGAAGCTTGTTCGAGATGTTGATTTTACCGTGGATGAAAAATTGAAAGCGATCTCACTCACCCCAGCTGGTATCGAAAAGACTGAAAAGATCCTCGGTATCGAGAATCTCTACACTGAGGGTGGAGTGAAATTTGTGCATCATCTTGAGACGGCAGTTCGAGCGAAGGCAATCTACCAAAAAGATGTCGACTATGTGGTGAAGGATGATGAGGTGATTATTGTCGATACCTTCACGGGGCGACTCCAGCCGGGACGACGCTGGTCTGAAGGTTTGCATCAGGCGATTGAAGCAAAAGAGGGTGCGAAGATTCAAAAAGAATCTCGTACTTTTGCGTCTATTACCTACCAAAATTTCTTCCGAATGTACGAAAAGCTTTCGGGTATGACAGGTACCGCTATGACTTCTGCCGAGGAGTTTTATAAAGTGTATGGACTTGAGACGACTGTGGTGCCGACCAACCGCACGATTCAGCGTATCGATCTCAATGATCAAATGTATCGCACTGAGGTGGGTAAATACAAGGCAGTGGCGCGAAAGGTGAAAGAATTGCATCAAAAGGGTCAGCCGGTACTTATTGGTACGGCATCGATTGAAAAGAATGAAATCTTGGCGCAATATTTGTCGACAGCCGGTGTACCTCATCAGGTGCTCAATGCCAAAAATCACGAAAAAGAAGGTGAGATTATTGCTCAGGCGGGTAAAAAGGGTGCGGTGACGATTGCTACCAACCTCGCAGGTCGTGGTGTGGATATTAAGCTTGGGGGTCAGCCGTTTAAGGTGGAGCTTGCAGACGAAGTGCGAGCGCTCGGTGGTCTCTTTGTGCTCGGTACCGAGCGTCACGAAGCGCGACGCATCGACAACCAGCTTCGAGGGCGATCGGGACGTCAGGGTGATCCGGGTGCAACACAATTTTTTGTGTCACTTGAAGACAATTTGATGCGAGTATTTGCCGGCGATGCAGTGCGTTCAATGATGAACAAGCTCGGTATGCCAGAAGATCAGGCGATTGAGTACAAGATGCTCACACGCTCGCTCGAAACAGCCCAGACCAAGATCGAAGGATTTAATTTTGATTCGCGAAAACATGTGCTTGATTATGATGATGTGCTCAATCATCAACGAAAGATTGTCTATGCTCGTCGTCGAAAGTTGTTGCTCGGAGAGATTTCTGAAGTTGATGTGGTGCTTGCTGAGATGCTCACAGGCGCCGAAGCTCCAGTTTTGGAAAAGATCACCGCTCGCCGAAAAGAGGTGGGGAATGATGCGTTTTTGAATCTTGCAAAGATGGTGTTGCTCCAGACGATCGATATGTTCTGGGTGGAGCATTTGGAAGTGATGGATTATCTCCGCAGTAGTGTGAATCTCCGTGCCTACGGTCAGCGTGATCCGCTTGTTGAATACAAAAAAGAAGGCTTGCGAATGTTTAAGGAAATGGAATTGGCAGTCAAAGCTCAGGTACTGGAAGTGTTGCCTCATGCGGGCGGAACGATGGGTGGTGCACCTACACGAGTGCTTGCTGATACGCAATCTCGTGCGACAGAAATCACTGGCCAGGCTGGTGACTCAGGTCAGGAAAAGACTACGACGGTGGGTAGAAATGACCCGTGTTACTGCGGAAGTGGAAAGAAGTTTAAGAAGTGTCACGGTCAATAATATTATGGCGATTACTCCAAAATGTGATAAGTGTGGCGACGAATTGAAAGAATTCGGCGGAATTTTACTCAGTCCACCGAAAAAAGATATGGTTCGAAAATTTCACTTGTGTGTGAAATGCTATGAGGGGGTTGTGCGGTCGTTTAAAGCTAGTTAGCGATATTTGATTTATGGAAGGCGCACCAAATTTTGAACAAAGAGAAAGGGGAATTGATGGCTTGATTGAGAGCCTTGCTGAACAGCAAGGTATGACCGCTGATGATGTGCTGGGCGATATTGCTGTCTTTGCTCCCTATGAGGGAAATGAGTCGGCAAATCCCGACTATATTGAGCAGGTAGCGGAGATGATTGGTATTTCTGTGGAAGAAATGACTTTCTATGCTTTGAAAAAGGCAGAGGACTATCGACGGAAACAAGAATAATAAGGGGTAAAATCTAATGAAAAGTAATCCTAAACTCAAACAAGTCCAAAAGCTTTTCGATCTATTCCACTCGGGTAAGATTCCAACCCTTGCGGAGCATGAGGTGCATCCTGATTTACCTAAGGGTAGTCGGGAAAATTATTTGTATTTTACCTTGCCCCCATGTATTAATTTTCAGAGACACTCTCCAGCACTGTGGCGTTCAGCTTTAGCTACTTGGAACGATCCCAAAACCAACTACCTCTTTTTTCCAGAAAAGGTGGTTGAGCACTCTCGAGAAAAAATCCAGGCAGATTTGGTCAAACACAAATTGGCCCTTCAGAAAAATAAGCATACGGATATTTGGATTGCCATTTCAAAAACGCTCAACGCCTTCTACAAAAATGACCCACGCGAACTCTTGAAATCAGCAAACAATGATGTGGTGGTTATTTTAAAAACGATTCAGCAAGACAAACGTGAACATTTTACTCATCTGCGAGGACCAAAGATGGCGAATTACTGGCTGTATATTATTAGTCAGTATACCGACGCAAAGCTTTTAAATATGAGTGAAATTTCCATCATTCCCGACACTCATGTAATGCAGTGCTCGATCAAGCTCGGTGTTGCTCCCGAGGGAAGTACCGCTCTTGAGACTGCATCTCTTTGGGAAGCTCTTTTGAAGAATAGCTCGCTGACACCCGTGCAGATGCACCCCGTGCTTTGGAATTGGAGTCGAAACGATTTTAAGCCGGACGTCCTGTAGGTTTTAGTTTTGAATTAAAAAACCAGTACTCGGCTGAGTACTGGCGCTGTGTCACTGCGGAAGCTTCGAGGGTAGAGAGGTTTCCTCAATGGGAATTTTTTCATGCGTGAGGATTTGCCTGATGGCCCATTTGAGGGCACTGAGTTCTTGTTTGTCATAACCACGATCTTTTTCAGGCCACTCACTGATTCGTTTTTGTAAAAAATCTCCCCGACGATCGAGTACCTTAAGTTTATCTGCGCCTTTCCTCCCTGAAGTGGGAAGGGAATGAGGAATAATGAACATATCGCTCCTTTGGTTTGTGAGTGAAAATCTACTGACAAAGATACTGTATAATATCAAATATGTCAATGATTGTTTGTGGGCTCGTTGATTGCTTGATTCTTCTATTTTTCATATACTATCTTCATGAATACCATTAAGAGTATCTATCGGGCACTTGATAAGTTTGAGGATATGGTTCGTGGAAAGCTGAGTCATCATCCAATTCCATACGCTTTTTTGGGGGGTGTGGCGATTGTGCTTTTTTGGCGAGGTGTGTGGCATTTGGCTGATGCGTTGCCGTATATTCAAAATAGCTGGGTGTCGATTGGGGTGAGTAGCGTGATTATGCTCTCAACAGGTCTCTTTGTATCGTTCTTTATTGGAGATCGGATTATTCTCTCCGGTCTCAAACACGAGCATAAGGTGGCGGATCAGACCGAAAGTGAGGTGGCAATGGAAACTACTATGCTCGCTTCGGTGGATCGTCGATTGAATGTGCTCGAGACACAACTCAAAGATATAAAAGCATTGCTCGATAAAAAATCACAGTAATGTTCGGGCTCTTCCAGAAAAAGATTGTGGCAGTGACGCATGATAGTAGCTTTCATGCGGATGATGTCTGTGCGGTAGCCTGCTTGTCTCTTTTGTATGGATCACGGCTCAAGGTGTTTCGTAGTCGTGACCCGAAGGTGATAGCGAGTGGAGATATTGTACTTGATGTGGGAGGGAAAAATGACGGGGTCAAAAATTTTGATCATCATCAAGAGGGTGGTGCAGGCAAAAGAGAAAATGGTGTGCCATACGCAGCTTTCGGATTGATTTGGAAGCGGTTTGGAGTGGAGATTGCGGGGAATGAGGCAGTGGCAAAGCGATTTGACGAAGTGTTTGTCCAGCCAACGGATGCTACGGATAATGGTATTAATTACTGCACATCGATTATTTCTGGTGTTCAACCGATTAGTCTAAATGCACTTGTGTTCGCTTGTAATCCAACTTGGAAAGATTCCCAGGCAAGTCACGATGAGAAGTTTTTTGAGACGGTAGATCTTTTTAAAAAAATCATTGCCCGTAAAATTAAATTTTTGCAGGATGAGGAAGAAGCTAAGAAATTAGTATTAGCTGACTACGCCTCTGCAGAGGATAAGCGGATTATTATACTTTCAAAAAATTATCCGGCACAGGCGGTACTCCGTGAATTTTCTGAGCCATTGTATGTGGTATATCCACGAGATCACGGAAGATGGGTGGTGAAGGCGATGAGGGTAAGTGATGATAATTTTAAAAATCGAAAGGATTTTCCTCTGAGTTGGGCAGGTAAAAGAGATCAAGAATTAGTAAGAGTTTCTGGAGTATTTGATGCAGTTTTTGCACATAACGCACGTTTTATGGCAGTCGCTATGAGCAAGGAGGGAGCGATAGCTTTGGCAAAAAAAGCGATTGAGGCGTAGTTGTCTTCGTTTAATTGGCGTGGTAAGGTATTTTGAGAACAGTCATTTTAAATGAAAGGCTTTACTCATGGCGACTTTGATATTTCGACGTCCGGTGGAGACTTTTACAACTGCTCGACGGGGAATTGCATACACGGTGGTGTGTGTCAATCAAAGGATTAGTCTTCAGATTGATGAGGTGAACTTGCTAGACAGACATGGTGATTTTGATCCCACCAGACTTCAAGAGGTAAAAGAGAGTTTCTTGAAGCTTCAGTGCGACCACTATGATCAGCATACGAGTCTGAGTCTGAGGGAGCCACCACAAATTGTTTCCCTGAGTAGCCGTCGGTGGTACTGCCTTGATCTTGAGGTGATACCGTATGGTCTTGGGACATAGTGTGTCTTTAGGCGCGCCGTACTCGGCGCGCCTTTTCTTTTTCTTGTTTTAATGATATAGTGCTTTTTCGATTCTCTTTACTAAAGACTATCAACTAATAACTAGCAACTTCTCTTTATGGCTTTCGTCGACGACATTACACTACACATTGAAGCAGGGCGCGGAGGCTCTGGGGTGGTCCGTTGGCGCAGGGAGAAGTTTATCGAGAAGGGTGGCCCTGCTGGAGGCAACGGGGGCAAGGGAGCGGACGTCTATGTCCGTGCGGTTCGTGATATTGGTATTTTGGCTTCATATCGTCACATCAAGACTTTTTCAGCTCCGGTAGGAGGCGACGGTGGTCGTCGTGGTATGACTGGTGCCGATGGTGATGATTTAATTATTGATTTTCCAGTAGGCTCGATTATTACCAACCTTACTACAGGTCAAGTGATTCACTTCACTAAGGATGGTGAGGTGGTGAAGATTTTGTGTGGAGGTGATGGTGGTTTTGGTAACGAACATTTCAAAAGCTCGACCAATCGAAGGCCAGTGCAGGCCACTCCAGGCTATCCCGCTGAGTCTGCTGATTTTCATATTACCCTCGAGCTGATTGCGGATGCGGGATTGATCGGACTTCCAAATGCAGGCAAATCAAGTCTCTTGAATGCACTGACCAATGCTGGTGCTAAAGTGGGGAATTATGCCTTCACCACACTCGAGCCAAACCTAGGTGATATCTACGGCTATATTTTGACTGACATCCCTGGACTTATCGAAGGGGCGTCTGATGGTAAAGGTTTGGGACACAAATTTCTCAAGCATGTTCGTCAGACCAAGATGCTTTTCCATCTGATTTCACTCGAAAATCCAGATGTGACGAAGGTGTACAAAGTGGTCAGAAAGGAGCTTAAACAGTTTGATCCAGTGTTGATTGAAAAGCCAGAAGTGGTGATTTTGACCAAGACTGATACCGTCTCACGGGAGGTGCTCGATGAGGCACTCTCAAAAATGAAAAAGCTTTGTCCGACTGTACTTACTGTCTCTGTCTACGATCTCGATGGTCTGAAGGCACTTTCAAAGAAAATTGTTGATTTGCTAAGAGATTCTCGAAAGGCGTAGTCATATTGCGTGGCGATATATTTTGTGGTAGGGTCATATCAGACTGTTTTTTCAATTTCTCTGACCTATACCTATGTCATTACTTACTGACGCGGAAAAGAAGGCTTTGTGTCGACGGTATCCTGAATGGGAAAAGCGAATTCTTGAAGGGGATTTTCGGATTGAGATTTTGGCAGATACCAAGAGTATTGTCTGGCCAAACACCAGCGTTTTTTCTCCCACACATCTTGATGTGAACACGGTAATTTCCAAGGAATTCCCTGGAGTGCAACACAGGTGGGTTAAATTTACTTCAGGAATTATGTCGCTCACCATCAGTGGACCACACAAGGTTCGACATGAGTAATTTCCTTACACAAGCAGACCACTAGCTGGTCTGCTTTTTCTTTTAGATATTTTCGGGTATAGTGATGTCTATGTCTAAAAACTATATCACCACAGTTGGTCTTGAAATTCATGCCGAGCTTAAGACGGCAACCAAGATGTTTTGTCATTCAAAAAATGACCCAGACGAGTCTCGACCTAATGCTAATGTGTGTCCTGTCTGTATGGGGCATCCAGGAACGCTTCCGGTTATCAACAAAAAGGCGGTCGAACATGTACTCAAGGTGGGGGTTGCACTTGGCGGTAAGCTCGCTGATTTTACCGAGTTTGATCGCAAAAATTATTTCTACCCAGATATTCCAAAAGGCTACCAGTTGAGTCAGTACAAATATCCACTCGTCTCGGGCGGGGAATTGGCCGGGGTGAAAATCACTCGCGTGCATCTTGAGGAAGATACTGCCACTTCGATTCACGATCAAGGTGATCATAGTCTCGTTGATTTCAATCGTGCTGGCGTACCACTCATGGAGCTGGTGACCGAGCCGGTCATTCATGGTGCCAAGGAGGCGGGAGATTTTGCGCGAGAGCTTCAGCTCTTGCTTCAGTATCTTGGTGCGAGTGATGCCAATATGGAGAAAGGGGAGATGCGCGTTGAGGCAAATATTTCTGTTTCGGCTGATCCACAAAAACTGGGCACCAAGGTGGAAGTAAAAAATATCAACTCATTCCGCGCTGCCGAAAAAGCTATCGTCCATGAGACTAAGCGACACATCGACCTACTCGAAAAAGGGGAAAAGATTGTACAAGAAACTCGTGGTTGGGACGAGCATAAAGAGATTACGTTTTCACAAAGACTGAAAGAAGATTCACATGACTACCGCTATTTCCCTGATCCTGATTTACCAAAACTTAAGCTCAGTTTGTTGCCTGAGTTTTCAGTCGAGTCGTTGCAAAAGACGATGCCAGAATTGCCAGCAGGGAAGCGTGCGCGCTACGCGACACAATTCGGTTTGAAAGAAATTGATATCGAAGTGTTTGTAAATAACAAACCACTCGCAGATTTTTTTGAAGCCGTCACGACAAAACTTCCAGGAGTCGAGTCGATTAAAATAGCTTCGAATTATCTTATTTCGGATGTACTCGGTATGGCAAAAAAAGATGCTATCGAAAACGCATTGGTGTCTGCATTGTCTAAAATTACAGCTCCGCATTTTGCAGAATTAATTGCATTGATTGAAGCAGGAGAGTTGTCTTCGCGAGGTGCAAAAGATACGCTCGCGGTGATGTATGTCTCCGGTGGAAGTCCAAAAATAATTGCCGAGTCAAAGGGTCTGATTCAGAAAAATGATCCCGCACACATGCAAAAAATCGCTACCGAAATAGTTGCACAAAACCCTGAAGCTGTGGCAGAATTTGTTGCCGGAAAAGAAGCGTCTTTGCAGTTTTTGGTAGGTCAGGGAATGAAGATTTCGAAGGGTTCAGCGAATCCAAAGCTCTTGCGTGAAGCGCTTTTAAGTGTGCTAAAGAAATAATCAATTTTATTGATTTTTTAGCCAATCGTGTTTTTATAGCTAGTATAAAGGCTCAATTAAAATACCTAGATTTAAAGCCATCTCGGCTGTCCGAGATGGCTTTAATTTATCCCCATATTTTGCTAAGGAAGATACACCTACTCTTGTATACTTAGCGTGTATGCAGAGCTCGCTTGTTCTTAATGGAAAAACCTATATCTCGGCGAGACGAGGTGCCGAAATTGCTGGCTATTCTGGCGATTACGTCGGCCAACTTTGCCGTGCGGGTAAGATCGATGCCGAGATGGTCGGCAAGTCTTGGTTTGTGTCAGAAAGTTCACTGGTGTCTCACAAAAAGGAACAGGAACGACTAACCGAAGAAATGCGAGAAAGAATGTCGCGTACTCGCAAGCTCGCACTATCTGCACCCGAGCCAAAAGTTGAGGTAAAAAAGGAAACAGTCGCATCGGCTTTGCCAGTCAAATTTGTGTCGTCTGGTGTGACAGTGCCGGTCGCAAAACCCGTAGCGTCGTATGTCGGAAAAATCGGAGGACTCTTGGTTGTGTGTTTGATGTTTTTGATAATTGGTGAAGGATCTCAAATAAAAGATAGTGCCGTTGTTGCTTCAGTCGGTCAGGCTATTGCCGGTGTCTATACGCACGCACAGCTTTCACTCGTATCACTTTCGATTGCTCCGGAGGTGATGCCAGTACTCCCACTTCGAGGTCTTGAAAATTTTTCTGAATTTTTTCCAACGACTGATGGTGGTGTAGCAACTGGAGCATTTACTGTCGGACAAGTTTCGAATGTGTTGGCGAGCGCGATACCTGAGACGTATGTGCGTGAAGCACAAACGGGTTCACTGGCTAGTGATTATATGCGCACAAAAAATAGTGTCAGTGCGTCAACACGCTTCGCTTCTGGATTTGGTGACATGGTTCGTGGTGATGTCGACATCACCGTATCGGTGCAAAATTATTTTGATGCTGTTGTCGCGTACGGCAGTGATCGTTTGAATCAGTTTGGACAACAGTATCAGTTTGTTACTGACAGCGCTTCGCAGTATTTTATTGCGCGCGGAGTTGCGTATGGAATGGCTGTTGATGATCTGAGTCGATCACTGCAACATGTTGGAATTACTTTTGCTGAATTTTCTGACACCGCAAGTTTGAGTATGCAACATGTGGGAACACAATTTGCTTTTGTTTCGGACACAACAAGTGCGACTTTTCAAAACATAGGTCTTGTACTCGCACACATTTCTACACAGGTGGCGGAATCAATGCGTTTGACCGGAACACTGCTCGCACAATTTTCTGACTACTCAAGTGGCGTCGCGCAGTCTGTCGGCGGACAGTTTGCTCAACGAAGCGATATGATTAGTACTGAGCTTCAAAATACTGGAAAGTTGTTGAGTCAGAAAAAGGCGGTGAGTGAAGAAGTGCTCCAGCTCGCTGGCGTCGGATATGCTGATTTCTTTCTATCATCGAGCGACACATTGCAACATGTCGGAGCGGTATTTGCTCAGGGTGCACTTCGGTTGAGTGGTGAATTCTTTGTGACTGGTCGTACACTCGCGTACGCGTCTGATTTTGCTAGTGCTTCTGTACAGGAGATGGGTCGCGATTTTGTCTCCGAGACTCTTTTTGTAAAAGATACCGCTTCACTGCTTCTAGCACAGGTGACCCATGGGATTGCTACTGGGGTTGCTCAGGCTACAGACGATTTCTTGGCACAAACAGTGAGTGCTGGAGGCACGACCCGTTTAGTATCAGGGACCAGTCAGCTTGCACAGGTGATATCAGATCAATTTAAGACGATTGCCACACTAACTTACGAGTCTGCTCAGTCGCTCTTGGTGCCAAAAGCTTCATTTGCCTTTTTGTCTCGATGGTTTACACACAATAGCTCATCTGTTGCCGAGCCAGTCTCTGGCGATTTGGTCTCTATGCCACACGATACCGCAGTGGGGATTGTGGTGTCACCAAAAGATACACACCAGTCTACCGATGCGGTCATCCGTCAGATCAAGAATTCGTTCTCGGATGACGTTGAGGTGCATCCGGATCAGAGTGGGTCAGCGGGGATTATTAAACCAGTGTTTAAAAAGGCGACAGACGACGAATATGTCTATGTGTTGGTTCCTCTTAAAAAATAAAATCAGTATGTCATCTTTAATTAAAGTATATACAGTAGCGCTCGTTCTTTCGGTGAGTCTCCTGATGAGTGGCGTCGCACAGGCCGCACTTTCAAGTACTCATTACCAAATCGGTGCCGATAGTATCAACTTTGTGGGTAATGAAACTTCGGTCAGTGCTCACTACGGACTACGTGATACCGGTGGAGAAAGTGCGACGGGTGAGTCTCAGGGTATTCTCTATGCGATTAAAGCTGGTTACCGACAGATGCTCGGATTGATTACGGGACCAATTCCGCCAGTAACACCACCTGCAAGTGCGCCGGAGACCACTTCTTCTGGTGGTGGAGGAGGTGTTTTAGTTCAATCCGCATTCTCTGTTCAGTCGATTACGGTGGGGGCAAGTGATACAGCGCTCTTGGTGGATGTCGAGCTCAATCAGCCGGGTAAAACAGTGCTTGTTTGGGGTGTATCGACACTATACGATGGAGGATCAATCACCTCAAATAACCTTCAGCAGAGCCATATATTTAAGATTACCAATTTGGTACCGGGCACTACCTATTATTTTGCTGTTCAAGCTGTGAGTGAAATCGGCGCACGAGCTGGACAGGTGTCTCAGTCTGCAACAACGCTCGCTACGCGAGACACCACCGCTCCTGCAAACCCAAACAAGCTGACGCTCGAGCAGAGTTTGTTTGGTACCAAGATCGCGTGGCAAAATCCTTCTGGTTTGGATACCGAATTGGTCAAAGTGGTTCGATCAACTGATTTTTACCCGACCAGTCCGGATGAAGGGGTGGTGGTGTATGAAGGTCGTGCCGAACAAGCACTCGACACTAAAGCATTGGCGGGGAAGTTGTACTACTACACATTATTTACGAAAGATGTGAGTGGTAATTATTCTTCAGGTGCGATTGCAAAAATTTATATTACCAAAGCCGGTGAGTCTGCTCCGGCTCAAGCGACAGATACGTTTGCGGTCGCTACGCCTCGACCGACGATTGATCCTGTAATCGATCGCCTCAATCTTTTTGACTTCTTGGTGACGCAAAATGAAAAAATGACTCTTGGTGAGAATGGAAAAATATTTATTGATGGCGGAAAACAATTTAAAGTGGCGATTGATTACAATAAATTACCTGAAGTGTTGAAGACGATGGTGGTGACCATTAAAGATTTAAAGCAACCAGATCAAGTATTTACTTTCTTGCTCCGGGTAAACAATGCCAAGACTCAGTATGAGGCGTTGGTGGATAAATTAAACCGCGGAGGTAATTTTGCGATGGTTATCTCAATCCTAGACCATGCAAATCGAGGCGTAAAGCAGGTGTCGGGGGAGCTTGTGGTTTCTACACCAAAACCTGAGTCGCTCTTTAGTCGATTTATGAATGATCCGATGGGTAGTCTCAAGCGGATCGGCTGGCTCTGGTGGCCACTCTTGGTTTTGGTGGGAATTGTGGTCCGTATTCGATTGTGGCTTACGGCTCGTGCTGTCTAATCGGCCTTCGCTGGGTCGTAAAAAATGAAAGATGGTTTTCTAGCGGGCTATTTTTTAGAAAACCGTCTTTATTTATGAACGTATTTTTGAAAAAGATACCAAAAAAATACTCTTGCTTATTTTATTTTTGAGTGGGATAACATTATTTTTATTTTTTGCGATTATCTTTTTAATCTATGTTTGTAGCCACCTTTTTGATTTTGCAAAAAAACCCATAAATGAAGCCATCTCGGATGCAAAATAATGGGCAATTTATCCCCATATTTTATATAAAATCTATATGCCACATAGTATAATTACGGGGTATGGAGAGTTCTCTTCTTTTACGGGGAAAAAAGTATGTTTCGGCGCGCCGAGGTGCCGAAATTGCTGGCTATTCTAGCGACTATGTGGGTCAGCTTTGCCGTCAGCGAAAGGTGCGAGCTCATCGTGTTGGTAAGCATTGGTTTGTGTGCGAAAAATCTCTCCTTTTGCACAAGCGTGAACAAGAGCGATTGATTGAGGAAATGCGCCTCAAGATGTCACAGTCTCAGGTTGAGATCTCACCAGTCTCTTTGGTTAAAAATCCAGTAAAATCAGCACAAAATAAGTCTTTTTCATTGGTAAAGCTCTCACATTGGGCACAGCGCTTTTTTGTGCGGAATATCTCTGTCTTGTCTCCTAAAATTGCTGACTTCACCTTGAAAGCGGTAGTGCTCGTGTTGGTGTTTATGAATGTATTTGGTGGCCCAGCTATGGCACTTTCACTTTTTACTCCAAGTGTCGCTGAAGCTGCAGTAAATACCGAGATAAATTACCAGGGTAATTTGACCGATGCTGGTGGGACTGCAGTGGCTGATGGCTCATACAACATGCAATTTGGGTTGTATACCGCATCATCTGGCGGAGCGCCAATTTGGACCGAAAGTCTGACTGGTGGTGACCGAGTTGCTGTATCGAGTGGTCTTTTTTCAGTTATGCTTGGTGCGATTTCTTCGCTCGCGTCAGTTGATTTCAATCAGACTTTGTATCTCGGGGTCACTATCGGAGGCTCAGGAGTATCCCCATCTTGGGATTCAGAAATGACTCCGCGCAAGATTTTGGGTGCGGTGCCGGCTGCATTTGAGGCTCGAAGACTCGAAGGTCTGAGCGCGAGTCAATTTTTGCGAACAGATGCAGTCAACTCAACCTCGACCGCTTCGACTTTTGTCTCAATCACTCAGTCGGGTAGCGGCACAGCACTTTTGGTGAGTGGGCTCACTTCACTTTCGAATCTTTTGTTGACGGGTTCAACCACGCTCCAAAATGTCACTGCAACCAACGCAACCACCACCAATCTTTCTGTATCAAACTCCCTCTCTGTCACCGGATCAGCTACTTCATCTTTTGCCGGCGGTATCAATCTCACTTCGGGATGTTTTGCAGTAAATGGGACTTGTTTGTCTACGAGTGGTGGTGGAGGTTCGGGCACAGTGAGCTCGGGTACTGCAAATGCTTTGGCATACTATACCGGAGGTACCACTGTAGATGATGCGTCAGCGCTTTTTTGGGATAACACCAATGGTCGTCTAGGGATTGGTACGACCTCTCCATACGCTCCGCTTTCAGTCGTGGGTCAGGTGGTGGCTTCATACTTTACTGCAACCACCACTACTGCTTCTGTTTTCCCTTACGCTTCAACTACCGCGATCAGTGCTTCAGGCACCGGCTACTTCGGCAATCTCCTCACCACCGCATCTTCAACTCTCCAAAACTTCACCGCACTCAACAGTACCACCACCAATGCAACCTCAACGAGCTTGTTTGCAACCGTCTTGCGAGCTACCACTCTCGCTCTTACCAACGCACTTGGGGTGACTTCGGGAGGTACAGGACTCACCTCAATCGCTTCATCATCACTTTTGATTGGTGGGGCAAACAATACTATTATCGCCCTTGCTACTTCATCTCTTGGAGTGGCACTTACTGATACTACCGGCACTCTCGGTGTCTCACGTGGTGGTACTGGAGTTGCTACTTTTTCATACGGTCTTCTTGTGTCAGCTGGAGGAACATCTGCATTGACCAACATTGCTACTTCTTCTCTTGGATTACTCACTACCGATGTTGCTGAAGGAACAAACCTCTACTTCACGAATGCTCGAGCTGATACCCGCATCGCTGCTGGTATTACAGGAACGACAACCACCGCTCTTGCTGAGGGTACTAATCTTTACTTCACCAACAATCGCGTAGCTTCAGTAATTGCAGGTACCACCACTGATGCACTCGCACAGGGAACTACGAACAAGTATTATTCAACCAATCTTTTTGCAACTAGTCTCGCGGGTACCACAACCACCGCCCTCACCGAAGGTGCAAATCTTTACTTCACCAACAATCGCGTAGCCTCAGTAATTGCTGGTACTACTACAACCGCACTCGCTGAGGGTACTAATTTGTACTTCACAAATGCTCGTGCCGACAGCCGAGTTGCAGCAGATCTTGCTGGAACCACCACCACCGCCCTCACCGAAGGTGCAAATCTCTACTTCACCAACGCCCGCGCAGACGCTCGAGTGGTTGCGGGTCTCGCAGCTACCACCAGTGTGGCTTCAATTACCACCCTCGCCAACCTCTCACTCTCTGCTACTCAACTCACCAACTTCGGTACCCCGTTCTACACCTTCTTCCATGCAACTACTACTGATGCTCTCGCAGAAGGTACCACCAACAAGTACTACACTGATACTCGGGTAGCTTCAGTGATTGCGGGTACCACCACAACTGCATTGGCAGAAGGGACTAACCTCTACTTCACCAACAATCGTTTTGATGCTCGACTTTCTGCTACCACATCTCTACAGGGACTCACAACACTCGCAAATCTTTCAACCCTCGGCACCGTTACCTCTGGTGTGTGGAATGCATCGGTGTTGGGAGCTTCATACGGAGGCACTGGTCAGAGCTCATACGTAGCTGGGGATATCTTGTATGCCGATGGTGTGTCTTCACTCGCGAGACTTGCTCCAGGTTCGAATGGTCAGGTGTTGAAAATGACTGGCGGAGTGCCAACATGGGGAACTGATCTTGTGGGTAGTGGCGGTGGTGCGGGCGGATCTTTCTTCTCAACAACCACCGACAGTCTCGCCATCTTCCCAACTGACATCACCAATGTCTTGATTCTCGGCGAAAGTGCAACTACCACTTCCGGAAATATTTTGGAGGTAGTTGGAAATACATGGGTAAGTGGTGTAGGTACTTTTGGAAACCTCCTCACCACCGCTTCTTCAACTCTCCAAAACTTCACCGCACTCAATAGCACCACCACCAATGCAACCTCAACGAGCTTGTTTGCAACTGTCTTGCGAGCTACCACTCTCGCTCTTACTAATGCCCTTGGGGTGACTTCGGGAGGTACAGGACTCACTTCTGCACCAAGCTACGGACAGATTTTTGTGGGTAATAGTTCAAACGGATACACCTTAACAGCGACATCATCACTCGGTCTAGTTACTACTGATGTTGCAGAGGGTTCAAACCTCTACTTTACCAACAATCGCGTGGCTTCTGTGATCGCTGGTACCACCACAACTGCATTGGCGGAAGGAACCAACTTGTATTTCACAAACACACGAGCTGATACTCGAGTTGCCGCTGGTATTGCAGGAACAACCACAACTGCTATCGCAGAAGGGACTAATCTCTACTTTACGAATAATCGCGTCGCCTCTGTTCTCTCTGGCACCACCACCGACGCTCTCGCTCAAGGTTCACTCAACAAGTATTACTCAACAACCCTTTTCGCTACTGATCTTGCTGGAACCACCACCACCGCCCTCACCGAAGGCACCAACCTCTACTTCACCAACGCCCGAGCAGACAGCCGAGTGGCTACTGGTATCGCAGGCACCACAACTACAGCTCTCGCGGAGGGTACAAATCTTTACTTTACGAATAATCGAGTAGCTTCAGTAATTGCAGGTACCACCACTGATGCTTTGGCACAGGGAAGTACGAACAAGTATTATTCAACCAATCTTTTTGCAACAGATCTTGCTGGTACTACCACCACAGCTCTCGCAGAGGGGACAAATTTGTACTACACCACTACTCGGTTTGATAATCGTCTCTCAGCAACAACCTCACTTCCAAACATCACCACACTCTCTGGTTTGACTTCAGCAACTGCACTCTCACTCTCTGCTACTCAACTCACCAACTTCGGTACCCCGTTCTACACCTTCTTCCATGCAACTACTACTGATGCTCTCGCAGAAGGTACCACCAACAAGTACTACACTGATACTCGGGTAGCTTCAGTGATTGCGGGTACCACAACCACAGCGCTTGCTGAAGGTGCAAATCTTTACTTCACTAATACTCGAGCTGATACTCGAGTGGCTGCTGGTATTGCGGGGACAACTACAACCGCACTTGCGGAAGGCACCAATCTCTACTACACAAACAGTCGAGTTGATTCTCGTATTGCAACAGTAATCGCGGGTACCACTACTGATGCTTTGGCACAAGGTGCTATTAATAAATACTACTCAACCAACCTCTTTGCAGCTGATTTAGCGGGAACTACAACTACCGCCCTCCTAGAAGGAACAAATCTTTATTTTACCAACGATCGTGTGGCATCAGTTATTGCTGGCACCACTACCGATGCTTTAACTGAAGGAGTAGTGAATAAATACTACACTAATACTCGTGTAGCTTCGGTTATCGCAGGTACTACAACCACAGCACTTGCTGAAGGAACCAATTTGTACTTCACCAACAATCGCGTAGCCTCAGTAATTGCAGGTACCACCACTGATGCTTTGGCACAGGGAAGTACGAATAAATACTATTCAGATACTCTTTTTGCAACAAGTTTGTCTGCAACCACAACCGATGCCCTCACTCAAGGTTCACTCAACAAGTATTACTCAACAACCCTTTTCGCTACTGATCTTGCTGGAACCACCACCACCGCCCTCACCGAAGGTGCAAATCTCTACTTCACCAACGCCCGCGCAGACGCTCGAGTGGTTGCGGGTCTCGCAGCTACCACCAGTGTGGCTTCAATTACCACC
>JBDKKW010000003.1:0-61899 GCA_039795895.1 Candidatus Parcubacteria bacterium | reverse complement strand
CGGTCTTATTCAGACCGGCTATAAGCAACTCTCGATCATCATCCGTGATGACATCTAAACCCTATGAACCGAGGCCAAATTAAAACAGCAATAAAAAACGAAGTCGATGACCAGACCATCGACGATGCACTCTTGAACACATGGGTGCAAAGAGCCGACGAAAAAGTGCAGAGCTGGCGTCCTGCTGACGATCGTGATCAGACGTTCGACTACTGGGACTACCTCAAGACCGAACAGCCGTACACGAGCGTCGCAAACCAGACGAAATACCCGGTCCCTGATACGTTCCGTGCTTTTGTCGAACTCAGAATCGGAACGGACACAAAACCATACGACCTGATCGACTTCAGAGAGCGCAGTAACCGAAAGGATCACACGGTCTACCTGCTCGGTGGTTATTTCTATCCGCTTGCGATACCGACGGCCGACGGTTTGAGCATGAGCCTCGTGTACGTGCGCATATCTGATGACTTCGCTTCAGACAATGATGAGCCGGAAGTCGAAAAGCTCTACCACCAATCCTACGTCGAGTGGGGCAAAAAGATGTACTACAACCAGCAAGGCGATACCGAACTCGAACGCCAAGCCGAGGTCAACTTCGAGAAGTTTATGGTCGGCAAATGGCGAGACCAAGAGCTTGCTCGCATGACATCCGCATCGGATCAAGCGGAGATACCAAGAAGCTCACTCGTATAACGCTATGTCACTACCAAAGAAAATCTGGAAATCATCGCGCTTCCACAAGGGAGTCTCAAACCTCAATAGCGAGGGTACTTTCTGGTTCTCGAATGGTTTGGAATTCGACCTCTATCCTCCATTCCTCAAAGTCGCTAACAAATTCTTTAAGGAAACGGATAGCACGATCACCACAACACTCGATGAGCCGTCGTTCGCGTGCTACTTCAACAACCGGTACTACACCGTAAACCACAACAACGGAAAAATATTTGAGAATACTTTTTCCAGCTGGGTCGAGGTGCATGACAACGTGAACATCTGGGGAGGAAGCGGAATGTTTGCTGATGACGATTACATGTACTACGCCGGAAGCACGTGGATCGGACGCTTCGACAAAACGACGTGGGTCGACTCGTGGCAATCGCTCAACGTGAACACTGCGTTCGACTTCGTGCCGATCACCAAATTCTTAAAGTTTATCTGCTTCGGAAATAAGAACTACCTAGCAACGTGGGATACCGGCGCGAGCTCGTGGAATCCAGGACGCCTGACGCTTCCAGCCGGATACGTCATTCGCTGGCTTGCTCCGCTTACCGACTACTTGGTCGTATCTGCGCACCACCCGACGTTCGGATCAGCACTGTTCTTCTGGGACGGATACTCGCAGACCTACAACCGCGTCATCCAGCTCACACAAACGGAATGCCTTGCCGGAGCAGTCGACAAGAACGTGCTCTACATGCTCATGCGCGACGGATGGATCTGCCGCTTCAACGGCGTCGGTGTCGAAAAGCTCAATCGCTTTCCGGACATGGACTACCAAGATTACATCTCGCTTCGTGCCGAGTGCTTCAAGGTTTACCAAGGCCTGATCTATATCGCCAAAGGATCGAACACGTTCGACATCGCGCACCGAAATCAGTTCTGCGGAATCTGGTGCTACAACCCTGCAACCAATGCGCTGTACTTCAAACACCGACTCTCAAACAACTCAGTGAATCATGTGACGCCGGCCGGAGTGTCTGCCGTGTACTGCCTCTTCGTCGACAACCTCAACATCCGAGTGATGTGGACTGACGGAATTAAATCCATCATCGACGTGAACAACGACACCGGCACGTTCCGACCATACGACTTCGGTGCGTACTGGATCAGTCCGCTACTCGATGATGAGCCGTACCTGCGCAAGCGGTTCAAACAAATAGTCCTCAACTTCTTCAAGCCGATACCGAACAGCAGTTTTTCCCGATTTGAAGTGAAGTACAACGTCACCGAACAAACCCTGCGTGATGTGAGGAGCACAACGGGTGGTGGTTCGGATTATTTAATCCTGCCGTTTGGTCTCGCCAACTACGAGATCGGCGATGAAGTGATCGTGCTTGCGGGTCCAGCCGCCGGCCAGACGCGACACATCAAAGCCATCAACACTTCGACCGGTCGCATCGACTTGGACGAAACCCTGTACTACGTCGGAGGCTCGCAAGGGTTTATCCAGTCCGGTGACTTCGTTGCAATCACGCCGTTCAAGAAGCTCGGCACGATCAAAGGAAACGAGAACGTCGCAAAGGTCAACAAAATGCTTCGCTTCAACGCTCGATCGAAAAAGATTCAATTCAAGATCGAGATTTGGAGCAACTCCGGCTTCGGCGGTGAGTGGGACATGGGACTCAAAGACGTGTCCGCGCTGTATGTGCCGGATCGAATAATCAAATAAACATATGCCTGACGAAACAAGTACAGCATCAGAAATAAACAACCCACCGCAACCAGCACCAATGCCGGTGGATACGCCGGTCGTAAAAGCCGAGGGAGAATTCACGCTCGAAAAGATCGATGACGACAACGTGAGAAAGATAACGTCGCACCCCGATGTTTCGATTGTGAATATTCCTGCGATGAAAACCGCAAAAGCCGATCTGGAAAAAACGATCGAAACATTACAAGCGCAACTCGACCAGATTAATGAGGTCTTGGGCGAGTACGCAAAACTCAAATAATTATGAACGATAAACCAGCACAAAATCAGTCGTTTGATCCGAACTTGGGATCGATCCTCAACTTGCTCCGCGACATTCCTATCTTGAACGTCGCGCCATCGGACACACCGAGAACGCAAGTGAGCTTTGCGCTCTACGAAAACGGAGGCACGAGGAGATTCTACGTTTTCTTCAACGGCAACTGGAGGTTCGTAACACTTACATAAAAATTTATGGCAACAATAACTATCCAAAAAGGTCAGACCCTGTCGGGAATCGCCAAGTCACAAGGCACCACCGTGGATGCCCTCATGAAAGCGAACCCGTCGATCACCGACCCAAACAAGATATTTGCCGGCGCAAGCCTCGCTTTGCCGGGAGCACCAGCTTCGCCCGTTGTTGCCCCTGTGACCCCAGCTTCGCCCAAACCTGCACCGGTGACACCTTCTTCGCCTGTAACCCAGCGCGTTGACCAAATTTCGAGCGGTGGGACGAGCCCGATCCCCAGCACTACCACCATGTATGGCGCAAATGTGCCTTCTAGCACCTCTTTGCTCCAGCAATACCGAACCGACCTCGGCCTCGATACTGCCCTAAAAAGCATGAAAGACAGCCAGACTTCCTACCTCGATACACTCAAGAATCTGCCTAAGAAAACCGATCTTTATAAGACCGAAAGAGCGAACCGAGGCATCGATGAAATGCAGACGAATCTTCAGAGCTTGGACGATCGCTTGGCGACGATGTCGAACTCACTCGATGACTCCGAAAAAGATATTCGTGATCGAACTATAAACAGCGGAGGCTTGGTAACGGAAAGTCAGACGCAACGCTTGGTCGCTTCAGAGAAACAACCGCTGATGGACAGCTACCGAAAATTGCTCACCGAGCGCAACCAGCTGGCCGATAAACTCGGAGTCGCAGACACGGCCGCAAAGGAAGCGGCTGGCATGGAATACGACGACGCAACCGTGCCACTTACTGCCGCAGAAAAAGCTCTCGGATTCCAAAAGGATCAGTACGGCGTACTCGGCGATCTCTTAACCCAAGTCTTCGGCGCATCTCAAAAGGATGTAGAGAACATCGTCAACGCCGCCAAGTACGGCACCGAGCAAGACAAGAAAGACGCTCAAGACGTGATCGATCGCGCGGTGCAAATGGCGAACCTCGCAAACAGCACACCGGCCGGCGTGAGCTACAACATCGGCGGACAAACAGTCACCGGAAATAAAGTCGCAAGTGGATCAGACGGAGGCGTCAGCTCGAGCGACGTCGAAGCCTACGCTCTCGAACTTCTGAACAATCCGAACTTCTCGATAAGCACCGTTCCACAAAAAATCAGGGCGCAAGTTCTCGCAAAGAGAGATCAGATCGTGGCCGACTCTAACTCGCAAGCGGATGCAGATGCTCAAGCGGCGGCCGCACTTCAAGCTTCGCAACCGCATATCACCGCGCAACAGTTTGGCGGTGGTGTGAAAGATGTCTTCACCCAGCAGATACCGAGCCTCGCAAAGTCCGGATACAACACGACTAAAGATTTCTTCAAAGGACTCTTTGGCATCAACTAAAAACGTATGGCTTACATCAAAGACCCAATAACTGGAAAGTATAGGAAAACGGACGACGCGATTGCGCCGAGTGCTCCGTCTGCGCCTATCAAAACGCTCTCGGCTCCGGCGTCCGGTGCTGTCCGCTATTCCAAGAATGCTCAAGGTGGATACACCAAGACGACCGTCGATCCTACATCGCCGGATTATTCGGTTAATGCAAAGCCGAACATTACCACCGTTGAGGGTTTGCAAAACTATGCCGCACAAAATGGCGTCACTCCTCCAGAGCAACCGAAAGAATCATTCCTGCAAGGACTCCTCCACTTGCTCAACACCGGTGCATACGCAGTCGGTGGCGTGATAAGCGGAAAGGGCGTGGTGCAAGGAATCAAAGATCACACTCTGCCGTCTGAAGCACTCGGCATCAAGAACAAAGTCGGCGGTTTTATTGCCGACGTTCTGCTCGATCCGACGACGTACATCACGTTCGGATACGGTGCTGAAGCAAAACTCGCAACTAAAGCCGGTGAAGTCGCATTGAGCAAAGCTGGTACGACACTCCTCAAAGATTCCATCCTGAAGCTCGGAGAGGAAGCCGGCCGAAAAGCCGTAGCCGAGAAAGTGCTCGAGGAGGGTGGCGAAAAATTCCTCGCAAAAGACGGTCTCAAATTTATGGGTAAGCAGATACTCCCACGATCGGTAGTCACTGCTCCATTCAAAGCGGCCGATGCAATTGCCGAAAAAGTACCAGTACTCGGAAAGGCGTACCAAGGAGTCAAAGACTTCGGTAGCAAAGCATTCGTGCCGTTTAGCGATATCAAAGCGTTGCCGGGTGGCGTCGGCAATCAGTACGTCGACAAGTTCCTGCAATTTACCAAAGACACGCGTGGCGAAGTCGGCAAAGCAGTCGAGGAAGCAACGCACATGGGAAAGATCGCAAAGGGCGAACTTGGATCAAAGGCTGGAACAGAGATAAGCAAAATTCTCGAAGGCGTGGCGACGCCGGCCGCAAACGTAATGAAAGCCGGAGTGGATACCGCAGAGAAAGCCAGCCCGATAAAAGAGATTGTGGATTATATCCAAGGCCAGCATAAGAGCTTCGCTGAAGCAGAAAAGTCCCGTGGAATACTCGACGAAACATTGCCGGATTACGTGCGCCACTACATCACACCTGAAGGGCGCGAGCTGATGCAGAAACGAGCATCGGAAGTTATAACCGATCTCAACAGCCCGACTCGCGTAAGAAACCCATTCGCAAAGACCAGAGAGCTCGACGGATCAATCCCAAGTATCAATGCCTACTTCAAACAAAAATACGGAATAAATAAATTCTTTGAGGACGATGCATTCAAAGCCTTTGCCGCTCGTAAAGCCGAAAGCATCAAAGCGACCCGAACCTACGACTTCCTCACGAACGTCGGAAAGGAATTCGGACGTCCGGCCGAGATCGTCGGTACGCAAGTAAAGAACCCGATCACCGGAGCCGTGTACATGAAAGAGTCCGCAAAGCCTATCTACGAAAACGGAATCAAGTACGTGGAGACCGCAGTGCCACAACTCAAAGGAACGCTCTTGCCGGAGCAGATAGTGAAGCATGTCGACGACACTTATAAAATCCTCACCAACGAGGAAGCAACAAAGAAATTCCTGAAGCTCTACGACAAGGTGCTCGGTTTCTGGAAAGGATCAGTTACCGGATTGTTCCCATCATTCCATGCTCGAAACTTTGTCGGTGGTACGTTCAACAACTACATCGCCGGCGTGACGAATCCAACCCGATATCTCGAAGCCGACAAGATCGCTCGAGGCCTTGAGGGATCACTGACCACCAAGCTCGGCACCAAGTACAGCTACACCGAAATAAGAAACATGGCAGAGAAAGCCGGCGTCTTCGGCCAGCCGGGATACCTCGACGTAATGCGCGAAGTGGAGAAAGACATCAACAAAGGCCCGGTCCAAAAGTTACTGGATACGCCTAAGCATGCAATGGAGTTCGTGGAAAACCGACTCCGCATGCCACTTTTCATAGATCGAATCATCAAGGGCGACAGCGCAAAGGAAGCCGCCAACCAAGTGATCAAATTCCACTTCGACTACGCACCGGAGACTCTCGCACCGTTTGAACAGAATGTCATGAAGCGATTGATGCCGTTCTACCGATGGACGCGCGGAAACATACCACTCCAGCTCGAGCAGATGGTGAAGCAACCGGGCAAGTATGCCGGCCTCGGAAAACTGGTAGACAACCTGCAAGTCGACAAAGACAAAGCAAAAGAGGAATTCCCGATACTGCCACCTTATATGCGAGAGGGTCTACCGATCCGACTCGGAGAAAAAGGCGGCTTCTCGCAATACCTCTACGGACTCGGATTGCCGGTTGAGGATGTGAACCGACTCTGGAAAGGAAGTCCGCAGAGAACACTTGCGAGCGCAGTCGGAGAATTGTCGCCGATCCTCAAATATCCGATCGAAGTGGCGACCGGTCAAAACTTGTTCACGGGCGAGCCTATAGATGCGAACAATCGTGTCTATCCGTTCGTGAACAAAGTCCCAGGCCTCCGTGAATGGCTTGGGGTGACCGAGAAAAAAGGTAAGGACGGCTCAGTGAGTTACATTGCCGATCCTTACAAGCTTCACTTTATTAACACCGCATTGGGGAGGTTTTACACGACTGCTGGAAAGCTGTCGGACGACAAAACCTCAAGCGCCGTGAAGTTCCTCTACGGTGTTATGGGAGCGAAAGCAAAATCGGTCGACATTGAAAACGAAAAGTATTGGCGAGACAGAGAGAGCCAAGACAACATCGAGAAAGCTCTTGAGGATAGAGGTCTCCTCAAGCAGTACCAAAGAGCATACGTACCAAAGTAATCACATGGAAAAAACAGACTACCAAAACCGATTGCAAGATGAACGCCTTGATCGAGTCGAAAAAACCGTAAACGAAATCAAAGACAATCATCTCACGCATATGCAGAACGATCTAACGAAAGTAAGTACTGACGTGGATTGGCTCAAACGATTTTTCTGGATCATCGCTACAGCATCAGTGGGAGGTCTGATCACTGCGATTATTAATTTACTACTAACCATCAACAAATAACTCTATGAACATCATTCAAAAGAAATCGCCAAACTTCTGGGTTGGTCGCAAAACGTACCGACCAGAAGCGGTTGTCATCCACATCATGGACGGCACACTTGGCGGCACCGATGCATGGTTCGCAGATCACAATTCGCAAGTAAGCGCACATTACGGGATTGGAAAGCTCGGTGAAGTCCACCAGTATGTGCAAGAAAACGATACTGCGTGGCACGCTGGCCGTGTTGATGCGCCGGTCTGGAAACTCATTCGGCCGAATATAAACCCGAACCTCTACACGATTGGAATCGAGCATGAGGGCAAGCCGGACGATGTGTGGACTGACGCAATGAAGCAAGCCAGCGCGACCATGATCCGCGAGATCTGCCAGCGATGGCAAATCCCGATCGACCGCGACCACGTCATCGGACACTTTGAGATCTTCTCAAAGAAGCCGAACTGCCCGGCAACCAACAAACGCATCCTCGACGAGCTGGTCGCACTTGCCAGCCAGCAAACGCCGGCAACGAGTCCCACGGTCGAGGATGGTGTGAGGAAAATCGAAGAGGGACTGGCAATTATTAAGGGAATAATCTTCTAACCACTATGACAACACCAACCAAAGAAGCACTGAAGCACCTGCTCATCGTATTTTTCTACTCGGCGGTATCATCGATCCTGCCGCTCCTGATCGCTTACGCTCAGAACGACCCACGCTGGGCGTTACTGATCCCAGTGATCAATGCGGCTTGGTATGCGATAACTCGATACCTAAAAGAGCAGAAATTGATCGAGGACGACATTGCTCGCGGGGAGCAATAAAGCCTCTTAGACTAGCGAAAATCCGATCTTAGTAGACCTTCTGGGCGAAAGCCGGGATGTCGAAAGAGGTCGGATTTTCCTTGTAATAACGTCGCAATTGGCGTACAATTTTATCTATACGGCCATAACTAAGGGTTTTCCGGACGAAGGCCGGTTCAAACTTCCGGACATCGCCACCGCCAAATAAGTTATCCTTGCATCTCCCCTCCCGTTGTGATTGTATAGATACAGAAAAGCACCTCACAAACACAACATATGCAAGCAATACCAGATCAAGAACTCTTGAAGCGTTTTTTGGCTACGGCCGGAGCACTCGCTCATCTTAAGACCAATGGAAGTCATCGTCGGAAGACCTACGAGAACGACTTCCGTATCGGCGATCAATTTGTGGATGATAGCTCAGTGATTTTGTCGTCCAAAGCCTCTCGGCGAATGGGTGGCAAAAATCAAGTGGCATCATCGCATCACACACCCCACATCCGCAATCGGGCAACACATGTAAACGAAGTAGTTGCCCACTCGATTCGCATTACCGAACATCTGGGACTCAATATCCACCTCACCCAAGCGATCGCTTTGGGTCACGACATTGGCCACGTGCCATTTGGCCACCAAGGTGAAAACTACCTCCAAAAGAAATGGAACCCAAAATTCACCCATGAAGTATTTGGAGTGGTGATCGCCCAACACATCGAACGTAAGGGCAGAGGACTCAACCTCACCCACGCAACACTCGATGGTATGTGGCGACACTCAGGCAAAAATACGTCTGAGACCATGACTCAAGAGGCCTGGGTGGTACGTTATGCCGACAAGATCGCCTACCTCTTCGCCGACTACAACGACTTCAAAAGACTGGAGTGGCGTTGCAGTTCGGAACTCGAGAAAGTGATGGCTTGGTTTGGTGGCTATCAGCGAGACCGCACCTTTCGCACCATCATGGCACTCTGCGAAGAGTCAGCCAAAGCTGGTCGGGTACATTTTGAGACTTCCGAACCAGCCCTCATGTTCAACAAGCTTCGTGGACTGATGTATGCCGAATACGAACGCGTAGTTGAACAAAATGTCGCCCGGTTCCTTGATCCGATCTACGACTTCATCAATCGAAGTGAGCTGATTCCGCCCTGGCTTGGAATTGCACTTCTGACAGACGAAGAAGTCTCTCGTCTGATCGATGACCCGCATATGCTCAATTCCAGGGTCCTGATGGATACAGGCCTTGGAGAAATCATCAGGAATACGGATCGCGAACATTTGTTTGCGATCAATGGGATTGAACTCGATCTCAACTGGTAATTTCACAATGGCAGGCCGTACTCGGCCTGCCATTTTTTCTTTTCTAAAAGGGCTTCCCCGAGCGACAAAAACCTGCTATTCTTCTGGCACGGGCGGTTAGCTCAGTTGGTAGAGCGTCACATTGACGTTGTGAATGTCAGAGGTTCAAATCCTCTACCGCCCACCGGTAAAAAAGCGAAGCTTTTGTGAGGATTTGAAAGACGGAGTCATGTTTTTCTAGCAAGAAAAACCGGCGAGTCGAGGTCAAGAAATTTTGTGAGCGACGGCGAACAAAATATTCGTGACCTAATCCTCTTCTGCCGAAAACCCATGCTCATCCTCGGCATCGAAACCTCCTGCGACGAAACCGCAGTATGCATAGTATCCGCGACCGGTGATAAAAATACACCCGCTTTTTCGGTGCTCGGAAATGCACTTAATTCTCAGATTAAAATTCACGAACAATACGGAGGTGTCTTCCCCGCACTCGCAAAACGAGAACACAGCCGAAACCTGATTCCCTTGTTTAAGAAAACTTTGGAAGAATCGGGTTTCGGAATTTCTAATTCCCAATTTCTAATTTCTAATGAACAGGTCGAAGACATTAAAGCCATTCTAACAAAAGAACCGGAGCTACAAGAACAATTCTTGGCGTATCTTCCAAAAATAGAAAAACCCTCCATCGATGCCATCGCGGTCACTGTCGGACCCGGACTCGAACCAGCACTTTGGGTCGGCATCAATTTCGCTCGAGCACTTTCCCTCCTTTGGAATATTCCCATCATACCCGTCAATCACATGGAGGGACATATCGTCTCTGTTTTGGTAGACAGAGAAATTACTAAGTCAAAATTTCTAATTTCTGATCCTCAGACTAAAGACCGTAAACTATCAACTAACAACTCCCCAATCCTTTTCCCCGCTCTCGCCCTCCTTATTTCCGGAGGCCACACCGAGCTCATCTTGATCGAAAGCTGGGGCACATACACCAACATCGGCCAAACCCGGGACGATGCTGTCGGTGAAGCTTTTGATAAAGTAGCCCGCATGCTCGGCCTACCCTATCCCGGCGGTCCAGAGATTTCAAGACTAGCAACAAAATCGAGATTCTCGAACACTGGTCAACCAACCCCTTATCCTCTCCCACGTCCGATGCTCCACACCAAAGATTTTGATTTTTCTTTTTCTGGTCTCAAAACAGCAGTGCTCTACCTTACACAAGAACTAAAAACCCTCACCGAAAAAGACAAAGAAGTCATCGCTCGCGAATTTGAAGATGCGGTGACCGAGGTCCTCGTCACTAAAACAAAAAAAGCACTTGAACACTACGGCGCACAGACACTTATTATCGGAGGCGGCGTGATCGCCAACACCCACATCCGCAAGGCATTTGAAGCACTCGTGACCGAACATCCGCATATCAAACTCTTCTTCCCATCTCTCGCCCTCTCGACCGACAATGCAGTGATGATTGCTTGTGCGGGCTATATGCAACACCTCACCCAGACCCCCGACCACACAGCGACCCCATTACTTGTCGCAAAAGGTAATTTGAGCTTCTAATTTCAAACCCAAGCATCATTTTTGCTCCTTCTGATCTGCCGTCTAACTACTAACCACTTCTTGTCTGTATTCTATGGCAAAATAGCCCTATTTTTGCTACTATTGGTCGACATGACTGAGAATAAACCCTACCAAGACCCAAATATCCCCCAAGCATTCCTCAAGCCATACAACGCCGAGGAGCATGAGACTCGCATCTACAAGCTCTGGCACGACAGTGGTTTTTTTAATCCCGACCGACTTCCTATCAGACACCAGCGACCGTTTACCATCGTAATGCCTCCACCAAATGCCAACGGCAACCTCCACGTCGGCCACGCTCTCGCCATCACTCTCGAAGACATCATGATTCGCTTCAAACGTATGCGAGGCTTCAAGACTCTGTGGGTACCCGGAGCTGATCACGCTGGTTTTGAGACACAAATCGTGTACGAAAAAAAGCTTGAGAAAGAAGGTCGTTCTCGATTCAAAATGGATCCTCAGGACCTCTACAAAGAAATTCTCGCCTTCACACTTGAGAATAAAGCGAACATGGAAGCACAGGTACGCGCACTTGGCGCTTCATGCGACTGGTCTCGGGAAAAATTCACTCTCGACCCGAAAGTAATCGCAGAAACTCACCGCACATTTAAGAAGATGTTTGATGACGGTCTCGTCTATCGCGGTTCACGTATCGTAAATTGGTGCTCAAAACACGCCACTTCCCTTTCTGACGTAGAAACCGAGAGCAAAGAAAAGACTGATCCATTTTATTATTTCAAATACGGTCCATTCACCATCGGTACCGCCCGCCCTGAGACAAAATTTGGAGATAAGTATGTGGTGATGCATCCAGACGATAAGCGCTATGCGGAATACAAACAAGGACAAAAGATTGATCTCGAATGGATCAACGGCCCCATCACTGCAACCGTCATCAAGGATGAAGCGATTGATATGGAATTTGGTACCGGTGTGATGACTATCACCCCATGGCACGACGCCATCGACTTTGGCATTGCGGAGCGACACAAACTCGACCGCGAGCAAGTTATCGATATGCGTGGCAAGCTCCTCCCTATTGCTGGCGAATTTGCCGGTATGAAAATCACCGATGCGAGACCAAAAATCGTCGAGAAGCTCAAAGCCAAAGGCCTACTCGTGAAAGTCGATGAGAAATACGTGCATAATGTCCCCGTCTGCTACAAATGCGAGACCGTTATCGAGCCACAGATTCTTCCGCAGTGGTTTGTAAAAATGGCCCCCCTTGCAGAGAAAGCGATCAAAGCTGTTGATGCAAAACAAGTCATCTTTGAGCCAGATAATTACCGCAAGATCTTCCTCTACTGGATGAAAAATACCCTCGACTGGAATATTTCTCGACAAATCGTCTGGGGCATTCCGATTCCAGCCAAAATTTGTGACTCGTGTAGTTTTGCCGAGCCTGATCTAGAAAACGAACTCACCACTTGTCCAAAGTGCAAGGCAACACTCCGTGCCGATACCGACACTTTTGATACCTGGTTCTCATCTGGACAGTGGCCACTCCTCTCCCTCGGATATTCCGAAGGTAGTGATTGGAAGCAATTCTACCCAACCGACGTGATGGAGACCGGCTCGGACCTTATCTTTAAATGGATTCCGCGTATGGTGATCTTTGGCCTCTATCTCACTGGCAAGGCTCCATTCCACACGGTATATCTCCACGGCTTGGTAAATGATGCATCGGGCAAAAAGATGAGTAAGAGTAAGGGTAATGTGATCAACCCTACCGACCTTATCGTCAAATACGGCACTGACGCGCTCCGTATTGGCCTTGTCGTGGGCAACACTCCCGGCACCGACCTATCACTTTCAGAAAATAAAATAAAGGGATACAAGAATTTTGGAAATAAACTTTGGAACATCACCCGTTTTGTACTCACTTCATGTGAGGGTATTCAAATCTTGTCGACAAATGCTCCGGACCACAATGGCTTAACTCCCGAGGACACCAAACTAATCACTGAGCTCCACACCCTCGTTGCCGACATCACCAAAGATCTCGAAGACTACCGCTTCTATATGTCTGCTGAAAAAATCTATCACTATGTTTGGCACACGTTTGCTGACATTATCATTGAAGATTCAAAAGCAAAGATTGCAGGCACCGACGCCATTATCAAAACCTCACGCCAACTCACCCTCTTCTACATCCTCACCACCTGTATCAAACTCCTCCATCCATTTATGCCGTTTGTGACTGAGACGATTTGGGAACACCTACCAATCGCAAACAAGAAACTACTGATGATCGAGAAGTGGCCTGAAGCATAGTTGATAGTCATTGGTGTAGAGTTGTTAGAGGAATACAAAGAAAGCCCCAGAAATTGCCCCACAATTTCTGGGGCTTTTCCCCGTATTATATACTTCATACTTTGTACTTTTTACTATATACTTCCCCTATGGAAACCGCTCCTGACATACTCCTCTACGCCGCCCTCGGAGGCATTCTCCCAGCCCTCTTTTGGCTCTGGTGCTGGCTTCACGAAGATCGACATCCAGAACCTCGAGCAGTCCTCCTCTCAGTCTTCCTCTGCGGTATGGTGGTCGTCCCTCTCGCTGGTTACTTACAAAAGCAAATCGGCTCAATGATCGGTGCGAGCTTTTGGATCGTCGTCGCATGGGCGGGTATCGAAGAAGTACTGAAATACCTTGCGGCCTACCTTCCCGCTCTCGACCGGAAATATTTTGATGAGCCAGTTGATGCCATGATCTACCTCATCACCGCAGCACTCGGCTTTTCTGCGCTCGAAAACACCCTCTTTATTGCTGGATCAATGCTCCACTACACACCTATCGAGAGCCTCGTCACCGGTAACCTCCGCTTTATCGGTGCCAGCCTCCTCCATGTGCTCACCTCGGGAGTAGTCGGTGCGGTCATTGCCACGGAATTTTACAAGGGCCGCTATAAGCGAGAAGTAGCAACGGTTATTGGACTTATCCTCTCGACCGGTTTGCACGCAACCTTTAATTTTTTTATAATGGATGCGAAAGGTACTGAAGTATTTAGGGTGTTCTACGGAGTGTGGATTGCTATTATTCTCTTGCTGATTGTATTTAGTCGAATCAAAAGAATAGCCAAACCAACACTCACCAAACCACTTACCCAATAACTCATTTACATTATGTCTAAACATAAACGCTCATTTTTTGAAAGACTCACTGGCGGAGTGCCAATGGAAGATGATACCGAAGAGACTACCCCTATTAAGGGCGTTGCAAAATTTGAAGAAGGTGACAATGAAGGCGAGCTTTCGGTCGATGTACACCAGACCCCATCTGAGGTGATTATCCGAGCAATGGTCGCTGGCGTCCGCCAAGAAGATTTGGATGTGGTCATTACTCGAGATATGGTGACCATCAAATGCAAGCGAGAAAATGTACACACCGTCGCTGATGAAGATTATTTTTTCCGTGAGTTATACTGGGGCTCTTTTTCACGCACCATCCTACTCCCCCAAGAAGTTGAACCAGACGAAGCTGAAGCGACTGAGAAAAATGGTCTGCTCACTATCCGATTACCGAAGATAAATAAGGGGAGACAGACGAAGCTCAAGATTAAGCCGGGGAATTAATCACAAAATAACACCGCCAAGGCGGTGTTATTTTGTGCTGGGACCCAAGATCTCACTCGCTCCTCGGTACCTCGAAACGAAGCTGGGACCCAGGTGGTCGAGTACGACCGGATCGGTCACGAATAAACAGTCGCCGTCGCTCCTGTTTTTCTCGACCCCAGCTCGCGGTTTCGCTTGCTAGCGAAACATCGCTCCGCTTTTCGAACCTGGGTCGCGAGCAAAGTAGTTTGCTCGCTTCCCAGCACAAAATACAAAATCCGCCTCATCGGCGGATTTTGTATTTTGTGCTGGGACCCAGGTTCGAACTGGGGACCCTTCCCTCTTCAGGGGAATGCTCTACCAACTGAGCTATCCCAGCAATCACTGACTATAAACCTCGAAATTATTTCTTGATGGATTTCAAGAGATTTGGAATATCTCCAAACTGACTCTGAGCACTTTTGACGGTATTTACTCCGTCATTCAAAACTCCGTACGCTTTTCCAAGTTGCTCAATGTACGGCTGAATCAAGTAATATGACCCAAACGACAACCCCAGAACAATAATCCAGTAAAAGAGACGCAATATCGAAGAGATTCGCGCACTATTGCGTATCTTCCGTAGCATCTTGTTATTCTCTTGCGCAAGAGACAGTGTTCGTTCCAACAAAGATCGTTCCTCTGGAGTCATGGGAGAAATATAGCATAACGAAAGACGATAGACAATAAGCCGTAATCTCGCACTAGTAACTGAGATAATAAAGATGAATCTCCTCATTAAAGTAAGAGATAATTAAGAATTTAAAAGAGCTCCAATCGCAAACACTTGCGATTGGAGCTCTACACCTGAAGCCATATTGACTTCTTAGGCGGACACCAAAATCTTCCTAAACTTAGCCATCCATCTGCGACTATCCTGCCACTCATACCCCTTGGAAGGCAAAGCCTCAACAACTTCTATCGTTGCGCGTGGATCAATCTTGGACGCATGAATGGTCTGTAAGTGAGCAAAGCGCTTCACAAGAATCGGAAGGACACAGTCCCGCATCACCTGATTAAACCCAGGGATGGAGTAATAATTGATACCCGGAAAGAGTGCGGAGACCAAAGGTATCGTAGCCCCAATCGTTACATCCTTTTCGTTTAGTGACCCATGTTTTTTACCGTGAATAAGCGACCAAATTACAGCTTGTTTGCATTTCATTGGATACCTCCAGTTTAAGTTTAAAAATGTACTTACTTGAACCACCATGGTTCAAAATCGAATTCCGCTAACAGCATAGAATATAATTCCGATTCTGTCCATCCAAATTTACTTTCTAAATTTGTGCCCTCGGCCAGAGTTGCACTGACATTAGACCCTTAGGACGGGCCGGTTCTATCTGTTGAACTACGAGGGCAATTGGCTACACCTGAGACTATAGCACTGATTTTGGTGAATGAAAAAGCCCCGTCCTGCGAAGCCTTGGCGAAGCAGGACGGGGCTTTTTTTATTTTCGAATTTCTACTGTCTCACTACCACTATCTATTTAACTCCGAGAGCACCCTTAATCTCCGCTTCATCAAACCCCACAGAAAGCTTGCCATCAATCTCAATCACCGGCACCCCCATCTGACCACTCTTCTCTACCATTTCTTTTCGCTTCGCCAAATCAGTCGCCACATTGTATTCAGTGTAGGCGATATTATTCTTCTTAAAAAAATCCTTTGCCATATTGCAGTAATGACAGGTCGGGGTTGAATAAATCGCAACAGTCTTCATATACATGTAAATAATAACTAATAAAGTTGGTTTATTGTATCAAACTTTTTAGATTTGAAACAACGCAATGCTTGTTGTTCAACTAAATCTCCTCCTTCATCAACTTCAGATACTGGCTAGTAAAAAGAGGCTGTGGAACAAAAGGAAGGAAAAAGTCCACAGTCTTCCTGAGCCATCTTGGACCAATGAAAGACCACGACCGCATTCTACTGGTCGATGAACGAGCCACCTTCACCCGCTTCCTTCTAAGATCCTGATAGCGATCAATAGCCTTTTTGATCGTATAGGTACCTGAGACTTTCATGAGTTCAGCAGCAAGCACGTAACCATCCTCCATAGCCATTGAGGCGCCGAGACCAGCATTCGGCTCAAAACCATGTGCAGCATCTCCAGCGAGCACTACTCTACCCTTCACAAATTTTTTGAGTGTAACACGACTAAGATCTGTGGGCATAACATCCTCATCTTTCAAACCCTTCAAAAAACCATCCAGTCTAACCTCATGCTTAAATGTCTCACTCAAACGTCCAAGTCGTCCTTTTACATCATCCCAAACAGTGTGTTCGACAGGGGCAATGAGAACGGCAAGTGTTTTACCACAAGAATCAAAAATACCAATGAATTCGCCCGGCTCGACATATTCAGTGACAGTAGCCTCATCTTTAAATTGATTATCAACCCAAGCATACCAAACTCGCCAGTTGTCGAATTTCTCAAGTTCACTACCAAAAATCATACCGCGGATCTTCGAGTGGATACCATCTGCGCCGACCACAAGATCATAAGTATGCGTCTGACCATTACTTAAAACAACCTCAACCCCGTGCCCAACATCTTTCAGGGAATTAACCTGCACTCCAAGCTGAATATTTTCCTTACCGACAAGTTCAAGTAACCAACTGTGCAGGAAAGCTCGGTTGATCTGGGTATAGCTCAGGCCGTATTTGGCATACAATTTAAAAAAATCATACTCACGAATGAGATCCCCCTTGCCGTTACGGACTTGGTAGCGCTTGATGTGCGTGCCCTCTTTTTCCAATCGATCAAGAATACCGAGTTTTGCTAAAATATGTCTACCATTATTCCACAATCCAATCGAGAATCCCTGCGTGTTCCAATTATTTGCTTTTTCGACAATATCGTACTCGATAGAAGATTCTTTAAGAAACGCTGCAAGGGTTAAACCTCCGATCCCGGCTCCAACAATAAGGATTTTCATAAATAAAGATATACTAATATAAATAACTTAATACTTCGGTGCGAGTGGCGGGAATCGACTACTACATAGTCAGGTGCTTTTCTCATTTCGCGGACGAAATATAGAAAAGCCTTCCGCTTCCCGCCGGAAGCAAAGCAGTTTGCTTCCTCACTCCCCAAAGTGATTTCGCTCTGCTCAATACTTCGGTGCGAGTGGCGGGAATCGGACCCGCGCCCGATGCTTGGGAAGCACCAGTACTACCACTATACTACACTCGCAAGTGCCCCTATCCTAACACGCGTTTTAGCGTTTAAAAAGACTTCTCAGGGCGTCGAAGACACTAGCTTTTGTGGTAGCTCCTTGCTCGGTAGTCGTACCACGCTCTACCAATATCAGCATCCCCTCGCCCTGCTTTACCATGCCAAATTTGGTACGAATATCAGCCTCAACACCTTCGGTGGTCTTGAGACGAGCAATATCACTCTCGAGCTGATCTTTGCGGAGAGACAACTCCACTTGCTCACGCGAGACCTCTTGATATGCCCCATCACTCAAGCGATATTTCTGGTACGCGCCCCACGACGCTTTGACGAGTACCAAAAGCACCAGCACCAATATAATCAGAGATAAAGGTGAGTATAGAAATCGCCTGACTTTTTTTCGTTGTTCAAACTCTCGCATCTAATCAGTATACCAAATGACACCGGATATCGCATTGGCAAAAAGAGGCATTTTCAGCTATACTATCCCCCATGCTTCTCAACAAAAAACATAAGAAAACCGTGACTGTCGCCTGGAGTATCGTCTGCGTGTTTATCATCATCAGCATGATACTACTTTACGTACCATTTCTCTGGCGATAACAAGTCTGTTACTTCAATAAAAAAAGCGGTTACTGTGTAGCACACAGTAACCGCTTTTTAACGACGGTCTTTGATAAACGCCTGCCGACGACTCGTCAGACGCAAGGTTAGATGCCTTCCATCACTTCTCACACTACCACTACTCTCAGCGTCGGCACCAAATTGTGCGATAAACGCCTTGGCAATTTTCGACTGATGACAACGGCATTTGGTGTCATCGTTGGTGGCAGAAAGGATTGTGACACATCCCGGGTAATCACAAATCCGTTCAGGTGGTTCAACTGGAGCAGACTTCGCGGATCTTCCCATATATCCTCCATGGTGATGCGGTGAACTATATCCACATAAAACAGTACTCCTACAAGAGAGAGAAGTCAATGGATATAGACAGGAAGACCCGTCAGATAAGAAGACAGGTCAGACAGGAGGAGAAATGCAAAAGTGTGGTCGCTTCGCGACCACACTTTTTTCCGGTCTTTTTATCTCTCTTGCTTCTTGTCTGACTGGTCTAGTTTTCCCCTGTCCGCATCATCTTCAAAAATACATCTTGTGGAATATTTACGGTACCACGATCCTTCATTCGTTTCTTACCCTCTTTTTGCTTCTCGCGCAATTTCATCTTTCGGGTAATATCGCCTCCGTACAAGTAGCCAGTCACATCTTTTTTCATTGCCGAAAGGGTGCGTGAAGAAATGATTCGCCCCATCGCCTTACCTTGAATCTTGGTTGTAAACATCTGTCGTGGAAGCACATTAAAAAGCCTTTCCACTGCCTTCTCAGCATCTTCCTGCGCTCGCTTTCGAGAAACCACACGAGTAAAGGCGGGCACCGCCTCATCCGCCACCAAGATGTCGAGTCGCACCACATCCGCTTCGCGCATTCCTTCCATCGCATACGAAATCGACGCAAAACCCGACGATACGGACTTGAGCTCATCAAAGAAATTACGCATCAGCTCGCGAAGAGGCATCATGACCGTCACTGAATTTCGATTGTCTCCAAAATTCTCAGTCTCGCCAATTTCCGCTTCATGCTCAAACAACTTTTGCATTACCTCACCCAAATATTTCATCGGGGTAATGATCTTCACCTTTGCCCATGGTTCAAAAATCTTCTCGATCAAATGTTCTTCGGGGAATTTTGATGGCGAGTAGACTGTCTCCACTTTGCCCCCACGCATATGCACTTCGTAGGTAATCGTCGGACTCGTAATCACCAATTTAAGATTAAATTCTCGTCGCAATCGCTCAGTGATAATCTCCAAGTGAAGCATTCCCAAGAAACCGCATCGAAAGCCTCGTCCGAGCGTACCCGAAGACTCTTCTTCGTGGGTAAATGACGAATCAGAAAGTCGAAGCTTGCCGAGCGCTTGTTTCAAAAAATCAAAATCATCCTGACTTTCAGGATAGATAGATGCCCATACCACAGGATTTGGACTCATATAGCCAGGGAAAGGTGCCAAGGTGTCCTTGAGTGCTGCCACAGTGTCTCCCACCGAAGCGATACCAGGCTGTTTGATACCAGTCACAATATAGCCAATTTCTCCTTCACCGAGCGACTCCACGGGCACCTCGTGTGGAGAAAAGATTCCCGTCTCAAGTGCAAAGAATTTCTCATCCGCAACTTTAAAAAGCAAACCATCCCCTTTTGACACCTTCCCACCAAACACACGTACATACACCGTCACCCCGCGATGATTGGAATATTGAAAATCAAAAACAAGCGAACGGAATTGTCCGGTACTGGTTGCTTCATGTTTTGGTGCTGGAACTCGAGAGATAATTTCATTCAAAAGCTCAATTACTCCTTGGCCAGTCTTCCCAGACACTTCAAGAATTTCAGATTGTGGCACACCGAGAAGTAGTGCGATTTCTTCTTTCACTTCAGCCACTCGCGCAAGTGGCGAATCAATCTTAGAAACCACTGGTACAATAGTGAGACCAGCTTCACGCGCCATCCCGAGAGTGGTCAGTGTTTGTGCCTGCACTCCCTGCGTGGCATCCACAAGCAAAATCGAACCCTCCACCGCTTTGAGCGCACGAGACACTTCATACGAGAAATCGATGTGTCCTGGGGTGTCGATAAGATTCATCACATACTCCTGACCGTCCTTGGTGTGCTTCATGCGCACTGGTTGCATTTTGATCGTGATACCACGCTCACGCTCAAGCTCCATACTATCAAGTACCTGCGCCATCATTTTGCGCTTTTCAATGGTGTGTGTCAGCTCAAGCATACGATCGGCAAGTGTCGACTTGCCGTGGTCAATATGCGCGATAATGCTGAAATTTCGAATAAAACGAGATTCCATATAGGGCAATACTAGCAGAAATCCGCAAAAAAGATAGAGTGGCTCTATAGAGCTCTATTTTTGATTTTTTACTAGAAGACACTTCAATGTGAAATGCTCAAACAATGAAAAAACCGTTCGCGAAATACACGAACGGTTTGTGTGTTTTATAACCTACTGAGAAGCACGATTGAGCGCACTCAGAACGGCTTTGACTGAGGCAAGCTCAATATTGGAATCAACGCCAGCACCCCAATACTGACCACCATTTATCTCGAGCTGAACGTAGGCAATTGCTGAAGCACTTTCTCCCACACCTAAAGAGTGTTCTTTGTAAAACAGCACTTTAAACTGCGGTACTTCTGTGTTTGTGATTATCGCATCCACAAAAGATGCAACCGGACCATTACCGTGACCCACAATAGTACGAGAACTATTGTTATGCAGTATCTGAGCACTACAAGAACAAACATCCCCTCCCACTGCCTCAAACACAGAGAGCTTCCAAGGCGTCGTACGTTCGACATATTCATGCCAAAACATTGCTTTGAGCTCCTCCCCTTTCACCTCACGACCAAGTGAATCAACCAAGTCGTTGGCAATAGGGCCAAACTCACGTTGCATGTCTTTCGGTATATGAAGGCCGAATTCATTTTCGAGCAAATATGCGACTCCTCCTTTGCCTGATTGGCCATTTATACGAATAACTTCATCATACAAACGACCAAGGTCACCGGGGTCGACCGTGAGATACGGAACGTCCCAGTGAGTACGCTGACCAACCTTCCATTCATCCAGACCCTTTTTAATGGCATCCTGATGAGAACCACTAAACGCAGTAAACACCAACTCACCGGCGTAGGGATGACGCGGAGGAATAGTCATTCCAGTGCATCGTTTATACATCGTACACACGGATTCCAGGTCGCTAAAATCGAGTCCTGGATCAATACCTTGTGCATATAGATTTAATGCCACAGTGACAATATCAAGATTTCCTGTACGTTCGCCATTACCAAAGAGTGTGCCCTCGACGCGATCCGCGCCGGCGAGCAAACCCAATTCAGTAGCGGCGACACCGGTACCACGATCATTATGCGTATGCAGACTAATGATGAGCGAGTCTCGATTTTTAATATTTCGACACATCCACTCAATCTGATCGGCATACACGTTTGGCATAGCCACTTCGACCGTGCACGGGAGATTTAAAATCATCTTCCGTTCTCGGGTCGGTTGCCATACATCCATGACCGCTTCAGCGACCTCTTTGGAATATTCCACTTCAGTCGCCGAGAAACTTTCTGGCGAATACTGGAGAGTGACATCGGTACCATTGAGTAAACGGAGGTGATCGGAGATCAGTTGTGCACCATGCACAGCCAAGGCCTTGATTTCCTCTTTCGATTTACCAAAGACCACACGACGTTGAGCGGGTGACGTAGAATTGTACAAGTGCACAATCACACGCTTCGCACCCACGAGCGACTTACACGTTCGCTCAATCAAGTCTTCACGTGCTTGGACGAGCACCTGAATAGTTACATCATCAGGAATATGGTTCTCTTCAATCAAAAGACGAGTGAATCGAAATTCTGTGTTTGATGAAGAAGGGAAACCAATCTCAATCTGCTTGAAACCATATGTTACTAAGGCTCTAAACATCTCGAGTTTTTGACTAATATTCATCGGCACGGGAAGCGCTTGATTGCCATCGCGAAGATCTACACTTGCCCACAATGGAGGACTAATAATCACTCGATTTGGCCAACGACGATCCGGCAGAACAATAGGTGGAAACGGACGATATTTACCAACAGTATCTTGTAACATACGACGTAGCAATTTTGTGTATTTTCTCAAAGAACACTTCCCTTTTTACCACACGGTAAACGAAAGCCAGCTCTTCATTTGGTGAAGAGCTGGCTTGTATCAATTTGAGTTTCTAACGTAAGTTAGTTTAAATTGGCACGAGCAAAATCTCCACCGTGATTAGGCAGGAGTAGCAAACCGAGAAGGTTTATAGCGCTCGTTATTCTTTTCATATTTACCATAGTACACCTCAAATAGAATAAGTCAATAAAAGTCGGGCAAAATGGCAACCATTTTGCCCGACTTTTCCGACTTCATACTTTCAATCCCTAAAGTTGCCCCAGCTCTTCCGCTACCACCGGAGTCTTCCAAATCTTGGCATGAAGCGTCTTCCACACCACAGCAAGCTCAGGACTTTTTAGTGCATACAAGACCACTACCGCAACCACGATTCCACTAATTCCCGAGAAAAAGCCCTGGAAGAAAATACCGGGCACAGTGTGCATTGAAAAGACAGTACTGAAATAATTGAGACAGAGATATGCGACAAATCCCATAATAATCGACGCAGAAAAGCTTTCAAAAAAGGTTTTACGGAGTGGCGCCAGTGGAATCGGACTTTCAGACTTGAGTCCCCACCACAGAACCAACGCATTGATACCCATACCAATCGTAAACGACAACGGCAACACCAAAATCTCTGTTCCTGAAATATCGGTCACACGAAAGAGCGCCTCGAGGAAATAATGGAACGACGGAACTGCCACAAACAGCTTGGTCAAAGAAAATCCAAGTACCCCAATAAGCAGTGTCGACGATACATTTACCAACAATGGCCTTCGCGTGTTACCTCGGGCATAGTACCCCCGAACAAAAAGCAGTGTGAGACTCTGGGCGACAACCGAAATCGAAAATAGCGCGAGTGTAGCAGCGGTGAGACGAGTATCAGCCCAACTAAACTCCCCTGCTCCGAGCACCACGCGCACAATCTGCGCACGCAACACAATAAAGAGTACCGTAATCGGCACCGACCAAAAAAGAATATGTCTAGCAGCAGAGGCGAGTTGGTTAAAAAACATATTCCGATCACCGTCGGTGTGCATTTTTGACAACGCCGGAAAGGCGGCGAGCGAATAACTAACTCCAATAATCGACAGTGGAACCGACTGAAGGTTGAAAGCAAAATTGAACACCGTAATCGAACCATCAGCCATCTTTGAGGCGAGTGAGAGCAAGAAGATAGTCGCAATTTGAGACAATCCAAGTGTGAGCGTACGTGGAAGTGACAACTGCATTACTTGGGCAAACACCTTCGCACTTCCCCGTATCGCCACGTATGGCATTCGAGAAATAGCCCTCACCGAGGGCACCTGGACGAGCACATGCAGGAGCGCACCACACACAACCCCATACACCAAACCAACCATCCCAAATTGCGGATACAATACTAGAATACCGAAGATAATTCCCAAGTTATAGACCAATGGACTCAACGCGTACACCACAAATCGTTTGTATGCCTGAGTGATACTTCCCAGACAATTGGAGAGCCCCAAGAGCACCGGTGAAAGCAGAAGAATTCGTGTTAAAAGAATCAGCGTATCGTGCCTTTCTCCGATAATACCTGGAAAAAGCCAAGCCGTCAGAAATGGTACACAGAAAAACACAACAAGATTTACCATCACGATCAATCCGAAAAAGAACGTGCACAGCTGACTAATAAACAGTCTCGCAGAATCTTCGCTCTGTCGCGCACGGTCAAGTAAAAATGGCACCAGTACCGACACGGAGACCACCGAGCCAATCGACACAAAGATAAAGTCTGGGATTCGAAATGCTGCATAGTAGACATCGAGCGTTGCTCCTGCACCAAAGGTATACGCGAGCAAGCGGTCGCGAACCAACGCGAGCACCTGTGACAATAGGGCAAAAAAGCCCAAGAGATAGGCTGCCTCGTGGAGGCCTCCTATCTCTTTGTTCAGCAGTGACAGAATCCGCTTGACCATACAACAGAGTTATTTCTTCTTCGTTGTCGCCTTAGCATCAAGCACCGCCTCTACTTTTTTATCAACCACAGGAGCGATTGAAGCTGGCTTCACCGCACTGATTTGATCGAGTAGTGTCTTTGCATCAGCATAATCAGGCTTCAAGGTGAGAGCAATTTGTACTGTCTCTTTCGCAAGCGCAATATTTCCCTTGATTGCCTCGAGTCGTCCCGCCAAGAGGTAGATCAGCGGATTTTGTGGATTGAGTTTTGCTGCTGCTATGTAGTCTGCTTTTGCACTTTCGTACGCATTTGGAATATTGAGCGGAACCACAATCTCATACACGCGAGCACGCGTGAGGTAATTTTGATAATTGGTCGGATCGTATGCCACCGCCTGATTAGCAGCAGTATTGGCAAATCGGAACAATGTCTCAAATCGAGCTCGAACATCTTCTGGCTTCATCTTACTGACATCACTGGTCAAGAGGACATTGACTTGTGCAAGGTAGAAATCAGAGAGTGAGCGGAGATACAAATCATTTTGACCAAGACGAAACGCCTTTACCAAATTCACTTCACCCTGCACTGGATCATTGGCTCCAAAAGCAGTAGCGCCTTTTCTAAAGTAATACGATGCGAGCGTCTTTTGGGTATAGACATAACCCAAAGTTGCAAACACAATCAAGCCCACCACAACTCCGACCGTACTTACTAAAGCAAGCTTTGAGTGTTTTGTGACAGTCACCGGACTACTCTTGAGTACTCCTTCGCGATGTAGTGCTGCAAAATACAAACCAGTAACAACAAACGTAAAGACGAGAGTCAATGTGCTCGAAACATACGCAATCATAAAGAACCAGAAGAAGGCAGTGCCCACAAGGAGAGTCAGGGTTAATCCCCGACCACGCTTATCACCCAAAGGCTTTCGAAGTACTTTGACAAAACTCAACACCAAGAAGACAAGGAAGACAAGCCACGCAAGTGCACCCACAACCCCCACCGTAACCACCGCGGTCGGAATAAAGCCGATAGCATATGAGAAGTCTACATTCCAGAACGGCCACGCATTGATTCCTGCCGGCTTGTACTGTGTCCATGCGGTCGCAAAACGATTTGGACCAACACCAAACACAGGATCAGCTTTGAGTACCGGAGAAATCACCTCCATAGTCGATGTCCAAGACGGACGAACTTCTACTTGCGAGATGCCGAGCTTGTCTGAAAGTCGTTGGGCGTAAGGCTTTGCGGTCAACATACCAAACGCGCCAACATTATCAAGAACAAAGAAGAGCGCTACCACAAAGACCACAAAAGATACCCATGATAGCTTTCTACCAGACTGAGTCGCACCCTCGGCAGTAGCCTTTGGTTGCATAAAGAAGCCATACAAAAGCAATCCAAGAGAGAATATTGCTACTACCACCCACACCATAAAGAAGTTGACCACCGCGAGAACTACAAGTGAAAGCGTGAGGAGTACCAATGAGAATATTCGAGAAAGCTTGGTGAGTGAGAAGAATTCAATGAGCGTCGTAGTGACGACCGCAGCAAACCCAAACAAAAGGCTGAGATCATACCACTTACCAAAGGTGTTGTACGACAGATCAGTGAAGAATCCAAACGAAAGGAAGCCTGGGCCGAATACAAATCGAGAGACATGGAATAGCCCGAGAATCAGCGTGACCACCAAAAGGCTGGCGAGGAGGGAGAAAGATCGACTTGCATTTCGGAAGAGATACGAGACAAGCGCAGTCAGAGTGACCATGAGCAACACAAAACCGAAAGTGCCCACTTCAAAACCGTAACCCACGAGCGAAGTCGTGCGGTGTGCAGAGAAAAGTGATGCAATGAAATACACGACAGGCACTGCCCATAGTGACCATACAAGGGGCGATTTTGAGAGAGTAAGTTGGCCATCTTTGAGTCGAGCAGAAAGCACAAGGAGTGTAGCCACAGAAATTACCGCCACGGTCGCCATCATTTTGACGAATTCAAATAGGATAAATGAAGACGGGATAAAGAAAAGTGGTAGTAAAAAGAGTCCCACAAAGAGCACCCCAAGAGCTCCTTGCTCAAATTTTGAAAAACTTTTTGATCCTGACGTTGTTTCGTTTGACATAGGTAAATAAATAACTGCGCTCACTTTTAATAATACCCCTAGTATACTACAGCCAGTATCGCGCAACTAGGGATAAATCCACAAATGCACACAATCCAACAAAAAAGACCCCTTTGATAAAGAGGTCTTTGCGACTTTGAAATACACTCACGCACGAATCAGCGATTCAAGCTCATCAAGAGCTCGTAAAGCCGTGGCCGTAATAGCCACCAATTTCGGATACTCATCTTTTTTCCGGCAAACTTTTTTCAAAAAAAGCTCGCTCCATCCGTACTCGATCAGAGATTGGTTGAGAAAAATGCTTTTGCACTACAGCAAGTCCTCGCTTCCTGACGACAGACGTAGTACTAATCGTGTTACTCAGAATATCAGCAACTTTCACAATCCGCACAATCCAGTCAGCCCTCAGGATCTTTTGACGTGCGCGCCTCTTGTCTGGGTTTGTCGGATCAAGAGTGACCCCAAACACAACTCGAGCCACATCATACCCAAAGGTTTCATTGATAAGCGGAAGTGAGACCTCTTTCGGATTATCTTCGTGTGTATCATGTAAAGTCTCTGCGATAATCGCAATAAACTCAAGCGGGTCATCAATACTCAAACCATGACACATGAGGAGCATCGTGCCATGACACGGATGCATAATGTATGGCGCATCAGTTAACTTTCGCTTCTGCTTTCTGTGTGCCCAATTAGCAAACTGGATCGCATCAGACAAGCGTTCGTGATTATGTATATTCATTTGTGTGTAGGTACCTTTCTAAATTCAAAGTAACATACATGGACAGTCTAGTCAATCCATTGTAGATTTGCATATTTACACTTATATATGGTATAATAATTGAGGGTAATAGATAGTTACTCGGGTTTCTTCGGGAATCCGGGAGGAAAGTCCGAACACGTCCGCACACAAAGTGCGGAGGATGGTAGCGGGTAACGCCCGTCAGGAGCAATCCTAGAGGTGCGAACAGAGACGCTTCAATCTGAAAAGATTGAGGCACCCTTCACGGGGTGAGTCCCGATAGTAATATCGGGGTTGCAACGGCCAAATCCTTACCTACGTGCAAGACCGTGCCAAATATTCGCAAGAATATGCGGAGAGTCGCCAGAGCTATGTGGCAACATATGGCCCAGACAAATGACTATCGCCCAGCACTGTAATAGTGCTGGGTACAGAATTCGGCTTATCGTTACCCAGAAATCAAAAATCGCTCTTAAAAGAGCGATTTTTGCTTAATAGGATGGCGTAGTTGGCGTATTTCTTCGTTGCTTCACTCGTTTACTCCTGCGCGATAGGTCTACTATCGCTTAGTCGCAAGCCGAGCTTGCGCCTGATTGAGTACAATCACCTACTGGGTCGAACTACACTCAACTACGCCATCCTCTTATTTTTAAATTACTTTTTCTTTTTTGATGACGTCTTCTTCTTCGTTACCTTCGGAGTCTCAACACTTTCAGAGATAACCTCAGCTGGAGCTGGAGTCTCTACAGAAACCGGAGTCTTCAACCCCTTTGCAATACTGTTCATTTTTTCGACAACATTAATCAATCGGTCGAGCTTACTATTCATTTCCGCCAATTGCTTTTTAGTATCATCCGTAATTCCTGCTGACTTGAATCCAGCATTCGCATCTGGTCGGAAACTTGGCTTACCACCAAAATCTGGTCGTGGTCCTCGATTAGCAAAGTCTGGACGAGCACCTCGAGTGTCTCCCGCGTCTCTACCACTATTGAAGCAATCTCGGCAAAACACCGGCTTGCCACTCATTGGGCGAAACGGCACCTCACACGGCTTGTTGCACTTGCTACAGGTCGCAGGATACATTGGCTTGTCTCCGCCACGATCCCCACCCCTGTCTCCTCCCCAACTCTTCTTAAACGGTGGTCTACCGCCCGAAGCCCCACCCCGAAACCCTCCTCTTCCTCCTCTATCTTGGAAATTATTCATACCCTGGAGTTTACGTGGTAAAGAAGAAATAAGCAAATAGATTAGAGAAAAAGTAAATTCCTATCCAAATCGTCTGAATCAGTGCCGGATTGCTTTTGGTTGAGGGCGGAGTGGGTGGAAGCGAGATACACCACTCGACGGCCAAACTTTCCCTCGAGAGAATCGATCTGCTTATGTATCAGCTCAAACTTATCGGCAAGTTTGGTGTCCCCAAACAAATCCCCTTGCGATACCACATCAGAGACTAAATCCTGTAGTATTACCCCTGTTGTACGATAGAGTACACCCTTTGCGTGTATCTCTTTGAATTGTTTCTTTGCTAAAGTAATCAAAGTCTCTGGAGCATTGGTAGGTGAAGAGAGTGGAATCAAGACTGAAACAATCTTAAAATCTCGTGTTTTGAGAAAAATAGAAAACTTTTTTGGAACCAGCTGAAAATGTCGAGCCTTTGAACACGCATCCTCAATATGCTTTGAAATCTGTGAGAGTAAAAAGGTTTTATCGTTGGTAGCAGGATGAAATGAACGTGTCTTTTGTACCGATGAGTACACCGTCTTTCGCACCGGATTAATATCCATTACCGACACACCGGTGAGCTCAAGCCACAAAGCCTCGTATGGCTTTGGAAGATTTGTCTTTACCCAAGGTAAGCCTTTTGCCACAAAATCCTGAGCTGTTTGTATCCCCCGTCTTTTAAGAAAGGTGGACGTTTGTGGGCCGATGCCCCAGATTTTCTCGACTGCCGTCTTGGCGAGAAAATCTGGGGCCGATTTAGTATCAATCAAGGTCAATCCGTCTGGTTTTTTCCATTTTGACGCCACTTTCGCAAGCACTTTTGTTGGTGCAATCCCTACCGAGACGCTCAGATTGAGTTCCTTAAAGATTTCAGACTTGATATGTTCAGCAATCTTCTGATGCGACATCTTGTGCAATTTTTCATAACCAGTGAGATCGGCAAAACACTCATCAATACTGTATTCCTCAACGTCATCTGCATATCGACGAACAACATCAAACATCAGACCCGAGTAGCGGACATATGAGGCATAATCTCCAGGAAGAATAATCACTTTGGGAAAATCTTTTTTCACTTTAAATATAGGCATCCCTCGAATAATTCCCAGCGCTTTTGCTTCGTACGACAAAGCAGACACAATCCCCCGCTCCTGACCTGTCACCACAGGCAGACCCTTAAGTTTGGGATTCTTGGCCACCTCAACACCGACAAAAAAGGCATCTCCGTCCATATGAAAAATCACCTTTGGCCGTGGTGCTTTTTTAATATCTAAAGATTTTGACATACACCCACTTAGTATAACAAGCTTGAGAAATAGTACTGTACAAAATATGTTTACAAACAAAAAATCGCTCGATGTATAGAGCGATTTTAAGTAGTTTGGGGAAATTGCAGATTATTCTGCCGTCACAGGAGCCTTCGCCTCCACTTTATCTGACTTCTTGCTGTGCGCGTGAGAATCCACTTCGTAACTGGTGTTTTGAGCTTCAAAGAAGTTTACCAATTCATACACATCGGTTGCAGTAGACATCCATTTTGCAGGGTTGGTGACGTTGTAATACTTTGGGAAACCGAGTTCCTCGAGACGGCGGTCGGCCACGTATTTTACATACTGATTCACATAGTCGGCATTGAGACCAAGGATACCATTTGGGAACAAATCTTTGTTGTAGAGCACTTCACAATCCACTCCTTCGATAATGATATTACGAATATCGTCGGCAAAATCTTGGGTGAGCAAATCTGGGTTTTCCTCCAAGATATTTTGGATCAAGTTCATGCCGAACTGAAGATGGAGACTTTCATCGCGAAGCACCCAGTTGATCATTGAGCCGAAATTGCGAAGTTGTTTGCGCTGACGGAAAGAAAGCGCCACCATAAAGCCACTGTAAAACCAGATACCTTCCATCACGATATTAGTCGCTACGAGATTGCGGATGAAATCCTTCTTACCTTCGGTCGTACTCACATCCACCGTCATCTCGGTCATGCGCTTCATATACTTATTGATGTACGCTTCTTTTTTCACCATTGAAGGCACCTCGAGGTGGAGGTTAAAAATGGTCTCGCGATCAAATGGGAAGGTCTCGAGTACATATTCAAAAGCCACACAATGGTTTGCCTCTTCCCACATCTGCTTGGCGAGATACAAGTGACACTCGGGAGACTTCAAGTATGGGTAGATACCGAGCGCAATCGAGCGATTCACAATCAACTCTGCTGGGTTGAAAAAGGCCATCAAAAATTTCACGGCATGACGTTCATCGTCGGTCATTTTCTTCCAGTCATCCAAGTCTTCTTTGAGGGTGATTTCGTGCGGGAACCAGGTATTGCGGACCGCCTGGTTGTACAGATCATACGCCCACTTGTACTTAATTGGGTGGAGACTGGTATCTTCTGGTGATGCTTTTCCGATGAGCATAGGGGTAGGTAAAAATACTATTAATTAAAAGGTGTGATAATTATACTTACTTCACTTCTTTTTACAATGAGAATCAAAGGGGCTCATAAAAATCCCTCCTTCAGAGTACTGAAGTGCTCCATTTTTTTAAAGGGAGAATAAAACATGAAATAAAGAACGAATCCCTTCTTGAGCGAGCGAGTCCGTCCGGTTTCAGAGCCTTACGGAGGCCGTTGAGGCCGAGTAGAGAAAAATTCAGCAGAATTTTATCGTGCTCTGAAACCGGATGGACGAGCGAGCCTACTGACAACTGTCACACTGCGCTCGCTCCGCTGGATCAATCGGACAGACTTTTGGTTTTGACGAAGATACTCGAGCAAATGGACCATGTGATGCCTGAGCGGTATGCACCTCCTCAGCAGAAACCTGTGAGTCTACTTCTCCCGCAAACGCCATCACTGGCTTTACAGCCACCGTCTCAACCACTAATTCTGACAAAGGCACAAAGGTTTTTGGCTTTTGAACTGGAGCTTGTGTATGTACCGCTTGTGCCACAGGAGCTGGCGCGACTGGAGCCGTATACGCCTTTGCTTCAGCTACCGGTGCTTCAGTAATCGAAGCCTGTATTGGAGCCACTACTGGTGCTTCGAGGATAATATCAACCACTACCTCTTCTACCTTTTCTACTACCGGAGCTGAGATAGCCGTGGTCGCAACCGATGCAAATCCACGCTTACCCATCTTCTCACCCTTGTTGACCTTGGTCGTACTCTGCTCAGCTGTGTGTCGTGGCTTCATATGGAGATAGTAGGTCGACTTCAAACCCTTCTTCCACGCTGAAGAATAAATCTCCATAGTCTCATCGATATCGCGAGTCTCAAGATACATATTACGAGAGAGCGCCTGATCCACCCACTTTTGTGCACGAGCAGCGACTTCGATGTACGCGTGTGGTGAGGTGGTAAATGAGGTCTTGTAAATACTCTTGATGTGTTCAGGAATGCCAGGAATATTTGAAATATCTCCTTGATTTTCGATGATCGCATCGCGAGTCTTTTCCCAAATATTCATATTCTTCAAATCCTTCACCAAGTTGTGATTCAAATCGAGATATTTTCCTGAGATTTTGTTGCGAGAAAATACTTGAGCGAAACGTGGATCAATACCTGGAGTCGTACCCACCACAAGACCGATGTTTGCGTTTGGTGCCACTGCCATCAAAGTCGCATTGCGCATACCTCCACGGACCTTTGCGCGAAGCACATTCCAATTCAAACCCTTGTGTCGACTTTCTTTCGGTACTGAAAGCGGTACTCCGCGACCAGATTCGAGTGTGTGTAAGGTGTCGACAGGTACGCGACCCTTTGACCACTCTGATCCATCAAAGTTTGCATAACTTCCGCGCTCACGAGCAAGATTTGCGCTTTCGTCGATTGCCATATAGCTTACGAATTCAAAAATCCGGTCAGCGAAGTCCCATGCGTGCTCACTGTCATACGCCATACCGAGCTGTTCGATGGTATCTGAAAAACCCATCACTCCAAGACCCACTGCACGATTTTCTTTGTCTGATTTTACGGCTTCAGGAATTGGAAGTACATTGATATCAATAAGGTTGTCGAGCTGTCGGACCGCAAGGCGAACAGACTCTTCAAGTCTTCCCCACTGCACTTCTTTGTTTGAGACGTGTGCTGCGAGATTGAGTGAGGTGAGGTTACATACAGCTACATTATTTCTATCTTGTGGAAGACAGATTTCAGTACAGAGGTTCGACATATGAATCGTACCGGTGTTGTTGTTGAGCGCACGGAGGTTGATGGTGTCTTTCCACACGAGCCATGGGTGTGAAGTACTCTGGAGCGACACGAGGATTTGGCGGTACTGTTCGCGAGCAGGAACCTTCTTAAAGTGCTTGAGTTCGCCCTTTTCTACCATTTCGACATATTCAGCGTAGCGAGCAGAAAATGCCTGACCATAGAGCTCGTTTAGGTCTGGTGTATCAGCAGGATCAAACATAAACCAATCAAGACCAGCCTCGACACGCTTCATAAATTCATCTGAGAGGTACACCGCGGTATTGGCAGTACGCATACGGAGATAGTCGTCTCCGGCGTTGTGTTTCCAGTCAATAAATTCTGGAAAATCCATATGCCAGTTTTCCATGTAGAAACAAAGTGCACCGACTTTTTTACCTCCACGCTGAATCGCACGGATTGCGGTGTCGATAATTTTTGCAAATGGCGTTGGACCAGATGAAGCACCTCCGAAACTTGATTTGAGCGGTGAACCTGCTGCACGAAGCTTGGTGATAGACGCACCGATACCTCCCGAGCCTTTTGAAAGCAACATTACATCTGATACCGACTTTGCAATGTGCTCCATATCGTCGTGAATTTCAAGAAGGAAACAGTTTGAGAGTGATGGACGAGTGGTGCCGGCACCGAGGTTGGTCGAACCTCCAGCAATGTACTCATGGCGAGACATTTTTTTATAGAATTTCTTGGCATAGGCGGTCGGATCTTTTTCGTTGTAGGCAAGACCCATCGCGATACGCATAAAGAAAAATTGTGGAGTCTCGATCGGACGATTTTTTGCATCTTTAAGTGCATAACGATTGAGCAATCCGTCGAGTCCAGCGTACACAAAGAGTTCATCACGCTCCATATCGAGTGTGTCAGCAAGAATTTCAAGATTAAACTTGGCCGCCATATCTTTGTGCAGACGATTTTGAGCAATACCGGTGTGCACGTAGGCGATAAACGCTTCTTTATGCTTTTGCTTCAAGTCATCAACACTATCTTTGTCATAATCCCCGATCACACGACGATAGACTGTCTTCAAAAGAAGGCGTGTGGCGATTTTGTCGTACTCAATATCTTCTTTGATGTTTTGAACAGCGGCGTTGATGGTCGCAAGATCCATCTCTTCAGTCGTCATTCCATCGTAGAGTGTGAGGTGTGTCTCAGTGGCAACCTGAGTCACCTTTGCAATCGGATCGACAAGACCAACACATACGCGCTCGATCGAGCGATTGATCTTGTCTGCGTTGAACGCAATCTTTGTTCCGTCTCGTTTCGTGATTGATATTGCCATGACTTTTTCTTGCGATTAATTATTACTATTAGTCGATTCATTTTACTCCTTTTTTAGAAAAAAAGTGTGGATAACTTGAAAAAAATTTCACGCGGAGATAAAAAAAACGGACTGTAAAGAACAGTCCGTAAAAACAGTATCCTGTAGGCAGAAAAACAGGATTATTTTTTGATTGTGACCTGATCACCAATTTTAATTTCGTGTCGTTTTGCAAATCCTGCTGGCAACTCGACGACATAGAGTGATTTTGCACGCGGAGCAAACACTTGCGGGTATGTTTCCGGACCAACCGAGTCTTTGATATCCACAATAATACTGTTTTGGTCGAGCCAAACAATATCGATTGGGAACAACATATCCTTCATCCACATTCCTGGATAGGTTGGCTGATCAAATACAAAAAGCATTCCCTCGGTCGGCAACAATGGCGCATGTCCCGAGAGACCTTTTGCACGAGTGGCTTGTGTGTCAGCAACCGTGAGAGTGACTTTGGTGTCACCAAAGACCGCATGTGGTAATACTTGTGCCACGAGTGGGATCCGATCGTATGATCCGTACCGTGAAATGCCTGCCAAGAATAATAAAAGTAACAATGCGGCAAGTACGCCAATAAAAATACCGGTATCTTGTGACCAACGCTTCATAAGTGTGCTCATATGGGAAAAGTATAGCACAGAGAATGCTAGACCAGAAGCAAGATAGACCTGTCAGACAAGAAGACCTAGCGGGAAAAGGCGATGCCTACGGCATCGCTCTTTTCCTTTGATTCTTTTTTCATGTCTGACTTGTCTTCTTATCTCTCTTGCTGACCTGTCTTCCCCATCACCAACTCCCCGAAGAACCTCCGCCTCCCGATGAACCACCACCAAAACCACCAAAGCCTCCGCCAGAAGAAAATCCACCTCCACGAGAACCTCCCCCAAAGAAAAACCAATTTCCTTTTGAGCCATTCTTTTTGTATTTTTCGTATGACTTCGACACCAGATAATCAAACAGTAACCCCATCGGAACAAAAAATAACCCGAAAATTAATACAGCCACCCATGAACCAACAAGGTATCCGATAAAACTTGAAATCAGCGCCCCCAACACTCCACCCATCCACCACGACTTACTTCGTGCAAGCATAGAACCAAAGACTTGCACAGAAAGAAAGAGAAGTACTGGACCAAACACACCTAGAAATCGAGAAATACCGGTGACGAATATATCCTCAAAAGAAATGCCATCTTGAGTATTATTCTCTGGAACAATACCACCCGAAATCTTTGCAATTAGCGCATCCACCCCATCCGTAATCCCCGCTCCAAAATTACCCGCCTTAAATGCCGGTGTAATGATCTGAGAAATCACCTGACTCGCGTAGATATCCGTAACCACCCCTTCAAGTCCGTACCCGACTTCAATGCGCAATTTTCTATCCTCTTTTGCCACCAAAAGCAAAATGCCATTATCTTTGTCTTTCTTGCCAACCCCCCACTGCTTAAAGAGCTCAACAGCAACGTTTTCCACGGTATCTCCATCAAGCGACGGGATCACAGCTACCGCAATCTCAGCACCCGTCTTTTTTTCAAACTGAGACAGTGTAGTCTCGAGATTGATCCGCTCGGTATCAGTCATTACATGAGCAAAATCATTTACGAATCCCGTTGATTGATATGGCAACGCACCTAACACAAGTAGAGGGACGAGAAGTATAAGAGCGGAAAGTGCCGACAGGAGTCGCACTTTCCGCTCTTTGTTACAAAATGTAAACACTCCCCCTTGCATTATTGTGTGAGATCAACTTTTGGAGCAGTCGCAGCCTCTTTTGCTGACTCAAAATACGGTCGAGCAGTAAATCCGCCGATGCGAGCCACAAGTGAGCTCGGGAATCGCTTGGTCAACAGATTGTATCCCTGTACCCCATCATTAAATCGCTTTCGTTCCACTGAAATACGATTTTCGGTACCCTCAAGCTCAGACATCAAAGCCTCAACTGTTGCTGAAGACTTCAACTGCGGATAATTTTCTACAATCACAAGCAATCGAGAAAGTGCAGACTCAACCTCTCCCGCAGCTTGCGCCTTCGCATCTACTCCGACCGCACCACTGTAGTGTGTGCGAGCATCAGCAATATCACCGAAGACTTTTTGTTCCTGCTTGAGTGTCCCCTTTACTGCAGAGACCAAGTTGGGAATCAAATCAAAGCGACGCTGATACTGTGTCTCCACCTGCGCCCAGAGAGAATTTACCGACTCATTGCCAGCAACAAGCTTGTTGTAAGTTGACCAACCGTACAATCCGATCACTACCACGACTGCGATTAAAATAATGTATGTTTTTTTCATAGTAATTTTAGTAATACCTTAATTATTATTTCTTTGTACTCTTCTGATAATGACGTGCGACACCAAAGACTGTCAGAATTAATGCAAATCCAGTGAGTGCCATCATCGGGATGGTAATGTAACCGTACTCAAGCACAAAACGCTGGCTACACGACACACTGTATCCGACCACACCACATGGAACAAGTGGATTGCCTCCGAGCTGGAGATAGTAGTGGTAGATGGCGAGCACCAAACCAATCGCAGAAAGAGCGAGCGAATATTTCCCCACCTCCTTATCTTTTTTCCACCACGCAAGACCGAGCAAAATCACCTGCGGATACATACAGATACGCTGGAACCAGCAGAGTTTACATGGAGCATAACCGAGTACATCAGAATAAAAGAGACTACCGAAAGTTGCAGTCAGTGCCACAAAAAAGGCCAGCGGTACTGCGTATTTCACCGCAAAAGCACCAATCTTTTCACGCTGATCACTCCAGAGGTAGAGGCCCAGTACTACTACCCAAGCAAGCTGACTCAACATCACTAATCCTGAAAATATTGTGGTTGTTATTTCACTCAAAGTCATAGTGTTTTATTTTACAAAAGTGGTAGTAGAACTCGCAGAAACAGTAGTCTTTGTCACGACAGTTGAGTCGAGTAGTGGACACGAAGTCTTTTCGGCAAGCTTGGCGAGAGGTACCGTCCCCGTCTCACGAGTGCCATCGGCAAATTCCCAGGTTGGATACCCGGTAATCTTTTTGTCCTTACAAATCTGCGTCTGACCATTGCCATCTGGAGTCGAACATTCTACGTACGGCAACTTTGACACCGAACGGCCAAACATCGCCTTCTGCTCTTGGCAATGAGGACACCAAAACGCTCCGTAAAAAGTTGCGCCCTTATCTTTCAAACACGTTGCAAAAGTATCAAGCTTGCCCGGCAGACGAGAGAGATACACCAAACCGCCAAGCACCAACACTACCGCAACGATCCCGAGAATAATTTTTGATTTCATGTGGTAAGTGTAGAACAAAATGAAATTGAATACAACTAGATTGCTCGAGAAAAGAAAAAACCGATTACTACCCAAGGTAGCAATCGGTTTTAGAATCAAATCCCCAGCAACTTATGGGGATACACAGTGTCAGAGGGGCGATTGCCGTCGAGCGTGACCAGACACTCATCGACGACCTGATCCGGATTCGGCGCAGGAGCCCAAAAACGCAAATCGATAAGACCAATTTTGTGTGGACAAAGAACCGATTGATCCACCACCTCCTTTTGAAACTTGGGGTTTTTGAGACGAAAGACAGTGGTATCGAAATACAATTCACAATACCCCTTATTGTCCGTATTCACGATTGCCCCTGAGTCACGACAAGCCTGTAGCTTGTAACGATAATCATTGCCCAGGGTCTTCTTCTGATGATCACAATACGCCCTCACCCGACTGACAAAATCAGCGGGGGGGGTAGCGGCTAACTTCTTTTGTTTCCGGCGAGCCATTTTGGGTTTTGCACTCATATTCTTACTTCCCTTTCTGTGTGTTTGTTGTATACCGAACAGTGATCCTCAAACAGCCTAACATCACTGAAATACTATGTCAAACAAAACAGCCCCGCGCCTTTTTTAAGGACGCGGGGCTGTTTTTCTTCACTATTCCAGACTCAATTACTGATTAGTTCGAAACATATTCGAAACCGTCATTGTCATATTTCCTGAACCATCGGTCGCACGAACGAGATAGTAGTAGATCGTGTTCGGCTGAAGGTTGGTGAGCGATACTGATTGTGCTACACGAAAATCAGTATTGTTTGAAGCCAAGATACCACTCACGTATGGTACATCTGCATGACTTTCAGCTTCATCAAATCGAATTGGATTCACATCATAGAAGACCTGTCCTCGAGCAAGCTCACTGGTTGACCAACTAATCGTCGCGTCAGTACGATTGGCCTGTACAGATAGACTTCCCATATTTGGAGCTATTGTATCAAGACCCAATCCTGAAGAAACAATTTCATTAATCTTCTCCAAGGTCATCGGTCCAACACGACCAACCTGTGGAAGATCGTACGCTACTTGGAACTGCGTGACCGCAGACTGTGTAAGTGGGCCGTAAAAGCCTGTGACGATTGCTTGTGGGTAAATAAAGGCATTAGTCGCAAGAAACTGTTGAAGCTGTGTGACCTGAGATCCTTTTGACCCAAGATTCATCGTTCCTGAAATTGCTGCATCAGCATGCTGTGCTGAAGTAAGTAATACTGAAAAGAGCACTGCAGTCATTGCACCAATCGAAAGAAATCGTGTATAAGCTACTTGTGTATTTGTCATAGTATTTTTTGTTTATGAATAATTTTTAAATGAAGTAAGTAATATGTCGTAGAGATACTATAGCCGACCTCCCCGTGGTATACCTCTTACTTACAAAGACGTCTCATTTCAAAAGATATTACATTCACCTACTCACGATCTTTTAGCGATTCAATTTCTTTTTCCAATTTTCGAATATGCATTTCCAATCTAATAGTCCGCTCAGTCAGCTTGGCCTGAATTTGTTTGGTATGCACCGCAAGCGTCTCGGCCACCACCATCATCTCGGTCACATCTTCCATGGCAAGCAAAATAATCGGTGGGAAGATCTTCAGTGTTGAATCTTCCTTAAAATGAATCTGTCGCGCATTCAAAATCATTACTTTACGTCCAATAAACGGAAACTCATGGTCAACCTCAAACCCCTTAAAAAAAGTATTTTGAGGCAAAATGTCTTCGAGCAACTTTCGAAGTGCTGGGATGTTCCACTGACCATTTCCCAACTTGTAGACTACATTACTTTCAGTATCTTTATGTTCTACTTGAAAAATACGGTAAAAGGATTCATTGGCGGTCATCACCCGAAGATCTTTATCTAAAATTAAAACTGGCTCTCGCACCACATCGACCACCGTCTTAATATATTCCCAACTTTTTTCCCACAATCGCTCCACAAACTCAGCCTCAATTTCCTTTGGTATTTGTACTCCAGTGGTGTTAATTTTTCTCATACCACCAAAGCCGATGTCTCCCTCGCGAGATTACAAGCTATTATTTAGATACTATGCTATAGTTTGAGCTCAAGTTAGCCACTCCATGTAATAACCTGTTTGTAATGAGACATTTACTCTGTCTCGCAGATTGTAGGCCTAAGAATATAGCCGGAATCGCCCATGCAGAAATTGATCTGTAATGTATCGGCTTTTTCTGTAATAGAAATCAGCCCTACTCGCCCTCACTTATATATGATGACACCAACTCAAAAGACTGAACAACAGGGATTCCTTGCGCTAGCGCATCATGAATTTGAAAAAGGTCTCAATTCACATGCCTACTTCAAAGTACACGATCACGAGATCGGCGAAGACCTTGTACAAGATACATTTTTAAAAACCTGGAAATACTTGGTCAAAGGAGGCAAGGTGGATGTAATGAAATCCTTTCTCTATCACGTACTCAACCATCTCATTATCGATCAATACCGAAAACACAAGACCGGCTCACTCGATGTCTTGATCGAAAAAGGATATGATCCGACCGCCAGCGAAAGCACTTCTGGACAGCTATTCAATTTCCTCGACGGTAAAAAAGCCATTCTCCTCATTCAACAACTCCCCCTCAAGTACCAAAAAGTAATGCGTATGCGCTATGTGCAAGATTTGTCTCTCAAAGAGATGTCGCTGATTACGGGCACCTCACAAAATGCACTCGCTGTCCAAGCACATCGCGGACTAGAGAAATTAAAACTACTCTACTCCCCAATCGTGTCACCGTTTCCAATCGTATAAGCGCACCCGCCAAATCAACCCACAGGTTTTGACCTTTGTGTAATAACCCGGGCAATCATACGGCAGAAGCAGTATGAACAATTCAAGAATCCAGACCATCATCCTCTTTTGTACACTGAGCCTCGCACTCCCATTCACCACATTCGCTCACCGAAATCCTGTGGGATGTTCTGGAAGTGGCCTAGGCATTAGTCTATACACCGACAACCCTCAAGTGCACGTCGGCGACAGCATCATATACAGCGTAGATGTGTTTAACGGCACAGGAGTTGGTCCAGTGGTATGTGATGCCACTGATATTGTTGCAACCCTAGTCACTCCCGATGGCGTACCACACCCAATCACTCTGCTTCGTACCGCGCTTGCAAACACCCAGCTCGATACCTACGCAAACATCACCACCTACATCGTTCGCGCCATAGATATCAAACCAGACGGCACCCTGACCGCCACCGCTGTCGATACCGGCACCATTCATCAAAACAACACCGATAGTGTCGGGGGCGGTTTTCAAGGACTCAATCTCACCATCATCGCAACTCCTCCACCGCCTCCATCTATTCCCACCCCAAGTGGTGGTGGCGGAGGGTTTGTGCCCCCACCAGTGATCACTCTTACCAAGATTCCTACCCCAGACTCACTCCCCACAGGTCCCGGATCCGTCACCTACACCTATGTTGTAAAAAATGGAGGGACCAGCGCGCTCAATGGCGTCTGGGTAAAGGATGACAAATGTACTCCGGTCACTTTTGTCTCAGGCGACAGCAATTCTGACAAAATACTCGACACTACTGAAACCTGGATTTACACCTGCACAAAATTGGTGTCCCAGACCGAAACCAACATCGCCACCACACATGGCTCAGCCAACGGTTGGGATGCCTACGCCACCGCGGTCGCCACCGTGCCTGTTGCTACCACCACAATCGTCACCGCAGTACCGACAGCGACCATAGCCTTTGTGCCACCAGATTTCATTCCTCAATTCCCCAATACCGGATTGCCTCCACAAGAACTAGAAAAAAATTATTGTGACGCACGAGTGTCGGCAGAATAACTCCCCTCCTATGCGTTCTACAATTACCCTGAGAGTCCAAGCGGTTTTTGCACTATGTTGTGCCACATCTCTTGTCTATGTATTCTTTTTTGGAAACTCATACAAACAGTACGCATACGCCATACATCCAAGCGAGCTCGTCGCTTCCGTGGCACCCGCACATACACAGCCCGGCGTTCCTATCCGACTCTTGATTTCAAAAATTGGTCTTGATACCGCCATCGAATCAATCAGCCTTACCTCCAAAAAGATTCTCGATACACCGAAAGATCCTGCACATGTCGGATGGTTTACGCTGAGTCGTCGGCCGGGGGAAATCGGTGTATCAGTCATCGACGGTCATTTCGGATGGAAAGATGGCATCCCGGCAGCATTCGACAATCTACACTCCCTTACGATAGGAGATCTCATTTCAGTAACAGATGAAGTTGGAGTAGTCACTACCTTTATCGTACGTAAAGTCGCTGTCTACAATCAAACCGCCGACGCAAGTGTAGCCCTCACCACTACCGACAAAAAAGTACATCTCAACTTGATTACTTGCAAAGGCGATTGGAATCCGATCACACATGAATACACCGACCGACTAGTGGTCTTTTCGGATCAATACTTTCCTGCCTCTCAAACATTGTAATCATTCTCCGCCCCATTCGTCGTTGTAAGTAACACATACAATACATCACCATGAACCCTCATATCTACCAAAGTACCCGACCAATGTTTCGAACCAGCCAAGTGATTTGGTCCGTGCTTGGTATGATTGAAATCACCCTCATCTTTCGATTTGCACTGAAATTTCTCGGCGCCAATCCCTTCGCGCAATTTAGTGCTTTTGTCTACAGCATATCTTTGCCGTTGGCATCGCCATTTCTCACCGTCTTTCAAGTCTCCAACACTCCCGATGGCACGTTTGAGTGGACCACCCTCCTTGCCATGTTTGTCTACTGGCTAATCGCCACAGGACTGATGCGCCTAATGATCATGAGTAAACCCATCTCAAGTCCAGATGCAGCGGACAAGCTGGAGAGAGAGGAGATTATTTAGATTTATTCCTCGAGTATCATTTTGGCGGAAGGTAAGGGATTTGAACCCTTGAAGGAAATTACTCCTTACACGCTTTCTCTTGTGCAAGGCGGAAGGAGCGAGAGTTTCGAAACTTACAGTTTCAGTACCCTGATTGGATTTTCTTTGTGCTCTTAAAAAGAGCTTAAGAAAATACTCAATCAGGCTTCGAATCTCGCGCACAACTGCTCTCCAGCAGTTTTTCCTACCGCAAAATAAAATCACCCTAGGTAATATTTATTTTGCGGAAAGGGCGAGATTCGAACTCGCGGTACCATTTCTGATACACAGTCTTTCCAGGACTGCCCGTTAGACCGCTCCGGCACCTTTCCAATATGTAATTCAACTTATACCGAACGATACACCAAAAGCGAGAGGAGGGCAAAAATCAGTGCCAAATAGAGTGTATATGTAGCAATCATTAAAAAGATTGCTACACCTGAGAGAATAAAATACAGTAAGAAAATAATTCCAAGGCACTGTAGCGTCATCTTGATCTTCCCCACTGTCTTTGCGGGCACCGCCTTACCCTTGAATCGATAGTATGAAGACACGATCAACAGCGCCTCGACAGAAATAATCGCCAACATCAAAGCGGGACTAATCAATTTTGATACCAAAATAATCACCACACTACCAATCAAAAGCTTGTCCGCAAGTGGATCACAAATGGTCCCCCAGGTTGTGATGTGATTGGTCGTTCGTGCACGAGCACCATCGAGCATATCGGAAAATGCCGACAGCATAAACACAATGGTGCCGAGCGTGTAATGCCCAGTCAAAAGCAGTCCGATCACAAACGGAATCGTAATAAATCGAAACACGGTAATCTGATTTGGAGTGATACTAGCCGGAATCAATTTGAGGACCGTCTTCTCGAGTAGTCGGTCGATTGGCGTCACCTTTGCAAAATAGGCGGCACGAGCCTCACTGTAGTTGAGCACCCGATCAAGCATCGTTTTGATCCGTCGTGGAGGCTTTTGACTATCAGAAGATTGGAGGGTAGGCATAGGGGGAAGTATACCAGAAGAAGCTTCTAGCTTCTAGCAAGATAGATATGAAGAAGGGTTAAAAATCGCCACGATTTTTAACCCTTCTCTTGTCGATAACGAACGAAAAATACTTGTGCGAGTAGGGCGAGGAGCCGAGCGGGCATGGTGTCGCATTCTGATGCGACGAGCAGACCCAGTAGGTCAATGTGCTCATTGAGGCGAGCGGATTAGAAAAAATCCCCTGCTGGGGGATTTTTTCGCTGCTCTCACAAGTATTTCGAGTGAGTCTTTATTTCTTTGCTTCCTTCGCCGGAGCTGCCTTTGCATCACCCGCTGGAGCTTCACCTTCCTTCACTTCCTTTCCACGCTTCTCTGAGATTTCAATATTTGCCACATCAGCTGGAGCTTCCTCAACCACTTCTTCCTTGACCTGAGCGATGTTTGCAATCACCTCTTCTGGTTTTGCAACGAGTGTTACGCCAGATGGAAGTTTGATTTCTCTTGCAGAAATACGACTATCAAATGCGGTGAGCAACGAAAGCTCGACGGCAATCTTCTGAGGCAAATCTTTTGGCAATGCCTCGATTTCCAAACTGTGGAGCACTTTGATCAAGATACCTCCAAGATCCTTTACCGCAGGAGCAACACCGACGAATTCGAGAGGCACATGGATGCGTACTTTCTGATCCTTGTCTACCGCATAGAAGTCTGCGTGTCGAACCGTACTTTTCACTGGATCAAGATCAAGCTCGTGGATCAATGCTTGTACATCGACTCCTTCACCTTTGAGCTCAATCACTGAAGTCTCACCGGCTTGCTTCCACACCTTTTTAAAATCTACCAAACTAATAGTAATAGGAGTTGATTTCTCCTTTGGGCCATAGAAAACAGCTGGAATATTACCCGCCTTTCGGATAGTTTCGAGCTTTTCTTTCAAATTTCGTTTAGATACTTTTAACGTAAGCATACGGGCTAGTATACGGATTTTGAAGAAGATTGCAAGAGGAAATGACGTCTAATTGGGTATACTGCAAAAAGCACAGTAAAAGCCCTCGAAAAATGTCTTGCCCCGAGAGGCTCGAGTGGCGACATTTTTCGAGGGCTTTTAAATCAATTTACCAAAAAATCGTAATCAGCGTAAGGACAAAAAAAGCAATCGCCACTCCGAGCAACATCGTATCCGCCCCTTGCTGATCTTTCACAATCCCCTTCTTCATGAGCCACCCAGCCATCCCCACACCCTGTGGAGTAAACTGCGGTTGACCGTAGCTTCCGCCAGTATATCCTCCTCCCATCCCTGAATCATTAAATTCAACGTTCATACTTTATTTAGATTAAGTGATACCTTAGTATACCACACAGTTTAGTAGACGAGATTCGCTGGCTTCTTACCCTCGAGTGTGTCGATAATATTCTGAGCTGAAAGCACCGCCATTTCATGACGAGCTTCGGCAGTACCCGAAGCAATGTGCGGAGTGAGCACGACATTTGCAAGTTTCGCCAAACCTTTTGCGAGTTTTGGTTCAAACTCAAACACATCAAGTCCCGCACCAGCGATAGTGCCCAATTGTAGCGCTTTTACCAAAGCATTTTCATCTACCACCGGACCACGAGAAGTATTTACCAAGTACGCGGTCTTTTTCATCAACGCCAGACGCTCGGCGTTGATCAAGTGGTGTGTTGAAGGCAAGAGTGGTACATGAATCGAAACCACATCGGCGATTTTCAATACCTCTTCAGGAGTTGCGCAAAATACCGCGCCAAAACTTTTCTCAAGCTCCTCATTTCGCCTTACATCATAGTACGCAAGCTTCATCCCGAAGCCATTGACCGCTCGGTGAGCCACATCCGCACCAATGCGTCCGGTACCGATAATCCCTAGCATTTTCCCAGAGAGTTTGGTGCCATGGAAAATCATAGGGTCCCAACCCTTAAACTTACCCTTGCGCATATAGACATCCCCTTCTGTCACCCGGCAAGTCAGAGCGAGAATCAGTGCCCAGGTATGCTCAGCTACGCGATCTGCTCCACCACCGGGAGTATTGGTCACATATACATTTCTCTTTTTTGCTTCTTCGACATCAATATTATTAAAGCCGATAGCAAAATTGGCAAAAATCTTTACTGTCGGAGATACCGCGACGAGCACCTCTTTGTCTATCGGATCAGTGAGTAAGGTAAGCACTGCATCATATGCACCCTTTTTTAAAATCTTTAGCAACTCTTTTTTCTCAAGTGGTCGATCTTTTGCGCTGACTGTCACTGCATAGCCTCTATCAGTAAGCATTTTAATACCTACCTCTGGAATACGTCGTGTGATAAATACTTTTTTCATATACACCAAGTATACCAGATGTGTTGACTTTTAAAACATAAAGAGTAGGGTAAGTGGCAGAAACGAACCTTTTACAGCATGGAGGACCGTATGCCGAGACCAAGATCTCATCGGACAACCACAACAATCAATCTCGAAACCTTCCCACTGAGCGGCCGTGAGCTCGAAGTGCTACAGCTCTTGGCCTCAGGCGAACCCACAAAAAGAGTGGCTTCGATTCTTGGGATAAGTCCAAAGACGGTTGAGACACACCGCACCAAGATCATCGACCGACTAAACCTACTCATTGACAACGGCACCCGGATCGTCGAGTTTACCCACCTTGCGATCGCCCTCGGGCTGGTGAAAGTGAAATATCGGGTGCAAGGAATATCCCCCGTTATTACAAAATTCCGAAAGGCCCACAAGAAATTGTAACGCCACCGCTGGTATTCCAGCGGTTTTTTGTACCTCGGGAGAGTTGACAAAGATTAATCGGTATGGAAAATAGGGAGTGGAACCGTTTGACAACTAGAAAGGCTACTGCAATGAGCACTCCTAAACAAATTAATCAGGCCCTGCGAGCACAAGGCGAAGAGATTCAGAAGATTCGCACTCGAGTCACAAAGCGCATTAAAAAGCTCGAACAGCTTCATGAAGAAAGAGCTGATCGCTTTATAAAGTTTCTCAAAAAGAACAGACCAAGGAACTACTTTTTGACCGGTGGTCACGAAGGTGCCGTGGACGCACTCATAGATGCTTTTGCCCGCTCAGTGACTCGTGGCACACAGCCCGGAGCAATTACCCTTACCGTCAACAAACCTACCGGCAAAGGTGAACGCACTTTTGTGCTCGAACCATACGGAGTGTTCAGGATCAACAATCCCAACGCAGACAACTCTGTTGAAATTCTCGCCAAAAACAGTGGTGGAAATAACGGCTGGATCTATGTCCGGTACAACTACAACGAACGCGCGCCGGGTGGTGTCGTTGAAAACGCAAGCAATGGTCTTATCGTTGTCGAAGAAGATTTACCTCGCATCAAGCACTTGCTCAAGGGGCGTAAAGAAAACACCCTTTCTCTGGCGATGCTGACCGTGAGGAAGTAGTCAGTTCTTTCCAAACTCAATCCCCTGCACGTTCCGACGTACGGGGGATTTTCTTTTTAATTACGCTTTGGTAAATACTCGCAACTTTTCCTCGACTACCTTTTGTATAGCATCACGAGCGGGAGTGAGATATTTATAACCAGCAACTTCTTTTGGATTAGTGGCAAGTGACGTGTCGAGGGCAGTACGATACGCCACTCGAAGTTCAGTACTGACATGCACAATCGCCACACCGGCCTTGATTGCGTTTTGAATATCGGCATCAGTATTTCCCGAAGCACCATGGAGCACCAATGGGACACCAGTTGCCTGTGATACTTCAGCTACTCGGGTAATATTGAGCGCAGGGTCCTTTCCTTTTGCAAACATACCGTGAATATTGCCTACCGCAGGAGCAAGTAGGTCGATTCCTGTCTCTCGCACAAATCGTTTAGCTTCATCAGGCTTCACCAAGCTGTCATCAGAAATGGAAGCGCCTTCGGGTACTGCATCGAGCACCTTTGAAGATTTACCGATATAGCCAAGTTCACACTCGACAAGCACTCGTTCACCAAAAAAAGGCTTCGCACTCTTCGCATACGACACGCACTGCTTGGCCACTTTCACATTTTCTTCAAATGGAAGCTCGGTGCCATCAAAAATGACCATATCAAAGCCAGAATCAATCGCCTCCTTGACTCGATCAAACGAATAGGTGTGATCGGCATTAAGAAACACCGGCGCACCGGTCGCACGAATACTTTTTACCACCGCAGAAATCTGCTTCACACCAAAAAAGTCTCGCTCGCCTTCTGATACACCAATAATCACCGGCAATTCAAATCCAACTTCTTTCGACATCACTTCCCGAGCCTTCACAATCGCCCACACACCTTCCATATTTGAAATATTAAAATGACCAATGGCACGTTTTGCCTGCTGTGCCTCCTCTACATAAGTACGCAATGTTTTCATACGCACTATTGTACCACAAGTCAAATGATGCTACAGTGGAGACGGAATCAGAACCTCAAAAAAGAAAGGTGACCTAGTATGAAATTCGTCGCTTCTGCCATTGAATTTTGCCGACAATACTGCCCCGAGCCATTCGAGGACTTTTTTAACTTTGTGATTGAAACCGTCGGCTTCCTCCTTTGGTTCATCGCATCAATAGTCTCGTTCATCTTGGCGTGTTTGGGAATAGTCTTGATGGTCGTCGCTGGCTACACCGTAGGTAAGCGTTGGGTCGGTGAAAATCATACCGAGAAAACAAACGACTGGTCCAACATCATGACTGATTGTGATTCGTGGCCAACCTGGCTGACTATCGCGGAGGAAGTGCGGATATACCCTGCGCACATCGGCATCATGATCCTGTCCGTCCTGTTTTTTACTCATCCGGAAGTGGCCATACTCATCAGTAAGTGCCTTACAATCAGCGCCGGAAGCAGTATTGCTCTGTGGATTTTGATGAATATCATCCAGCAATGGGCACGCGACCTTGGTAATCCACTCGGCACTGATCACGAAGGTGACGAGTCTGAATATTGTTACTGATGTGCCCATCCCCCTCCGCGAACACCGATGTGTTCGTGGATTTTTTGTTGTCTATGCTATAATTTGCCTATCATGATTTTTTCTAAAAAATACGATTTTGTGGCGATTGGCGATATTACTACCGATGCATTTATCCGACTCAAGGAAGCGTCGGTGCATTGTGATGTCGATACGTCTGCTTGCCAAATTTGTATGAATTTTGCCGATAAGATTCCGTACGAATTTGTCGAAGTGGTGAAAGCTGTCGGTAATAGTGCCAACGCCTCTGTAGCCGGAGCACGACTCGGCCTTTCTTCTGCATTGGTATCCGACCTTGGCATGGACACAAATGGAGATGAGTGTATAAGCGAGCTTAAGAAAAACAATGTCTCGACAAAATATCTCTCGCGACACAAAAACATCCAGACCAACTACCACTATGTCCTCTGGTATGAAGCTGAACGAACCATCTTGGTCAGACACAACGAGTATCCCTACACACTACCCACCATTACCGCACCAAAATGGCTATACGTGAGCTCGCTTGGAGGTGCAAGTGAAAGATACCATGAGGAAATAATGGACTACGTTGAGAAAAATCCAGAAGTAAAAGTGGCTTTCCAGCCGGGGACTTTTCAGATGAAGCTCGGAGTAGAAAAACTAAAGCGATTATATGCGCGAACAGAAATCTTTGTATGCAACGTTGAAGAATCAAGGCGAATTTTGAATACCGAAGAAAAAGACATTAAAAAATTACTCGTAGGGATTGCGGGGTTGGGACCAAAGATTGTAGTGATTACAGATGGACCAAAGGGAGCATATTTGTATGATGGTAATAAATCGTACTTTATGAGGATATACCCTGATCCAAAACCTCCTTACGAAAGAACCGGTGCGGGAGACGCTTTTGCATCTACCTTTGTGTCTGCACTTGCTCTTGGAAAAACAGTGCTCGAAGCTTTGCGTATCGCCCCGGTCAATTCTATGTCGGTAGTGCAATACGTAGGTGCCCAAAAAGGCCTGCTGACACTCGCGGAAATTGAAGAGTGGCTTGCAAAAGCACCCGCAGATTATTGGCCGAAAGAAATTTAGGGACAAACATACAACTTACAATTTACAACCAACAATTAGAAGACTTAAATCCCCCAGAAATTGCTCTGCAATTTCTGGGGGATTTTTCTTGTCTAACGTCTAACTACTACCCCGTGTCTACAAACTTCCATAATTGGATGCAATTCGCGAAGCCGGCGAGTAACGCAACCAAACTGTATATGGACATACAGTGCGGGAGCGGACGGAGCCGGCGACAAAGAAGTGCGCCGATTATGGAAGTTTTACCTCTTCATCACTTTTTTCACTGCATAAGTAATCCCCTTCTCATCCAATCCATAATGAGCAATCAGTTCATCTGGCGTGCCCGACTGTCCAAACTGATCTTTGACTGCCACAAATTCCATCGGTACAGGATGAGCTGTCGCCAAAAATTCAGCCACTGCACTACCCAATCCTCCGGCCATCTGATGCTCTTCCACGGTCACTACCCGCCCGGCATTTTTTGCCACTTTTAAAATCGTCTCAGTATCAAGTGGTTTGATCGTCGCCACATTCACTACCGTCACCCCAATCTTTTCTTTCTCAAGCGCCTTTGCTACCTGCAAAGCTCGATACACCAAAGCGCCAGTGGCGATAATCGCCACATCTGCTTTACCCGTCGCTGGTGACCAGAGGATTTGTGCCTTACCGATTTCAAATGGTGTCGCATCGGTGGTCACAATCGGTGTTTTCTCGCGAGCCAGACGGATATAGGTCGGACTTTTTGTCTTGGCCAAAGCGATAGTCGCTTTTTTGGCTTCAATTGAGTCGCATGGCGAAATCACTACCATCTTCGGGATAATCCGCATCAGCGCCATATCCTCGATCGCTTGGTGTGTGCCACCATCTGGACCCACCGACACACCTGCATGAGAGCCGGCAATTTTCACCGGCTGATTGTTGTAGCAAATCGTCGTGCGAATCTGCTCCCAGTTTCGCCCCGGAGAAAACATCGCGTACGAGGTGATGAAGGGAATCTTCCCCATTGCTGCCATACCACTCGCGACACTTGCCATATTTTGCTCGGCAATTCCCATCTCTACAAATCGCTCCGGGAATTTTTTCTTGAAGAGGTGCATCTGGGTCGACTCCGTCAAGTCAGCACATAGCCCCACTACGTTCATATCCATTTCCGCCGCGGCCAACAACCCCTCGCCAAACCCTTTGCGGATCGGCAACTGCTCGACATCAGCATCAAATAATTTGCTGTTTAATTTTGCCTGTGGATTTATCATAAAATTATTTGTCTCAGAGTTTGCTCATCCTGCATAGCTGATTTAGCGAAATCACATCGTCGCACATCCTTAGAGAGACGATATATTAGCGAAGCATGAGGATTTATTTTTTGAAGTGTGTTAAGCATATAAATAGATTATATCAGACACTAGGAGCTAGATATTCGACGAGACACCGGAAGATTTTCGATTTTTCCATGAAGCAAATCGATAAGTGCACCAATAAGTGCACCGAATAAAAAGTACTCCGATAAAGCCACAATTAATACCGCCAATACCACAATAGTATGACTGTAAGGACCTATAATCCACGATTCTTGAGATCCAAAAAACCTACTTATAAAACCCATAGTTAATTCTCCAGGAATTAATGGCAAAGCGTATGTAGGAATAAAATCATTGTAACTCGTATTTAAAAAACAAATTACTGTGAGCACAAAACTCCCTTTAAGAAAAATTAATCCCCATTTTAACCAATATCTTTCTGTTTTTGTATTTTGCATTAATTTACATCCTTAAGTAATCGAGCTAATCTTTCTTCAAAATCATTCTCCTTGAGTCTCCGGTAATATGGGTCAGTATCCCATTTTTCAGCATCAACAAATACTTTCTCATCGATCTCTCTCCTTGGAATAGCCTCCAGATACGCTATAGCTTCTTCGGCGGTATATCCAGCATCAAGGAGAACTAGATATGCCGTCTCACGAGTCATATTCATTCGACCTTCAAGCTGATAATTATCCACACTAGTCATTTTCAGAACATCTGACGCTGTTCCGCACTTTTCAAGCACCACACGATATCCTCGCACCTGGTCTCGAACACCGAGCTCAACGGTCTCCCTCCTAAGATTGTGTCGCGTTATTTGTTCTGAAGATTCCATAAAAATTATTCATGCTCAGCTTTAATCTTCCCGCGCCAAGTCCTTAGTTCACGAAGCGCCAACTCCGCCTCGTCTTTATTTGGTGGCTTGCCATGCCATTCAAACATTCGCTCGAATTCGGGGACGCCTTTTGAGGCGATCGTATTCGCGATGATCACCGACGGCTTGTCGAACACGGCCTGTGCCTGCCCGACTGCCTCATCTATCATCGCAAAATTATGACCATCGATCTCCTGTACATGCCAGCCAAAAGCCTGCCATTTATCGCCAAGCGGATTGAGCGGCATGATGTCTTCGGTGAAGCCATCTATCTGGATGTTGTTGCGGTCGATAAAAACCGTGAGATTTTGGATCTTTTCCTTGCCTGCAAGCATTGCCGACTCCCATATCTGTCCGCAGTCGAGCTCGCCATCACCAGTGAGGCAATAAAATTGCTTGTTTGAGGTGCGACCATTGTCGACACGATCCGCGAGTGCCATCCCCACTGCTTGTGATAAACCAGAACCAAGTGGTCCCGAGCTCGTCTCAAGTGCTGGCAAAAATTCTCGATGTGGATGACCCTGGAGTCGCGAACCGAACTTTCGCAACGTCTTCAATTCCTCAACTGGAAAATAACCTGAATGTGCCATCGTCGCATAGAGCACCGGACAAATATGGCCATTTGAAAGCACTACTCGATCGCGATCAGCCCAGCCTGGCACTTTCGGATTGTGTTTGAGTGCGTGAAAGTAGAGATAGGTAAAAATGTCTGCCATATCGAGAGGACCTGCGGTATGTCCCGAGCCTGCTTCGAGCAACATTTTGATAATCGACTGGCGAATATCGTTGGCTTTTAGTTCGAGATTTTTAATTTTCTCTGGAGTGAGCATTGCCTTCTCATTATACCACTCTCCATAAACGACCAATCCCCACTATGATAATGCTTTTAATTCATCAATAATTTCGTGAGGATTGTCGGCGTTAAAGATAGCCGAACCTATCACCAACCGATTCGCGCCGACAGACAGTAGCTCGGTGGCAATTTCAAAAGTAATTCCCCCATCCACACTCACCACTGTCCCTGGATACTGCGTACGCAAAATGTCGATACGATTGAGTGTCTTTTCATCAAATTTTTGTCCCTGACCACCGATCTTCGCGATACTCATCAGCTGTACAAAATCCACTTCGTTCAAAAAAGGAGCCACTACATCTACCGGCGTCTCGAGACGAAGTGCCACCCCAAGCTCGACACTGAGGAGTGAACCGCCACTTTTTGGAAAACGCTCACGAAAATCTGCAAAAAATTGCTTTGGGTCTTTGAGTGCTTCGAGGTGGACTACGATTCGACTAGCTCCAGCAGAGATCCAATCGTTTACCACTTGCTCAGGATGCGCCACCATCAAATGTACTTCGAAATTAAGTCGATCCCAAAATGGGAATTCGGCTCGCTCAGCAATAATATCTTTGAAATCCGAAGTGTACTCAGTTGAATCCTCTCGATACGGCCAACTTTTTGAAGACACAAAGATCCCGTCGCAAATATCGATTTGGACCATATCAACAGACCCATTTACCATCGCGCATTGTTCGCAAAGGTCTTCGATATTTTTGGGTATGATTGCGGGGAGGATTTCCATGGGACTAGACGTTAGACATTAGTAGTTAGACATTAGACTTAAGATTATCGACCATCCCGAACAGCATTTTTCTTACTTCTACTATAAGTGACTCAATTTTACCATACTCCGCTATCAAAGAAACACAAAAGCCCAATCTCCGAGCAATCTTAATTTGCGTCTGTAGCTCAGCAGCTGATCCGGAAGCGATACACAAAAATTGCTAAAAATCGTTATCCGTCTTTCGATGACTCCCTTCGGCTATATTTGAGGGTATTGATACAGCACTCCTTCGTATTTGATTTGTTAAACCGTATAATTCTGTCTTGGGGAATTTCTCAGACAAAGTATACACCTCCTGGACTAAGTCCATTGATTTTTGCCAGACCACAAGCTTTTCATAATTATGAATTTTCATTTCTGGCTAATGTCTAGTGTCTAACTACTAATGTCTACGAGATATGATCTATTTGTTCCAAGCGTCGAATATGTCTTTCCTCACCAGAAAAAGCAGTCTCAAGCCAAAGCCTTACCACTTCCTTAGCTTCGTCGACGGTCAAAAAACGAGCGCCGAGAGAGAGAATGTTGGCATCATTGTGCTCTCGAGAAAGTTTGATAATTTCAAGATTTCCTCCGTAGTAGACCACTGCCCGTACGCCCGGAAATCGGTTCGCCACTATCGCCTCCCCTTGTCCCGAGCCACCTAAAATAATCGCTTTGCACTTTTCTGGATTGCTCCCCACTGCAAAACCGACCGGCGCCATAATTCCCGGGTAGTCGTCATTTGCATCAAACGTATATGCGCCCATATCTTCAGTCTCATACCCAAGCTCTTTTACAAAAGCCAGGAGCTGATTTTTCAACTCAAACCCAGCATGGTCAGTGGCAAACAAAATTCTTGGTTTAAAATCTTTTTTCATTTCCTTTTTTATTTAATGATGATTAACCCTACTTCCCTGCAGGAGTCTACTGGTACTGGAATAGGAAGTAATATCATTTTTACCAAAGTTTATGGGATTTGTCTTTTTCATCCAATTTAAAATGGGAGGCAATAATTATTAGAATACCGAGAATAATTAGAATTCCGGGGAAAGTAAGGTAATCCCATAACCCCAGAGGATATTTCGAGGGTGAAGTAAACATTAACCATAAAAACACTAATCCACCAATAAAAATGCAATAACCTGATACCGTATAGACCCGATATTTCTTGTTAGGATTTCTTCCAAGAAAACCATTTAATAGCCCCAAAACGACAGAGATAATTACAAATGAAATTATGTTCATAAATTATTTAACCAACTTCCCCGCCTTAATCACATGATCCACGAGCGTGTAGGTATACCCCATCTCGTTGTCGTACCACGCCATTACCTTTACGAGATTGCCCCCAACCACGCGAGTAAAAGCGAGGTCAGCGATAGACGCGTGGCGATTGCCGATAATGTCGCTCGAAACAAGAGGCTCTTCGGTCACCGTAAAAATCCCTTTCCAGCGAGCAGAGTCCGCGGCCTTTTTCAAAATCGCATTTACCTCCTCGGCTGAAGTATTTTTCTTTGAGACAAAAGTCACATCTACGATAGAACCGGTAACCACCGGCACTCGCATTGAGACCCCGTCAAAAAGTCCTTTCAAGTGGGTAATAATCTTGGTCACCGCAATCGCCGCGCCAGTTGAAGAAGGCACTATATTTTGCGCCGCAGCACGGCCTTCACGAAAATCTTTTTTATTTGGACCGTCTACGAGAGACTGGCTCGCGGTGTAGCCGTGCACGGTATTAAGAAGAGCTTTTTCGACACCAAGCGCTCCATCGAGAATCGCAAGTAAAGGCGAACCAGCGTTGGTGGTACAAGACGCGTTTGAAGTGATTTGGCAGGTACCAAGCTTTTCTTCATTCATAGCCATCAAGACGGTTTCGCCAGCTACGACTGGGGCGCCGGCGACTCCGGCTTCATCCTTCGCTGGCGCCGAGATCACCACTCGTTTTGCCCCAGCCGTAATATGCACCTGGGCTTTTTCAAAACTAGTGAAAAGTCCGGTCGACTCTACCACCACATCCACACCGAGTTTCCCCCATGGAAGTTTTGTCGCGTCGCGTTCACTGACAAACGCAACCTCTTTGCCATCGACAATCAATGCAGAATTATCCGCCTTCACTTTCACCTCAAAATCACTCACACCATACGCAGTATCGTATTTGAGCAAGTAAGCAAAGCTCTTGATATCACCCAAGTCATTAATCGCCACCACCTCTATCTCGCTCGTTCGCTCTCGCGCTACCTTCAAAAAGGCTCGTCCGATTCGTCCAAATCCGTTGATTGCTACTTTTATTTTTTTCATAACATTAAATTTAATTCGTCCTTATAGTATAACAAGATTCTACTTTTCTGTATTGTACAGCGTCCTTACTTCAGTCGAAGAGAGCACTCTATTGTACAAACGCACATCATCGAGACGGCCGTTGATTGTAAACCCAGCAGAACTCAAGCCACCGATACCATACCCCATCGCGCCATTAGAAAATGTTTGACTAAAGGCTGGCGCACTGTCGAGCACACCATCAATATACAATCGTGCATTTGCACCATCATAGGTGACACCAATATAGTGCCATCCACGCGATACCGTACCCACTGAGACAACTTCGGCACTACCCCGCTTGGTAAAACGCACCGTGTCGTCTGACGCAATATACAAACCCCATCCGCCATTAGCGAGACTATCAATAATCGCCTGAGTACTCCCGGGAGTAATATTGACCCACCCAAAAGCACTCAAAGTGCTCATATCAAAATTAGGGACGCTAATATAATTGTCGACTCCATTGAATCGGAGCGCCTGTCCCACCTTGCCGACCGCAACACTGGAAGTCGCCAATCCATGCAGTGCTCCATTATACCCATTTCCACTCCGATCGTAGGCGGTGGTCCCTGTCACCATATCTGACCCATCAAATGACCACAATCCCACAAGTCCCCCAATGCTCTTTTTATTCTGAGACACATTGAGATTGGTAACACCGCTCGAACGATATAGTTGTCCTATCTCTCCTAAAGTAAGCACGCGATTATATAACCGAACATCATCGATACTCCCATTATACAATTCAAATCCGCCCCCACCCCATGAACGCCATCCGATGAAAAAATTACGAGGCGTAGCATCACTGATACTAGAGACACTTTCTGCAATACAATGTTCAGTATCACGCACACCATCGACATATATCCGTATATTCGCGCACGCAACAGACGGTCCCGTAGCCACAACCACCACATGGTGCCACACGCCGTCATTCACTATCTTTGTGCCATTGACACCTGTGTACACACCAGTCCCCTGAGAAAAATACAGCGCCGCCGTACCACCATACACATACATCAAAGCTTCATCGGTGACTGTGGTGTGGCCCAGCGATGCGATCGACAACGTATTACTCGTTGTTTTTATCCACGCCGACATCGAGAGAGTATTGGTCACCCCCCAAGTCGTGGCGAGCGTCTTTGCATAATCATCGGCACCATCAAAAGTCAGCCCCTGACCGATACGTCCAGTACTGTAGACCGTCGATGTTGCCGTGTTGTACAAATACGCAGTATTTCCAGAAACACTTCGATCGATCAGTGTCCCATTCACAACGTCATTGGTATTAAACGACCAGAGACCAATCAGACCATTGGGTACCACCGCATTACTCGATGAAGGACTCGCAATCTTTACCGACCCACTACCGTACAAGGTCCTCACCTCTGATGCCGACAACACCCGACTATACATCCGCACCTCATCAAGTGCGCCACTAAAATACGCCGAAACATTTACCCTCCCCATCGCGTACGCACCCCCACTACTAGTATAGGTACCACTCGTATAGCTTGGAGCAGAATCAAGAACACCGTCAAAATAAAATCGTACATTCGTACCATCATAAGTCACCGCCACATGATGCCACTTCATATCGGTGATAGTGCCCGTCGAGCTTACACTATTAACCCCCACTTTTGTAAGAAAGAGTGTATTGTCTGCGTTGAAGCCAAGACCCCACGAACCCGCGCTGTCACCACCAAAAAAATCATCGTTCGCGTGACCAATCCTCCCCCGCTTAATCCAAAATGACCACGACAAAGGCGCTTGCATATCAAGATTTGGGAGTGATATATACGCACCGGTACCATCAAAAGAAAACGCCTGACCCACTTTTCCAGAAAGTGAGTATTTTGTCCCCATACCGTGAAGGGTGCCATCGTATGCGTACGTACTGCGATCAAATACGGTCGTGGAATTCACATCAGTACCGTTAAACGACCAGTAGCCTACAAGTCCCCGATTACTCACTGGCGGAGTCGACACATTAGTCTTGACCGAAGCATGCGCAAAAACAGGCACCAACACAAGCACACCGACAAAGAATCTCAGTAAATACATAAAATTGTTGGTGGGGTTTTTTGCCATATACGTGAGTTGATTATAGCAATATTTTCTTCTTTAAACCCGTCTTTAATCCAGACGCACTTAGGTATTATCTGCCAATACTATAGAGGCGTGTGATCTCATCTTGAGACAATGTTCTGTTGTACAATCGAACATCATCGAGCCACCCGTTCATGGTAAACCCAGCAGCTTCAATACCTCCGATACCATAGCGAGTTGATCCACTTGAAAACGTTTGTGTGTATGCCGGGGCACCACTCGGAACACCGTCGATAAAAAATTTAGCATTGGCGCCATCATACACCACACCAACATGATGCCACACACCCCCAGAAACAGTACCCGTAGAAGCCACCTCAGAACCACCACGTTTTGTTAGGCGCAAGGTACCTCCAGCTCCACCTCCAAGATAAAAACCAAACCCACCACTACCGAGCACATCCACAATCACTTGGTCGGTGGCACCACTCACCTTGATCCACGCAAAAACACTCAGGGTGTTTGTGTCGAGATTGGGGACACTGATATAGCTGTCATTCGCAGCAAATTTCACCGATTGCCCAATCTTACCTGGGACATAAAAAGTAGATGAGGCAATCGTACCGACAATGTATCCATCTCTGCTCTGACCACTACGATCCTTAAACGAACCTCGTATTGCATCTGCTCCATCGAGCGACCAGAGTCCCACCAAACCTGAAGCAAGCTGAGCATTTTGAGAGGCATTTACCTTTGACGCACTCTCGGCCTTATATAGTGCAGTGACCTCCTGAGCAGATAGTGCTTTGTTGTAGAGTCGGACATTATCAATCAATCCATTAAAAAGTTCTGACGCTCCGGTCGGATATGGCCACGAACGGAAACCTACTGATAAATACCGATTAGAGCCATCACTTGGAGCAGTGGCTGCTCCAGCGGTGCTACAAGTATTTCCTTCGAGAACCCCATCAACATAGATACGCAAGCTTGCGCAAGCGTGTGCCGAAGAAGTCACCACAATATGATGCCACTTCCCATTGTTGATGGTTGTCACATTACCCACCATACCGGTATAACATCCTGCACCACAAGAAATATAAAAGGCGGCGTTGGTGGGCGACATATAAATCATTGGTTCATCGAGTACACTCTGCCTTCCCAAAGCAACGACCGAAGCAGCATTACTTGCTGAAGTTTTTATCCATGCCGACATACTATAGACAGTCGAAATTCCCCATGTGGTCGCCGACGACATGGCGTATTCCTTGCGACTACTGTTTCCACTATAACTCCCCGCTTGTCCATTTTTACCGGAAACATAAAAAGATGAGGTTGCAATATTGTTCATATACAAATCTCGCCCGTTGCCACTGCGATCGAGAATTCTTCCATTGGTAATATCTTTGCCATCAAACGTCCAAATACCAATCAGTCCGTCGGTGCGAGTAGTCTTTTTTGAAGCTTGAATGGTGGCTTGGCCGAGCTTGTACAACGAAGTGATTTCGGTCGTACTCAAGATTCTGTTGTATACACGAAGATCATCAATCGTCCCGAGCAACGGCGCACCACTGTTAATATCTCCGATGGTATAAGTCGCTGTACCACTCGTACAGCTGTAGGTATCAGTATCAGCCTGACTCGAATCAAATGCACCATCGATATAGAATTGCACAGTCGCACCGTCGCGAGTCTGGACCACATGGTGCCACTTGGTATCAAGAATAGTTCCTGTTGTGTAGTGTGCAGAGGTACCGATTTTTCCATTATATAATCTTCCGTTGATGGTCACCCCATCAATACCGATACCCCATCCTCCAGTCGTGTTACAACCAATAACACCCTCAAATCCTCCGGACGATGTACGGCCCCGCTTCAACCAAAAAGAGACGGTCTGGGTACCGCCAACACTATCAAGATTACTCACATTCAAATGACTACTCACTCCCGCAAAATACAAGGCTTGCCCAAGCTTGCCCGCCACAGGAGCACTACTCGTAGCCATACTCACAAACGTGGCATTTTTAGCGCCACTCGCAATATCGGTGGCGGTGTTAGAGACAAAACTAACATACGGAGCATCAAACGGCCAATAATCAACCAGTCCACTCGTCAGACGTACAGAAGCTGGTGCATTTATTTTCGTCGCTGCATTGACTCGAGATACACACACACCGAAGTACACACTGAATACTAGTGATACAAGAAGTGCGTTAATTTTGAATATCCGTAGAGACATACACTATGGTGTTACGGTATCAGAGGTCGTTGCGGTGCTTGTCGTACCACTTACATCGGTGGTCGTCGAGACATTGAGCATCGTATTTGTTGCAGACGAATCAGTAACGATCACGGTACGAGTGGTACTCGCAGTGTTCCCTGCTGCGTCAGTCGCACTGTAGTGTACCGTATATTCTCCTGGGATTGTAGTATCGATTTCGCCACCAACAGTTGTCACCCCGAGATTATCATTGACATTGTCAGTCACAGTCGCACCCGGATCAAGGTAAGTCGCGCCTCGCTGTACGGTCGCAGGATTGTTGCCATTAAGACTAATCACTGGAGGGATTGTATCACTCGAGGTTGAAGTTGCGGTACCTGATGGAAGTGACGGTGTGGTGGTCGAAGTCTCAGGGATACTTGGAGCACTCGATACTGAAGTACAGACTCCTGGAGCAGTGACGGTCGCACCATTTGCAATCTTCAAGCAGTATGGCTGTTTGGTGACCTCATCGTAGAGCGTGATGCCTGATGGCTTGTCGCTACTACCGACGGTGAGCGCATCTACCACCATTGTCTTAAATTGTGCGACGGTCGCTGAGAGCTGGACACCCATCTGACTCAAGTAGTCTCCGACAGACTGAGTCTGTGTGCCACCAGTCGACTGATTTGCTTCGAGTCGCGCGATGCGAGTCTCGAGAGATTCGAGCTTACTTTGCTGTGCTTTCACACCCGCGAGGATAAATGATGAGAGCTTGTAGATATCGACACCCTTGCCACCGACCGCGAGGATTTCTGATGGTGCTTCTTCAGCGATCAAGCCCATACGAAGCGGGTTGCTGTTTGGCTCGATATTGTATCGATAGGTTGCCACATTGAGTGCCTTGATTTTCTCAAGGACCGTAGCGTCATCACTCGCAGAAAGATATGAAATATCTTTCTTGGCATCACGAGTCGAGATGTTCACAAACGAAGTCGCTGCAATATCACCCATCACCTGGAGCTTGTATGCTGGAGTCGAAGTACCGATACCGATATTTCCCTCAGCAGTCACTGCAAATACTGGAGTAGTACTTGCCCACTCATTACTGATAAATGCAGTTGTTGTCGCAAGCTCCTGAATTGCTTTCGCAAGAATCGGAGTCAACTTTGCATAGTCGATATTACTTGGAAGTCCTTGGCTATCAAAGCCCACTGCTTCCGGCACAATACCCACCATTTCTTCAGCGATAAATCCAACTTGCTGACCACTAATCGCCATATCTGGCTTGTAGGTATAAGTCACTGGTCGCATACGAAGCACACCAGCAAGTCCGCGATCAGCCGAAAGATTTTCCACATTTTCCTTGAATCGAATCGATGACGGATTACATGCTGTAGTAGAAGTTGAAAGTACACCAGTGGTCACAGTACTACAGACATAGGCAGTACCTGCACCAGCAGCGATACCAGTAAAGTTGACCCCTCCCGTGACAGTCAACATCTGGGTCGGACTAGTCGAACCAATACCCACTCGAAGATTTTGCACACCTCCAGCACCGTCTGATTCACCGTAAACAGTGAGCAACGAAGTACCTCCAACTTGGGCACTATAACTTTCAATAGTACTTGCAGGTGCAGCCGAAGTAACGGGAACATCTACCCAACTCACAATACCTGCGTTGGTATCAAAACTCTGTGCACCAGTCTGGAGGTTGTCGATACTGGTGTATGCACCAGAGTTATCATAGAACATTGCTCCGTTTGCCACGTTGAAGCTACCCGCGAGAGTGGTGGTCGAAGTCGTTGCTGAGCCCACAAAATAGGTGGCTGCTGCACCTCCGTATACCGACAATGGTAGGTATGGTGAAGTGGTACCAATACCGACGTTACCATTTTTGGTTATCATCAACGCTGGAACGGTTGAGGTTGCAAACGCATCGGTCGAAGTAGCAAAGTAGAGTGCACCACCTTCAGATGCAAATACCCAATGCTTAAGATCGGCACCTGCAGCCATATCAGTCAAAGCCAATTGGCCTTTCATTGTATTACTTGCGGTGGTACTTGCGAGCTGGAAGAGCCAGTTTGGAGTGGTAGTACCAACACCGATCTTTCCTGCAAAATAACTTGTTGCAGTCGTACTCGTCGCGGTGAAGTATGAGCCAATAAAGTTGTTACCCAAGATATCTCCGGCAACAGAGAGCATCTGACCAGGAGAAGTGGTACCAATACCGACATTGCCGGCACCACTGATGACGAATCGGTCAGTAGTACCGAGAGCGGTTGATGAGGC
>JBDKKW010000002.1:0-100108 GCA_039795895.1 Candidatus Parcubacteria bacterium | reverse complement strand
ACAGATGAAGTGATTCGCGCCTTGCCGATACTTTCGATCGTATCGAAAGAAATCACTTTGCGCGGAGGTATTTCTTTTATTATCTACCTTGCCGAGCAAAGTGGACTGCGAGATATGGTAGTGAAAAATCCTGCCAACGCTGAAGTATGGCGAGGGATTATCTCGCTTGCTTCAGAGCTTGCTTTGCGTGACCGATCGTATGCCGATGACCCACGGAAGTTGATGGAAGCACTACTTTCGTACCGTCTGGTAGCCGAAAATAAAAGTGTCAAAGTACTCTCGGGTGTACCTGATGCCCCGATCCGTATTATGACCGCCCACGGCTCAAAAGGGCTTGAATACGACGAAGTTTTTCTACCCTTTGCGGTCAATGAGTCGTGGCTCACTCGACCAAAATCTGCTTCTTTTGTACTGCCTAATCAAGAAAAAAGTGAGGGGGATGATCTCCGCGATGCTCGACGACTTTTCTATGTCGCCCTCACTCGTGCACGCAAACATATCACCATCTTTACCCCGCTTGAAGACGTATCGGGTAAAGCCTTTACGCCACTGTCTTTTGTGGATGAGCTATCGGAGAAAGATATTGCTCGAAGCGAAATCCCCGCGGTGCAAGATGATGCGTTTACACTAGCGAAGACGCGTGGTGCAAGTGCGCGTACGCTCGAGCTCACTGCATATGCAAAAAGTGTGTTATTTGAAAAAGGCTTGTCAGTGACCGCACTCAATCATTTTCTCAAATGTCCACAGGCATTTTTGTACAAGAGTATTTTGAAGGTGCCGGAGCCGCCGTCGGCAAAGTCCGAAGGGGGAAGTGCGATGCACCTTGCGATGGATCGTGTGTGGCATTTGAAGCGTGGGGGGATTTCTGTGGTGGAAATTGAAGCGGAGATCCGTAGTGCGACTTCAGAATTTTTAGATAGATCACTTTTGCCTTCGTTTGAGAAAGGGGCGGTGCGTGAAGAATTGCTTGAGATTGCTCCTGAGGTGGCCCGCGCGCTCCACCCACATTTTACGCAAGCTGGAGAAGTGCTCACTGAGTCGTGGTTTGAGACAGAAGAATCTGGAGTAAGGCTCCACGGCAAGATGGATGCGGTGCTTGTGGCAGGAGATCTCGTGTCTGTTTTTGATTACAAGACCAAGCAAGCAGAGTCGGTGGCATCGATCAAAGGTGAGACTAAATCGAGTACTGGAGATTATTTCCGCCAGTTGGTTTTCTACTACATGTTGCTTTCGGCACAGAGTAAGTATCAAGGTAAAAAGATTGAGCCGGCACTGGTGTTTGTAAAGCCGGATGACAAGGGGAGGTGTCCAACCGTTTCTTTGCCGATTACGCCAGCTGATATTTTGAGAGTGAAAGGGGAGATTGTGTCTTTGGTGGAGGCGGTGAAGACGGGAACTTTAATTACAAGCTATTGCGACGATGAAGAGTGCGCTTGGTGTCGCTTGGCGAAGCTGAGAGAGTAGGTAGTGCCTTATCCTCCCTTTAGCAAAGGGAGAATTAAAAAGCGGAGACTAAAATCTCCGCTTTTTATCTTTATACTTCCCGCATCTACTTCGCGCTCAAAATCGTCTTAATCATTGCGTCTACCGTCTCGTATGGTTGAGCACCATTGATAGGATATTGTTTGCCATCTTTGGTCACGAGAATACTGTACGGAGTGCCTCGAGCACCAGCAGAGAGCCCTTGTTGAAGGTGATTCTCAATTTGGGCCTTGAAAGTGTCTGAGTTGAAGCAGTTGTTGAATGCGTTTAGATTGAGGCCGATCTGTGTCGCGAATCTCGGCAAGAGGGCGAGATCGAGACCGTTGTTTGAAGGGGTGTTGGTAAAGATGGTGTCAGAATATTTCCAAAAAGCGTCATTGCCACCAAGACTTCCGGCACAGAGCGCTGCTTTTGACTCAGTGCGAGCTTGTGAGTGGAGCTGATCAAGAGGGAATTGTCGGTAGACCCAAGCTACAGAACCGCTCTTGCCGTATTTATCAATAATCTGATGCATCGTCTGATGGAAGACCTTGCAGAACGGACACTCGTAGTCAGAAAATTCAACTACCACGACTTTTGCGTCAGGATTTCCGAGGATGTAGTCTGTGTTTGAGACTGGTGCCAATGGAACTGAGACCGCTTCAGGAGCTTTAGTGGTGTCTGCAAGCCCCCCAATTTTTGCGGGAGTACTATTATTTAAAAGTACTGCTCCTGCAATGAGGATACCAGCGACGACGATCGCCATCGGCAGAGTTAGTTTTGAATTTGATGTGTTGTCCATAAATGTATTTAGGTAGTATGCAAAATAGTATAGCATATTCATAAAATTCTAATTTCTAATTACTAATTTCTAAAAAATACTGAGTATGCTATGATTCGCCAATGGATACGTTACTCAAAAAGAAGGCTCCGGCATTTACTTTGGCTGACCAAGATGGCAAAAAGCACTCACTTGCCGACTACGCAGGGAAGTATTTGGTGCTCTATTTTTATCCCAAAGATATGACCTCGGGCTGTACTATCGAGGCACAGCTTTTTAATGAAAAATTATCGGAGTTTAAGAAGCTTGGAGTAGTTATCTGTGGAGTCAGTCCTGATTCGGTAGTGTCTCACAAAAAATTTTGTGACAAAGAGTCTCTCGACTTTCCGCTCCTTTCAGATGAGGGGCACAAAATCTGTGATGCGTACGGAGTATGGAAAGAGAAATCGATGTACGGCAAAAAGTATGTGGGTGTGGAGCGTTCGACTTTTGTAATTGGTCCAAAGGGAATTGTCGTGCTTGAGTATCGAAAAGTCTCTCCGGCAGACCATATCGAGACGGTGTTATCAGATATCACTAATCTTACATCAAAATAGAGTATGTCTCTCACTATCATTGCTTTGGCGACTTGTGTCTTCACCTTTCTCGGCGGTCTTTTTGCGCTCAAATATAGCGACAAACTGCATTTGATTTTAGGTTTTAGTGCGGGGGCAGTGGTGGGGGTAGCTTTTTTTGATCTCTTGCCTGAGTCGATCAGTCTTGCGGGAGGGCAGTTTGGTATTGCAACGGTTACGTCTATGGTTGCTCTAGGTTTTGTAGTATTTATGCTCCTCGACCGATGGGTAATTGGGCACGGACACACCGACGATCATTGTGAAAATGAAAATCATAAGCGTGGATTTTTGGGTGCGGGAAGTTTGTCGATTCACAGCTTCCTCGATGGTTTAGCGATTGGTCTTGCATTTCAAGTATCTTCTGCAGTGGGTTTAATTGTGACGGTAGCGGTGCTCGTACACGATTTTTCTGATGGGGTAAATACGGTAGGCTTGATTATCAAAAATGGGGGAAGTAAGTCTGTGGCGTTTCGATTTTTGACGCTCGACGCTCTAGCGCCGGTGCTCGGGATTGTTGCCAGTATTTTTATACACGTGTCTGAGTCATATCTTGGGCTTTTGCTCGCGGTATTTTGCGGATTTTTCTTGTATATCGGTGCCAGTGATTTGCTCCCCGAAAGTCATCATCAGCATCCGACTTACTTTACGACGTTTGCGACGATACTCGGGATGGTGGTGTTATATCTCGCAGTGAGATTCGCAGGAATTTAGGGAAAGCTTCTAGCTACTAGCTTATTCCAACGAGCGAGGATCGCGTGGATGAGTATTCTCATGCACAACGTCCGACGATTTACCAAAATCGCCTACTGGGTTCGAAGTTGGATCAAAGGTCCCTAGGGTCTCTGTCTAAGGGACCTTTATAGAAGTATAAAAAAGAAAACGCCGTCCAGAAGCTGGATGGCGTTAGTGACATTGAGTGGGAACCTAAAGTCCCCAGTCCAAATACTCAAAACTGACACGTGCCCCTGTGTTTGAGAGGTTGCGCTGACAGGTCTCGCAAAACTCCGTGTGGAGAATTTGCGCGGGTTCCAGTTCGAATAGGTTGTCAGCCCAAGCGACACGAAGGACATCGCTCTCGGGGATGCATGTCGTGGAGTTGCTTTGAGCCTGATGAATACACAGACCTTCTTCGATTTCCTGACGGAGAATTTTCCGTGCAACACGACGAGGGATCATTTTTGCCATAGGTCAGACAAGTTGAAGCCGAATTAGTAGGGATACCAAAACATGGATTTCCAACGAACTACTCTGTGGTTTATTATAGCATATGTAATAATAGAGTCAAGTATTTCCTAATTTTGCTGAGCAGGAATATAAAAATAAGCCTAGAAATAAGGGTTTTGTGGTAATTAAAAAAGGGAGCCGTGGGTAGACTCCCTTTTATGCTTCAGGCTCGGGGTCGTGGGGTTCCTCGAGAGGATCTTCCCAGCTGACTTTTCGAGTTGAGACGATGGTTGATGCGGAGATTACTTCGATCTCTTCGGTATCAAGCCATTTGATTTTCAGTGAACCCGAGTCTATGAAGACTTCGAGTACCCGGCCTAGACGGCCAGCTTTTGTTTTTGCTTCAGTGTCTTTAAACACGCGCCATGCTTCCATAGGTACTCCTTTCTCTTTTGTGGGTTCAAGATCGTTTCTGCCGTAAGTGTACGTGGGAGGGGGATTTTGTCAACGAGATTAGACCAGAAGTAGTTAGTAGTTAGACATTGGACTGGAGGGGAATAAAAAAGATAGAGCGGTCGCGAAGCGACCGCTCTAGTGTTTTTCATGTCTATCCTGCTTCTTGTCTCTCTTGCTTCTGCTCTCGTCTTAAAAAGGCAAAGTAAACGTCATCGCATTCTCCTTCTTTACTTCCCAGTGTTCTGGGTTGAGCTTGATGTCTTTGACTACTGGACCGTCTTTGTATTTCAGTACTTTGTGCTTGAGGGCGTACTCGTAAATTTCTTTAGTAATTTTCACATCCTCGAGGCAGTATTTTTTGATTTTCTCAATTTCACCTTGCTTCCACCACGTGACCGCTTCGAGGCCGTGTCCGATTTTCTTTTTGCCGAGTGTAGCTTCAGCCAAGGTGTCGAGTTTGATTCGCCGACCGAGAGAATCTTTGACTTCTTTGAGGATGTCCAGGCTTTTTATTTTTGAGAGGTCGCCGGTGTAGTATTTGTTGAGTAGAGGTAGGTCGAAGTGGTCTGAATTAAAACCAATGAGCATGTCGGCTTTTTCCAAAATCGGCCAGAGATTTTTGAGCTCTTCTTGTACGTAGCTACTGTAGGTGTCGGTACTGTAGTCATAAATCCCGACGACCGAAATATCTAAATCCACCGGATCGTTTGAGCCAACTTCCTGAAAAATATTTCGTGTCTCAATATCAAAAACAATTTTACGCATAAGGCGTATTGTATCAAATTACCGACAATAAAAAAACCTCCTATTGTCGGGCCAAAGATGGTCGGACAATGGGAGGTCGTACAAGAGACTTGTAGTGTTTGCGAGAAGCAAGCCCGTGAAGGTTCTTAAGCTTCGTTGGGTGTAATCCCGCTTGCTGTGCTAGACCTGGGTTATGCGTTTCAGGTTTGAGTGTGGGATGCGGAAGAGGGTGAACCCTGTTCCTTTTCCACGTGTCCGAGAAACCTCTCGAGGTTCGGACACAAAAGTAATATAGCTTAGTTATTGTAAATACGCAAGAGTCCGACTTTTTATGGAATTTCCGAGTAATTATATGAGGTATATTGACGATTATACTAATTAATGGCTATACTGGTACTAGTGAAGTCGTTCTTTGACGATGGAACTATATCGACAAAAACCTAGTCTGAAAGCGGGACGCTTTTGGGCCTACGTGGCGGGACGCCACAAGGAGAGAGTCAATGAGAAAAACACTGTGCGGATATAATGGTGAAGGGGTGATTGTCACTCCGGCACAAATTACAGCAATTCATCGGGAGTTGCCGTGGCTACGCCGTTATGTTCCGGAATATATCTCGGTCCGTATACAACGTGCGGACTTGGAGGTATTTCGGAGTGAACCAGGTGCAGTATTTTACACCTGTGATGGTGAATGGGTGTATGAGCGTGTCTTTCTGGTGGATCAAGATGGTGCCTTGTTGTATGAGGTGGGAAAATATCAAAACCCTCCTCTCTGGCGTCGTCTGCTAGGATTTTTTGATCCAGATCTTCTTCGTAAAGAAGAAACCCTCGAGGATGTTCTCAAAGATCTGATGCTGGGACCACCCAATATTCGTCTTGCACCAGTGAGTTGCTACATTGTGGCTTGTTTCCTCTGGGCTGATGGCGGGTCTGCGATGGTCTATAAACCCAAAAAGCCTGCCACTTCGCTTATCCAAGCGCTTGAGATTGCGCTCGAGCGGGAACGGCAAGACTTTGAAGCTGAAGTTGCGCAGGCAAAGCAAGAGCTTCGGGGTGAAGAATCGTGTGAGTTCGATTACGTCATTTGATTGGCGACAACGGCTGGATTTTATCCAGCCGTTTTTTTTGTGCATAAAAAAAGACCCTGCGATTGCTCGCAGGGTATGTGAGTGACAAACTTGTAGAGTCTAGCAGCCCTTTTCGTACTCCATAGTTGTTTTGCCTTTCGTGTCGAGTGACTTTTTGATCGCTCGTCTTTGTATCCTACTACCGATTTACGATTTTTGCAATCTCGCTTTCAAGAGCAGTGGCTTCAACTCCGGTTTCGAGGTGTTTGATTTTGAATTGGCCACTTGCTACTTCGCTCGCACCAATCACGGTTACAAAAGGAATTTTGTTTTTGTCTGCGTACTTGATTTGGTCTCCAATTTTCTTGCCAGAATAGTCGAGGGCTACAGAAATACCTGCTTCGCGCAGTGTCTGAGCTAGATCTTGAGCAAAACCAGTCGCGCTTTCTTCGGCGATGGCGATGTAGAGCTTGGTGTTCGATTGCTGGCTTGGGAGAAGGTTGTAGGTCTCAAGGAGGTCTTTCATGACGACATCACCTGCGCCAAAGCCTACTGCGGGCACTTTTTCTTGGCCGAAAATAGCGAGGAGGTCGTCATAGCGTCCACCACCAAAGACAGATCGACGATTGTCGGGGTTGGTGTCAAATACTTCAAAAATCGTACCAGTATAATAGTCGAAACCACGCATCAGTGTCTGATCGAAGCGAACATTGGTGATACCAAGCTTCTCGAGATTTTCGATTACCGATTGGGTCTCAACGATGCCTTCGTGTGCCCGAAGGGGTACTGGGAGGGCAGAAATAAAGTTCTCAAAATTTTGGGAGTTGATGAGGGTTTTGAAGAGGTCTGACTTTAGCCCGACAATCGCTTCGGCTTTTTTGTTGAAATCCTCGACTGACATTTTTGCTTTTCGGTCGATAAGCTTTGCTAGGGCGTGACTATTTTCCGTTGAAAGCTCGAGTACGTCGTTTAAGATGAAATTTACAATCTTGCGATTGTTGAGGCGGACTTCAAACTGAGTATCCGTAAGTCCAAAGGCGCGCAAGATTTCAACCGCCATAGAGATAACTTCCACTTCTACCTGGAGAGACTTCACGCCAAAGAGATCGACATTGAGTTGCCAGTGTTCACGAAGACGACCACGCTGGGGTTGTTCATAGCGAAAAAGGTTGGGGATTGAGTACCAACGGAGGGGAAAAGAAAGCCCACGCTTTTTTGATGCCACCATACGAGCCACCGTCGGAGTCATCTCTGGACGAAGGGTGACTTCGCGTTCACCTCGGTCGGTGAAGGTGTAGGTCTGCTCGTTGATCAATTCTTCACCTGATTTTGCACGATAGAGTTCTGCCGGTTCCAAAACAGACGCGGTGTATTCCTGGTAGCCAAATTTCTCCACCACCTTTTTCCAGGTAGCAAAAATGTAATTTTGGATCGCCATTTCACTCGGATAGAAGTCGCGCACACCCTTGTAGGCGTCAGTTGAGAGTTTTTTAGTGCCTTCTGACATGGGGTGTATTGTAGCAAGATTCGCTGTTTTGCGGAATCAAAAAGCAGCTTGACAAATAATACATATAGCATATAATAAAAATGGAATAGGAATTAGGGTTTAAGCCTTAATTATCGCGGTCTTTTCAAAACAGTAAACAGAAAGGAATAATATGAGTGTTATGCTTAAGAGTAGTTCGCCTGGTTGTCTGTCTGCGTCATTTCACCCCCGCGGAATCGTCTGCATCGGACCCGATGTCGCAAGTTCCAATTACCGAGAAGATGGACGGGGTCGAAGCGCTTTTGGTCCCGATGTGGTCATCAAACTGTGGGGCAAAGGTCGTTGGACTGGCAAGAACGCCATACGGACTGCTGGTTATGTGATTTCTCCTAAGGATATGCTGAATATCTTCAGGGTGGGAGCTTCAAACACGAAGAGTCTCAGGGCGTATATGCGTCGTAAACGTCGCGCGGAGGTTCACGTCAAGCGCACTGAAACTGAAGGGTAAATACACATAGAGCCCGAATACCCCGAGTATCAGCCGGTGAAATCTTCGACCTCTGAGGGCCGGGCGTTCGGTGTTGTTCCAGAGGGGCTAAAGCCAAAAGTCATTTTGGTGTGGGATAAACACCAGGTTGTCCCAGCCACGTTGTTCGGTGAGAATAAGTACGGCAAGGGTGGTTTCGATGTTTTGGTCTGCCAGAATCCAGATACTCAGCTCAAGGAGTTGGGCGTCGAAAGGGCTTCGATCTACCATTTTTAGTGAGGTTCAATTCGCAAACACTTCCAGTGTGACTGGGAGTGTTTTTTTATGCTAGAGTGTTTTATATGAGTCCGGAATCAATCTTATGTTTGTATAAAGAAGTAGGGGAAACACCACTTGCGTGTATGGAACGTTTTCGAGTGGAGCATCCGGAATATGTGGGTGTACCAATGACGTACGCAGGGAGGCTGGATCCAATGGCAGACGGGCTTTTGGTGGTGCTCGTAGGTGAGGAGTGTAAAAAGAAGGACCAATATTTGGGGTTGGATAAGGAGTATGTATGCGAAGTGCTTTTGGGGGTCGAGACGGATACGTATGATGTGCTAGGCCTTGTCCCGAGAAACCTTGGCGAAGTGGGAAAAGAGTCCCGAAAAAATGTCGGACATTTTTTCGGGACGGACGAGATCTCTCACGTCCTAAAAACTTTCCTCGGCAAACACACTCAAACCTATCCACCATACTCTTCAAAACCGGTCGGAGGGAAACCACTGTTTGCTCATGCTCGTGAAGGGACGCTTGGTGAAATTGAAATGCCGACAAAAGAGGTTGAGATATACGATGTTGCATTAGTCACAACCCGAGAAATCACTCGAGAAAAATTACTTGAGGAAGTGGTGGCGAAAATCGCCATGGTTACGGGCGATTTTCGCCAGCAGGAAATCATAGCATCTTGGAAGAAAACACTTGAGCAAGAAGATGCTCAACAAAAATTAACTATTGCCACTATTCGTGCAGAAGTCTCAAGTGGTACCTATATGCGAAGCATTGCGCACGAGCTTGGAAAAAAGCTCGGTGTACCAGCTTTAGCATTTTTGATTACACGTATGAGAATAGGAGAATTTATTGCTGACTCGGTGTTGTGAGATGGTGAGTCTGTGCAAAAGGTACAACAGGATCCTGGGTTGCGATGTAACGAATCGCGTAGTCACTCAAGATAATACAATCGAGTGTACTCAAAAGTACTAGAGCGATCAAGAGACTCTTGCGGGTATTGGTCCAGTGGCCACGACAAGCGATTTCATACGGAAGAAAGATGGCGTAGAGACTGAGTGCGACAGGGACAAGGAGGAAGAGAAGGAAAAGTGCTCCCCAAAAAAGATAGCTGAGAGAAAGAAGTGGGGTTGAGGTGAGGATGGTGTAAAAGACGAATTGGATGGCGAGGATGATGTTATTGGCGTAAAAGATGGTGACGTAGATAAAGAAAAAGAGATACATCGCGCTGAAAAACGAGCGGATGACTGGTCCGAAATAAAAATCAGAGACTTTTTTGAGATATCCTCGGTCGTCTTCTTCGGTGTGTGCCATATACGGCTACTATACCATATACAAAAATGATGGTTATCAACATCGGGGAGTCTTTCTTATTTAATGACCGTATTGAGCCGTATTTAGGCAGTAGCGTTTTGTGTAAAAGTCAGACTTGCTTTTTTCTACAGAAGGTGTATACTAGTTGAGTCGTTGATATTTTCTCGTCGGGTGAAAAAGCCAGTAGAGAAGGTCGGTCTAACGATAGTTACTTCTATAAAAATTCTCTACATGGCAAAGAAATTGTATGTTGGGGGTCTACCGTATTCTACCACTGATGATTCGCTCAAAGCGGGTTTTTCAAAGGCAGGTGCAGTAGTTTCTGCTTCAGTCATCATCGATAAGATGACCGGCCGTTCACGCGGTTTCGGTTTCGTCGAAATGGAAGATGCTGACGCAGAGAAGGCGATTGAAATGTTCAATGGTCAAGACTTTGATGGCCGTAAAATTATGGTCAACGAGGCTCGTCCATTAGCAGAACGCCCTCCTCGACGCGCCGGTGGTTTCGCTCCTCGAATGGGTGGCGATCGCCGAAGCTTCTAATCGAAACGGGTTACACCCGAATTGATACCAAAACCGCCGAAAGGCGGTTTTGTGTTGGCAAAAAGAATCCCCGTCTCGCGAAGCGAGACGGGGATTCTTTTACTTTATCTACAAACTATCAACTAATGACTATCAACATCCCTACTCATTTGTTCTTGCCAACTTAGCTCGGTCATTTCGAGTGAGTGCCTGCTTTCGAAGTCGCACATTTTTTGGAGTGATTTCAAGATATTCATCTTCTTGCATGATCTCAAGGCCACGTTCGATAGTGAGAAGGAATGGTGGTACGAGATCGATAGCTTCATCTTTTCCAGATGAGCGATAGTTACTCATCACCTTTGCTTTCATCGGGTTTACATCCAAGTCATCACCCTTGGTAACATTACCCACAATCATACCTGCATACACATCAGTACCTGGACCAATGTAGAGTACGCCACGTTCCTGGAGGTTCCAGAGTGCAAACGCGACAGACTTACCTGTCTCCATTGAAATCATTGAGCCGAAGGTGTGCTTACTGATAGGACCTGCGTATGGTCGGAAGCCGACGAATCGTGCTGAGAGAATACCGTTGCCCTTGGTATCGATCACAAACTCTCCACGATAGCCGAGCAATCCACGAGTTGGAATATCAAAAGTCAGTCGGCAAGCGCCGTCGGTGTCTTTCATGTTGGTGAGCATACCTTTTCGACGAGTGAGCTTTTCGATGACGCCTCCAGAAAGTTCGGTACGTACATCCACGGTCACTTCCTCAAACGGCTCAGATTTTACACCTTCAATCTCTTTGATGATTACCTGTGGCTGTGATACTTGGAGTTCAAAGCCTTCACGACGCATAGTCTCGAGCAAGATAGAAATGTGGAGTTCGCCACGGCCAAAGACACGGTAATAGTCGTTTTGGAAATCAACTTTGAGACCGACGTTGACCTCGAGTTCTTTTTCGAGACGATCTTTGATTTGTCGGGTGGTTACAAACTTACCTTCACGTCCGGCAAAAGTTGAGTCGTTGACCAAGAAGTTGAGGGAGATGGTTGGCTCGTCGATAGCGATGGCAGGCAAGAGTGGCTGGCTTTCGTTGGCACAGACGGTATCTCCGATGTAGATGGTTGGAAGACCTGCGACCATGACGATATCTCCGGCGGTAGCGATGTCGATCTCGGTACGCTTGATACCCTCAAACGTAAAAAGTTTGGTGATTTTACCTTTAACAATTTCGCCAGTAGTCTTTTTGACTATGACATTGTCTCCAGTTTTGATTGAGCCTTCATAAATACGTCCGACTGCAAGACGGCCCAAGAAGTTGTCGTAGGCAAGGTTGAATGGTTGCATGCGGAGCGGTGCTGACGAGTCAGAACCTGCGACAGGCACTTTTTCCAAAATGGTATCGAGGAGGGGAGAGAGATCTTTTGATTCGTCAGTCAATTTCTTTTTAGCAATACCTTGGCGACCGATCGCGTAGACGAGCGGGAAGTCGAGCTGAGCATCATTTGCTCCGAGCTCGATAAAGAGTTCGAGAATTTCTTCGTGCACTTCGTCAGGACGAGCGGCAGGCTTGTCGATTTTGTTGATGATGACGATGGGTTTAAGACCAAGTTCGAGAGACTTTTTGAGTACGAAACGGGTCTGAGGCATCGGACCTTCCTGGGCGTCGACGAGGAGAAGCACGGTGTCGATTGATCGAAGCACACGTTCTACTTCAGAACCGAAATCGGCGTGCCCAGGTGTGTCTACGATGTTGATCTTGGTGCCTTTGTAATTAACCGAAGTATTTTTCGCATAAATGGTAATACCGCGCTCTTGTTCGAGTGCGTTTGAGTCCATACTGGCGCCATCGGCAGTGATCATGCCGGTCTGCTTCATCAAAGCGTCGGTAAGAGTAGTCTTGCCGTGGTCCACGTGAGCGATAATTGCGATGTTTCGAATATCCATAATTGTTTAGAAATGAAAAGAGCCCGCGGGCTCGATTAGGTGTCTATTAAAGCAAATTATAGAAATGCTGTCAATCAGCTCTGTGGAGAGTGGATTTGAGCAAAATAGTATTGACAAATATTTATATACTCGCTATTGTCTGTAACGGAAACGCTCGTTGTCTCAACTCGGTAAAAACTATGAAAACGCTCTTGTTTGTGGTGGTGCCGGATGCAAATGCTTCTTTTGGAACGAATGATGGGGGTGTTCTGCGCTCTCTCCGGAGTATGTTTGAGGAACAAATCTTGGGTCTGTGCGAGATTGCTGTGGCCTGCTACGGAGGCGAACTCGCTCAAAAATATGCGATGATTCTCCCGTTCGAGCCGGCAAAATTTCTGTATGTGATTCCCAATGAAGTTGTGGGGCATTTCGGTAGCACTTTAACTCAGCTTTGTCAGCAGTTTCAGGGCAATGAACATATGCTCTGTGTGACTCCTGCAAATATCTTCTCGGTTAAGGTCGCTCAAGGGTTGGTGAAGGCGAATTTTGGTGTCGATATTACCGACTTCACTCTTCGGCTGATGGAGGCTACTACTCACGGCGCCTTTTTGTTTACCGATGATCGCAAGGTGGTGCCGGTGTTAGTGACGTTCCCGCCGAGTTTGCCTGCTTGAGGGTTGGATTGATTGTAGCCCGGTTTAGTTTGTCTGAACAAACTAAACCGGGCTTTTTTATTTTTATACAAAAGAAAACACCACTCGTGCGAGTGGTGCGTGTGAGAGAAACAAACTATGGGGCCGTAACCTCGACAACCTGAGGGTGGGGCAGTCCAGCCAAGATGTGCGAGTGTTGCTCGGCGTGGCGAGTGACAGACTCGTGGTCCTGCATATGCTCACTGGCAAAGCGCAACACCATCGCGCGGGTCATTTCCTTGGACAGATTTGTGTTGTCTATGGTGAGATGAGCATCGCTCATCTCGAGCACTCGTTCCCGAATGGGGAGCGTGACACGCCGGTAATCTTCAGCACGGCGAGTCGTGGTCTCAAGACTCAAATCTTCAGCGCGCCCCGGACGGGGATTTGCGAGCAAGCGCTGCACACAGACTTCGGCGGGCGTGTCGAACCAAATGGTTGCGACCTTGTAGCCACGATCCTTCAGGAAGCTGATGAGTGACACCTGGTCTGCGGTGCGCGGGCAACCATCGATGACGATGTGTCGCGCACCGATGTTCCTGTGAACCCACAACTTCAGGTGGTAGCGCACGGTGTCGTCGCCGATCAGTGCACCGTTCCCAAACGCGGGATCATTCTTGAGAATCGCCTTGAGGTGCGGTCCCATTTCGAGGGTGGCGATACCGAGCTCTTTCTTGAGGTACTCAGTCTGAGTACCTTTGCCACAGCCTGGCGGACCGCATTTGATGAGCGCGGTCTTGAGGCCGGGACGGTAGATAATGGAGGCGGAGGTTACAGGGCGATGTGCATGTGCCATACAGCAGTTTGTTTTTTTCGAGTTTTGCCCTTGGCTTCTAGTTTGTTTTTTGCCAAAGAACAGTTCAGCTGAGAAGCATACCACGAGTAGATTTTTAGTCAAATGGGGAATTTGGTGGCTGTGGAAAAGTGGGGAAGGGTCTGCGCGGTCGCATAACGCCCGCGCAGACCCTTGACATACAAGATACTTTAGATTATTATACGCGTTCGCTTTTTCCATGATGGTAGAAGCACAAAAACAAGAAAGGTAAAAAATTATGGCAGAAGCAGTAGGTAGTTCTTTTGATGAACAGTTTGAGGAATTCAAGAAGCAATTCATTGCCAGTCATCCCACTATCGCCTCGTGTCCACGCGCATTGTCGGCACACATTGGTGCCATTGATGCCGAGCTCGACCGGCGTATGACTCGAGCTGGTCACGTCGTCACCGACGAGATTGAGGCTCTTTCCGCAGGGATTTTGATGCTCTATCGGTTCTTCAAGGAAGAGTTTGGACATCTGTCCCAGGAAATCTGAGTTTCCTGTTTGTTGTACACACCGCTCCCTTCCGGAGCGGTTTTTCTTTTGAATGCCCGGCCAATTTTTGCAAAAGATGGCCGGCACTTTCGCTTTATACTTTTTACCTTTTGTCGTATACTTCCGTTCATGCAAAAGATACATTCTTGGTTTCAAAATAAATTTATTGTAGGTGGTGTGGTGGCAGTGGTGCTGATTGGGGGCGGTGTTGTTGGTACCCGATCAAACTCATCTTCAGTTGAGACGGTGCCAGTGACGCTAGGTACGATTACTCAAGGAATTAGTGTGACCGGAAAAGTGGTGGCTTCGGATGAAGTGAAGCTCGGCTTTGAGACGACTGGACGAGTATCAGAGGTGCTCGCACAGACAGGAGAGATGGTGACTGCCGGAGAAACACTGGTTCGACTTAGCTCTGGAGATGTGTATGCCAAACTATTGCAAGCACAGGCGGATCTTGAGACTGAACAGGCAAAGCTATCTGCACTCAAACGAGGCTCTCGCCCAGAGGAGCTTGCGGTGTCTGAAGTGAAGGTGGCAAATGCCAAAGTGTCGCTCGAAGATGCAAAACACGCGGTGCTTAATGCAGTATCTGATAGTTATACCAAATCCGACGACGCTATTCGCAACAAAGTTGATCAGTTTATGAGTAATCCTCGTGGTCAGAATCCGAAACTCACTATCAACGCCGATCCACAGCTTGCGATTGATATCGAATCAAAGCGACGAACTATTGAAAATGCACTGACTAGCTGGCAGAGTGCGGTCGCGGGACTTTCAAGTGTTGGTGTGCTTTCAGATGCGATCAGTACTGCCGAAACCAATCTCTCTTTGGTGTTAGCGTTTCTTGATAATGTCTCTTTGGCAATCAATGCACTCAGTTCGAGTTCGAGTTTGTCACAAACAACTCTTTCGGGATACAAGACTGATGTACTGACAGCACGAACCAATATCAATACTGCGATCTCTGCGCTCGCTACTGCAAAAGAAAAATTGCGCGGAGCGGAATCGTCTCTTTCTTTAGCAGAAACACAGCTAGACCTCGACAAGGCTGGTGCGACTGAAGATGATTTGATGGCTGAAGAAGCTCGGGTGAAGTCGGCTGAAGCAAATGTGGCGAATTATGAAAGTCAGCTCGCTAAGACTGTGATTCATGCACCATTTGACGGTGTGGTCACCTTGCAGGATGGCAAAGTCGGACAGATTGTCACACCGGGGACCATTGTTACATCTGTATCAGGGACTGAGTTGATTATTGAAGCTTTTGTGCCAGAAGTGGATATTGCGCAAGTGGCAGTTGGAAATACTGCCGATGTCTCACTTGATGCGTACGGCAGTGGAGTGATTTTCCCTGCGACTGTTTTCTCGGTAGACCCAGCTGAGACACTCACTGATGGCGTGTCGACTTACAAAATAAAATTACGTTTCGTAAAACCTGACGCTCGGATCAAGTCGGGTATGACCGCCAATGTCGATGCGACGACGGTACACAAAGATAATGTGTTGGTGGTTCCGACGCGCGCCGTGCTTACTGTGTCGGGCAAGAAAATAGTGCAAGTGCAGGTCGGTAAAAAAGTAGTAGATACCGAAGTGCAGGTTGGTGCTCGGGGGGTTGATGGTATGGTTGAAATCACAAAGGGCCTTTCGGTGGGTGATATGGTTGTGCTCCCTGCTAAAAAATAATATGGTGTGGCGATACATACAGACTGGTTGGTTTTTGGCCATTAGGCAGATTCGTCGTGCGAGCATGTGGACCAATCTCTTGATTGTGTTTGTGATGATGCTTACCTTTTTGAATTTGGTGGTGGTCTCTGGGATTTTGGTTGGGTTGATCGAGTCGTCGTCGCTTGCGTACAAAAAGCATCACTCAGGCGATATTATTATTTCCAATCGTCTCGAAAAGACCTATATCGAGCGCAGTCAGGAAATTATGGATTTTGCGCGGAGCCTCCCAGAAGTGGCTTCGGTGTCAGGACGATATATTGAAAGTGGAAAGCTTGAAAGTCGCTACAAAGAGCGTACTCGGGCGGGCGATATTTTGGATAATGCGTCGGGATTGATCGTGGGTATTGATCCAGAAGCTGAGGATCGGGCGACGGGCTTGTCTACACTTTTGATTGAGGGTGAGTATTTGAACCCAACCGATGAAGATCAGATTATGATTGGTGCCAACTTGCTCTTCAAATATAGTCCGATTGAGTCGCCTGGATTGCGAAATTTGAAAACGGCGGGGCTTGGGTCAAAAGTACGCTTGACGGTCCATGGCAATACTCGAGAGGTGACCATCAAGGGTATTATCAAGAGTAAAGTGGGGGAAATCGACCAGCGTATCTTTATGAATGAGCGCATTTTGCGAAAGCTTATTGGTCGTTCTGATTTGAATATGGATGAGATTGTGATCCGTTTGGTACCGGGTGCTGATCCGCTTGTAGTGAAGACAGATTTGGTTGCTGAGGGGTATGATGCTGTGGGAAAAATTCAAACCTCTGAGGAGTCTCAGCCAAAATTCTTGAAAGATATTCAGGCGGCGTTTGCGATGCTGGGGAATCTCATCGGCTCGGTCGGACTAGTGGTGGCTTCGATCACGGTCTTTATTGTGATCTTCGTCAATGCGATTACTCGTCGAAAGTATATCGGTATTTTGAAGGGGATTGGGATTAGTTCACGGACGATTGAGATTGCCTATATGTTCCAGTCACTTTTGTATGCAGTGGTAGGCACTGCGATTGGGATTGTGGTCCTGTACGTGGTGCTGGTACCGTTTGTCGATGCACACCCGATCAACTTCCCATTTAGTAACGGCATCTTGGTGGCGCCCTGGTCGGGGACACTGATTCGCGCCGGCGTGCTCTTTGTGGCGACATTGATTGCGGGATATATTCCTGCAAAAATAATCGTGCGACAAAACACGCTCGATGCCATCTTGGGGCGATAATCTTGTATTGCTATGACCAAACCAATTATTGAAGCCAAATCGATTACCAAAAGTTTCCACAACGGGTTGCGCGAGCAGACGGTGCTTTCCAATGTCAGCCTATCTGTCCTCCCTGGAGAATTTTTGATTGTGATGGGGCGTTCTGGAGCAGGAAAAAGTACTCTGCTGTACCAGATGGGGCTACTTGATCATCCGACTTCAGGCACGGTGATTGTCGAAGGTAAGAATACAGGTTTGCTTGATAGTGATGCACGAACACGATTTCGACTCACCGAGCTTGGATATGTATTTCAAGATTATGCATTGGTGCCAGAGCTCACTGCTTCGGAAAATATTATTTTACCGTTGATGATGAAAGGACACACCCATGGCAAGGCGCTTGAAATGGCGATCTCAGCCCTGACGGTGGTGGGGATTGCGGGGAAGCTCAATAACTTACCCTCACAGCTCTCTGGTGGGGAACAACAGCGTGTGTCGATTGCCCGAGCGATCGCCGGGACGCCAAAGATTTTGTTTGCTGATGAACCGACCGCAAATCTCGATAGTGAGAGTTCGACAAAAGTAATCGAAATGTTTATCGAGCTCAATTCCAAAGGACAGACGATTATTATGGTGACGCATGAGGAGGAGTATGCGAAGTATGCACACCGTGTCGTGACCTTGCGAGACGGGGCGATTATTTCCGAGGTAAAGAACAGACAAATTCCTAATTCCTAATTACTAATTTCTAAACTAGGAAAAATCAGGGAAAAGAAAAAGGCGGGCGCGATAAGAATCGCGCCCGCCGTGTCGTTTCGAAAATAACTTCATCCCTCGACCACTTCGGTCGGTTCCTGCTTTTTTGCAGGTTCGGGGGTGTCCAGAATCACCTTTGGCCCGGGAGTTACTAGCCACACACTGTTACCACGCCGAATCAAAAGACCGAGACGATGCTGTTCCAGCTCGTCGTAGTCGGTAAGCCACGGCACAACCGCAGTCAGATTTACTGATGCGCTTCCGCAAGCGAAAAATACACTCAAGCCGTTTGATCCTTTACTGATGCAGGGTATTGACTGAAGTCCGGGTGTGAACTGATGACAAAACGGCTTGTTGTTCTGTGTCAGGTCTCCGTCCAAATCCATTACGATCGGACCGTCAGGGTGAGGGATCAAACGAGAGATTTTACTCGCATCCAGAATACGTGCAGGGTCGCTGGGAACGACGGGACGTTTGAGGGTGATGAAATGGTTGTTTTCGTAGCCTAACCAAAAACTATCTCCATCAGCGAAAAGATAGTCCCAAAGACTGTGTTCCCCTTGAATTTCAATGACAGAGCCCGGTGGGAGGCCTTTGATGTCTTCACCAGCCGTAATAACAGATCTCAATGTTCGAACCATGATAATTCCTTTCTTTTAACGTGCGTTGTTCCGCTATGTATATAGCAAATATACGGCTTTATGTCAATGTGTGTGGTCTGCCTCTGTGTACAATAATGTTGCTTTATTATATAGTACAATAACAAGTTATATACGACTCTGCCTTGAGTTATATAGGGCACAAGGTCGTTTAATAGTAGATAATATTTAATACAAAATACTGAGCGAGTGGGGGATGTTACCATCCTACCCTCGACTCGTTCCTCAACTCCGATGGCAAGCACACTTCCACAAAATGAAATACTGCTCACTGATGAAGCGGTGCTCGCACAGTCGGTCACTGACCCGAATGCCTTTGAGATTTTGGTCTCACGGTATCAAGAAGCTTTTTTACGAAAGCTTCGAGGGATGCGCTTGTCGGACGAATCAGCCGAAGATATTGTGCAGGATGCGTTTGTGAAAATCTACCTCAATGCGGGGAAGTTTAAAAAAGTACCTGGCGCGAGTTTTAAGTCGTGGGGGTATCGGATTTTGATCAACACTGCGCTTACTGCCCTTGGCAAAGACAAACGAGAGAAGCTTGCGACAGTCGACCTCGATCCTGAGGTGGTGGAGCAGATGGGTTCGGCTGATAGCGAGTTTGAAAAGAAGTGGGACAAGGATTATTTCCTCTCGATTGTTTCAAAGATTCCGGTGACACTCGGACGCACACTGACACTCGCTTTTGAGGGTAAGACTGCGGAAGATATTGCCGAGCTTGAGCAGACGACGATTGAGGCGGTACGAACCCGTTTGAGCAGAGCAAAAGTCGAGTTTGGTAAAGTGAGAGATTCGGCTAAATTTGTATAATTATTTTATGATGAATAAATCACAACTAACAGGACACATAATGGTTCGCGTGAAGACCGTCTACTGGGCCCGACGGATTTTGACGAGTCCACTCCTCAAAGCATTTTTGTTGCTTGTACTGGGTGCTGAGGTAGCGTCTCTCGTCTCTCTCAGTCACGTGTTTGCCAACATGCCGTCGATTTCTGACGTACGTGCAGTCGCTGATTTCTTTGTTTTTGCTTTCAAGCACACTGCGACTTCGGTCCAAGCTCTTTCTCTCTTGAGTACCGCAGTGACACTCTGGTTGCTTTCCGATCTTGCGAAGACGCTGGCAAGAGTGCAGTTGGTGTATCGCGGGAATTAGGGGGAAGATGGTAGTAGTTAGATGTTAGACATTAGACCGGAAAAAGAACAAAACCGACGAAGGCGGAGCCTTCGTCGGTTTTGTTTGTGATAGTATAGTATGCATGTATAGCAAGTCTTCACTCACTGTTGGTGTGGTCGTGTTCTCTCTCGGACTACTTTTTTGCACCTATATTCTTTTTCATAATGTGTATTTGGTGAATCACTCGATTAGGACGGAGGGGGTTGTAATGCAAATGAATCCATACGTACACACGCCTTACCCTAGTCGTACACTCCCGGTGGTTGATTATAGGCCAATTATTTCGTTTGTTACTAGTGATGGAAAGCAAGTGGAGATTGCTGGATGTGATAATTGTTATCATTTAGGAGATAAAGTCCCAGTGATTTATGATCCGTCGGATCCGAATGAAGGACATGTGGATGATCAAAAAGACTTATACGTCACACCTTTATTTTTTATGATTGGCTTTGGGACTGCTCTCGCTAAGGTGTTCTATGAGAGAAAGAAAATGGTGGTGTAAGTACGTGTCTTTTTTTTGGTTGATTCTAAGTTGGGTACGTGTTAGGGTGAATTCAGAATACATTTGAAGTTTTGTTCTTATGAGGATACAATACAAGTCTTTTCAGTGGGTATTGGATACACTTGCGGAGATGAAAAAGGAAGGTTGGAGGGCAATGTTTCTGGGGGAAACTCCGGAGGCGCCCAGTGAGTCGAGGCGAATACGAATGGTGGCTCCAGGAGAAAATCTTGCACGGTTCTCACTCCTAGGTGCGGTCATGTACCACCTCGGTTGTGGTGGCTGTGATCCAGTAATCAAGTGGAATAAACGCTCAATCGGGATTTGCTCAAAACAGCTTGATCTGCTCCCGCTCACTGTTTTCGTTATTGAAATCACTAGCGAGATACGCGAGGGTCGTAAGATTAAGCCCCGCTATCGCTTCAAAGGGGTGATGCGTACGGGTAAACCAAAGTGGCGTCGTGAGATGCTCAAGGTGCTCGGATTTTGCGCAGACACTGCATAATATCTTCAAGCGCCGACTTCCGTCGGCGCTTTTTACGTACCATTGACATATACAGATTCATCTGTAATATCATTTGTAGACGTGGTGTTATATAGAGGTGGAATTTAAACGATTCTACTTTGCTGACACCCCAAGTACTTTCACAATCAAACAGAAAGGATTACTACATGAGCACACAACCCATTGAGGACCGAGTGTATCAACAAAATGCGGTTCGGGTCATTCTCAAGTGGTTTCGCAGTTATCGATCAGCTTTGATGGTGATGGCGACTGGTTTGGGAAAGATGATTACCGCGGCCCTCATCACTAAAAGGATGCGTGGCCCAGGTATTTTCTTGGTCCATGACAACGGTATTCTTGATCACGCGATGGAGGAATTCCGTCGTGTTTACGGTCCTGAATATACGTTTAGGCGATTTACTGGTCGTGAACAAATGACTGGTAAGGTGGATATTTTATTTGCCACTCTCCAGATGATGAGAAATCACCTGGAGAACTTTACCCCCGATTCTTTCTCCTGGATGGTGGTAGATGAATCCCATCATGCTCCAGCGGAAACGTATCGTCAGGTAATCGATTGGTTTAATTGTCGCAAATTGGCAATCACCGCCACTCCTGATCGTCGAGACTTGTTGGATATTCGCGAAATCTTCGGTGAAGAGGTGGTGAATATCCCGCTCGAGGAAGCGATTGCTCAGGGTTGGCTCCCTCCGATTGAATATCACTTGATGACAGACAACCTCGATGATGAAATCCTTACTCGTTTGTCACGTCGAGTGCTTGAAGAAGGCGAGCGTGTCAGTGTGAAGGAAATCAATAGCAAAGTCTTCGTTGCGTCCCGAGATCGGGAAGTGGCAAAGATTATCAAGCGATACGGTAAAAAGGCTATTGTCTTTTGTCGTAACATTGATCATGCCAACTACTTCAGAACATTTTTGGGTAGTACTGCTGACACGTATCACTCGGGACACAATCGAGTGAAAAATCAGGCAGTATTGATTGGTCTGAAGCAGGGTCACTTGCGTCAGGTGCTTGCGGTCAACGCCTTCAACGAGGGAATTCATGTTCCTGATGTTGATGTGGTGGTGTTTTATCGCGATACCAAATCGTCGGCGGTTTTCCGTCAGCAACTTGGTCGCGGATTACACCCTGGAGCCAAAAAGTTGATCGTGCTCGACTTTGTCGGGAACGTACAGCGGGTGATGATGATCAAGAAACTTGCTGATGCTGTGGTAGAACGGACTCGTCAAAAATATCCGCAAGGGTATACGAGACGGTCTTTTCATATCAGAGGCAAAGGCTTCAATTTCTTGTTCTCTGATCAGGCGATTGATTTGCTCAAGATTATGGAACGGGTGGATGCTGAATTCTACCCGACATGGCAGGAAGCAAGTAAGGCTGTGATCAAGCTCGGCTTTAGGGTGATGATCGAATACGTGCGAGGTTTTCGAAAAGATCCTCGTCTCCCTTCGAATCCGAAAGACGTATACAAAGATTATCCAGGAGATCCGACCTTCTTTGGTCGTTCGAGAAATGTTCATTACAAAACCTGGCAAGAAGCTGGTAAGGCTGCGATAGCTCTGGGTATTAAGGTGGCGCAGGATTATCGAAAAAAGAAAGATGGAGATTCTTTGTTACCCAGCGCACCAGATAAAGTCTATAAAGACTTTCCTGGATGGCAGATTTTCTTGGGTAGAGTAAAGCGGGTGCCTTATCCGACTCTTGCGATGGCGAAAAGAGCTCTCAAAAGAATGCGGATACATAGTTCGACTGAGTATCAGAAACGATACCGAGAAAACGATCGTCTCCATGCGGCCCCCAATGAATTCTACGCTGATGAGTGGATGGGCTGGAGGGACTTTTGCGGAACCTCATTCTATCCAACGCTTACTGAAGCAAGTAATGCGGCAATCAGGTTGGGAATCAAAACTGGCCCTGACTATCAGGCTCGATACAAAGAAGACCCAAGACTGCCCTCTGTGCCACCGAGTGCCTATAAGGATTCTTGGTATAAGGATGGATGGGATTGGTATAAGTTCCTCGGCAAGAAGTGAAAACCTGCCTCGCAAGCCCCGCACACCGAAAATGGTGTCGCGGGGCTTTTTTGTTGCGAAGTTTTTAATTTGCCGTAGAGTGTAGGAATGCAACTTCCTGAAAAGATACTACTCATAGACAAGCCATCAGGTATCACGTCGTTTGATGTGATTCGCATTTTGCGTAAGAAAACTGGCGTGTGGAAAATGGGCCACGCAGGGACACTCGACCCAATGGCGTCGGGACTAATGCTCGTTGGTGTGGAATCAGGGACTAAAGCGCTTGCAACATTACTTAAGCTTCCAAAAGCATACGAAGCAGAAATTTGTTTCGGCATTTTGACTGACACAGGAGATATTACTGGAAAAATTTTGGAAGAAAAAACGGTCACCGCCATCGACCGACCACTTTTAAAAAATGTACTCGAAGGGATGGTGGGAACACTACAGCTCAAGGTGCCTGCGTATTCAGCTATCAAACAAGGTGGTGAGGCGCTCTACAAAAAAGCTCGCAGAGGTGAGGTGGTTGATACACCCGTACGTCCAATGACGATCGATAGTTTAGAATTTAAGGATATGTATACAAAGGAGGGAAAGCTCAGGGTGTCTGTGGTCTTTTCGGTATCAAGTGGAAGCTATATCAGATCAATTGCAGAAGAACTCGGCCGAAGACTTTTTGTTCCAGCAACACTCTCTGCTCTACGACGGATAAGTATTGGCGATTTTAAGGTGGCTGACGCGAAAACGCTCGAAAATCTTTAGTTGTTTTTGAGGTGGACTAAGTATTCAAGATTACCTTCACCACCTGCAACTGGCGAAGGAATAGTATTGATAATTTCTAGACCAATTTCTTTTGCAAAGTCGAGGACAGATTCGAGTGCATTTTCGCGGATAGTGGTGTCAACGATGACCCCGGCACGATTTTTAGAATCCGGACCAGTTTCGAATTGAGGTTTGATGAGGGCGATAATGGTGCCAGCCTTCTTTACTAATTTCGATACTGAGGGCAATACTTTGGTGAGAGAAATAAAGGAGACGTCGATGACGGAGAGGTCGATCATGTCGGGGAGGGAAGTTACTTTGCGAATATCGGTCTGCTCCATCAGGGTGACTCGAGTATCTTTTTTGAGAGTGGAATCGAGTTGATTGGTGCCGACATCTACTGCATATACTTTTTTCGCGTCAGCTTGCAGGAGGCAGTCGGTGAAGCCTCCGGTGGATGAGCCGACGTCGAGAGCAACCAAACCTTTTGGGTTGATACTGAAAGCGGAAAGAGCGGCGGCGAGCTTCTCGCCGCCGCGTCCGACAAACTTGGGTGTTGAAATAAGTTTGATCTTGGTGTCGACAGTCACTTGCTGGTTGGCTTTGGTTGCAGGTACACCGGCGACGAGTACCTGTCTTTCAGAAATCAGTCGTGTTGCTATCGCCCGGCTTTTAACCAGATTACGTTTGACCATCTCCACATCGAGTCTTTCTTTAGAATCCTCAAAATCACCCCGTCTGCTTTGTTGCTGGCTCCGTTCGCTCTCGCACGGTATGTCCATATACCGTTTGGTCGCGGTACTCGCCAGCGCCTCGCATCCAGGATTATTTTTAGGATTCTTATCCATTAGTCTACTCTACTTTAATTTTTGATAAAAGAAAACCCGTCTTGGAAAAGATCCAAGACGGGTTGCGTCACTAATCAAATACTACCTATGTTCTCTTTGATACCGATTGCAGAGCCACCAAGCGCCGATGGTGAGTGACATACCGCACCAAATCCACGTGCTCGAGATGCTCGTGTATTTTGCGGACAGTCCAGACAAAAGCAGTCCAAGTGCTCCACCAATATGGTGTGCCATCTTGGCGCATGAAGCGGTGGTGGCCCGAGTATCCGAATCAGTGATCACGCTATGGAGGGTAGTCCTAAAAATAGGATTGAGTACTCCACGCGGAATCTGACTGAGTGTAAACAGAATCAGTGAACCGGGGAATGGGCACAGGGCACTCGCCACAACCAGCATTCCAGACCACATCAACGATTTTTTTAGTAGTTGTATCGGTTGTGTGATATTCGCATATCGATTGGCAATTTCTGCTCCGATCGCACCGCAAATCATCCACATACTCAATAATCCACCGAGCCAAAATACTGACATGTGTTCTTTGAAGAACGGTTGCCAGAGCATATTGAGACCCATGCAAGCGAAGGATTGAATCATTGCCAGCAGGGCCATGATCTTGATGGAAGGTTCGGTCAGAGCGAAGTGAATACCGGTTTGCGTCTTCTGCCACATTTCTGTCGCATGAACACGAAGCGTGTGCGTCTTTTTTACAAAATAGTCCTCAGAGAGAAGATATTTTGTAAGCATCGCGTGACCGAGCATCAGGGTGCCACTGACAATCCAGCATCCAGCTGGATAAAGACTATAGACCCACGCACCAACAATACTTCCCAAGATACCAGCGCATACGTTGACCGTATTTTCTCGGGTGAAGATGTGCGCTTTGTATTGTTCGAGCTCGGCATCTTTCATGCCCGCATGCTTGAGACTATCGACGAGCCACGATTCAAACGCACCAGAAACGCAAGTGCTTCCGATGGCCAAAATACATTCAGCAACCGCAAATCCAAGAAAGGTGTGCGATAGCCCGTAGATGACGAGGCCGAGCGACCACAAAAGGCTGGCAAGCACGTAGGAAGCTTTGCGACCAAAGGTGTCTGCGTAGGCGCCGGTCGGAATTTCTGCCACAAAGAGTGTCAGAAAAAAGACGACATTCACCGCGTTGGCCAAGAAATAGTCGTGGAGGTTGTTCATCAGGAAGTCCATATAGACCGCTCCATGAAATGAACCGCCACAAAATTCGGCGACACCTTCGAGTCCGAGATAGAGTCGGCCAATATGTTTTGGGGACAATGTTTTCATAAGTGTATTTGGTTGTAAGGAACTACGTAGCGGTGAGGTTTACTCACACACTACACTGAACGCGGAATAGAAAATCCCGACTTTCGTTCAGTCGGGATTGGTCTAAATAGTATTGAAACGAGTGGTTACTGGTTTGCAATAGAGGGATTTACACACATCACGAATGAACAAAAATTGTTGGTCCAATCTTTGAGAGACACGCCAAAAGCGCCATAAGCATAGGCCTTTGGACGAATATTCATTTGTGTTTGTGTATGTTGCATACGGGGATATATTAGCATTTTTTAATACTTGAGTCAAATAGTGTAACACATAGAAAAACCAGTAGTAGCGACTACTGGTTTGGTTGGATCAGGTGGTGTGCCCGCAGGTTCCGCACTTGAGGGGCGCGCCCGGTTGATGGCCGACAGGGAACATTGTTCCACCACACCTCTTGGGACACTTGGGGTGAGAGATGGTGTGTGCATCTGATTTGCCGCTTCCATTGCATTCAGGACAGTGGCTGTGGCAGGTTCCACAGGGTTTTGTGGTTTGATTCATAGAAAGACCTTTCTTTTTTGTGTTGTGTGGCGAACAATTTCTGATACATTTTTATCACACTTGATTCATCGAGTCAATTTACCCAAATCGCTCAGTCTTTATTGAGTGTGGATTCATCCTAATCTCAACAAGCGTGTTCGCTACGGCTTCGACAAAGCCAGTGGGGCCACAGACGTAGGTCATTGGCATTTTGTCTACGAGTCCAGAGGTGATCTCGGTGAGCATTGCTTTGTCGACCCTGCGGGTAAAGCCAGTCCAGTCTTTTGGAACACTTTCGGTTACGGTGTATAAAATTTTAAGATTCGTGTGTCGTTCTTTGTAGTATTCAAGCTCGGTGTAGTAAGGAATCTTTTCTTGGGTACGAGCACTGACCAGAAGTGCTACTTCGCGTTTTGATTCTTCTGGTGTTTTTGCGTGATCGATATGTTCTCGAAGCATTGCCATCAAAGGAACAATACCTGATCCTCCGGCGATGAGCACGAGTGGTCCGGGCATTTCGGTACTCCAGATGAAATGTCCACCGAGCGGTCCTTTGATTTCGATCTGGTCACCAACCGCGAGCGCAAAGAGATACGGAGAGACTTCACCATTTTCTAAAATCTGTACACCAAATTCGACTTTGGTAGAGCCTGCTTCCGGTGCATTGGCGATGGAGTAGCTTCTCTGTGCTTGGTAGCCGTTTTCTGCGGTCAATCGAATATCACAGTGTTGTCCCGTTTTGTGTCCCGGCCATTTCGGCACTTCAAAAGTCAGAGATTTTACATTCTCCGCTACCATTTTTGATGAGACTAACGTGCCAATGAGCCAAGAGGACATGTTATTTCTTTGAGAAGAGGTCGTTTTCAGGAAAACGGACTTTTGGTCGAATGGTGTCACTTGCATCTCGATAGCCGATCGCCATACAAGCAAAAGGGGTGATGTGAGCGGGGAGTGCGAGTGTCTTCTTGAACGCTTCCGGGTCAAAACCTTCCATTGGGCACGCGTCGATCGTAAGCTCTGCACATGAAGCGAGTCCAAAGCCGAGCGCGATGTATGCTTGTCGAGCAGACCATTCGAGTAGTCCCGCACCTTTGCTGTTGACTGCGCCTTCCATCATCGCTTTGTATCCATCGAGACCTTTCTTGATTTCAGCGGAACCGCCTGAAGAAAGGTCGATGAGTTCTCCAATACGAGTCGACACATCGGCTCGAGCACAGAAAACAAACAGATGTGATGCGTCGGTGATTTGTGCTTGGTCCCATGCAGAAGCACGCAAAGCTTTTCTGGTGGCGACATCAGTGACTTCGACAATATGGTACGGCTGAAGTCCGTACGAAGATGGTGCCATGCGAATCGCTTCTTTGATTTTTGCGAGGTCAGTAGGACTTACTTTTTTAGTCGTATCAAACTTTTTGGTAGCATAGCGCCAAGACAGATTTTGTAGAAATGACATAGGGGTGTGATAAGTGAATAATCTAGGGTATAAGTGTATCACAGTATATTGCCGAGTATCTTGGTTGTATCAAAAGTGTGTACTGAAGCATTGCTGACATCTTTGAGTAGTTCGCCGTGCTCCAGTAAATGGAGGATTCGGATTACACCGCCGTGAGTGACTATGAGTGCTTCGTTGTCGGTGTGTTTATGGGCAATACCTTTGAGGAATTGTATGACTCTGTTTTGTACATCTTGAGCAGATTCGCCTCCAACAGCTCGATAGTCGTATTGAACCGATAGGTGTTTTTCTCGCAACTCCTCACTTGATTTGATCGTACTCCAGGCTTTGCCTGCTAGTTGGCCCAGGTGCACTTCGCGCAACTCATCATGATAGGAGATGGGGAGATTCAATTTCATATTGATAATGTCAGCGGTTTGTTTTGCTCGATTGAGAGAGGAGGAGTAGATACGTTTTAGGTTCTTAGGTAAAAGAGCGATACTTTCTTTTGCTTGTTGCATTCCTTCTACAGAGAGTTCCTCATCTATTTGTCCATTAATAATTCCTTTTTTATTGAGTTCAGTGAGTCCGTGGCGAATAGTGTAGAATTTCATATTTTTATCTTAACATAGTGTCTGTGGAAATAAAAAAGCAGAGCGGGATGCGCTCTGCTGTGTGGGGGAGGGAGCTATGCGCCAGCAATGCCGGCGTGGACGAGATCAAATTCCTCTTTGGTCCGCCAACCGCGGAAGCTCTTGATGCGGGTTGAGAGCGGATCACGGACTCGAGTCGTGCCTTTTTCCTGCTCACGAAACTCCTCCATCGCCTTGTGAATCGCTTTGGCAAGCTTGTCGCTGAGGCCGATGGCTTGGTTGGTTTGGAGGGTGACGGGTCGCTTGCCATCGGGAATCTGTTGAATTCCGGGGACGGGAGGCCACTGCTTTTGGGGCTGTTCCATAGGTTTTCTTTCTGTGTGCTGTTCCGTTTTTTATATTACCACAGTCTTTGCTTAATGCAACAAAAAACAGAGCAGGGGCTCTGTTCGGGTTTCGCTTACTTTTTTGCCTGTCTTTTTGCACGAAAAGGCTCTTGCTGTTTTGCTCGGGCTTTCTCGTGTAGGTAATGTTGGAGCAACATACCTGCGAGCTTTTCATCGACTTCGCGGTCAAACGCTATGGTTTCCGGACTTTGTCCGACTAGTGCGGGGTGTACGAAGACGTCGTATTGAACTGCACAATCTGGGCATTCAAATCGGGATTCATTCATAATAAAGAGCGGGTTGCGATTCTGTCACCCAGTCTACTACAGTAAACTCTTGGATGCAAAATTACTCAGAGTAGCGCTCTTCTTTCCAAGGGTCACCGTGATTGTGGTAGCCACGAACTTCCCAGAATCCAGGTGCATCATCGGCCACGAATTCGAGCTTGGAAAGCCACTTAGCACTTTTCCAAAAGTAGAGGTGGGGAATGATGAGACGGACCGGACCGCCATGCTCGTCGGGGATAGCGCTGTCGTCGTAGGAGGTGGCTACCCACGCCTTGCCACCGCGAATATCGTCGAGCGGGATGTTTGTGGTGTAGCCGTCATCGCTGTGAGCAATCAGGAAATTAGCATCGGGAGAGACGCCAGCTACTTGCATAATATAGTCGAGTGATACGCCACTCCAGCGTGAGTCGAGTTTGCTCCATTTGGTGACGCAGTGGATGTCTCTGACAATATCTTCGTGAGGTAATTTCACCAGCTCGTTCCAATTCCATTTTTGAGGTTTTTCTACCAAACCAGTGACACGAAGCATAAAATGTTCGAGTGCGATATGTGGAGTGGGACCGAGGGAGAGGACGGGAAAGTCGCGAGTCTCGTATTGGCCTGGAGGGATGCGAGATTTGTCGCTCGACTGTCTTTTTTGACCGAAGCCGGGGTTGATGAGAGGCATAGCGGAAAGTATATAGGAAAAAGTGTGAAGTATAAAGTATGGAAAAGAAGAAGCCCCGCGCCTTTCGGAAAAGGCGCGGGGCAAAAGCCAAGACAGATCACTTCAGTTTCTTCAGTAGATTGTTGGCTGCAATCGTACTCGGATCGGTAATGGCATCAGTATCAAACAAGGAGCCGCCAGCTTCGAGAGCTCGCTCTTGGAGTTCGCGGACGATCCCGATCGGTGCGAAGGTTGCCAGTTTGTGTGAGTAGTTGCTGTCGGATGCCCCACACATCGGGACGTTTTCGCCGGATTCCGTGCGTTGGCGTATCCCTGGGAGGACGCTTGCACGCATGAGTGAATGGCTGTGGTAGCCAATGAAGATTTCACCGGGTTTGCAGTGAGGATGAGTTTCCATAGGACTTGTGCATTTGAGAATGAACCATGTTTCCACTATGCAATCTACTGATTTTATATAAAAAAGCAAGACTTTGGTTTTGGGTTTAGGTAGGATTTCTTGGTGTTGTCTAATGACAAATGACACACTTTCCTATACGATGGTTTGATATGGAAATTAAGACTGCTGAATTCACCAAGAGTATCCGCGGGACGGACCCGATCATTACTGAGCGAAAGCGTCAGGTGGCTTTTGTAGGCCGTTCAAATGCGGGTAAGTCCAGCTTGATGAATTGCTTACTCAATCGCACCGATTTGGTACGCTCAGGCAAAACTCCGGGCAAGACCCAAGAAATCAATTTCTTCTTGGTAAACAACTCGTTTTATTTTGTCGATCTTCCTGGCTACGGTTTTGCCAAGATGTCACTCGATCGTCGAGAACAGCTCGCCAAAATGATCCAGTGGTTTTTGCTTGAAGAAGTGTATGATCGGACGGTGGTGCTGGTGCTCGATATCAAAGTCGGTCCAAGCGACATGGATCTTGAAATGCTCCGGATCCTTTCTGAGAGTAACAACGATACTCTGGTAGTCCTCAATAAATCAGACAAACTCAATCAGCGCGAGCGACACGAGCAAATCAAACGCATTGCTCTACAAGTCCCCGAAGGAGTCGACATGATTGTGTGTTCTGCAAAAACCAAAGAGGGGAGAGAGGAGATTTTGAAACGGGTGGTAGGGTAGTCAAAAGCCCGACTTGGGATAGTAATCCCAAGTCGGGCTTTTTCTTCTGGTTCGTTATAGTCGGCTAAATCTTTTTTGGCTTTTTGAGAGTAATGATGCTGGTCATGAGAGTGTTGGTGATGATCATTGCGATTGAGTGTATGGTGGTGGCAATATTGTATGCCTGCAAAGAAAACAATGTAAGGATGTGTCTCAGAACATTCATACGGTAGAGTGTCGGTGTCTCTGAATGTGGAATTAGCCAAGTCTTTCGAAGAGTTGGGATAAAGGCAATAAGATCAATTCCGACCACAATTACCACCGAGAAAGTGGGATCTTTGGTGAGTATCCATGGGATGAGACTGAGTAGTGCGATAATCAAAAAATATGTATCTGTTCTGTTGATGTGTTTAAATCCATATCGAAGAGAAAAGAAAAAAATAATGACAGTAAATAGTTCGGCTGACGCCGTGGGGAGTGCTCCGATACCAGCCCCCTTTGCAAGTTGACCAAAAAAGGCGATGGCCGAGACGAGTGTCCAGACGAACCATGTGTACGGATGGGGCTGTACTCTTTTGGAAATAACATCTTTCAAATAAGGAATGTTTCCAAAAATGGCAATGATTGATGCAACGACAGCAAGAATTTCTTTCATAATATAATTCTAGCATGAGGTATATAAAAACCGCACAAACAGTGTTTGTACGGTTGCATAAATTTACTATGGCTGTGTGGAAAGCCGATAAACCAGTGCGCTCTGAGCCGAGCCAGAGTTTGTAATCGTGGCGGTCACGAAACCGTTGGATCCAAGAGTGATATTGTTAGTCACCTTGACCCACCCAGTCTTCGCCAAGTTGTTGGTATTCGAGTATAGATCGTAATACCCACCATACATATAAGTTGGATACGTATTCGTCGGCCAACTGATTAAGATTTGATTACTATTCGTGCTCACGACTTTGAGGTCGTTCGCCCCCGGGTCGGGCAAATAGTAATAGAATTTAACTGCATCGATGGACATTGATGGCGAATAAACACCTGACCCATGACCAACATACCACTGGAACTCAATCGTGGGTGATCCACCGTAAAAGGGTGTCATAACTATGTTTGTATGATGCCAATTGACGTCAGTGGTTGGAAAGCTCATCTTTTGGAGTCCATTCACGCTGAATGTGTATGTACTCCCCGGGTTTACAGTACCGATGCAATACCAAAAATCAAGTTCGTAGCCAACTGGATATCCTCTGAGTGAAGGATTTGGTAGGATTAGCCTCAGAAGCGAACGTCCGTTTTGATATGCGTTCGGTATGTATCCACTTGTTGCGTAGGTTTTGCCACTAATGGGACCATTAGCCGATGTGGTCCACGGGTAGTACGAACCTGGTAAGTCCGTGGACAACCATTCACTGGTACTGAGGGGATACGAAACCCCAGAGTAGCTGTCGATGGGAGGCACGGGTTGAGCATAACACTCCTGTTTACTCAAAGTAAAAAGGGTGTAGGCGATGAGGACGAGGAGGGTTCGGATCACTGATTTCATTTTGTTTTTTGGTGTACTGTTTTTTATGCCAACTATTAGACACAAAAAACGAAAGAGGTCTTAGAACCTCTTTCGTTCCGGAAGGGATGGTAGCAGATGACTGTGGGTGTGTCAAATAAGCTGATTAAGCGGTATAAATTGATAATTGTTTGCTGTAAAAGAAAACCCGCCGAGTATATCGGCGGGTTCGTTGTGTTTATTTTGCAGGGCGGGATACCAAGACCATGTCGGTCAATGAGCATTGTATAAGAGCACCTGCGTCTGATGCGGGAACATCATTCAAATCCGTAAGAATAACCGCATTAACACTGTGGTTCGAGGCGGTTGTTGGACCCCATCGATTGGGCTTAGGGACCACTATGGTCGTGGGGAGAATCTTGAGACCGATAAAACCCCGCTTGGTTTTCCAAGATTCAAATTTTTCCCCGGGAAGCACGTCGCCAAACATCACCTGTGTTTTTGTGAGCACTGGTTGTCGATCAAGCTTCTGATCCAAGAAATCCTCGATGGCTTGGAGTAATTGGGGGATATTAGTGTGCGAAGCGCCCTCCTTGATGGTGGTTGTGACGCAGACAAGGAGTGAATTTTTCTTTCGCAATTCTTTTAAAATCCTTGTTGCGTCTCTGTCCGAGCCGGGATACCACTCGGCGATAAAAAGTTGTCGTGCAGGTGTCGTGGCGAGGTGTTTTTGTACGTCATCCAGATGACGCATCAAAAGATATGTGTAGGTTCTCGTGCGTTGGTGCCTTTCCAAGGCTACACGTACACGCTCGTGAGTATTGTCATCAGAAAAAACAACAAGTACTTGGGTGGGTGATTCAGGGGTATGCATAGGTGTAAGGAGCTTTTTTCTAAAACAACCATAGCACAATGAATGTTGTATTGTCAAAAAAGCCCGGCTTGGGATTACTATCCCAAGCCGGGCTTTTTTCTTCGCCTATTTTAATCTCATTTCAGACTGCTGTTGAAATCGGGTAAACGTTTGTGCAAAAAAGATGGCACAGATGAGCGCGAGCAGGTTTAGAGTGGAGAGGATGAGTGCTTGTATCGGTAGAAATTCAAAAGCGGTCGAGAATGAGTCGTATATTGAATCAAAGGTGAGATCGATTGTGTTTGCAATCGCCTGTATCACCGAGAGTGCATCGGTCTCGATCAGTTTGGTATAGACGTGCCAGATTGAAAAGAGAAAAGTGACTGCAGTAAGTGCAATGGCGATCTTGAGGTACCGTCGATACTTCAAGAACATAACCGCGCGATATGTTGCGTTGTGCAGTGCTGTCGGTACGGCAGTATCGGGGAGTTTTTTGAATGCGTTGTGTAGATAATTAGTCATTGTTTTTTAGAAAAGTTTCGAGTTCGATTTTTGCGCGTCTTAAGTGGGTTTTGACGGTATTGATTGGAAGCCCTAGGATGTCTGCAATTTCAGCGTACGATAGTTCTTCTTTGTAGTACAAAAGTAGTATGGTGCGGTGGTGGGGGCGTATTTTGACCAAGGCTTCTTTGAGGTCGTGCACTGCGATTTCAGTGTCTATAGTAGAGTACGCTGTATCACCCTCAATTGTTTCAAACACAGATTCGTCATCGAGAAAGACCAGCTGTTCTCGTTTCTTTTTACGAAAAAAATCATAGGCAACATTGGTGGCGATTTTGTAGAGCCAATTTTTAAATGATCCCGCAGGATCAATGTGAGATCGTTTGGTATAAACTTTTATAAACGTAGTCTGTAGTAATTCTGACGCATCGTCGTAGTCTTGGGTAAGTCTTAAGAGGTGGTTGAATATGGGTTTTTCATACTGAGTGAGTATTTCCTCAAATGCTTTTGGATCCCCAGCGATAAGACGCTTGAGTACTGCTTGTGGTGAGGTGTTGGGTGCTATGTCCATAGAGTTGAAACATTATAGCAAGTGTAGACGTACTTACCTATGAAGGTGCACTACAGGGTATCTATTCTCTGTGGTTTTAATTCTTCGTGAGTAATTATTATTTATTTTCTAATTCTTAATCATCTATGAAGTCATTTCAAAAAGTAGTATCGGGTGCATTGGTTGTGGCAAGTCTTTTGCCTGTATTAACCTTTGCGCAAACAGCAGGACAGAATACTTCAGTATCAACATCGACCGCTTCTACGGCTCCGGCAGTAGTAGCTTCTCGAGCGGATTGTTTGAATGCTGTAGTACAAGCTCGAAAGACAGCAGACGCTTCCGCTGTGACCGCACGTGATACCGCAAAGTTATCAGCAATGACCGCGCGAGATACCGCTGTGGCAAGTGCCAAGACTGCACGAGACACTGCTCTTGCAACCGCAAAGACAACATTGAGTACCGCCAAGGCAGCTGCGGTGGTAGCTCGAGATACTGCATTAGCGACAGCAAAAGCATTGACCGACAAAACCGCTCGTGCATCTGCAGTGAAGGCAGCGTGGGCGGATTATAGTACTGCCGTCAAATCAGCAAATGCTGCGTACGCAAGTGCTCGAAGTGGTGCACTTACTACGTTTGCTTCAACAGTAAAGACTACTCGTGATGCGTATACCGCTTCAGTCAAGACTGCTCGTGATACGTTTACGGCTTCAATCAAGGCTTCAGCTGATCAGGCAAAGTCTGCTCGAACTGCGTGTCCAAAGAAATAGATATACCTAGATTTCGTTAAAAAAGCCGAGCAGAAGCTCGGCTTTTTTGTTGTATTACTGCTAATCTTTGTAAATAGGATATGTGCCTCATTTTAAATTCTCAATCTCTTGGTAGACCACTGTACTGACGGCTTTGATGGTGTTCGATAGTTGTTCAAAGTTGGTACCTCGAGTCATGATACATATGTTGTAGGGGTGTGTCTGGTTGAAGACAATCCCACAGTCGTGTAATTCACGCTCGATATCTATACCATTTTTATTGGGAGTGCTTCGCTCACCAAATTTTTGTGCAATAGTGGTGTTTTTGGGGATTCCGGAGCGAATTCCTTGAGGGAAACTTGCGGATGCAAGCAATTCCATCGCTCTTTCTGAGTAGGTATCGTTGAGGTAGGTGGCGTTATAGAGGAGTCTAAAAAAGTATGAATATTCTTTGGCGGAAATACTATCGATGAGGCCTGAGTCGCTTGTTACAGACAAGCCAAGATCGGTGTACACTTCTTTGAGGGAATTATGGTCGATGTTGTTGTAGAGGAGTATGAGTGCATTGTTGTCAGAATTAACAATCATTGCCTTGATGAGATTTTCGATGGTGTATGCTCCAGGTGTAATATCGTATTCAGATCTAAATGTTTCTTGTTTATTTTGGTCAAAGGATCCGTCATAAATTAATTCTTGAGACAAAATACCTGGATTTTCTTCAGCCTTTTTGTAGTATGCCATCATGATGGGTACTTTATTGAGACTTGCGGGGGAATATTTTTCGTTTTCGTTGATACCTAACCATTTTCCATTTGATCGAAAATAAACAGAGACAGTTTTTGCTGATCCGTCGGTAATCTTTGCGTTGATCACTTTTTGAATTTTAAGCTTCAAGTCGTTATACTCATCAAAATCTTTGCTGTCCGTATTTCCACAGACCAGGAGAGGATTAATGAGGTTATATTTTCCACGCAGACGCAGGGTGCTATCGGCTTCGTTAAAGCTGTGGGTATCTGAAGATGTGGTTGTCTCTGAATAGTGTGCAAGTAGCCAATGTGCACCAAAACCAACCGCAAGACAGAGGAGTAATTGTGAGTAGGGAATATGTTTGGCCGGCAGGGCTTTTTCAGTTCCTTTTTTCATTGAGTGTAGTATCTACCTTTTTGAGTGATCTTTCAAATGGTGGTGTGTATTTGTTTTACGTGGCAGGGGTGAGGATGGGTGCAGTGGATAACATTGACAAAGATTATATTTAATATTAATATCTGAAACGGAAATGTTTGGTAAAAAAAACTGCAATAAAGGAAAAAAATGAGCACATTTGTCAACTTCGTCAGCGGTAATATTCATTGGTGGTTCATTGGCGCCTTGGTTTCGGGTATTCTCACAGCGGTGTTTGGTATACGGTGGGAAAAGAGTGGCAAGACAGAGGAGTTACGCAAGAAATGGATGTCTGTTGTGATGAAGATCTTTGCTTTTGTGGCAACGATATGTGCCCTGGCCACTGTTCTTGCGCTCGTGATTATCTTTTGGCGGGCAGTGCTTAGGGGATAATATCCCAAATACTACAGTGCAAACTGTGGTATTTTTTTATTTAGCTACTTCTTATTGGAGCTTTGTGTAATAAAAAAACGCCCCACAAGATGACACTTGCGAGAGGCGGTTGTTGAGCGGGCATTCTAAGTCAGTGGGGTCTACTAACGAGTGATCAGGAATAACCCCCCAAGGCCGATTATGAGTCCAGCCAAACCAAGGGGGACTCCTCCGAAAACACCCTCTTTGCGGAGCCAGTTGGTGGTACCGACAATGATGCTGGCGACACCAATAAGGGTGAAAAGACTGAGGATGACCTTGATGGCGTGAAGAACAATGGGATTCATACGTATGGTTCCTTTCGTTGCTGATTGTTGAGGGTCCACTAATATCTGAAGATAATTTATCACAGTTTGATTATACTGTCAATAACTGCTCTAAATAATCCAGGACGTCAGAACGTGTTTTGTAAAATAAAGACCCCGCCGGCTTGCGCACGGCGGGGATGTTACTTTCCGTCAATTTTAAGAAGGCTAGGGAATCAGATGGGCGGCTGACGGTATTGTCCGAAGCTCCTTCATTACCAATGTCCGGGCTTTTACGCTACCTGCCCGATCCAAGAGTGCGAGGGCTGGATTGCCACCTCTTCCTTGTTGACCCGACGCGCTTATGAAGCACCAAATACACATACACAAAGGAGTTTCCTCGGGCCACTTTAATGCTGTCTCCATTAGGGTGTGGAAATGCACTAGACCTATTGTAGTGTCTGCCTCGGTGATTGCTCCGAACGCTGCCCCGGCTGTATGGGGATCCTCGAGAAGTGGAATCCAGCGGGCTTTGGGCACTTTTTCTACGGCCCGCAGTGCTACTGTTAGTTCCAACAGTAGTGAGTCCTTGTATGGGCCAGGCAGTCTCCACCAGTCAGACTTACGCCAAGGCGCAAGCTTTTGGAATCGGCGTAGCCAGCGATTTTTGCTTGGGAGGCGTGAGATTTCTCGATCGAGCAGGTCCACGAGCAAGTCTTCCACTCCTTCCATCCGTGTTCCAGCGATGAGAGGAAAGAGAAGTCCGGCCCAGGGTTCGGTACCAGAATGCCTACTTTGACACAGCTCTGTGAGCAATTCTCGCATAAGTGTACGCAACCGTTCTTTGAAATCATTACGGCTTTCCAGGTATGCATCAATCAATGCTGTCTCTGGAGTGTCGTCACTGCGGGGACGGATATCGGGTATTACTGGTTCCCACGACAGACGGCTTTTTAGGTACAATATTCCATCTGCATTGATCTGATCAATCACCACTTGGCTGTCCGTAATAGTTGGCATATTTTCTCCAGGATTGTGCACGGGTATTACTTCTCCATGCGGTTTAAAGAACTACTGTTTTAACGGTAGCACAACGCCAGAGGTCTATCAATGGTGACGTGAGGTTTATTAATTTACGTACATTATTAAGTGACCTGTTCTACTGCCTCTAAAAATTCGTTGGGAAGCATGGACTAAAATAGTGCTCCATGTTTTATTGGTATCGCCCGTGACTTTTGCTTCGTCGTCACTCAGCAAAGTCTGGGTATCAGCTCGCCCGTTTTTCTTGGTAGAAAACATTGCTCCACTGTTCGATCCCAAGACGCAAGCCGATTAGTCGGCTTGCTCCGCGGAGCAACATCAGCAAAAAACAGCGTCCCCAAAGGACACTGTTTTATGTGGGTTGCTCCGAATGATTCACGAGGTCAGAACGTATGCTTTGAACTCAAGAATCAGTAGCATCCCAGGTATTTCCTTGGGCATATCTTGATCTAAACACGTGCTCAAAAGGGTCAAAATCAGCCCAGATGGGGTTGTTTAGGTTAGTTGTGTCACACGTATCTTTGGTATACTTTGGGTATGTCTAGTATCGTCACCCCACATCCAGAAAAGAGAAGATCTCTCATCCTTGTCGACTTACAAGAAGGATTTTTGAATGATACAAGCCGATGGATTGTTCCAAATATCAAAGAGGTTATCGAAAAAGGAGGCTATGATCTCATTGTTGAGACTATATTTTCGGCAGAAAAAGGCTCCTTGTGGGACAGGCAGACACATTGGACATTTCCGTTGGTGCCGACTACTCACGATATTAAACAGCTTCTTAATGAAAGGGCGGTACTCGTAACCAAGAAAACAAAATCTGCCTTTAAAGGAGAAAAGGATTTGTTTAAAATTTTGAAAGATAACAACATTGAGGAGGTTCACATCGTTGGCATTGATACAAATGATTGTGTGTTTGCTACAGCACAAGAATCTTTCGACCTCGGCTTTTTTACCTACGTTCTCGAAGAGTGCACAGCTTCAAGTCAAAATGAAGCGTACCGAGAGGCAGCTTTAAAGATTCTTCGAGAACTGTGCATGACCAATCATTCATTTTAAGATATGGATCAAGCACACATTCCCAAAAGTATCAAAACGATTACACTCGCTCGCAGTATCCGTTGGTTTGGCTGGGGCTTATGCGAGACACTGATTCCTGTTCTTCTTTTTTCTTTATTACACAACTATACGGAAGCGGGACTTCTTCGGTCGATTTACGACATCGTCTTCCTACTCGCATTGCCATTTGTCAGTATGCTCGGTGATCGCATCCCCGCAAAGAAACTTATTCTTTTTGCATTAGCTCTGTATCCGCTCATTGGTATCAGTTATTTTCTAGCAGGTTTGCTTGGAATGACATTTTTCATAGTATTAGCCCGAGCAATCAATGGTGTTGTATGGTGCTGTGACAGTATCGGTGGTGATACCTATCTCAGACGTTTTGCGTCGGAGTATCATCTTTCAAAAACGTTTGGATACCTTCATTCACTGCCAAATCTCACGTGGATGATTGCTGCACTTGTGAGTATTCCATTTCTTACCCGCATCCCCATCTACTGGCTTTTCCTTGGTATATCTGTGACGGCCATCATTGCGTACTTCGTAATGTCACGAGCCCCACAAGATGAGGTGCCTATTAGAAAAAATAAGACATCAACATATTTTTTCAATCCGCTAAAAATAATCAGTGGAATGCGCGAATGGAAAACTGAAATATGGACACTGACTTTTCTCACATTTTTTGTCGCTTGCGTCGATCCACTAGGTACTTTTTTCTTACCACTTTTTGTGTATACCAAATCAAATGATCTCAGTCATGTCGTCATCATCACCGTCATTTATGCTATTCCATCAACTCTCGCATTTTGGTTTGGAACATATATCGACAAGGTATCGAAGTGGACTTTTGTGTCAGTGAGTCTTTTGGTGACCGCAGTTCTCTTGGGAGTAATGTCGCTTGCTCAGACGTATCTTTTTCAGATTATCGGTATCTTTATTTTGGGAACCCTTACTGTTTGTTTGACACTTGCATTACAGGCCCTTGTGACCAAAGCTTCGCGTGCTGATAATTATGGAAAGGTTGGGGGATTGATGGCTGGTGCAGAACAGATTGGAGCAATTGTTGGGCCAATTACCATAGGTCTCCTCGCTGATATTGGTGGCACGTATAGCACCTTTCTCACTTTAGGGACGATAACTCTGGTAACCGCAGTCGGGTGTTTTTGGTACAAGGCTAGGCACACTCATGAAATTATGGTAATTTCACACTAGAAAGGAGTACCTTATGGTCACAATTAAAAAACTGTTACTACCAGAGAATCAGACACTTTTTGATCGTCATCCTGAACTAAACAAAATCTGGGAAGTTACCGCGCTTCAACATCAGGCTCGAGAAAGCTACGAACAATGGGGCGTGAAGGAGTATGAAGGCGAGTCTCTCGGTGAGATTTTTTCGATCGATGAAGATGATATGCCGATTGGTATCATTGGATGGTTTGAATACGGCGAATTTACAGATGTGCTTCGTCTTCGTTACTACGGCATCGTGCCGAGCAGGAGAGGAAAGCGTTATGGCGAAGAAGCCATGAGACTGTTTCTCGAACATCTGTCTTGCTCCGCGCCCAAGCAGTATGTGTATCTTGCTGAAAGTGTCACGCTTGGGCGTCCTAAGTCCAAGCGAATCATTGAGCACTTCAAATCAATGGGCTTCGTAGAATTCGATGACCCACATTACGGTGAGAACGCTGGTTGTGGCGAGACCTTGAGTCTTAGGGTCAGGATCCCGGGGCGGTAGTTATAAGAACTCAATCGGAGACTCGGTAAGGGTCTCCGATTTTAATTTACAGGCGCCTAGCTTACATTCGAACAATCGCAACGAGTGCAATGGTGCACCAAATGATATTCAGGATCGCTGGTTGATATGCTTTCTTGTGAAGTGAGATTGTTACAATGCCCAGTGCGCCAGTCACGTTGAAGATTTGATAGGTAAGAGAAGTTGGGGAGAGCACCGAGAAGCTACTCAAAATATAGGCAAGGACGATCGCACATGTTCCGTACCAGCCGAATATTTCAATCGATACTTTTTTCATGAAAATAGTGTAGCACGAAATATGCCGGAGGTTGTCCAGTTTGGCGTGCAGGTCTGTGTTTGCTCCGCCCTCTTGCGGGGTGTACAATATTCCTTATTGTTAAAGCTATACCAACCCCATGAAAGTATTTGGATTTGAATTCGGTGGTGAACCATCTGCGCCAGAACTACCTCCTCAGGAGATGGGAGAGGCTAATGACACTATAGAACCTCCAGTTTTGCCGATTGCACCAGAGCAACTCGAGAGTGTTAAGAAGACGTATGTCGGGCTTGGCAAAAAGTGGCTTGAGTCAACTCGAGCTTTCAGTGAGGCCGCAAAGAATCGAACCCTCAGCACTGCATCAAAGGCTCAAGGCTGGCTCACTGAAGCAGAATTCACTGCACTGAGTGCCGAGAGAACCAGAATGCGAGCTTCTTTGGAGGCTTCAGGAGTAGATACCGAAGCTTTGGATGTCGAAGCTGGATTTGAACCGGATCAGAATACCTTTCCAGAGTTGCCGAAAGAGTAGTCCTTGTTGGGTTTTAGGATAGGTTTAAAAGGGTCAAAATCAGCCCATGTGAGGCCTTTTGTTGCATAGCAAATGAATGTAAAGAAATGGTGTAAAATTGACTTCGGGAGCCTATTACGAAGCGAAGTAGGACTCATTCAAAAAAGCTTGATAAATAGGCCTAATTTAGGGGTTAATTGAGAATATGTATGGAAAATCAAGAAGAGGAAATCCTTAATGATTTCGGCCCTATAGAACCACGAAGATTAGCACCAGTTCCTCGAGGTGGTCGCAGAACGGTGGAGGGGAGACTTTCCCTCAATATCTCCGAGTTCAAAAAGAAGGGATTTCTGGATAGAACGGGTTATACTGCTCGGATAGGCTTTTATCATAAAGGTCTCCGTTTTAAGCTCGTCAAGGATCCAGCCGTGCTTGATTGGTATTTTAAGCTCATAAATCGCGGGCCCAAGAATAGCTGTGATGTATTTGCTCTCGTGACCACCAAATGCCACTACGGGGGTGTGCGTGAGTGGTTTGCTTGCCAATCTTGTGACCATCGAGTAGGCATTCTGTATCAGGATGGTGATAATTTCAGATGTAGGACGTGTCTTGGTCTATGCTACTTGTCTCAGAAGATGAATTATCGCGGTATTGTGCCCTTGTTTAAAAGGATCATGGAATTCGAAGATGTTGCAATGGAGATTCGATGGCAGGAGTATGCCGGAAAGCCAACGAAGCGGGCGATGCGGTACGATGCGCTGTGTAGGAAGGTCTCGGTGGCAGGTGGTCAGTTTGGATCGAGATGGTAGGTTTCCTCAGATACATTTTGTTTCACTTGACTTTATTACTAGAACGAGAGAAAATCAAGGTGTTCCTAGTGGAAAATCCACATGGAACGCACAGTCCGGCAGGAGTCATTATTAGCTAAAAGAGAAGTCCTTTTAAGAAAAGAACCTAATCCACAGCTGATAAGAAATCTTATCGGCCTGTGGAGTGGGTTCTTTTTCTTTTTGAGATTGAAGTGGTGTTATCACACTAAGCCTGCGCTGGTTCCTGTGCAGGTCGGGTAGGATAATAGTCGCAACCATACCGGTCGATGTTTGGTTGGCAGAAGCTACTTGAAATCAAAGGGACAAAGTCCAGTGAATACACAGACTCGAGCGGGCTACGTCATGGTCGCCTGCATACCTTTCAAGAAATTGAAAAGTGGCAAAGTGATCCGACCTAAGTCGGCCAAATGTTTCCCAATTTGGAAGAAAATTGGTAGCGAAAAAGCTCAAGCATAGCCTGAGCCTTTTCTAAAGGGAAAACCAGCTTATTGTTTAAGCACGATCTGCTGGTTTTTCTATTATATCTCGAGTCCGAGATATTACTTTATTTTCCTGTGGATAGCAACTCTATCCACTAAAACTGTCTTTTTAAAAAGAATTGTTGTACGATTGATTTTTCTACGTTAGAGACTGTATTTATGTCTAAAATTAAGAAAAGAACCATTCGAAATCATTATATTCCTCAAACATATCTCAGACATTTTTTACTTGAGAGTAATCTTTTTATGTACAAGAAGGGTGAAAAGTTTTTAAAAGAGAATTCTCCATTCGAAAAGCGAATTTTATTAATTAACGGTGAAGAAGGCTTAAAAAACATAGGTTTGGAGAATAATCTATATGATCCGGGTATGGAAGGTTTCAGTAGTGATGATGTCGAAGATATTTTTAAAGATTGTGGAGAAGATACGTATAACACCCTGGTTGGAAAGGTTGAATCATTGGCTATAAATACAAGGATTACTGAAGACATCAAGGACGAATTGTGTTTGTTTATGGCCGCCATGCTTGTACGAACTCCTCATTTTAAATCACAAATTGAAGATATTGACTCGAATCTTTCCAAGCATCATACAAGCAAAAGATTTGAACTAATGTCTGCGGGAGAAATTGTTGGCTTGGCAAAAAAAGAGGCAGGGGAGGAGATATCTCTTGAACAGGCCGAAAAGATAAAAAAGAATATCGTTGAAAAAAGATATAACCTAAAATATCCAAACGGGTATTTTTTAAAAACTGCCCTTACGGAACTTGAGCCCATTGCTGAAATATTACGCAGGATGAACCTCACTATTTTAAAGTCAGATTCTAGGTATTTTGTAACTTCCGATAATCCAGTAGTTTATTTTGTACCCAAGGAAAAGGTTGATTTTTATAATAGCCCCAAAAGTTTGTTGAGCCCTCATACAGAAGTTTTCTTTTCTTTAACAAAAAATCTCGGGGTAACTCTAAATCGACGAAAGGAGTGTGAGGAAAGGATCACGTCTTCCACAAGACAGATGGTGGATATTTTTAATTATAACTTAACACACAATTCATTCAATTTTATCTTCTCGCCTTTGGAAATGAAGTCACTTGAGAAATTTGTAAAAGAATACATCCCTTACCCATTTAATTTTAAGATCAACTAATATAGCTGATTTACATAATAAATTTAGGGTACTCAAGAAGTCCTTAAGGCTTTTATTTAGATGATGCAATTTGACACAAATCACTTTTTGCAAGAAACTGAAACTGAGCGGGGTATGATAAAATGATGACTTATCTTCAACGTCTCATTCAAGTCCTTACTCACCCAGTATATTTATGCCAGAAAATCTTTTTAGTAAAAGCATTGAACAATTGGCGGAGTATGTAAGTGAAGGTGGAGATACTCGGGCTCAGAAATCCGAGTCGGTTCTCATTGCGAAGTCAGTACTTGAATTAAAAAACGCAATGGTTGAGATCAAGAAGATTCTTGATGCTGTTACTGCACAAGCAAAAGAGAGTGGTGATGCTGCTGGAAAATTGGCCACGGCTCTCAATAGGATAAGTATTGCAGGAGTAATGATCGCATTAATTGTTGGTTTTGCGACAGTTTGGATTTCCAAGGATCAACTACACGAGAATCATCTCAAGGATTCCTCCGATATTGTGCTTAATTTTGATACCCAGCTTAACCAACCAACCTATTCAGCTATTTCAGATAAATTAGATTCGGCGGATCCAAGTACAAAAATTCTTAATCGGACTGGTGCCCCAGGATTTTCTAAGGGTCAGGTAGAAAATTATTTGGGTGTTTTTGAGGAAATGGGAAACTTTTATCGGGAGGGTATTGTTGAGTGTAGTATGATAAACGCTGATTTTGGTTATCAAATACAAAAGACATGGGAAAATAAAGACATCCAGAGTTTAATCAAGAGAGATCAAGAAGTTGATCCGAGTCTGTGGAGTAATTTTTCAGTTCTGGTTAAGCAATTTACACAGAAAAATCCTTGTAACTAATTCAAGTGCTTCCACTCCCGATAATACTCTCTCCAACCTCCCTTGATCTCCTTCTGGGCCTCCACAAGGCTCAATTTGCCTCCACACACCTGTCTATGGAGGTAGTTCTCAAAGGTATCCTTGGTACGCGATCCATCCTTGATTAGGTACGATTCAGGCCATAGGTTGCTAACATCATTGCTTCCGCCCAGCTCAAGACTAATCAAGTGATCTACTTCGTAGTTACTATGTAGTGACCACGGAATAGCATATTCCTTGAATACCATCTTTTTGACTGCCGTAGAAACGTTACGGACGGTTTTAGTGTAGCCAGAGACACAGACGATAAGAGCGTCTGTGGTGAGTATTGCTCCTGGGGTACAGGTGTGATCAGGCAGTGCTTGGTTGGAGAGACAGTGCGTGGAGGCGAAGGTGGGGGTTGTGGAGAGAAATAAGGGGATTGCCAGAAAGAATGTATAAATCTTTTTCATATTTATATGCCAAGTATCTGCTTCTTTTTTGCAGAAAATTCTTCCTCAGTTAAAATACCTTTCTTTTTAAGTTCTGAGAGTCTCTCTAAATCATCTATCGAGCCTTTTTCGTTGTCCTGATTGCCTGAGCGTGCTGAGTTGATAGCCTGCTCCCATGAGGAGAAATAGGAAGCACTAATTCGAGATAGATTACCAACAGTGGCAAGAGACATGAGTGAACTGTGCTGTATTTTGACCTTCTTTTCTTTGTCGCCATCTTTGTAGATCACGAACATATTTTCATTACTGGTGCCAATTCCTTTTTGACAATTCACACTCAAAACATTGCTAAGTAGAATAGAGAATAGCTCCTTGTTATCTACTGTGAAATAAAGCCGATTATTCGTTAATACGAGACTTCCTTTTTTAGGATTTAAGATGCCTGCCCAATAAACGAGCTTGTCCTCCTTTTTTAAAATGCGTTCTTGCATGAGGTTTATCTTTAATGGATAAACCCGTGAGGTACACAAAAATCCCGCCACGGGGCCTCGGCTTTCGCCGAGCGTACCAGTTTCCCAATACGGCCTGGAAAGACAACACCCATGACGGGGTTTTTGTGTCTTTCCAGGACTTTTGATTGCCATACCGTTGATAAAATCAACGGGTTAGGCCATATTCAGTTGTATTGTAAAGTTTAACATCTTAACTGCAATTCGTACAATCAATTCTTGCGAAAGCTTGCATATTTGGGCCTAAAGAGATTAGTATTAAAAATATGGAAAAAGACCTCCAAATTTTAAAGATAGAAAGAGTGCACGAGATTCTTCGTATGGAACTAAGAGGGTCGGACAAGGAATCAGTTAAGTTTATTTTCCATAGAATTAAAGATGATCCTTTGTTGAGAGATAGGGACGGATTAAGAAAAACTCTAGGGTTGGTTAGTGAAGGGACGAAAAACCTCATTTCTTTTAGGGAGTGTACTTCTTCTATTGAGGCGGGTATACCTCCAGGTAGTTCTCTCATGGCGAGTCGTGATAATTTTTTCCCTGTACCACGACCTCCGTCTGTACTTGGCTTTGTAGTACATGTGGACGATTCTTCTAAGTTAGATCTTTATTTTGAGGAGATTAAAGAACAAATTGTTAGAAGGCAATTACGCACAGCACGTATCAAAGATGAGATAAAGATTTACGATCTGAGTGCTTGTGTCGATGGCTCAATTAAATATAAAGGAAAAGATGTTTCCCTCAGGGGGCAACTCACTGTCCTCTGTCGATTATTTATGAATAATCATGGGAAGGTTGTTAATATTGATGATATTAAAGATGAGATTTTCTCTTCAGATAAGCGGTTGGGAATATCTAATCAAACTGTTGCAAAGTATGTAAGTGAATTACACAAAAGACTGAAGGAAGCCTTTGGCCATAAGGTTATTTTCAATTCAGCAAAGACTGGCTGGAAGCTAGAGTTGAATAAAAAATTCTGATTCATATTAATGAATGAATATTGAATGAAAAGCCCCCTTTAAGATTGAGGGGTCTTTTTATGTTGTCACAAAAAGCCACAAAAGAATTAAAAGAAATCGTACTCAACGAAAACGGCGTATCGATTTCTGATGACCAAGCAGTCGAGCTTGGTATGTCTTTGTTGCGCCTGACACGTGTCGGACTTTCTGTTCTTGCTCGAGCGAATGCAAAGGTGGCGTTCGTTCAAGCAAGAGAGGAAAACTCTCTTGTGGCAAATACCAGTGTGCAATAGAGCACGCCCATTCAAGCCCTGGGCGAACCTATGTGGGGCTTGTAAAAATAAAATAGACATAGGAAGGCTTTGTGATCCCACAAGATTGGGATGCCGGGTATCGGTACAACATTAAGCCACCTCTAATTGCGGTGTAGCGAGAGGTTTTTAACGCAATTATGTACGGGGCCGGGAGCGCTTGCGCTAGGCGGTACCACAACTAAAACCAAGTCGCCTCCGAGAAAAAACGGATCAAAGGCACGGCGAAGCTCCAATGGTACCAACCATGGGGGTAGGGGGAGAGTGGGTTCGTGGGGGCTAAGAGCGGTCGGCCGTGTATCAGTATTTATTAATTAATTCTTCACAAAAATGCAGACTACATAAGAAAATCTTGATAGTGTATGAGGATATTATCTTTATTATTTTAGACTTTTTGATTTATGACAACAACAAAAATAAACTATCGACTTTATGCGCGCAAGTCCAGTGAGGCAGATGATAAACAAGTTCTGTCGATTGATTCTCAAGTCAATGAACTACGCAAGCTCGCTGAGAGTAGAAAGATTCACCTTTCTGATGATCAGATATTGCACGAATCTCACTCAGCAAAAACGGCTTATACGCGTCCTGTTTTTGAGCAATTGATCCGAGACATTGAACAGAAAAAAGTACAAGGAGTTATCGGGTGGCATCCAAATCGCTTTGCTCGAAACGCCATCGACGCTGCGCGACTCATTGAGCAGATGGATAAAGGTCACCTACACGAAATTGTTACACCAAGTCAGGTTTATCGGAATACACCACAAGATAAATTCTTCTTTAGTATGCTTACGAGCCAGGCAAAGATGGAAAACGATTCAAAAGGTATCGATGTTCAGCGAGGCCTTCGCAAGAAAAATGAAATGGGTATTCCTGGTGGCATTGCAAAGCCTGGCTATATCAACGATTACGGAAAGAAAGGGGAGCGACGCATCGTGGTTGACCCCGATCGCTTTCCATTGGTCAAGAAACTTCTTGAGATGTATCTAACGGGTAAATATTCTGTACGGTCACTACTCAAATACTCTGATGAAGTCATGGGATTAAAAACAATTCGACGGCAGAAAGAGGGTGGCACGGCTATCAAGCTCTCTCGAATTTATGCCATGCTTAAAGACCCATACTATGCAGGTTTCTTTTACGGATTGGATGAAAACAGGGAATCTAAACGCTATGAAGTAGATGAGACTGTCCCGAGAATGATCACAGAGGCTCAATATTGGCAGATTCAAGCAATGCTGGGCCGAAAGGGTCAGCCGTGTCCGAGTGTGAACATCAAGATGTTTCCGTACCGAGGCCGGACGAAATGTGGTACCTGCGGTGGATCCGTGACCGCCGAGCATAAACATCAACTTATTTGTTTTGAGTGCAAATTTAAGTTTGCGTATAAAAATCGTGAGGTATGCCCCAAGTGCGAAACTAAAATCGAAAAGATGGATCATCCGACCTATCTTCATTATATTTTCTATCACTGCACCAAGCGAAGGGATGAAACGTGTCCGGAGCGGAGTGTTAGTGAGTCACACATTGACGACACAATGATTGAAGAGCTACAAAAGAAACTTGAGGTTTCGGAAGCGTTGAGTCAGTGGTGTATTCAAAATCTTGAGACCCTTGCTACACAAGATCGGCAAACTGAATATGAGCGTAAAGGTACATGGGAGCGAGAGTTGGCACAAAAAGAGCGTGAGTCTCAGGAATTGGTGCGCATGCGCATGAAGGGACTTATTGAAAATGACGACGAATTCTTAAAACACAAAGAGTCGCTTGAGAATGATAAGCGTAGAATCAAGCAAGTACTCGCTGACATTGGCGGAGTTGATACCGCGAACTTTGAAGAAACAAAGAAAGCCTTCAAGTTGATCGTCGGACTGAGTGAAATCTTCCGTACAGGCACCTTTGAGGAGAAACAAGAGGCATTGTCGGCTCTCGGTTCGAACCTAATTCTAAAGACTAAAAAACTCAGTATTACCAACAAAGATGTGTTCTCGATCATCTCTAAGGGCTTACTTACAGCAAAGTCACAAAATGAAGCGTTCGAACCTAGATTGTGTGAGGCAGATAAAGACAAAACCGAGGTTTTTGCCTCGGTCTGTCCAACTTTGCTCCGTGGCTTGGGATCGAACCAAGGACATCCTCGTTAACAGCGAGGCGCTCTACCAGCTGAGCTACCACGGAATAGGTGTTGTGATGCTTCTGCAACGCAACGCTCGTATACTATCAAACTTGGAGAAAAAATCAAAGTCGATTTTTCATTAGGTTGTCTGTGCGGGTATTATTGGCGTAAAGACGTTGAGCTGATAGAATAAACCTTATAATGCCTGAAAAGATAATTACAACAACATCGGCTGATGATTCCGTTAGTCAGGATATGCATACGCGAATAGATGATATTGTTTTTGGTGTGAGTCGGGGAGATGATGGTGTCACCATCGAATCCGTCGACCATGCGTGGTTTGATGCTTTGTCTCCAGAACAAAAGTCTGTTGTTGGGGAAAATATTAGACTACTTTCTCACTTGAATGGACACAAAGGGGCAGATCTCCGCCATTTGGTCGCTGAAGGGGAAAGTGCTGAGGCAGTGTTTATGCGAGGGTTGTTGGAATGGTCGTCGACACTAGGTACAGGTAGTGGTGTTGATACGGAGGTTCCTGCGCAAATGACCCCAGAATCACTCAAGGGAGTAAGTGCGGTTGCATTATACGAAAGACTTTCTTTTTTGGATAAAAACCCGAATACCACCCAAGAAACATATCTAGTCGATTTACAACAAGAGTGTGCAAGAATACTCGATGTCCAGAGTAATAAATGGATCGATTTGATTGATCCGCTGTTCAATAATCCGACAGTAATTGAGGATCTTATTTGTGAGCTGGGTTTTGTGCCCGAAGAAATTTTCACTAAGAAAAAGTTTAAAAGTGTTGAGCCACAAAAGATTATACAGTGTATTAATACGCTTCGAACACTCGAGGGCGGGGAATTGATACACGAAGCTCGTCGTGAGCGTGCCCGAATCATCAATCATCTTTTTATGTCTCGTAGAGCGGAGCCGTTACGCGTCAAAGATCGAGCACATATTTTGTTGGATTCAAACGGTATCTCGATCACTTTTTCTGGTTTTTATTCGCATCTACCATATGGCTTGATTGATGATGCGACAATTACTGAATTTGAACGTGGAAATTGGCTCGACGCTGATTCGGTCACTGAACTAAAAGTTCAACGGGCTAAAACAAATAATGAACGCGGTACTGTTGGTGTAATACAGCAGAATCAAGATGGGCAGTTTTTGACACGAGTAGGTTGTGCCGAAAATACTTTTTTTGAGTATGTAAAAAAAACTGGTCCCGCATCGGTGGCGCGTAGTGTTGTTGAGAACGGGTGGATACTTCCCGACGGTATCATTGAACAGGCTCAATCAAAAGAGGAGTGTGTGTTGATTATGCAACTCGCAGAAGAGATGACGAGCTTAATAAGTGGTTATATCTATACAAAGGAGTCGGTTGAATTATCTGGGTACTCGGCAAATCGAGTCGCTACTGATTCGTATGAGGTGGAATCGAAGATATTGAATAGTCCTAATTATTACAATATTGTAAAATTGGTCCACCATTTTCTCTCACATACCGGACAAACATCTGAGGCTGATCGATATGCGGTCTTTCGCGGACAATATAAAAAGTCTAAGGAAGGCGACCAACATTCATTTGTGGGGGTTATGCATGATGCGGTGCTTGCGCGAGTACTGATCAATGAGAAAAAGCATATACCACCACACGTAAGAGGTGTTTTTGAGAGGATGCCGATGTTTGATCGCGCATCGTACGACGGTCTCGAGAGTGCTTTGCGAATTTTTCACTCTTTTTCAAACTCGCTAGAGAGCTTGCGGAAAGACATGTATGTATCTGATTCTATTGAAAATTGTCTTCATTTTGTATTGAATAACGTTTCTGAGAAATATGCGGTCGCGAACAGTTTGTATGATAAGGTTAGACAGTCGCCTTCTGACTCTGATTCTACAAACGCACTGATTGCTCTTTTTGAACAAGCAAAAGAGGAATACTCAACCTTCCTCTATAAAAATATTCTTAGTCAGAGACATTTTGAGGAAAAGTTTTCTCCCGAGGTGCAAACCACTGATGTAGTATTTGATGATGCATTTATCGTAGGAGCTCGCAAGATCTGTCCTACTGGTTTCGATGAGGCAGTAAGTAATCAAGGCGTGACTGCCCGTATGGTGTCACTTGAGTATCGGTTGAATGATCCTAGTCAAACTATTCCATTTCATATTGAGGAGTCATGTCTCGATGCATTGAGGATTGATCGTGATAGGCCTCTGATTAATATTATTGGTGGGTGTAAACATTTGGACGGGGTCGTGAATCCGTTGCAAATCTTTGGTGACACGGTTGGTCGTGTCGCTCATGCGCATAAGGCTAATGTCGGTGTGCCAGGGACACAATCAGGAATAGGCACGGTCTTTGGGCAATTAAACATCGAGTATGGTAGGCAGTATGGCCATTTGGCGCACGCTGATCGCGCACATTTTTTCGCCATCAATCCAGGAGGGAGTGTCTACTTTCCAGGAAATAGGTTTGTTGCGGAAGGTGATGGTTCAGTATATGCAAATACCCCTGTTGATACTCTTGTGACACCTATTCCAGCAGAGTGGAATAAGAGGGGTTTGGATAAATATACTTCAAAATATATTACCCATATTGCGTATATGGAGGCGCTGTATCACCGGATGAGTGTGGGACAAAAGCAGGTGTTGGTGGTCGGCAACGGAGGTCTGTATAGTATTATGGAAATCAATGAGGCGCTTAAAAGAAACGCAGGGTTGGTTTTGGTGAGTGACACCGGACGTTTTGCTGAGGTGGCAAGTGCATTGGTTCCTCATATTGATTCAATCTTATCAGCGACAAGTCCCGATAAGGCGATTCTTGAGATTCTTAAGAGTCAGATGGGAGTTGAGACTTTGCAAGAATTCTTGAAAAAAGATTTTGGAAGCCAAGAATTAGCAGAAAATGATGACTATAAAGTGTATCGAGACTTTTTTATTACCTTTCTTAAGTTAGCAAAAGAAAAGATGTCGCACATTATTGCCACCGACCTACAAGGTTTGGAACAAACACTCGAAACGACACTCTCTCAAGGAAGATAAAATAAAAAACCGCCAGCACAAATGTGCCGACGGTGTTTTGTCTGCAGGGCAGACGGTATCTTTCCACCAAAAGCTAGTTTGGCAGAAACATACTTGCTCTCGTCTACCCGTAGGCAGACAAAAGCTTACTTGAGTTTTTCGATGAGGTGAGCGACAGCGCTCTCGACGTCCGGAAACACGCTGACGTTTCCCGAGTGGCGCTTGGCCACATCCAGGAGATACGACCGAGCGCGATTCAGATCCTTCAGCTCGCGTCCGGTGATGGTCTGATTTTCGACCACTGTGCCGTCCGGGATGTTGTTGATCACCAGTGTGACCTGGCGACCACTCGCGGCATATTCGGTCGCTTCGAGGATCGAGGCGATGGCCCGGGTCTGACTGTCGATGACGAAAAGCAGTTCTTGCGAATCACGCTTTTCGTTGCCCTCGACTTCCGTGATGCCTCCGACAATGCCCGCGGCCTTGTAGGCGGCGTCCTTTTCGTTCCAATCATCCACCTGGGGGTTGTAGAAGGCGACACCCGCAGCCAAAAAGGCAGGGATCGCGATCTCGGCACGCCAGACGGTGGGGTTGCATGAACCGCCGAGGAACGCTTGCTTTTTCATAATACTATCCTTTTCTTTCTTTTTTGTTTTCGATGTGCTCCCATGCCAAAACGCCTAAGTATGCGTCTTACGCTTGAGTTTTCCGAAATTAGTTCCGGATGTCTGCAAGCTAGCATACTATAGATTGTTTGTCAAGAGTCATCTGTCGACCCATTTGATTTGTATGGTATTGTGTGCTACGTTTTCGTCTGAATTGTTCTGCAACCAAGATAAATACAAGAAAGGATTCTGTATGGCCACCAAGAAATATCCGCCCGTTTCGCCCGGGACCACAGTGCGAACCACCAAGCCCAACCACGACAAGCGCAGTGAGTGGACAGATGGAGCGTGGGAAAAGCGTCGGTGGAAAATCACGGGAACCGTCATTACCCACAGTGATGCGCACGGCTTGTGCTACAAGGTGCAACACAAAGGTGGACACGAGGCGTGGTATGACCCCAGTGAGTTTGTGGTCGTGCCGGCAAAGAAAAAAAAGAAGAAAGCGAAGTGAGATTGCAACAAACCGTTCGACCAAATCGATCGGTTTTAATTTTCAAAAAGAAAACCCACAGAGTGACTGTGGGGTGTAGCAGGAGTGCTACTTGGTGAAGGCCTCATTTGCGGGGACCTTCGGGGCCTCTTCGGTGATGACCGGGAAGGGGATGTCGGGGAATTCAACGAAGCCTCGCCGTTTGTCTGCTTCGTTGAGCTTCGGCATTTCCTCGTTCACGAACTTGAGGAATTGCGCGATAGCCTGCTTCCGTGCCATTTCCTTACGGTGATGGTGGTGGACCACTGCGACCGAGGCCAGGATGATCGTGAGCACGAGGATCTTTGCGAATCTTTTCATAATTTTCGTGGGACAGAGCTTGAATCTGTGGAGAGTATAGCATATTTTATGAGTAATTGCAAGCGAAAAGTGAATCTATTGACACCTTTGTATTTATGTGTATAATAGTAAATGGAATACGCTAGAGCTTTTTCTGGCGCGGTACTGTAACAAACAAAGAAAGAAAAGGAAAAAAATGAACTCAAATTCAAACTCCGACTCCAGCCTTGGTTTCAAATTGCTGGTTTTTCTGGGTGTGGTTATTGTGGTCGGTGTCTTGGGTGTGGGGGCTTGGCGGATGTGGTGGGTTACTGACGTTGATGTCCACGAGCTCGGATTCAACTACAACCGTATCACCGGCCAGATTGAGACGATCGATCGGCCGGGATGGTATACTCGCACACCTGTTATTAATAGTGTGCACACCATCGACCTCCGTCCTCATCAGGTGACCATCAGTGCAAATTCACGCATCTTGAATGCGAAGTTGGTCAGGTTTAATCCTGAAGGTTTGAGAACCTTTATTGATTGGCATGGGCGTGATGCGGGAGATCTCACTAGTGGTATGCTTGAAATTCTCAAGTCATACGCCTTTGATCGTGATGAGGGACGCGACTGTCCGTTTCTGACGGTGGTCAGCGTGCTTCAACCCAATCAAGGTCAACTGCCGACACAGCCGGTTCAGCCGATCCGTGTGCAGGTTGCGACTCCTAATCAACCGGCGACTCACCCTCAACCACAAGGAAAGAAGTGAAAGACTTTCTTCTCAAGTGGCAAAAGTGGGTAGGTCTCGGGGGTGGAACGTCTCTGCTTATCCTCATTGGCTACTGTGCACTCCTCAACTACACCGAACCCACGCAAGCGGGTATTGCCCGAAATTATATTACGGGTGATGTGTGGCTTCAGGAGACTGGCGGATGGCACATTACTGCCCCGTGGGTGGTAGTGGTAAAGATCGACACTCGACCGATTAGAGTCGAAGTCTCATCGGCTGGTCGCGGATACAATGCCAAACTGGTGCAATTCAATGTGCGAGGCTGGCGAGAATTCGTGGCAACCGAAGGCTTCTGGTATTACTGGTGGGCCAATCGACTGTCGTTCAACTTCGGCTATCACGAAGAGCATCGCGGGATGAAGGATATTTTGCGAGGCTATGCCTACACGGGTAGGCGATACCCGTTCATTCTGATCCTCAATGAGTATCAGCAAAGTCAGTAAGACTTTTCAGCTCACAAACCGTTCCGAAAGGGGCGGTTTTTTCTATCCTTTATACATTTTACTTTTTACTGCATACTTCCATATATGTATATCAAACTCAAAGTTACTCCCGACTCAAAAGAGGAGCAATTTACCAAAATAGCGGACGATCATTTTGACATACGGGTAAAAGAGCCGGCGGAACAAAATCGAGCGAACACGCGAGTGCTTGCGCTTGTGCGGGAACATTTCGGTCCGCGAGCAAAAGCGATACGAATCGTCAGTGGGCATCAGTCTCCATCAAAGATTATTTCGGTGGATATTGTGTAACAATACGTGTTCTTTTTCGGCTACTTATTTGGTATACTTAGAGTGTAAGAGGGTTAACAGTTAATTAAAGTAATCCTATGAAAACAAACGTCAAAGCAACGCAGATGGAGCTTACGACAGCCATCTCAGAGTATTTGGCAAAGCGACTGACTGCTTTTGATAAATTTGTTGCCTCAACCGATGACTCAGCGATGTGCTATGTCGAGTTGGGGAAGGTCAGTAAACATCATAAATCAGGCGACGTCTTTCGAGCGGAAATCAATCTCCATGTGGGAGGTAAAAGTTTTCGAGCGGAAGCAGAGGAGTCTGATCTCTATGCTGCGATTGATGTGGTAAAAGATCAAATGCTCGCTGAGCTTCGAAGTAATAAGACAAAAAAGCTTTCGTTGTTGCGTCGAGGAGGGCAGAAGATTAAGAATATGTTTAAGGGTATGACGGGAGGAGAGGGTGATGCAGAATAATACTCAATTAGTAGTAATTTTTAAAAAGTAATGTCACATAATGCGACTATTGTTTGGGCAGTTGTGGTAGTGTTAGCACTTGGCTTGATCGTGGGTATCTACAACAAACCACGTATTGAAACTCAAGGTACCACCGCAACTAATGAAATAAAAAAAGAAACTATGACCGAACCAACTAAACCAACTGAAATTAAAAACCCAACTGGAGTGATTTTGCACACGACATCGGGCGATATCGAAATTGCGTTCTTTGCTGACAAAGCGCCAAAGACCGTAGCAAATTTTGTTGCTCTCGCACAGAAGGATTTTTACAATTTGACCAAGTTCCATCGCGTGATCAAAGGCTTTATGATCCAAGGTGGTGATCCGCTTTCAAAGGGTGATGATAAGACATTGTATGGTCGTGGTGGTCCGGGCTATGCATTTGCGGATGAAATCAATAGTGAGAAGCTGGTACGTGGCGTACTCGCGATGGCAAACTCAGGACCAAATACCAACGGCTCACAATTTTTCATTGTGACCGCGCCTTCGACTCCATGGCTTGATGGACATCATACAGTCTTCGGTAAAGTGGTGAAGGGAATGGATGTGGTGGATAAAATAGAAAATGTACGAACAGGACAGAATGATATTCCTGAGACGGCGATTGTGGTGAAGTCGATCGAAGTTAGATAATAGACAACAGAACACAGACAAAAGACAGGAAAAAGCCCCGGAAAATCGCAACGATTTTCCGGGGCTTTTCGTATTGACAATATAGTAGTTTATGTGTAATCTCTACTGCGGAACAGTCGAGATAAAACCCCGTGTTTTACTCAAAAACAAAATCAGTTGGAAAGGAACTCAAATGAACTCAATTGGACATCGTCTCATCTCGTGTGCCTCAATCGGTGCAATCTTCACCCTGCTGGCTCTGGCTTTTCGTGCCAACCACGTTCTCGTCGTTCTTGCCTTCATCTTCGGCACGGCCTGCGCTTGGGTCTCGGCTGATCTCAAAGGCTTCGCTCTTGCGGTCAAAGATCGTCTTGCGATCATGAGGGCCGAGTTGATGAAAAAGAAGACTCGGTACGAGAAACACATGCAGAAGCTTACGAGGTATCAGATTCGCCTATTTATTCTCTTTTTTGGAGTGTGGTTTGGACAGTCTGCTGTATTTGCTACTCTGTGGTATTACGTCCTTTATAGTCGAATATTAGAGTTAGGTAGTAAGGCCGATATGACCACCACACACTGTGTTTTTATTATGGCATCCATGATTATTTCTTATCTTTGGGTGCTCTCCAATGACCTTTCAGGTACGATTGGTACGATCTCTGACAGGGAAAAGGTTTGGCGAAGTATCAAGCATTTGAAGCTCGCCACGAATCTTTTGTTGTCTCACGGTTGGGTTGTGTTTTATGCGCTCAAAGTGATCGGGCTCCTCGCGTGGATTCTTGAATCTGTGCCGAAAGTGATCAGTTGGTTCTGGGGTCACTTCGTGGCGCTGTTGAAGTCGGCACATACCGACGAGCGACTGGTATACAGTGTCTCGGTAGCACTCGGGATGCTCGCTGGCTTTTATGTCGGCGTGCGGACAGAGTCGCTTGCCTTTGGTACGTGTGTCGGTGGGGTAGGTGGAGCAGTCTTCGCCTGGCTGGACTGGTATGTATTTTCAGTCTGGCTTTATTTGCGAGAAAATCCTCCCATTCCTCCTCGCCACTGATTGATTGATGTTCTCTCGCACCCCGTACGGTATTTTCCGTACGGGGTTTTTCTTTTGTGCGGACAAAAGAAAAACCCCGCCAGCAAGGCGAGGTTGTGAATAAGCAAAAGAGTCGGATTAGTCCATGGTCCCCGGAGGAGCATCCCAACAAGCACTGCGTTCCACCTCCACGGGGTCTTTCGGACCATTTCTCAGGAACTCGAGGGCTTCCTCATTACTTTTCGGAGCCCAGTCTCTGCTTGGTGGAGTCTCACCGTCTCTGGCATTGTCCATCCATGGTTTGAGTGGAATTTGAGCCAAATAATCGCTCACCGCGGGGATGAATTTGTTGCCAAAATCCTCCAGCACATGCCACTCAGCGATTTCGATTGTGGATACAGTCTTGCCGTCAGAATTGGTGATAGTAATCCCCAAGACTTTAGGTAGGATGGTTCTGATAAACCATTGGTTGTGAGTCAGTGTCCGATGTCGAACGTCACCAAAGGTGACCGCGCTTGAATCCAAGAGTTCGTGGATGGGGAGATAGTCTTCCACTTTGCCTCCCCAGCGATTAACCGAGTTTTGAGCATGAATGTGGGGCTTGCCCATAGGTTGCCTTTCTCTTTGTGTACCCCGTAGTGAAATTCTCATTTCTACTACTGGGTGTTGTTAAATGAACGTTGCCAAAATCACTCTACCACGAGCTTTGTAATTTTGGCAATAAAAAACCCGTCGCGTATACTCGCGACGGGCGAAGGTTATTTTGAATCGCTGTATCTTTCAGCGGCTTCTGAAATTGCCTCCCTATCTTCGTCGGTCATTTTTCTGACCGAAAAGTCAGCTTCGAGTACATATCGACCAAATTCTACCTGGTCGGATCCACTATCAAACATTACGTAGGCTCTTTCAAACGAGAGGAATTTCCTTTGCCCGTTGATCTTCATGAGATACTTCGGGAACTTTTCGACGACAGGGGCTTCGGCGAATCGATGATTAACTACCCGAGAGGCTGGAGCAGGTATTACCTCATCTAGACGTTTGAATACACCGTTCCAGAATTGGTCCATCACTTCCTGGCTGGGACGAATGGCTGGAGGTAATCCGGTTGTCTGTGGTTTATTGCTTTTCCGAGGCTTACTCATACGAAACCTTTCTCTTTTGGGATGTTGAAGAACGTGCTAAAAGCACTGTAGCATAGAGCTTAGGATTTTCGCAAACCTTTCAAAAAATCCGAATAATTCATTTCTTTTTTGCCCTCGGGAATAACACGGAGAATTTCGAGAGTCTTGTTTTTGTAAATTGCACTTTTAATAATCACGCGGACTTGTGTGTCGCCATTTTTGACGAAAAAGTAGGTGCCTGGCCACGGGGTGTAGGCTTTGATCTTGAGGAAATTTTGGTAGGCGTTGCCCGAGAGATCAATCTCGCCTTCGGCTTTGGTGATCATCTTTGTAAAGGTGACTTCGGATTCATTTTGAGGAGTTGGGATAAGCTTTCCTGAAAGCCAGTCAGGAAGTGCTTTGACCAACATCTCGATTGATTTCTTTGCCGAAATAGTCTTAAGCTCGGCGGTCGTTACCGGCCACTCACTCAGATTTAATTTCTCTTGAGCGACGATTGGTCCGTGGTCCATCTTCTCATCGATTTGGATGATGGTGACTCCAGTGTCGCGAGTGTCAGAGACAATAGCGGTCTGAATAGGCGAAGCACCGCGGAGTTTTGGCAGAAGGGATGGATGAATATTGAGGGTCTTTCTTTTTGGTAACTCAAAGACTGCTTGCGGAATAATCTTGCCGTATGAAGCTACTAGAAAAATGTCGGCATTTTCTCTCGCGAGCCGTTTGACCGCCTCACCATCCTTGAGAGTGGTCGGCTGGTACACGGGGATACCTCGACTTTCCGCCCAAACCTTGGTTGGTGGAGAAGTCAAAATCAATCGACGGCCTTGTGGGGCATCGGGAGTGGCGACAAGCAGGCTCGGAGTGAGTCCGTACTGTTCGAGCGCGTTTAAAATTTCGGTAGCAAAAAAAGAGGTGCCAAAAAACACAAAGCGAAAGGCGGGACCACTATATTTTTGAGTAAACATTACCATGGTATTTGTGTAAATTACTTTTTTGGAGGCAGGTCGATGACATCTGTCGCAGTGTCGATGAAAAGCGCGCCATTGAGGTGGTCGGTTTCGTGCTGGAAGATTTGTGCGAGCAGTCCGGTGCCCGGCAAGACAAACTTTTTACCATGCTCATCGTAGGCTTCAACCGTGGCTTTTTCACTACGCTTCACCTTACCATACAAATAGCGGACCGAAAGACATCCTTCTTCCATGGCGGTCTTCTTGCGAGATGATTTGGTGATTTTAGGATTGATGAATACCTTGTCGGGAGTCTTGGTGGTTTCTTTAAAATCGGCATCACCGTCTTCGTGGGCGAGCATCTCGAGGGTTCGTCCGGAGATGACAAAGATTCGGACCGAGTGGCCGATTTGAGGAGCAGCGATAGCTACACCGTCGCTTTGTTTTGCGAGCTCGGCTTTCATCTCGGCGATAATACCGAGCACCTCTTTTGAGCCGATTTTCTCAAGCGGAATTTCGACTGCCGTCTGGCGCAATATAGGGTTTTCTCGGTCGATGATGGGCATATACAGAGAGTATAAAGTAAAAAGTATAAAGTAGGAAGTACACTGTGGAGGTCGAGAGAGAATCTCTAAAATTGCCTCAGATGCGCGAAGCCGATGAGTACCGTGACCAAGCTGTAGATGGAGCTACTGCGCGGGAGCGGGCGGAGTCGGCGACAAAGCAGATGAGGTGATTTTAGAGATTCTACAGCAAACTTTCTGGGTTCACGCTCACGCTCCACTCCTGCGTCAGCGAATTAATCTTCTCATTGAGTGCTGGATCTGACTTTTTGGGATCAGTCTTGATCAACATATTCATCGACACCTGTCCTTTGCGCATGGAGAGGAAAGCCGGGAAGACGTCGGGAGTAAAAGAGGCGAATTTTTGTTTTGCTTCGGCGATGAGTCCACTCACGCGGTCCTTGGTGCCCTCGAGAGTTAGCTTGATAATAGTTTTAAACGGTGGATAGAGGAATTGTTCACGCTCAGTGATTTCATCTTTATAAAAATCAAGCAGGTTGCCTTTGAGGCCGTACTCGAGGAGCTTGGCGTCGGGGTTTCTGGTTTGGAGGAGGAATTGCTCGGTGGTGATACTGCGGAGCTTGATCAAGATTTGCATAATTCGCTCGCCAATTCGAAAATCGGGAATAGAAAAAAATGAGTCGAGTGAGGCGATGATGGTCGATTGGATTTTGAAGGTGAGATAGGGGAGCGCCATTTCGGTGCCGAGCAAGATACTTCCCGGAGTCTCTCCAAACTTTCGGACAATCTCTTTGGCTTTTTCGTGGGTCTTGATGCGATCTTTGTCGAGAATAAAGACGGTGCTTTCAGGATGGAGTCGTTTGATTTCGACTTCAACGCTGTCGATGCCGACCCCGAGAGCTTTCAATCTCCAGCCACCACAGTGCACACAGACTTCTCGAGCGGACCTTTTTTCGCCACAGCGGTGACACATGAAGAAATTGTTGGTGTCGACATCTTTGCCGGTCATGCCATGGAGGACGGTCGGGGCGCCACAGGTCGAGCAGGCGACGGTCGTTCCGCAGTCGCTACAAACGGTCGATGGTGAGAGACCTCGTCGAGCACAGAAGATGAAGCAGTGTTCACTTTTTGGTTTGTTTTCTAAAATGAGATGATGGGCTTCATCTGACAGGAGGCTAAACTTTCTGCCTCCCGCTTCGCTGTACACTCGCATATCGATTTTGCTGACGACCGCAGTCGAAAGTGAACGAAATTTGAGGGGTGCGTATTCGTGAAGATCTCCTGATTTGGTACGCCAGATAGTCTCGGTGCGGAGTAGTGCGTCGCCGACGATCAATCTCGCACCCAAGCTTTCCGCAAAAAGCTCAGTGAAGAGTCGAGTGTCGCTGTATGGTCGCTCGCGGAGATAGTAGCCTTTGGCATTTTCGCGCTCGATAATAATAGTCCCGATATCATCTCGAAAGACAGGGAGAAAGTGTGGAGTGCCGATGATGAGGAGTGAGTGTGGATTTTGAGCAATGTCTTTCCAAATCTTTTTGAGTTCTTTGGCTTCGATCTGGCTGGTCAATACATAAGTGTACGGCTCGATGCCCTTTTCGAGCGCTTCCTTGACGGTCTCGATTTCTTGAATTGATGGGAGGCAGAGAAAGACTGAGCGCTTTTTGGCGAAATCTTCTCGGATGAGGCTCTTGTAGTGTGAGAAGCGTTCTTCGTCGTCGGCTTGAATCGATAATTTCTCGGAGATGACGTGTGGAGCCACTTTCATCTCGTGAATGCGGGAGAGTTTTTTGATGACGGTACCATCAAAGAGAAAATTCGGGGTCATTGCCGACAGAATACTTCCGGTGGTGGTGTAGGAAATCTCTGCAATCTTGGCACAAGTGGTGATGAAGCTTTCGGGGAGGCCTGCTTCGGCGTGGACTTTTTCGACACGACGGATTTCGTAGTCGAGCGTTTTGAGATTGGCCTTGAGATCCTCGGCATTTTCTACTGCTACTATCAGTCCAGAAATAATCCGATTTCGGAGTGGGACTTTGACGATGTTGCCGACGGTCACGTCTGCACCGGTGAAATACGAGAGGGTTTCGCGACCGATGCCTTTGGCAATGGGGATGACGCGAATGACTTTCATAGGACTATAGTGGCATGGAATTAGATTACAGACAACAGAACACAGACAGTAGACATTAGTAGTTAGACATTAGGCCAGAAAAGAAAAAGACGGGCATTCGCAACGAATGCCCGTCTTGAAGTCACTAATTTCTTGCGGCAGCCCTCTTTTGAAAAAGTTCGAATATTTCGGCCACCGTTATTGCCCGACCATGATTTAAGGGCACTGGTTTTTCTCTGGGGTGAAATATCACATGGATGTTTAGTTTGGGGTGTACACTTGTAATTTTTCCATCTGATACAGTGATTCTTGAAAGACCCCCTCTTTCTTTGACATGCATACAATCTATCTCGGCTCCCGAGGCTTTCCATGCATTACTTGTCTTGTCATACTCGTACCATTGTCCCGTTACAAATGGATTGTGCTCTGAGCCGACACGCACTCCAATTATGCAGAAACGAAAGTATCCAGTAAGTTCAGCTTCTGCTTTTTCGTCTGCGGTAAACGACATTGCTTCGGGAGGTGTGTACCACACCTCGACAGTAGTGCCGATGAGGCTGTTTGGGTCGATAATTTTCCATATTTCTTCCCATGACCGAAAATGTTGACGGGACATAGCGAGCCTTTCTTTTTGAAAGTAACAATTCTCTTTGCACAATAACTCTATGTTGAGTGAAACGCAAGGAAAATCGGGCATCCGTTGTGGACGCCCGATTTTCCGATCTGTAATCTGTGTTCTGTTGTCTTTTGTCTGACTCTTTGCCTTAAAAATCTCGGAGTACCTTAATCTTCGCCCCCAAACTCTGTAGTCGCTTGATAATATCTTCGTAGCCACGATTGATACTATAGATATTGCGGAGGATAGATTTGCCTGTGGCGCCGAGCATGCCGATGAGGATGATGGCTGCGGGACGGAGCGCTGGAGGCGAGACCACTTCAGCACCTTTGAGCTCGGTTGGACCGTTCACATAGAGTCGATGTGGGTCGGCAAGAATAGTATCTGCGCGCAACTTATCGAGCTCCTTGTAGTAGATGGCGCGTTCTTCATAGACCCAATCGTGGATCAAGGTTTGACCTTTCGCTTGCGTGGCAATCACGGCAAAGAAGGGGAGGTTGTCGATGTTGAGCCCGGGATACGGCCGAGATTCAATCTTGTCTTGAAGAGCCTTGAGTGTCGATGGGAATGTTTTTATATCGACGAGATTGGTCTGACCATTTCGCGACTTGTATCGCTTAAGGATTTTGTATTTGAATCCCATTTTTTCGAGCTTCAAGAGTTCAATTTCTAAAAAGTCGATGGGACAGCGAGTGATGGTGAGGCTCGACTTGGTGAGGATGGCGGTAGCAATGAAAAACATTGAGTCGATCGGATCTTCGCTCAAGAAATGTGTGATAGGTCGATCAATATTTTCTACACCGTGCACGACGAGGGTGGTGGTACCGATACCCTCAATCTTCACCCCGAGACTTTCGAGGAAGAAGCACACATCTTGCACCTGATAATTTGCCGAAGCAAAGCGGATAGTTGTTTTTCCAGGGATCAGTGCTGAAGCCATTAATACATTTTCAGTCACGGTGTCGCCGGATTCGTAGAGGACAATATAGTTCGCCTTTAATTTCTTGGTCGATATCTCGTACTGTTTTGATGCCGTTTTAATTTTCAGGCCAAGTTTCTCGAGAGCAAAAAAGTGCGGGTTGATAGTGCGAGAGCCCAAGCGACAACCTCCCGCGTAGGGGATCGCAAAGTTTTTTAAGTGGTGGATCAGTGGACCGATGAGCATAATCACACTGCGAGTTTTGATAGCAGATTCGATATTGAGCTTGTCGAGTGAGAAGGTCTTTGGTGGTTTGATTTCAAGATCGTTGCCAATCCAGGTCACAGTGACCCCAATACTCTCGAGCACTTCGATGATACGATTTACCTCTTCGATTCTTGGGACTTGTTTGAGGAGGGTGGTGTTGCGGTTGAGCAGGGAAGCACAGAGCAGTCCCACAGCGGCGTTCTTGGAAGTTTTGGTCTCGATGGTCCCTGAGAGAGTATGTCCACCTTCAATTTCGATATTGAGTCCGCCCTTTGATACTTCGATAATATTTTTCTCAAGCGCACCAGAAATTTTAGCAAGAGTCTCTGTTGTGATGTTTTGTTCACCAGACTCGATACGGGCCAGGCCACTTTGGGTGGTGCCGATCTTTTCAGCTAGTGCCTCCTGGGTGAGACCTCGCTCTTCGCGGAGTTTGGTGATTAAAGATCCGACCATTTTTAATTTCTTATCGAAGTGTGATTGCGACGCCATACTCAATACCTTTTATTTTATAATAGTATAAATATAGCATATATGTGATAATTAAAACAGTTTGTTGGGGATAACTAAGTAATTTTTAATACCTAATTCCTAATTTCTAAAAAAGAAAAAAGCGCCCTGCACCTTTTGTAAAAGGTGCAGGGCGGGCGAGTGTTCAAAGTTTGCCAGTAATTAGTCGAGCAACAGCTCTTCTGATTTTCTGGTCAATCTTGATTGAGATGTTCGGATCCCCATCATGACCAGTCCCGGGGGCAGGGATATTGAGGTATGGTCCATAGCGGATATAGTGACCTTGGCTTGCCACTTGTCCACCAAACCTTTCGAGAAGCCAGTTCTCTTCATCGGGACGATTGTCGGTCAGCCCAAAAGCCTGTCGCACGTCTTCGGTTGTGAAGATGACTGTTCCGGTCACTTTTTCCTTGGGCGAGTGTCTGATTTCCCAGATCAATGTCCAAGGAGCATCTGCGCGAGCGATGTTTGGTTCATAGGCGATATGTAGCTCCGCGGCACTTCCTGCGAGGATCACTGATTTCCCCCAAGTACCGATTCCTTTGATCGACATTTTGTAACAATGGTGGTGACACCAGATTGGCATATCTCCCATTTTTGTTTCTGGGGGATAGGACCTTGGGTGAGATCTAACTTTCGGTTTTCTTTTCATACGTACATCTTTCTCAAACAACTTTTCTACTTTACACACTATACTTTGCTGACTATTTGTCAACTATCACAAATACTTAAAAAGGCTTAGTATAGGAGTATCTATGGGAATGTTCTCAAAACGATTGGGGATTGATTTAGGTACGGCGAATACGCTGGTCTTTTTGCCGGGCAAGGGGATTGTGCTCAACGAGCCATCGGTGGTGGCGGTCTCTGAGCAGGATAATAAAATTTTGGCGGTGGGAGTGGATGCCAAAAATATGATTGGTAAAACACCCGAGAGTATTATTGCCTACCGACCGATGAAAGATGGGGTGATTGCCGATTATCGCGTGACCGAAGCAATGCTCCGCTATTTTATCGGCAAAGCACTCGGACGATGGAATATTTTTAAACCAGACGTGATGGTGTCGGTGCCAGCGGGAGTGACTTCGACTGAGCGTCGCGCGGTGATCGAAGCAGCAATGCGTGCGGGGGCAAAAAATGCCTACGTGGTGAAGGAGCCAATTTTGGCTGCAATTGGTGCGGGTATCCCGATTTACGAGCCGATTGGTCACATGGTGGTAGACATCGGAGGAGGGACGACCGATGTGGCGGTGATCTCGCTCGGCGGGATTGTGGCTTCGACTTCGGTGAAGTGTGCGGGTAATCGTATTGATGCGGCGATTGCGGACTATATTAAAAAGACATTCAACCTTGCGATTGGTGATCAGACAGCAGAAGAAATTAAAATTAAGGTTGGCTCAGCGGTACCACTCGATGAAGAGTTGACTATGGTGATCAAGGGGCGAGATTTTCTCTCGGGACTGCCTCGTACCGCGGAAATTAAAACCAACGAAATCGTGAAGGCGATTGCGCGTGAGCTTCGCGATATGATTAAGGCAATCAAAGATGTGTTGCAAGAGACTCCACCCGAGCTCGCGGCGGATATTATTGATAAGGGAATTATTATGACAGGCGGATCTTCTATGCTTCGCAATTTGCCGGAGCTTGTCTATCGACGTACTGGAGTAAAAGCGATTTTGGCGGAGGATGCGCTGTTTTGTGTGGTGAAGGGGACGGGAGTGGCACTGGATCATCTCGATACCTATAAAAAGAGCATCATCACGAAAAGGTAAGAATCAGCAAAACGGTGCCATCTACTTTGTTGCGGTTCGGATTTTCTATTCACCATATGTCCAATATGGCTCAGTCGAAAATCCTCCCGTGCCTCGTATCTAGTACCGTTTTACTGATTCTCTGAATACGGTGGTTATAATTTGACAAGATTTTCTTGTCCTGTACTATAAGGCCACACTGAATAAGTGATTCCCGAGGTTGGCCCGGTTTCGGGAAAGTAGGCCACGGGCTATACTTGCCGAATCGTTCTTACGGCAAGAAGAAATGGACGAACGAGCCCGCCACACGTATGGCGGGCTTTTTAATATCTTTTTAAGTCTTGAATTGTTCAAAATAAAACCCCATTTCAGCCATGGCTGAAATGAGGTTGATGACTCGGTGTGAGTCAGAGGAGTTCGCGATCGGGGACTGTGGGGGCATTGACCATGCGCATGAATTCAGCCGCGTGTTCTTCGATGACGGAAGCGAGTTCAGTGTCACTCAGTTGTTCGGGGTGGGTTACGCCACTGGTGCCGGTAACGTTGATTGAAGTCATACCCTTTTCCAGTTCCTTTCCATGCCAATTTACCAATTGTCTGGTCGCGCTTCCCACCGGTGCCTCTTTTAAAATCCCGGCAATTCGGCTAGCAAGATCTGTGTTTGGGGCATCCATAATTTTCTCTCTTTCTTTTGTAGCTTTTGTTCTGTATTCCGCCATTGAGACTACCGGATATTCTCCAAAGAGTCAAGAGTGAAAAAAGCTCCGCAGGTGCCTGCGGAGCTTCGTACTTGCGATTGGTTTCCCTCCGAACAATAGTGCAATTGTGCGCATGAGCGTACACTTCAGATGAAAAAATCTCGCCGTCGTTACCTGATAGCCTTCTCCATTACTGCACGGGGTTCAATCCGTGTGAGACTGCCATGAGGGCAATCTCGAATGCGAGAACTGTCCAGGACGTTGTCGAGATTTTCTTGTTCGTTTGTAAACAGAACTGATACACCGATGTCACTCCAACCACCACCCCAGGTTTTCGCGCCCAAGGGTAGAGGCCTTGCCAGCTACTTGCGTAGCGTGCTTGACCACGGAGCAAAGAAGTCACGGATAGAGGGTTCCCAGTGAGGCTCGAAAGCCCCAAGATCAGTTCACTGGTCTCCATTTTTTTCGTGTCACTCTTCTTTACATCAAGGTTCTTCCTGTGTGACAGGAAGCTATCTACCAACCTCAAGTTCTGAGGTACAGAGTACTCAGTTTCGATCAGATGTCAAGTTGATTGCCACAATGCCTATATCAGTGTAGGATTGTCGCTATATACCCCTAGACGTCGCGTCTGGGGCGTCCACACATATATATAACTATGAACAAAGACTCACATAAAAAAGGCGAAGGCGAAGCGGAGAAGATTATTATTCGAGGAGCTCGCACACACAATCTCAAAGATATTTCAGTCGAAATGCCACGCAACAAGATGGTGGTGTTTACCGGTCTGTCTGGTTCGGGGAAATCATCGCTTGCCTTTGATACTATCTTTGCCGAGGGTCAGCGAAAGTATGTGGAGTCGCTTTCTTCGTATGCCCGACAATTTCTCCGTCAGATGCAGAAGCCAGATGTTGATGAAATCATCGGATTGTCTCCAGCTATTTCGATTGATCAAAAATCTCGTTCAAACAATCCTCGATCAACGGTTGCGACTATTACCGAAATCTACGACTACTTGCGTGTGCTCTATGCGCGTATCGGTCGGCCACATTGTCTCGTCTGTGACCGAGAAATCAAAAAATTGTCGAATGAAGAAATTTTGGAAACCATTATCAAAAAGGTGACTAGTGGTGGTTTTGATACGACCAGTAAAAAAGTGATGGGAGTCGATGTGACCAACTCTAAAATCAAAATCTTCTCACCAATCGTGGTGGGCCGAAAAGGGGAATACTATCAGTTGCTCTACGATCTCCTCGGTGAAGGCTACGAGCAAGTGAAAATCGATGGTGAGCTCAAAAAGCTCCGCGAGCAAATCATCTTGTCGAAAAACAAAAAGCACAATATCGACGTGCTGGTAGATGAGCTATTTGTCAGTGAATTTAAAACTGCTCCAGGCAACGCTCGCGAGCGTGTGAGTGAGGCTATCGAAAAAGCAATTGATAAATCTGGTGGCTTGCTCAAAATCGAGACTCCCGAGGGTGAGACACTGATGTCGGTCAAATTTATGTGTCCGTACGATGGCTACTCGTATCCAGAAGTCGAGCCACGACTATTTTCTTTCAACTCGCCGTATGGTGCCTGCGAAGAGTGTAAAGGTCTTGGAACCAAGCACCTTTTTGGTGACAACACTGAGGATGCGTGTGAAGTCTGTCATGGCTCGCGCCTCCGCAAAGAAGCGTTGTTTGTGCGAATCGGAGGCAAAAATATTGTGGAGGTGACGGGACTTTCGATTGACGCCTGCGACACATATTTTAAAGAAATCAAACTCAACAAAGTCGAACAGGAAATTTCAAAAGTAGTGATCAAAGAAATCCAGGCTCGACTTTCCTTTATGATCAACGTGGGGATTGAGTATTTGACCCTCGATCGACGAGCGCACACGCTCTCAGGAGGTGAGGCTCAGCGTATTCGTCTTGCTTCTCAGCTTGGGAGTGGCTTGGTTGGTGCGCTCTACGTGCTCGATGAGCCGACGATTGGTCTCCACTCTCGAGACAACGATCGCTTGATTAAGACCTTGCTCCACCTTCGCGACATCGGCAACACGATTATTGTGGTAGAGCACGACGAAGATACCATTTTTTCATCCGACTATATTGTCGACATTGGTCCGGGAGCGGGGATTCACGGCGGAGAAGTGGTGGTGGCGGGCTATTTGGATGAATTACTCACTGCCAAGAAAAATACGTCTGGCTCGCTCACCCTCGACTACTTGCGAGGCGATGCACAAATCGAAGTGCCAAAAAAGCGGCGCGATGTGGATCGTGGACGAATTCTGATTCGCGGGGGTAATGTATTTAATATTAAAAACTTGAATGCCGATATTCCACTCGGCAAATTAGTAGCGGTGACCGGCGTGTCTGGCTCGGGCAAGTCTTCGTTTATGTACGAGATCGTGCACAAAAATCTTCAAGCACGACTGGAGCGTCGCTATCGTAGTCCTCAGACGTTTAACTGTGCCTCTTTCTTGGGTGCTGAATATGTGAGTCGAGTGATTTTGATCGATCAATCGGCGATCGGACGTACTCCGCGGTCAAATCCTGCGACCTATACCGGCGCGTGGACCTTTATTCGAGATATGTTTGCTGAAAGTGCTGAGGCGAAAGCGCGTGGTTGGGGAGCGAGCCGATTTTCTTTCAATGTGAAAGGTGGGCGATGTGAGACCTGTCAGGGGAACGGTGAGATTGCAGTGGAAATGCACTTCTTGCCGACGGTGTACGTGCCGTGTGATGTCTGTCAGGGTAAACGCTTTACCAAAGAGACGCTTGAAATTAAATACAAAAAGAAAAGTATTTATGACGTGCTCAAAATGACTGTCGAAGAAGCGGTAACCTTTTTTGATGACATTCCTTCGATTTCAGATCGTATTCGCACGCTCAATGAAGTAGGCTTGGGCTATCTTGAGCTTGGTCAGTCAGCGACCACGCTCTCAGGAGGCGAGGCTCAGCGCGTAAAGATTTCTTCAGAGCTCTATCGTCCGCATATTCAAAAGACGATTTATCTTTTGGATGAGCCAACGATCGGTCTCCACTACGAAGATGTGAAAAAATTGATCGAGATTTTGCAAAAGCTCACTGATCACGGCAACACGGTGATGGTGATTGAACACAACTTGGATATTATCAAGTGCGCGGATTATGTGATTGATATTGGACCTGAGGGAGGGGTTGGTGGAGGAAAAGTAGTAGCGAAAGGTACGCCGGAAGATGTGGCGAGGGTGGAGGAGTCACATACAGGGAAGTATTTGAAGAAGATGCTGAAGAAGTAGGAGGAGAAGATATTAGTAGTTAGACACTAGACATTAGACCGGGGGAGAGAGAATAGAACAAAAGAAAACCGGCAAATCAGAGACTGATTTGCCGGGGTGGAAGAGCTATTGCTTGCCGAACATCTGGTTCAGGAGCTCGGTGGTGCGTTCGAAGGTGTCTTCGGGGGTACAGACGACAACACCGAGCGGGACCGTTTCGCACTTTTCGCTGATGAAGAGAATGCCTTTCCTTTCGGGTCCGGCGTGTCTGCGAAAATTGAAAAAGAGGTCGTCATCAGGCCGGTCGATAATTGTGATGCCCCACAGCGTGTTCTCGAGACAGTGATGCTTACTTTCGAATGTACCAAGTGCACACTCGATCATTCCGATTATCTCCGGGAGGTGGGTCTGTCTCAAATCCACTTGATGAATAGTTAGCGTAGCCCGCATTTCTGTGCCTTTCCTTGTATTGGTTTTTGTTTTGTTCCGATGTTATGGTAGAGTAATGGCTCGTATTTGTCAAGCATATGCATCTTCAAGATTTCGAAAAACTCCATATTCCTGACACCCCGGGCGTGTACTTCTTCTTGGGAGACAAGAAGGAGATTTTGTATATCGGTAAGGCGACATCGCTCAAAGATCGAGTGAAGAGCTATTTTGGACCAGATCTGATTGCTACCCGTGGACCGCTGTTGGTAGATATGGTGTTTAAGGCAAAAGAGATCAAGTGGCAGGAGACAGACTCGGTGCTCGAGGCAATGTTACTCGAAGTGGAGCTGATCAAAAAGCATCAGCCGTATTTCAATACTAAAGAAAAAGATAATCGGAGTTTCCTGCTGGTCGGCATCACCGACGAAGCTTTTCCACGTGTTGTCACTTTCCGTAAAAAAGATCTTCTTTCCCCGCTATCAACTAAAAACTATCAACTATCAACTTCCTTCGGTCCCTATCCTCGTTCTTCTCAGCTTAAGACCGCCCTCAAAATCATCCGCAAAATCTTCCCGTACCGAGACGAAAAGTGTGTGTCAAATCAAGGCAAGGCGTGCTTCAACTATCACATTGGTCTCTGCCCGGGGGTCTGCATCGGTCGGATTTCAGAAAAAGAATATGCAAAAACGATACAGCACATCGAACTCTTTTTATCTGGAAAGAAAAAAGCTCTCGTGCAGACACTGACACGGGAGATGGATGCGCTTGCAAAGAAGCAGGAGTTTGAAGAAGCGGGGAAGATTAAGAATACTCTTTTTGCGCTCGAACATATCCAGGACGTAGCGTTGATTGGGGAAGATGATTCGGTGACCACGGGCGCTCTCGGCAAACCATTTCGTATTGAAAGCTATGACGTGGCACATACCAGCGGGAAAGATGTGGTGGGGGTAATGACGGTCGTGATCAATGGGGAAGTGGAAAAATCTGAATATCGAAAATTTAAATTGTCGGTGGAGAAAAATGATGATGTAGGTGCACTCAAAGAGATTTTGACTCGACGACTCACACACACAGAGTGGTCCACTCCAGACTTGGTGGTGGTGGATGGTGGCAAAGCACAGCTTCGTGTGGCACGCACCCTAGTCACACCGGTGTTCCCAGAAGCGGGTATTGTGTCGGTGGTGAAAAATGAAAAGCATCGGCCGAGTCACCTTTTGGGAGACACTGCGCTTGGGGTCAAACACCGAAAAGCCGTCCTTTTGGCAAATGCCGAGTCGCACCGATTTGGTATTGGTTATCATCGCAAGCTTCGTGGAAAAATGCCCGATTAAAAGGGTATTTTTTGATTAAGGCTTGCTTGTATTGCTTTTTTAATAATATGTGCTACAGTGCACGCACGGTCACTGCTCTCACAGTGGCACAGGGGGAAGGTTAGTCTAGTCCGTCGTGCGACTTACATAACAGACTTTTCTAAAATTCCCCCGCTTGGCCCATCTCGATCCCTTCGAGATGGGCCTTTTCTTTTCTGGGGATTTTGTATTTGTGTCAGGTGGTATACTGAGTAGGAATTAAAATTAGATGCAATTCGACCCAGTAGGTGATTCTACTGAATCAGGTGCGAGCGAGGCTTGCAACCAAGCTGTAGAAGACCTACTGCGCGGGAGCAAACGAGTGAAGCAACGAAGAAGTGCGCTAATTTTAGTCCTACTTATATGTTTAGAAAGACTCGTGTGGCGGTTTTATCCGGCGGACCCTCATCAGAATTTGAGGTCTCTTTGAAGACGGGTCGTACCGTGCTCGATAGCTTGCCGGAAGAATACACCGGTCATGATATTTTTATTGATAAAGCGGGCAACTGGCATTTTGAAGGTGTGCGTCGAGAGCCGAAAGATATTTTGAAAAAAGTAGATGTGGTTTTCAATGCTCTTCACGGCGAATTTGGCGAAGATGGGAAATTGCAAAAGCTACTCGATAGTTTTGGTGTCCCGTATACCGGATCGGGCGCGCTCGCTTCAGCGATTGGGATGAATAAAGCCCTGACCAAGAAATTATCCAAAGCGCAGGGTATCAAGACTCCACATTACCTCACGCTCAAGCACACCGAGCTGACGCATGCGAAAGTAGTTGAGCTATTTAAAACCTTTCCGATGCCTGCGATTGTAAAGCCTGTCTCGTCGGGCTCGTCGGTCGGGGTATCTGTCGCAAAGACACTCCCTGAACTCTCTCGTGCGCTCGTACACGCGTTTGAATACGCACCTGAGGCGTTGATTGAGGAATATATCCTGGGCAAAGAAGCGACCTGTGGCGTGATTGAACGATTCCGAGGGCAGGATTTGTATGCGCTGATGCCGGTGGAGATTGTGTTGCCAAAAAAAGAAGGAGTGCTTTTTGATTATACTAGTAAATATAGTGGGGAAGTCACCGAGTTGTGTCCGGGCACATTTACATCGGCTGAGAAAAAATTGATTCAGGATTCGGCGATGGCAGTACACAAAATACTCGGACTCAAGCATTACTCACGTTCTGATTTTATTGTCCATCCGCGCCGGGGGGTGTATTTTTTGGAGGTAAACACTTTACCGGGACTGACCAAGACCTCTCTTTTTCCAAAGGCATTGGGTGCGGTAGGAAGCTCTTTGTCTGAATTTATTGGGCACACGCTTAAGCTTGCGATGAAGAAGTAAATCTGATAGTTTGCATTTAGAAATGTTCTAAAAATGAAAGGATAGAAGATGTGTCAGGCTTGTCGGTCTGGGAATCATGCGGGCTGTGTGACGGGGGATGCAGTGGGGTACCATTGTTCCTGCCAGCAGTGTCAGGTGGAAAAGTTTAATCGGATTGAGGCAGCTCGGGATCAGACCCTCCCCAAGAGACCTACCTGGAAAATCCGTCGGAAGAAGCGTTTGTAAGATCACCCCGCCAACGAAGTTGGCGGGGTTTTGAATTTATATTGTACAGAAGTCCTTTTGCTTCAGGAGTGACGTGGGGTTGTTAGTACCTTATACACTTTTAGGGCATTGACAAAAAGTTAGAGTTTGAAATAATGGATAGCGGAGGAGTTCGCTCCTCTGGAAAGTCTTTGACTCTCCTAGCACCTTGTCATCAACGTAAAAAGTGAAGGTTTGAATACAAGCCGCCCTAACAACAGGCAGAAATGCCTTTTTATGGATTTTTCCATAACGTCTTTGGACGTCAGTCCCACCCACCAACATGACCATGATGCACGCTGCTAGCTGTCTCGTGCATGTCGCAATGTGCTTAAGCACATGACGACAGACACGACGAAGCATCCAGCATGCATATCAGTCATCATACTGCTCATCTGTCAATCGGTGCAGTCAGGCCCAGCGAAAGCTAGCAGGCCGTGGATGATTTTAGGTGTAAGGTTAGGAACCCGCGGCCTGTTTAGTTTTTGTTGTCGCTTGAATGTACCGGTATTATTATTAGCCGCTAGGAAGTCTGAATGACTGTCATGTCTGAAACTCGGCACGTCCCTAAACATTCAAAAATATGTCTCATTACGAGAATAAGATGTACGAAGAGCTGACCATTGCTCTCAAAAAATGGCAACCTTCACCACACTGCAAGCGCTGCAAGGCGCTCGCAGGCTTGTTGGTACGTACACGCGCTCTTTACGAGGAGGCCATTGAGAAAGATAAAAAGAAGAGTCTGACTCGACATTATGTCGATAAGGTTCTCCCATATCTCCTCTCACTTGCCACCGAAGTAATCAGGCACATGACCAAGACCAACTAGCACCGAAAGCAACTGAATTATCGGTAATTTTCGGTGCCAGTTATCAAGACGTTTATGAAAGAAATCGGAAACACAATTAAAAAAATAAGAATTAAACAAGGCTTGTCGCAAGAACAAATTGCGAAGAGTCTTGGTGTTTCTGCTAACTACATTTCTCTTATTGAGAATGGAGCAAAGAAACCAGGAATGCCTCTTCTCAAGAAAATATCAAAGGAGTACGATTTTCCTATCCTAATTTTGGCAAAAGATATTCTTATTCCTCATGGAAAAACTAGAAACGACAAAATTGTTCGCAAGAAGTTGAATGATATTGTGAGTGAGTTTGAAACAATGCTTCTTGCTGATGAAAAAAACGCTTGAATCATTGAAGATAAATAGAACAAAAGAATTAGCCCACCAGATCGGGGTTCCTTTGGACGTTATCGAAGCAATACTAAAAGAAAAAGATAAACATTACACCAAGCGAACATGGCAGGATAAAAAAGGAAAGTCGAGAGACTTCTATCAAGCAAGTCCGGAACTTGAGGCTATACACGCTAAACTTCTCAAGAATTTATTATATCGGCTCGACATTCCGGTTCAGTTTCAAGGTGCGATAAAAGGTCGTTCCCTGTCTTCTCACGCACAAATCCATAGTAATAAAAAGAACATTGCCGTATTCGACATAAAGAGATTCTTTCCCTCTGTAAAACCAGAGAAAGTATTCTTTACTTTCCGAGATCTGGGATGTCAGCCTGATGTTGCGAACATGATCAGAGATTTGGTCACTGCAGAAGGTCACTTGCCACAAGGTTTCAAAACAAGTCCACTCGTTTCAGTTTTAGTTTTGGGCAAAACGGACAGAAGGCTCCAGGGATTCTTGAAAAAGTTTGGATTCAAACATAGTTTTTGGATCGACGATCTTACTGTGTCTGGTAATAGCACCATCAATGCTTCAATCTGTAACTACATAAAGAAACTCTTTGAAAGAGATGGTTTTACTGTGCATAAAGATGAAGACAATCCCGTCAATCAATCAGAAAGGCAGACGGTGACAAAGACTGTCGTAAATAAAAAGCCAAATCTCATCAAGCAAAAAAGAGAAGAGGTAGAAAAGGCGGTATACATCTGTGGAATTATCGGTATTAGGGATTTTAGGAGACAGCATTACCCAAATCTTACACTTGGACAGGTTGTTGATAGAGTGTCGGGACAGATAAGTCATTATGTGGGACTACGGCCAGACAAAAGAAGCCTATTCGAGGAATGGAGTAAACTCCGGGAAATTTCAGGTCTTTAGTCCGGAACTTCCTCGACAAGGGGGTCAGGTGCCTTTGATTTAAATCCAAGACACTACAGGAATCTCTCCCGCGACTTTTATATGGAACCGCGAGTACGCTTTTACTATTTATCGTGTATCACGAGTCACTAAGTATTTTGTCGCAAAAGCCGACAAAATACGTAAGTGCTCGCGACCCCAGCTCGGTATTTTTTCTGCTGAAAGAATATACCTGCGCTTTCCACACATACGAAAAAATCTCCAGCAGTGGAGATTTTTTCTGTTCGGTGGACCCTACAGGACTCGAACCTGCCACCCCCTCATTGCAAATGAGGTGCTCTACCAGATGAGCTAAGGGCCCAATACCAAAGTATCTTACCTGATTTAAACTAAAAAGCAACTAGTTGTTTGGTCACTGTTTTCAAGTACAATATGTCACACGGGCCATTAGCTCACTTGGTAGAGCGCTTCCATGGCATGGAAGAGGCAACCGGTTCGAATCCGGTATGGTCCACCCGATTGAATTTTTTCCTTGCATTCCTCTCCAAAACCTATACAGTAGTGCCAGAAACCAACCAGGTCACGCTGTGACAGAAAGGGGGATTGTTCTTATGGAAATTGCAAAAGTTGTTGCGGTGCCAAAAATGCCACCGTCTGGCAGTGGCTATTTCTACTGCTTTGCTCACTATGAGCCGGACATTGCGTTGCCCTACGATATTTATTTTAGTGGGCGAGATGGACACCATATCGAGTGTCGTAGCGGGGTGGTGGTCTTTGGAAAGCCTCTTGTTGGGCGTATACCGATTCTCGGAGAATCTATTCGGTTTCGGATGAATCGCAATAACCGGGGCCCAATTGCTCAGCCGTGGGGATTTGCCGACGAATACGACAAAGCTCTAGGTCTCGCAGGAGTCTCTTCCGATACACTCTATCGCGTCGTGATGTCTGTGTTTGAGGGTGGGCGTCGTACCACGACAGACGAAGTGGTGTGTGAACCAATGCGACTCGAAGCTTTGCAGGCGAAGCATCCGATCCCGTGGGTCAAAGAGAAGGATCCGTTTCCGAAAAAGATGACTTACGGAGAGATTACTCACAAGTTCCATTTCCAGCGACAGGATGTCTCTGGTAAATGGGAGATGTGTGAGGATCCGAGAAGGGACCCGTGGAATCCTTAAATTCACCGGCACCAATATCTTTTGGTGCCGGTTTTTATATTGAAACACGGGATAAGAAAACAGCGCGCCGAGTACGGCGCGCTGTTTTACTCTTTTATTATTTTGTTATTCTCCTACTCTATTCTTTCACTTACATCGTCGCAGACTCGCTCTTTGAGCAGTGGCAAAGGCCAAGTCCCAAAATCACCACACCAAGCACCACATGGAGCCAGTTGTCGGCGGTATTTACATCTACCAAACCGAGGATTGAGCCAGTATTTGATACGGTCTCAACTGTAGCAAAGCCAAACGCTGCCACGAGAAGGTAGAGTATGCCAACCGTCTTCAAGGTAACTCCAAGTGCACTGGTCTTCTTGAGTGCCACAAAAAGAAGCACGAGACCAAGTACGAGGTGCACAATGTCATGTGCAGTGTTGGTCATAAAATATGACGCTCCGGCATGACCAACGATCGGTGTACCGATCATTCCCAAGATCGCCACCACTACAAACACTACTCCCAACACAATACTCACTGTTTTTTGCATATATGTATTTTAATTATCTATTACTAATAACTACCCAAAGTATACTCTCCGGTAGCAGGCTTTGATAGGGGGCTGTGTATAACCCACAAGATAGGCGGTTTGACAAATTTTGGCATCGGCGTAAGCTGAGTAACCAGGACCGTTCTTTTAAATAACTTTCCCAATCGGCGCACTTGATTGAGTACAATCACCTACTGGGTCATTTTGTTGCATCCAATTGGGAAAGTTCTGAACTTGTTATCGGCAATACAAGTAGCGTGCAGTACGACTCGGTCCTCGAGGTTTCCTGCCTGCTACTTGTATTCCAAGTGGCTATCGACACGGAAGGATGTGAGTAGACGCCTCAAGGAAGGTGTTTGCTCTGAGACTTCTTTTCGGATGTTGATAGTTGGTAGAGTGCACAGTTATGATAACGCTAGTTGCTCCAAGGCGGTTCTCCCACAACGACATTTCTCCGCTGATGGTGGGGATGAGTGAGGGTGAGCTGGTGGTCTCGGGAAAAATCAAACCCACGGCTCGCACCATGATGGTGACTGCCGGTTTCGACGGGTTGTCGCGGGCATTCAGACAAGTTGTGAATGCTCAGCCCAAGCGCAAAACTCAGCCGGAAGAGGGAAGTGTCTCTCCGGATCAGTTTGTGGTTCAGCAGGTGCCGTTGGCTCGTGGTGGTGTCCGTCTGGATGGACATCATCCTCAAGCATTGTCACTGATCTCGGCGTCAAATGGTGATTGCGAACACATTGTGTTTGCGACCATCATGGGTGACCCTGGGACCATCCTCGGCCTTTTTAAGTCACATGAGGCGTGCAAGGTGGTATCTACGGCGAGTAATGGCACGGTCAAACCCGCCATTCCTTCCGGAGTGTTGTTGGCAATCGGTTTCAATCGCCACCAGCCTGATTCGTGTGTGGCGGTCAAGATTCGCGCTCTGAAGGCTCGCGAGGTGGAGGTCAAATTGATCACTGCTTCGGGTATCGTCTCGGCTCGCATCACAGATGCCGAGTTTGATCAGGGTCTTGCGCGTGGCTTGCTCAGTCCTGCCCTGATCAAGTCGATCAAGTCGCAGGGCACAGTGTCTGCCGGGTGGCTGACAGGTGTCGGCGAATGATTCGAGTGTTGAATCATTCTCGCCGCGAAGTCTTTCGAGACTTCGCGGTTTTTTCTTTGGATTCTTTAAGCTTTTTACTTAACACTTTTTACTATATACTTTCTGGTATGTCACTTTCAAAAATCATAGCTCAAAAACCAACCCGTCTTACGGTCGTGATTATGGGAATTACCGGAGATTTGGCACAAGCGAAGTTGGTGCCAGCACTTTATGGGTTGTATCGAGCAGGAGAATTACCCAAGACTTTTTCGTTGATCGGTTTTTCACGGAAAGAATACTCCGAAGCACAGTTTGCTGAATTGGTGCGAAATGCTGTCGTTAAAAAGTTTCCCAATGAACCAGCTGAGAAAGTTTCTCAGTTTGTAAAAAGTGCGTGGTATTACCAAGGGCAGTTTGATGATACAGCGTCATACAGGACACTTGCGGACAGAATCAATTTTGCTCAGATCGGCGATGTATCTGCGGTCACCCTGATCAATCTTTCGGTGCCACCAGCGCTCTACCCAACCATTTTGAAGCAGTATCAGCTTGCGGGCTTTTCGGCAAAGAGTACTCCGATTTCTGGAACTGTACGCTTTATGATCGAGAAGCCGTTTGGGGCAAATGTGGGTACCGCAAAAGATTTGTACCGCACAGCGACGGCAGTACGAGAAGATGCTGATTTGTTTTTAATTGACCACTATTTAGGGAAAGAAGCTTTGCAAAATATTGTCGCCTTTCGTTTCGCTAATAGTTTGTTTGAGTCTTTGTGGAATCATACTCATATCGAGCGGATTGAGTGTCGACTACTTGAGAAGACCGACGTGAGTACTCGCGGTGCGTTTTATGATGGAGTGGGGGCGCTGTCTGATGTGGTGCAAAACCATGTCTTGCAAATGCTGGCACATATTGTCATGGATGAGCCAAAAAAGACGACGGCGAAGGCGGTGCGGGAGGCGCGAGCGAAAGCGCTCGGGGCGCTTTCGCTCGCGCTCGGCAATCGTCGTGCTGATACGCACGGCAAACAGATGGTGCGAGCTCAATACGAAGGGTATCTCGCTACTCCTGGCGTCGCCTCACTTTCGACCACCGAAACATTTGTGCGGGTAATCGCCAAAATGGACTCTGGCCGATTCAAAAATGTTCCATTGATTCTTGAAGCAGGGAAGGCTGTGGCTGAGTCGGTGGTGGATATTAAATTGTATTTTAAAACTGAGGATCAAAAGTTTTGCGTGATTGATGAGTCGGGAGAATCGTATTGTCAAAATGTGCTTACGTTTCGGATTCAGCCAAACGAAGGTATCTCGACAGTGTTTTGGGTAAAGCGCCCAGGATTTACGCACGACGTGTTGCCCAAAAAACTTGCGTTTAATTATAGTGAGGACACTACGCACCCGATTCGTGATGCGTACGAACGAATTTATTTTGATGCAATTCTCGGCGACCAGACACGCTTTGTGAGTATCAAAGAAGTACTCGCAAGTTGGCAGTTTGTCGAAAAAGCCCGAGCAGAACTTTCAAAACTTCCAATTGTTGTGTACAAAAAGGGTTCGAGTGCGGAGGGAGTTGGTTGTTAAATGAATATTTTCTGTTATGCTTACTAGGTAATTACATATGTATGCCCTATAATTTCACCCCATTTAAAGATAGTTTAAAAAATGTAGAAGAGTGGCTCAAAAAGGAGTGCCAGCAAATTCGTACTTCTCGCGCTTCTCCTACACTTCTCGACCAAGTCTCAGTCGAGTCATACGGCTCAATGCTTTCGATTCCACAAGTCGCTGGAGTGTCTGTTGAGGACCCTCGTACTATTCGTATCACCCCGTGGGATATGTCTCAGGTGAAGGCAATCGAAAAAGCACTAACCACCTCAAACCTTGGTGTGTCTGTATCTTCTGATGACAAAGGCTTGCGCGTCATTTTCCCTGAGCTCACGACTGAGCGCAAAGGCGATTTTGTAAAAGTGGTCAAAGGTAAACTCGAAGATGGTAAGGTGACCGTCCGCAAAGAACGCGACAAGACTTGGACTGATATTCAAGCAAAGGAAAAGGAAGGTGGGATGGGAGAGGATGAAAAGTTCCGTCTCAAAAATGATATGCAGAAGTTGGTTGATGAGACCAACGCACGCCTTCTTGGTATCGCCGAGAAAAAAGAGAAGGATATTATGAGTTAGTTTTGCGGTGTATTTCTGTAGTTTTTCTTCGGGTCTAATGTCTAACATCTAACTACTAATATCTTCCCCAATGTCCATCATTATTTTTCTATTGGTTTTGTCACTGCTGGTCTTTGTCCATGAGTTCGGACATTTCTCCGTTGCCAAATTCTTTGGTATTCGAGTGGACGAGTTCGCAATTGGTTTTCCACCAAAAGTATTCAGTTGGAAGCGCGGAGAGACAACTTACGCTCTTAATCTATTGCCACTTGGGGGTTATGTAAAAATATTTGGTGAAAATCCTGAGGAGGAATCACTCACCGGTCCTGATAGCGCAAGAAGTTTTGCAAATAAAAATCGAGGGATTCAGGCCGGCGTTTTGATCGCTGGAATTGTCTGTAATATTATTTTAGCTTGGGTACTCTTTTCGACCGCACTCGGCATCGGGATGACCATGGTGGTGTCCGACTATGCAGGTCCAGGTATGATTTCTGATCGAAAGATACTCGTCACTGAAGTGGCTCCAAAAAGTCCTGCGAGTGAAGCCGGGATGGTGGCTGGTGACACACTGGTCTCGATTACACAGAATAAGGTGGTGACGTTGGCTGAAAAGGGAATGTCTGCTATTCGAGACGCTGTCGCACAGTCGAAGGGGAAAGAAATAACTGTGTGGTATGAGCACGGAGGTGATTTGAAAATGGGTCTTACTAAAGCGGTGCAAGGGATTGTGCCGGATCGCTTTGCGCTCGGGATTTCGATGGAAGAAGTGGGGAAGCTGACTGTGCCGTGGTATCGCGCGCCGATTGAGGGGTTTATCTACACTGGATTGGTCGTCGAGCATACCGCGATTGGTCTCGCTGACTTTTTTAAAACGCTATTTGTGGGTAAAGCAGACTTCAATACGGTCTCAGGTCCAGTTGGTATTGCAAAATTGGTAGCAGAAGCCACACATGCAGGCTTTACGCATTTACTCACCTTTACGGCGATGATTTCTATCAATCTCGCACTGCTTAATCTCGTGCCGTTCCCCGCACTCGATGGCGGACGGATTTTGTTTGTCGGTATTGAAGCGATTATTCGACGCCGACTTCCAATTCAGGCGGTTAATTGGGTCAATGGTGCAGGGTTTGTCTTACTGCTGGTGTTTATGGCGGTGATTACGTATCAGGACGTCTTGAAGTTTTTTAAATAAAGATAAAAGAACACAGACAACAGACACTAGACAAGAAAGCCCTAGATTTTGCGAGAGCAAAATCTAGGGCTTTTAAAAAGAAAACCACTCGAAGCAAACGCTTCAAGTGGCGTGAGATCAGGCTACGCCCAATCAAATTTTGCATGTTGGGTTGCCACTAATATCCCTGTACCAACAAGGAGTGGTTTGAGATGTCTAGCCAGAAGCGCTCGAAATACTTCTTGTTGCTCGGTCCGCAGGGGATTGGTGAGGCTAGTAATGACCGTCTTGTGCTCATCAAGAATGTCATACAGGTGACACAACACAAGTTCCTGTGCGGTGCTCACCCGTGCTTCTTTGAGCGAGCTGAGTATCTTCTCAAGAGCGAGACTCTCTTCGAGTGACTGATTCGTCCAGATGTCGATTGTGTATCGGAGTCCGCCAACCTTCGTCTCAATCGTCTGGAATGTGGGTGTGTATCCGATCAGTTTGCCTTTGCGCAATAGGTCAGCATATTCCCACCGCCAGAGCACATAATTCCCACGTTTGATATCAATGACGATTCTTCCGTCCTCGGCCACCATTGCATGGTTTTGAGGGGGTGACTTGAGGAAGAAAATATTGAGACAGAGGAATGTGGTCGAAAGCCCAATGAGTATGAGGGAAAACCAGTTGTACTCGAGTGGTTTACCAGTGAAGATATAACACGTGAGCAACCACAAGCAACATCCAAAGAGTGTGGCACTGCCAAAGCAGTGTCTTAGATTCCTGAGTTTGTGCTTGAGCGAGGGTTTGTCCAGGCGGGTCGAGGTCAAGGTTAGAGTTTCCATAGAACAACTTTCGTTTGAGTAGGCGTGTGCCTACGGTCCGATATAACCATACCTTCTTGTACAATAAAAATCAAGTATCGTATTTTGCGCGCATTTCAGGTAGTATTGGCATACGTTTAATTCAAAATCTATCATGAAGCAATCAAATCTATTTACCAAAACTCGACGGGAGGCACCAAAGGATGAGGTGTCGAAGAATGCTCAGCTTTTGATTCGCGGTGGATTTATTCATAAAGAAATGGCAGGAGTATATTCACTGCTACCGCTCGGAGTGCTTGTGATGAACAAGATCACGGTGATTATTCGCGAGGAGATGAATAAGATTGGTGGTCAGGAAGTCTTTTTGACTGCGCTTCAAGACAAGGCGGTGTGGGAGAAATCTGGCCGGTGGAGTGACAAGGAAGTAGACAATTGGTTTAAGACCTCGCTCAAAAACAATACCGAGCTTGGACTTGGTTTTACGCACGAAGAACCGTTGACCAATCTGATGCGTGACCATATCCGCTCGTTCCGTGATTTGCCAGTCTATCCATACCAAATTCAGACCAAGTTTAGAAATGAGACTCGCGCCAAGAGTGGTATTATGCGTGGCCGAGAATTTTTGATGAAAGATTTGTATTCGTTTTCAAAAGATGTAGCTGAACACGAAACGTTTTACGAAAAAGTAAAAATCGCATACAAAAATATCTTTGCACGCGTAGGATTGGGCGAGAAGACCTACTTGACCTACGCTTCTGGTGGGAGTTTTAGTAAATACTCACACGAATTTCAGACGATTACCTCTGCGGGTGAAGACACGATTCATGTGTGTGAAAAATGCCATGTTGCGGTCAACGATGAAATCTTTGCTGAAATGAAAAAGTGTCCTGAGTGTGGCGCGACCGAACTCAAAGTGGAAAAGGCGGTGGAAGTGGGAAATATCTTTAATCTCGGCACACGATTCTCTGATGCGCTCGAACTCTCGTATCTCGATAGTGCTGGTGCAAAGCAGTCGGTGGTGATGGGTTCGTACGGTATTGGTCCAGGGCGATTGCTCGGTACTATTGTGGAGACACTTTCAGATGACAACGGTATTATTTGGCCTGAAGAAGTGGCTCCGTTTGATATTCATTTGGTGTCGCTCGACAACGGCAAGGTGCCGGTAAAAGAAACTGTTGATCGCTTTTATGCTGATCTCACTGCCAACGGTGCCAGTGTTTTGCTCGACGACCGAGATGCTCGTGCAGGAGAGAAATTCAATGACTCAGATTTACTCGGTATTCCACTTCGCATCGTGGTCTCTGAAAAGACGATGAATGAAGGGGTGGTGGAGCTCAAAAATCGCAAGACTGGCGAGGTGCGCAGAGTGCCACATCATCAGGTAGTGGATATTTCACTGTCGACCGGTGAGGATTCAGAAAATACTGCTTAATACTTTTATGATACAAAAACATCTCGAAAAATTATACTCCCTACTTAGTCATGATATTGGGATTGATTTGGGTACGGCGAATACGCTCTTGTATTTGCGTGGCAAGGGGATTGTGATCAATGAGCCGTCGGTGGTGGCGGTGAATGGCAAGACCGGTCGAGTGGTGGCAGTAGGAAAGGAAGCCAAGCAAATGCTCGGACGCACACCTGCACACATCACGGCGGTACGACCACTTGTCGACGGAGTGATTTCTGATTTCGAGGTGACCGAAGAGATGATTTTGTATTTGATGAACAAGTGCCAGCGTGAACACAAAAAGATGTTTGGTCCGCGCGTAGTGGTGGGTGTGCCATCTGGTGTGACCAACGTAGAGACTCGCGCAGTACGCGATGCCACTCGTAATGCCGGCGCACGAGAGGTGTTTGTGGTGGAGCAACCAATGGCGGGAGCGATCGGTATTCGTCTGCCGGTGATGGAGCCGGTGGGAAATATGGTGATTGATATTGGTGGCGGGACGACTGATATCGCAGTGATCTCACTTGGCGGTATTGTTCGTTCAAAAAATCTCAAAATCGCCGGTGACAAGCTCAACAACGACATCATCTCGTACATCCGCAGTGAGTTTAAAATTTTGATTGGTGAAAAGACTGCCGAGGAGGTCAAAATTGCTATCGGTGTGGTGATGCCTGATCGACCAGCACTCGAGATGACGATTCGTGGACGAGACCTCGTGACCGGGCTTCCTCGCGAAGTGGTGATCACTGATGCTGATATTCGAGAAGCGATGGCACAGTCGATCGATACCCTCGTCGAGTCGGTCAAGCAGGTGCTCGAAACCACCCCACCTGAAATCCTCGCCGATGTGATGCAAAGAGGTATTTATATGGTGGGTGGGGGAGCTTTGATCAAGGGTCTTGATGCGCTCCTTCAAGAATTTTTGAAGATTCCCGTGCATGTCGCTGATGATCCGCTAACGGCGATTGCCCGAGGGACAGGTATTATTCTTGAAGATTTGCGTACGTTCCGTGAAGTCTTAATCGAGGATGACGATCATGATTTACCTCTTAAAAACTAAACGACAAAAAGATTCGGGAAATCGAACACTGCTTGTAGTTGGTGTGGGTGCGTTGCTTGTCTTGCTTGTTGTGCGATTGTTTGGATTCAATCCGATTTCACGAATGCTCGTCTTTATGGGTGCGCCACTGTGGGGAGTATCGCAGTCAGTCAGTGAAAAATTCGCATCCCTTGTGTCATTGGTACACACCAAAGAAAGTCTCATTGAGAATCAAAAAGCATTGCAATCGCGCATAGATGCTTCGTATCAAGATGCTTTGCAATTGAGTGTGTTGCGAGATGAAAATGCCAGTCTCAAGGAGATGCTTGGCCGGGCACCCTTTAAGCGAGCACTACTCACTGCGGTTCTCAATAATCCAACACAGACTCCGTACGACACACTAGTCATTGATGCGGGGAAAAATCTTGGAGTAATCTTGGGTGCTCAGGTGTCAGTGCAAGGGACTGTAGTGGGATCGATTATGGAAGTAGCTCCGACGTGGTCGAAGGTGAAGTTGTTCTCATCACCAGGCGAAGAGCATCAGGTGATTATCGGTAAGACACGAATTTCTGCGCTCGCGACTGGTCTTGGCGCGGGCAATTTTGATGCTCGAATCCCTCGCGAACTCGATGTAGTATCAGGAGACACGGTTGTCTTTCCTGAGCTCGATAAGCGTCCGGTCGGTGTTGTCGAGACGATTGTGGTGAGTGCCAACGATTCTTTCCAGCGAATTTTGTTTAAGAGTCCGATCAATCTCGCCGAGACTCGTTTTGTTGAGGTTGATCTCGGACCGGTACACTAGGTATGCGTGAAAAGATAGAAAACAGAGTGGTGATTCGGGTGGGACTTTTTGTCCTCTTCTTTTGCGCTATGTTTGTGGTCGATTGGCGAGTGCTCGGTATACTCCTCTTGATTGCGATGTGGTACGTGGAAACCTATGGTGAGGCGATTGTGCTTGTGGCTTTGTACGCTGTCTTGTATGGGCATACAGAGAGTTTTACCCTGATTGCGGGAGTGGTAGCTGGTGTTGCTTTTTTGGTCTTTGGAGCGACACGGTTGCGCGCTCGATTGCGAATCAGAATGTAGTATACTGGGGCAACGTTCCATTGATATAACGCCGTATGTTTTCTTTTTCTCGAATTATTCGTCGATTGACTCGACGCACATATAAAGATTTGGAAATTGATCCCGATGAGGTGATGCTTGACTCGAGCAATTTGCCCGAGTTTGATGTGCATCAGTTTGAGGGGAGAATCGAGCGACCAATCTCGCGTATTTCGATTTGGTCGGTTGGTATCTTTTTTGTGCTGATTATCGGTATGTTTGCCTACCGTATTTGGAGCTTGCAGGTGACCAACGGCCCTCTCTATGCCGAAAAGAGTGAAAAGAATCGGTTACGACCTTCGCTCATCTTTGCTTCTCGAGGGGTGGTCTATGATCGCAACAACACCTTGCTTGCATGGAACAGTGTGAATCCTAAAAATCCCGATGTTTCCAACCGAGAATATATTGATGTATCTGGAGTGGGGAACTTGCTTGGGTATGTAAAATATCCAACCAAAGATAAGACGGGATTTTATTTTCGTGAAGATTTCGTCGGTCTCGATGGGGTAGAAAAAGTCTTCAACGATTCGCTTGTGGGTAAAAATGGTGTGAAGCTCACTGAGACAGATGCCTTGGGACACATCACTGGTGAGAGTCAATCACAACCTCCGAAAGATGGCGCACCGCTGTATCTGTCGGTTGATGTGCGATTGCAAAGTGCCCTACATGATTTTATCCAGGCCACTGCTCACGAAGTGGGATTCTCTGGTGGCGCTGGTGTGTTTATGGATGTGCACAGTGGGGAGGTGTTGGCGCTCGCTACCTATCCAGAATATAACTCAAAAGTGCTCACCGACGGCACTGATAGTGCAAAAATCAATTCGTACACGACCGACCCTAATCGTCCTTTCCTGAATCGTGCGGTCAATGGACTCTATACTCCAGGTTCGATTGTGAAGCCGTTTGTGGCTCTGGGTGCGCTCACTGAATCAATCATTGACCCAGCAAAGGAAATCTTGAGTACTGGCTCAATTTCAATTCAGAGTCCCTATAATCCCGACGTAAAATCAGTGTTTACCGACTGGAAAGCGCACGGCTGGGTAGATATGCGCACAGCACTCGCCGTTTCTTCAAACGTTTATTTTTATGAAGTAGGAGGAGGGTTTGAGGGTCAGCGAGGTTTGGGTATTACCAAGCTCGAAAAGTATTATCGAATGTTTGGTTTTGGTGAAGTGGTACCAGGAGACTTTTTTGCGGGTACATCGGGTATTATTCCAGATCCGGAATGGAAAAAGAAAAATTTTAAAGGTGAAGAGTGGCGACTTGGAGACACGTACTACACCTCAATTGGTCAGTATGGATTTCAGGCGACACCACTTCAGGCCGCTCGTGCGGTGTCGGCGATTGCGAATGACGGCACATTGCTCACCCCGGTTATTACTCGACTTGGACAAGACGAGGCAACCTCGGCTGAAGTGTTGCCAATCGATAAAGATGCGATTCTTGTGGTGAAGGAGGGGATGCGAAAAGGCGTCCTTATGGGTACTGCAAAAGGTTTGAATATTCCTCAAGTAGAAATTGCGGCAAAGACCGGTACCGCAGAACTCGGGGTATCGAAAGAGAAAGTGAACTCGTGGGTAATCGGCTTTTTCCCATACAAAAATCCTCGCTACGCCTTTGCTGTAACGATGGAGAAGGGTTCACGGCATAATGTGATCGGAGCGCTCTTCGTGGTCCGTCAATTTATCGAGTGGATGTCGGTCAATACGCCAGAATACCTAGCAGAATAGCCATTTTTAACGAGGTATTGAGGTGTATACCATTGACATTAGACAGGAAACGATTATACTTCCTCCATAGTTATACAATATATGAATGCTCAAACTGAATATTTAACCAAAGAAAAATTTGATGAATTGACTCTCGAGCTCACTGAATTGAAGCACACCAAGCGCAAGCAGGTTGCTGAAAATTTGGAGTCTGCAAAATCACTCGGCGATCTTTCTGAAAACGCAGAGTACCAGGAGGCTCGTGAGATGCAAGCTACTATTGAAGAGCGTATTCGCAAAATCGAAACGATTCTTCAGGATGCAAAAATTGTCTCGTTCCATCACACTGACAAGGTGGAAATCGGTTCAACTGTAACAGTGCGAAAGAATAGTGATAAGGCAACCAAAGTGTGGAAGATTGTGGGTTCTGAGGAGACGAATATGCTCCAAGGCAAGCTCTCAAATCGATCTCCATTTGGTCAGGCACTTATGGGCAAGAAGAAGGGTGATGAAGTTTCTTTCAAATCTCCATCGGGGGTGATGCAGTATACTGTCGTTTCCATCGAATAAAGACTCGCTCGGGTGTCCATTTTAAAACGCGCATAATTTTCTGCTGAAAATTTGCTATGCTCGGCTACCCGCCTGCGCAATGTTTTAAAATGGACACCCTCGCTCGTTCAAGAAGGGATTCCTTATTTTTCCTCTATTCATATTCTCCCTTTGCAAAAGGGAGCACACCGGTATTCTGATACCGGGGAGGGATTTTTGAGTGTATCTTAGTCTTCATACTTTTTATTTCAACGAGCGAGAAGCACGTGGACAATTCTTATTGTACACAGTGTTCGAGTCGAAGTTGAATCAAAGAGTGGCAACTCTTTACTCTTTACTATATACTTCTCTCATGCTCTGGGCTGACTCTATCGTCGAACAAATCAAGATTCGTTGTGCGGACAAAATAAAAGCCGGAAAGCCGGTTATTATTCGTGATGAGAAGACCTTGTCTGGACGAGTACATATTGGCTCGCTTCGAGGGGTGGCGATACATGGTATGATCGCCGAAATCCTAGCTGAAAAGAAACTACCACACACCTTCCTCTTTGAGCTCAATGATTTTGATCCGATGGATGGTTTGCCGGTGTATCTCGACCAGAAGACTTTTTTGCCCCACATGGGTAAGCCTTTGTGTGATGTGTCGTCTCCTGACAACAAGGCAAAAAACTACGCTGAATATTTTGGTGATGAATTTACGGGAGTGATAAAGGAAATCGGCTACACCCCGACACACTATCGCTCGAGTGATTTGTATCGTAGTGGAAAATACAATGAGGTGATCAAGACGAGTCTCGAAAAAGCGGGCTTGATTCGTGAAATCTATCAGCGTGTCTCTGGTGCGGTCAAAAATCCTGACTGGCTTCCACTTGCAGTCAAATGCGAGAATTGTGGCAAGATTGGTTCTACCAAAGCACGAGATTGGGATGGCAAGACTGTAGAGTACATCTGTGGTGATTTTGTTGAATGGGCAAAGGGTTGTGGAAAGACTGGCCGAGTGTCTCCGTTTGATGGCAACGCCAAGCTTCCCTGGAAGGTAGAATGGGCGGCAAAATTCACTGTACTTGATGTAGATGTCGAAGGCGGAGGCAAGGATCACAGTACTCGCGGAGGATCGCGAGATATAGCGGATACTATTTCTCGTGAAGTCTTTAAGCGTGAACCGCCGATCAATATTCCATACGAATTTGTGCAAGTAGGTGGTGCAAAAATGTCTTCATCAAAGGGTGCAGGTGCTTCGTCACGAGAAGTGGCAGATCTGTTGCCTCCGGAAATGGTACGCACGCTACTTTTGCAAAAGGAGCCACAGCGTACGGTAGAATTTAAACCAGATGGTGATACCGTGCCGATTCTCTACGATAGCTACGATCGTTTTGCCAAGAATTTCTGGACGGGTAACACCGACGACTTCGCTCGACTGTTTCCATTTCTTCAGCCCCCAACACTTCGAAAAGACTTCTTAGAAAAGAGAGTGCTCGCACGTTTTTCAAATGTGGCTTTTTTGGTGCAGATGCCACATTTGACCCTCGGAGATGAGATCGAGAAGCTCGAAGAAGTGAAATTAGACAAACGAGACAGGGAAGAGCTTGAGCGTCGTGCTAAGTGTGCTTCGCGATGGCTCTCAGGCTATGCGCCAGAGAATTATAAGTTTGAAATTCAAAAGACTCTCCCAGAAGGCACAAAATCTTTCAGTGTTGTCCAAAAAGAAGCTCTCAAATCGCTTTTAATGTATGTCGAAAAACAGACCGTACTCGATGGTCAGCTTCTGCATACCGAACTTCATGAAATGAAAACTCGATGCAATATCTCACCAAAGGAACTATTTGAGGCTATCTATATGAGTGTCTTAGGTAAGACTTCAGGACCTAAAGCTGGTTGGTTTTTGAGCGTGCTTGATAAGGAGTTTTTAATACAAAGACTGAAAGAGGTGATTGGTTAATTTGAAATAGAAAATCCCACCAGAGTATGGTGGGATTTTTGTTAAAAGATGGCTTCTTCTAAAGCCCTGGCGTAGCGCTCCAGTTCCTTCTGGTTTATGGTCCAGCCGAGGTGGTTGATAATGTTGGTTTTCAAAAAGTCCCTGACACCAGTCATGTTCTTGGCCGGGACATTACTTCTGAAAATGAGTCGATTCTCGTCCTCGCGATACGTCACGATTTCAAAATCACACCCACAGAAGAATTGCTTTCTTGCAAACAGATTCGCAAGAGCCTTGGTATTTTCGACTCGTAAGTCGTATTCTCCCTCGAAAGTAGCGATGGCGGGGTTTGCTCCACCAACCCACTGGAGGGCGTTGGGCATAAACAAGCTAGCTTGAAGTCTGACATTCATATAAAGAACCTTTCTGTTAATTCCGTAGCCAATCTAGCAATCATGCTTCCAAAAAGCAAGTCGGGGAGGCGATCATTGACAAATCTAACAGTCGCCTGTATCTTTTGAAATAGAAGGGTTCTATAAAAAAAGGAATTGGCATGAATGATGTTGCTTTACGGTCCGATGAATCGTTACTTTCCGGTGATAAGAATATCGAAGCTAGTTTTGATAAGCTCTCGCCTTTGGGGCAGGTTAAGGTCTTGCGAGGGGTGATTGAGTTTATTGCCTCTAGTCTCCCGTCCTTTGTGAAGATACCTCTGGGTGAGCCTCATGAGTTGTATGACAAAGGTCTGCGGCAGTTTGATTCCGTGACAAAGCTCGGGCCAGACATCACATGGGCTGATCATGTGCGGTGCTTGATTCCCCTGAAGTGCAGTAACCAAATTGGTGATTGCGATCGGTCTTTGCATAGATGGATCGAACGTGGCGTTTGTTTGAGAAGTGATGGTTGTCTGCTTGAGGTGAATCGGACATCAGAAATACATGGTGCTTTGATTTGCAACACCACCCCACTTGAAGTTGCGGTATCGGTTATGACTGATAATCGTCTGACAGAGTTTGTTGCTTGTCGTGGTGTGATGAAGACCTTGTTTCGACAAGTGATTGGTGCGTACCGAGCCTATGCTATCGACGAATACGGACGCGTCGAACGCGCTCGTAAACTACAAGAGTTCTGTGGCCAATTTAGGTTTCTTGTTTCCAAGGCTCTTTTGGAAGAACAATAATCTCGCAAACCGCCCTCTTCGGAGAGCGGTTTTTATTTAGGGGTATACTATTGACTTTGGTATCAACATATGTATAATCTATACCAGAAAGATGGATAAACATACAAACCGCTCACGCGGATCCATCGTCCCAAAGAAAGGTTCTTTATGAAATTGATACTCACCTGTGATAAGTGCGGTTGTACTGTGCCACCCACAAACGATGTTGCCGTACTCCTTGCTCTTATGGATGAGGGGCTGGTTACGGCAGTTCTTATGCAAAGTCGGCATTTTCTTCCGGTAATTGGACCTAACGGAGAGGTTGTGTGCCCTGGTTCTCCGAGTCGCGCCCAGTACATTGATGGGCAACCGAGAGACTCGCGGAATGAATACCCATATGACTCGTTACGGGAAATTGAATTTCGCAGAGCATATCAAAAAATGCTTACAGGAGATTTGGCTGAGTAGGATCTTGTTTCGCACAAGGCATAGCTTGGTAATAACATCTTTCCAAACCGCCCCGAGGCTCCTCGGAGCGGTTTTTTATTTTATATCGTAAGTGCAAAATAATAGAGATAAATACTGAAACCGCGAATCCCTTCTTGAACGAACGAGTTCGTGGGTTTTAAAAACTTTACGGAGGCCGTTGAGGTCGAGTAGAGAAAAATCCAGCAGGATTTTATCGTGTTTTTAAAACCCACGAAGGAGTGAGTATCTGGGGATAACCCTGTTTGCTAGTGGTATGAAGTGTTATATACTTATACCCAAGTGGGATGAAGTGGGAAAAAAGTAATTGGGGAATTATTTTTTTCTCAGCAACTAATACAAAAAACACTATGAAAATCATACAAAAGATCTCTCGTGTTTCTATCGACGGCGTGAAAGTAAATGTCGTTCGTCTGCAGATGACTGGTGTTAAATTCCGGCCATTGGTAAAAGTACTTCGCAATCCTAATTCTCAAAGATAATGTTTATCGGCGAGTACACACACAGTATCGACGACAAGAGTCGTATTTCACTTCCTTCAAAATTTCGAAAGGAGATGGGGAAGAAAGTGGTCATCACTCGCGGTCTCGACAATTGTCTCTTTGTGTACCCAGTACTCGCGTGGAAAAAAATTGCAGAAAAAATCGGTACGCTCGGCATGGGTCAGGCGGATACACGTGGATTCAACCGATTTATGTTTGCGGGAGCAGTGGAAGCTGAAGTCGATAGTATTGGTCGCGTCTTGATCCCAGAGTTTTTGAAGCAGTTTGCTAGTTTGTCAGAAAAAGTGGTGTTTGCAGGTGTCCACGACCGAGTAGAAATGTGGAACGAAGCAGTATGGATTGAGTACAAGAGCAAGATTGAGAAACAAGGCGACGTACTTGCTCAGAAGCTCGGTGGCATCGGTGTATTCTAGGGAATCAATAAAATTACTTCATCTGCTTTGTCGCCGACTCCGCCCGCTCCCGCGCAGTAGCTCCATCTACAGCTTGGTCGCGGTGCTCATCGGCTTCGCGCATCTAAAGCAATTTAATTGATTCTTGGGGATAAGTAATTAGAAATTATAATTTAGGACTTAGATATTTTCCCCACTTCTTTTATGACTCACATCCCAGTTCTTTTACACGAAGTAATAGCGGGTTTAGATATTCATCCAGGTGAATCTGTGCTTGATGGCACACTTGGTGGTGGCGGTCACTTTTATGCCATGGCGGACAAGCTTGGCGAGAAGGGGACACTGATCGGTCTTGATTTGGATGCAAAAGCTTTTCTACGTATTGATGATGTGCTTGAAGCGCATCCACAGCTCACCATCTTGACCCGGCAGTCAAATTTTCGTCACCTCGACAAAGCACTCGCAGATTTGAAAATCGATGGTGTCGACAAAATCTTGCTCGACATCGGTCTCTCATCTTTTCAGTTTGAAGAATCGGGTCGCGGATTTTCATTTCAGAAAGATGAGCCATTGCTGATGACTTTTTCAGAGAATCCTGATGCAGGGGCGACGACGGCGCTTTCAATTGTGAATACTTGGGATGAGCAAGCGCTTGCGGACGGTATCTTCCAGTATGGCGAGGAACGACACGCTCGAAAAATCGCACGGGGGATTGTTGATGCGCGAAAAAATCATCCGATTCGCACCACCACTGACTTAGTGAATATCATCCTTGCTTCGACACCAACAGGCTACCACCATGCAGGTATCCATCCAGCTACGCGCACCTTCCAAGCCCTTCGTATTTTGACCAACGATGAGCTCGGAAATCTCACCGAAGGTATCCGTGTTGCCTTCGACGCTCTCAAGTCCCACGGTCGCCTCGCTATTATTTCTTTTCATAGTCTCGAAGACCGTATCGTAAAGACCCTTTTTCGAGAATACGCCGACAAAGATCTCGGCACCCTTATTACCAAAAAGCCTATTGCCCCAAGCGATCAAGAAATTTCAGAAAATCCTCGATCACGCAGTGCAAAATTAAGAATTATTCAAAAAAACTAATATGATGAGCTCCGCATTACAACAAAATACCAAGACCAAGCAGTGGTTTTTCCTACTCAGCGTGCTTTGTGTCACCCTCGCCTGCGTCTATGGTTATTTTATTCAGATGACCATCATTCGGGTGGTAGCTCGGGAAAAGGCGGGAAGTGCGTTGAGTGCGCTTCGTTCAGAGACTGCCAATCTTGAAAATGAATATTTTGCACTTGATACGGGAGTCACCATCGATCGTGCTCGGGCATTGGGCTTTGTGGAGGCTCAGAACGTTGCGTATGTCGAACGTGGGGTAACCTCTGGCCTCAGTTTCAATCAGAATGCGCGATAACAATACGCACAGCCGAATTCGTCTCATCTCCAGTGCTATTATTCTTGTGGCGCTGATACTTATTGTTCGTGCCTATTATATTCAAATTGTAGAAGGAGATATTTTTTTAAGTAAAGCGGATCATCAGTATACGAGTCCGACACAGGAAATCTTTGATCGAGGCACCATCTTTTTTAATACGAAGTCGGGTACTTTGGTGTCGGGTGCAACATTACGTAGCGGATTTACCGTCGCGATCAATCCAAAATTAGTCGTCGATCCCGAGTCTTTGTACAAAGTGATTGGTAAGAAGCTCTCGCTTGATCATGACGCATTTATCGCCAAAGCTACCAAGCAAAATGATCCATACGAGGAGATTGCAAAACATGCCGATGAGTCAGTCGTGAATACGCTTTCGGCACTCAAGCTCAAAGGCCTCTCTTTTTACAAAGATCAGTGGCGCTACTATCCGTCTGGTAGTCTCGCGTCACAGACGTTAGGCTTTTTGGCTTTCCAGGGTGATACTTTGGCGCCTCGCTACGGGCTTGAGCGCTCATATGACGATACCTTGAAGCGAAATGACAAGACGGTGTATGTGAATTTCTTTGCGGAAGTATTTTCGAATCTCAAAAAGACTATCGTCGACAATCAAAGTCTTGAAGGGGATATCGTGACCACGATCGAGCCGACCGTACAGGCATTTGCTGAGAAGAAGATCGCAGAAATTCACGAACAGTGGCACTCAAAGAAAGTGGGTATTGTGATTATGAATCCGCAAAACGGTGAGATTTATGCTCTGGCTGCAACACCAACATTTAATCCCAATAATTTTCGAGACGAAAAGAATGTGGGCGTCTTTTCAAATCCAATGGTGGAGGATGTGTACGAAATGGGTTCAATTATCAAGCCTCTAACGATGGCCGCTGGACTTGATGCAAAAGTGGTGACTGCAGAGACAACCTACAATGATACTGGCTCGATCGAGCTCGATGGTAAAAAGATTTCAAACTACGATGGTAAGGCACGAGGTATTATTCCAATGCAAGAGGTGCTCAATCAGTCACTCAACCTCGGTGTATCTTTTGTGGTGACCCAGCTTGGTAAAGAGCGTTTCGCCAATTATATGCGAAACTACGGCCTTGGCGAGCGTACCGGGATTGATTTGCCAAATGAATCGATTGGCTTGATCAAAAACCTCACCTCAAAGCGAGATGTGGAATATGCTACTGCGTCGTTCGGGCAGGGTATCGCACTCACACCCCTGTCGACCGCTCGGGCACTGTCTTCGCTTGGTAATGGTGGGACACTGGTCACACCACACTTGGTTAAACAAATTCGGTACAAGCTCGGGGTGACCAAAAATATCGACTACCCCCTTGGTCGACAAGTGATCGCAACCAGTACCTCAGCAGAGATTACTCGAATGCTCGTGACGGTGGTGGACAAGGCTTTGCTCAACGGTAAAATCAAAATGCCGCACTATTCTATCGCTGCTAAGACCGGTACCGCGCAGATTGCAAAAGAAGGGGGTGGAGGCTATGATGCTAGTAGATTCTTGCACTCGTTCTTTGGGTATTTCCCGGCTTCTGATCCAAAGTTTTTGGTGTTTATGTATCAGCTTGAGCCACAAAATGTGCAGTACGCGTCGCAGACATTGGGAGAGCCGTTTTCGGATATTGCGAAGTTTCTCATCAGCTATTACCAAGTTCCTCCAGATCGTTAAAACCAATAAAATGACTCAATCTGCTTTGTCGCCGGCTCCGTCCGCTCCCGCAACGTACTTCTCTGTACGTCTTGGTTGCGGTACTCGCCGACTCCGCGCATCTTGAGCCATTTAATTGGTTTTAATAAGTTGTATTATTCTCTAGGATGAAATCTTTTTTTAAAAAACTAGTCATAGCTACACTCACCTGGGAAGCCAAGTGTGCTCTCAAGAGGTATCAGCCAAAAATCGTGGCGGTCACCGGGACCGTGGGCAAGACGTCTACCAAAGATGCTATTTTTGCAGTACTCGAACCACATTTTTCTGTTCGAAAAAGTCAAAAAAGTTTTAATAGTGAATTTGGTGTACCATTGACGATTTTAAATTTACCAAACGCATGGAATAATCCTCTCGGTTGGATCAAAAACATCGTTCTCGGCTTCTTTGTAGCTTTTCCTATCAACTATAGACTATCAACTATCAATTTTCCCAATTGGTTGGTTCTCGAAGTCGGTGCCGATCATCCTGGTGACATCGCTAGGATTACTGAGTGGGTCCATCCTGATATTGCGGTGGTGACCAAGTTGAGTAAGGTTCCGGTACATGTCGAATTCTTCAAATCAGTCGCAGAAGTGGCACATGAGAAATATCAGCTCGTACACGCAGTCAAAGCTGGTGGAACGGTGATTTTAAACGCTGACGATGAAGACGTGATGAAATTTAGAGATGGTTGCCTTGGTCAGTTGATTACCTTTGGTGCGATTGGTGATGCCGATCTCCATTTTTCGCATGAACACATTGTGTATGAAGCGGGTCGGCCGGTGGGAATGAGTGCAAAGGTGCATTATCAAGGTAGTGCTATTCCGCTGACACTCTATGGCACACTCGGTACGCAGATGTGGTACCCCTTGCTTGCGGGACTGTCGGTGGGCGTGTCGCTCGGGCTCAATCTAGTCGATCTCACACAGTCGCTTTCAAATCACTTGGGACCAAACGGCAGAATGAGACTAATTGATGGCATTAACGACTCGACCATTATCGATGACACCTACAACTCTTCTCCGGTTGCGGTATCTGCGGCTCTCAGTACACTCGCGGGGATTAAGACACAGGGCAAAAGAATTGCCGTCTTGGGTGATATGCTTGAGCTCGGTAAACATAGTGTGGATGCACACAAAAAAGTGGGAGTTGAAGTGGCGCCTTTTGCTGATCTCTTTGTGTGTGTTGGTGAGCGAATGAAGGATGCGCTTGAGAGTGCGCTCAATGCTGGACTCTATGAAAACAAAGCACTTCAGTTTGATACCGCTGTTGAAGCAGGGAAGTATCTCAAGAATTTGATTCAGAGCGGTGATGTAATTTTGGTAAAAGGTTCGCAGGGAATGCGAATGGAGCGTATTGTTTTTGAATTGATGGCGAAGCCGGAACAAGCAAGTGAGTTTTTGGTACGGCAGGAGGAAGAATGGAGTAAAAGATAATTTTAAATATATGGAAAATCCAATTGAACCAAAAAATCTACTAAGTGGTCAAAAAACTGAACAGGTTTATACACTCGATGCTCGAGGTCTTAGGCTGTTGGACAGAATGTTTGTGGAAGTAAAAGATCTAATTCCAAAATTACCAGCTGATGGTAAGGTGGAGTACATCAGCTCATCTGCAGGATTACTTCGATTATATAAGCTCGAAACTGAAGCGATACGAATTACTGGTGTTGGTAATGATTATACGAGAGCACTTGCAGAAGGTCTAGCAAAAAGAATAAAAGATGAATTAGGGATTGATGTTGGGGTGGATGCTTAGTTATACAAAGAAAAACCACATCTCGCGTGAGATGTGGTGTGTAAATCTGCCTAAGCAGCCTTTTCGGAAGCTTGGGGCGGAGTCAATTCGTCCCGAAGTCTTTTAAGCTTCTCAATCAGCGCCGTCTTGGTATCGGAGGTAAACTTCGATGATGCGAAGCCGAGATGTTCATCGACGATCAAGTGGTTGATGTGTGCACCAAGTGCGGTCACCACTTTGGGGTATTGAGTCGTGATTATCTCGGTAATCGCATGTATGAGTTCGCCAAAACGCTCATACACGATCGCCTCACGACTATTCGGAGCGAAATATGCCATGAAATAGTCGTGTACCGATGTGTGAAAACCCGATCCAACATCACCATTGAGGGTATTGATACCGCCGTTGACTTCGAAGTCGGTCAGTAATCCGTGGAGTCCGATGAGACTTTCATCCGGTGCTCCATACATATGCGCAGCGGCGAAGCACTTGGTGTAAATCTCCTCCAGTCTCAAGAGAATGAAGTGGCGGAGCGGATTGGTCGGTCCGTGTAAGCAGGCCTTTTGGAATGGCTGGAGTTCCAGGGTGAGGGCGTAGGCCCAAGCACCCGTGAGCAGAAGTTTGTGAATTTTCGCCTGATTTTCCGGATTCTCGGGGCGGATCTTGTCCAGGGAATCGTGCGTCTCGTTGAGTGTGTCCCGGAGTTTGGGGAAATCCTCCTCGAGTCTCTGCAAAAAGGGGAGTAGGGGCTTCCCTCGGTATACGCACCCGTTGACGCCTCCGCCATATCCATATACGACGAAGCCGTGCATTGGGACCGCAAGGGTGATGAATGTTTTTTCGTTTTCTGCTGACATAGCTAACTTCCTTTTTTGGAGTTTCTCGCTAGAGGACTTGGCCAAAGTGGTTTCGTCATAGCGGAAAGAAGCCTAAAATAAGCCACTTTCCGCTAAGACGAAACAAACGAATTAGTTTTGAGGAACTAAAATCTGTGTTGGATAGTATCATTAATTTCAGTAAGTGGTCAATAGAAACCCCCATCTCGCAAAGCAAGATGGGGGTGGGTGGATTGGGGGTAGATCACATTTCAGATGCAGGGTTCTCGTATAGCTTTTCGACTAGCCCAGAGGTCATTGGGGTTGTAGTCTGGAACCTTAGACAGGCATCTTCCATTATTCGCTACGCAGTAGAGAGAACTCACACCTCTCGTCACCATCTTTTGAATGGTGCAGTCTTGAGGCACTCTTGCCTACCTCATCCGCTGTGCTCTGCACAGACCGACAATGCCGGAGATTCGAACACAGTGTGACTACTGGTCACCCCTCTCCTAGCACGATCGGCTACCACTATCTCCATGATGTGTCGGTTTCGATTGGTTTAGCTGACCCGCACGATAGACACAAGGGAGCATGAAGCAAACCGGCCAGACGTCATGACTTTGACTGGCTAGTCGTGGAACCTGCCTACATTTACTGTTCCCAATCCATGTAGGATGGTAGCAAGGGTTACTAAACGAGTCAAATGTGGGTGCACAAAGTTTTGTCTGGCAAGGTGTTTAGTATCTTCGCAGGTATGGTCGGCGCTTTTTCGGTTATCGCTCGAATCAGTCTGTGCATGCCATCAATGATTGCGCCATTGTACATAAGAATAGGGAAGCGATATTCAGCGCGTGTCGTTTTATCAATATGCTCGCTCCATTCAGGATGAGTACTCCTCACTGCTTCCCATGAGCCCAAGCTGACGTAGCAATCAAGCAGATCTTTGGGTGAGAAAGTAATGCTATTTGTTCCGTCCCAGCATTTCTCACCAAAGACTTGTTCGCGGAGAGTTGCTAGTTCCAATTGCACTGTCTCAAGTCCATTGGCGTAGTCTATTAGTTTGTAGACGTCGTATTCTTTGTCATTCAGTGTAAATACGTGGGCATCGTTGGGGACACTTTCTGTGGGAAATGGTTTTTCTTGAGCCGGTTCCATAGCTAGAAGTGTATCATTAAAATGAGTTTGATGAACACCACTTGCTGTCTTCTTTGACGGGGAACCGCGAGTACGCTTTCGGTCACGTATATGACCCTACGGGACTCGACCGTTACACGGTCAGTACCTCGATTCCCAGACGGCGAACCAAGAGTACATTTTCGGTCACGGATAATTTCCTCGTCGTCACTCAGAAATTTCCGCTACCCCGACTCGCAGTTCGACTCGGCTGAGTCTCATTCTGCTCCGTCTTTCGATTCCCCGTAGGGTAGGACAAAAATATATCCGTCCAACGCTTTCCACGTTGTCCTCATTATTTTTGTGACCCTACGGGGAATCGAACCCCGATTTAAGCCTTGAGAAGGCTCTGTCCTAACCGTTAGACGATAGGGCCTTGAATATATTTGAACTGGCTTACAATAGCAGATTTCTCCTTATTTTTCTAGTATCTCCTTTGGGGTGTTGTGTGCATCTTGACTAGTCTAACTTTTATTGCTATTTTAAACTCAGAATTTTGAAACCAAAACGCAGTCAAAGAAAGTGAGTGTTTTCAACTTATGAGTTCATTTATACCGTATCTTGATCCGGCGACACCTGCGACCGTACGTTTGCGTACGATGGCTGAGGAATTGCATATTGAGCCTGAAAGGTTCGAGGTCTTGGCGAAGTTTGTTCAGCTCCTCCGACTCAAAGACGAGGCGACCTACGAGCACAGTGTTCGGGTGGCGATTTTGGCCAGTCATATTGCACGCTTCATGCATCTGGATCGAAAAGCGATGTT
>JBDKKW010000001.1:0-135633 GCA_039795895.1 Candidatus Parcubacteria bacterium | reverse complement strand
GGATTTTACGTAATTGAATTTAAAATTGAAGCATCTACGATGCTTAAATTTTAAATTCAATCACGTCTCCATCTTTGACTACATATTCCTTTCCCTCTGTTCGCACCAAACCTTTTTCTCGAGCAGCACCGTATGAACCTGCCGCCAAAAGCTTGTCCCATTCAATAATTTCCGCGCGCACAAATTTATCTTTAAAATCCGTATGAATCGCAGTTCCCGCAAGTGGCGCTGTCCAGCCAGCTTTGATCGTCCACGCGCGAGTCTCCTCGACGCCAGTAGTGAAATAGGTAATCAAACCGAGCATCTTATACCCTTCGATAATCAAACTATTGATACCGTCATCTCCCCCGCCACCAAGCTCTTTTCGAAACAAGATTCGCTCATCTCCCGTCATTTCTTTCAAATCTTCCTCGATTTTTGCATCCACAATCACATAGTTTGATTTGGTGTCCTGCATAAATTTTAACAATTGAGCGAAACGAGGGTCATTCATCTCGTCGAGATTCTTACCTCCAGCTTTTTTGTTGAGTACATACAAAATCTTCTTGGCGGTAAGCAAATGGAGTCCTTGGAGAATTGGCGCCTCTTCATCGGTGAGCGAGATGGATGACGCAAGCTTGCCTGAAGTCAATGCTTCATCGAGCTTTTTCAAAAGTTCAGCTTCAACAAGTGCGGTCTTGTTCCCACGCTTCACATCACTTGCAATACTTGATTTTCGTTTTGAGACAGTTTGCAGGTCAGCAAGAATCAGCTCGAGATTAATCACTTCGATATCACCGAGTGGATTGATTTTACCGTCCACATGGATAATATTGTCGTCTTCAAAAATACGGACCACCTGAGCGATCGCAGCCGTGTCGCGAATGTTGGTGAGAAATTGGTTGCCCAATCCTTCACCTTCTGATGCACCTTTGACGAGACCTGCGATATCCACAAATTCCACCACCGCAGGAATAGTACGAAGTGTTTTAGAAAATTCTGCGAGCTTGTACAAGCGCTCATCGGGCACCGCCACCACACCAACCGAAGGGTCGATAGTTGCAAAGGGATAGTTGGCAGCGAGCACACTCTTTTTAGTGAGCCCATTAAAAAGTGTCGACTTGCCGACATTCGGGAGACCCACAATTCCAATAGATAAAGCCATAGGAGGTGATAATAACTTAAAAACGACAAAAAAGGAAATAAAAGGTATTTACCCTCGGCTTGTACCAACAAGTACTCGCTTCGCTCGCCCTTATCCGAGCTGACGCTCAGAGATGGGTACCATACCTTATTTTACGACTTCGAACCCAGTAGGCGATTTTGCTAAATCGTCAGACGCCAGGGACGAGATTACTCGTCCATGCGCTCCTCAATGAGCACATTGACCTACTGGGTCGCTCGTCGTAATGAAAAGCCCAGTTTTGCTTCGCAAAACTGGGCTTGAAGAACCAAAACTAAGGCTTGTTTGTCGGCACAGGAACACCTACACCCATAAGCATTCTCTCAAGATGAAGCTGTTTGTATGGATTAGCTTTACTTGCAGCGGCGAGTAATTTTTCGACATGTGACACCTGTTCGAGAATTGCCTCACGAGCGTGTGCAATCAAGACACACTCCCGTCGCAACTCATCAAAGCCGTCCCATGTGTTATCCGCCAAAAATTCGAGTAGTTTGGTCAGTTGGTCATCGGGACACACCGAATCCAAAGGATGCTGACGAAGTCGTTCCAAACAGTCCTTGATCAAGACAGCCATCAGGAATTGTGGAACTCTCTCCGAAATCATCACTTCAATCAACTCTTGTAACATAAAACGAGGTGCGATATTTTCATCCAAGAATTCTTGAAGACGAGTGGTCGCAAGATGCATATCATCCAATCCCTTTCTGTTGCAACCAAGGAAAGTACCTTGCCACTTGAGCCACACAACCAGGTGGTCTTTTGCGGAATCATGAATACTCCCAAGACTGCGGATCGGAAATTCGAGCGACCTGCGCCACGCGCACTCACGAAGCTTATTCAATGAATCACCCGTACCAAAAGAAGCTTGGCCAGGGAGATTCATCAATAGGTAGAGTTTTTCTTGAGGTACCGTGTGCACATAGAGTCTGGCAAACTGAAGGCCCGACTCATTCAACAACTGATGCGGATTGTCAGAATAAATAATCTTGTATTTATGCCAATCAAAAGAGACTTCGAAGAAACTCCGTTGCTTAATCAGCCGATAGCAGAAAGCCAACAACCGATTAAGCATCCAAAACACTGATCCAACAAACTGGTTTTTCATAGAACCAACCTTTCTTTTTTGTGCGAGAATTATTCCCGCGTTCCGAAATCAAAGTACCACAGGTTGCAAAGTGATGCAAACTACTCACCCTTGCATAGAATACTCTCTCACGCTATCCTAAAAAAGGAATCGTACTAGTGAAAGGACATATGAGCACTACAAAAAAGCGTCGGACACCAAAAAGCACCCTCAAGGGGATACCCGAGGTGAAACTCAGCAAGAAAAGCATAGCGATGATCGAGAAAGCTACGGCTGGAGAACCCAAAAGAACTCGTCACTCAAAGAAAAAAGCGTCTCCTGATCCCAGACCGTTCACCCAAGGGAATCTCCCTGGTGGATATGACCCCAAGAAACGTACAGCTTGGTAACACAAACCCCGTCACACGACGGGGTTTTATTTTGCAATGAAAAGCCCCAGAAATTGTCTCGCTTCGCAGGAGATCTTGCAGAGCAACGACGAAGTAATTTCTGGGGCTTTTTTAAAGTCTAATGTCTAACTACTAATGTCTGTCATCTTCCCCCCTTTCCCATCTCCACCATTTTCTTATCCCACTTTACTCGTTTGTCTTCAGGTAATTTTTCAGCATTTCCAATCTTAGTCACACGTACCGGACTAATACCTGCAAACCACAAAATCGCTCGAGAGAGAATTTTCGATGTATCACCATACATCACTCGCAAAATAAATGGCGAGGTGTTTGAAGTGACGACCACCCGAGCACTTCTTCCCTTGAGTAATCGTTCCCAACCAGGAAGAGTCCCTGGATGAAATTTATACGCAAAACCCGGAAGCCACATACGATCAAAGAGCCCCTTGAGAAGCGCAGGCATTGAAGACCACCAGGTTGGATAGAAAATTACTAAATGCTTACACCACTTAATATTTTCTTGCACTACCAAAAGGTCAGGTTCAAGATTTTGACGCACTCGGTAGCCTTTATGGAGAATTGGATCAAATTTGAGGTCACCAATATTCATCCTTCTGACCTCATGCCCAGCCGATCGAGCACCCTGCTCATACGCATTCACAAATCGCGCATTGATTGAGTCCACACTATCTGGATGTCCAAGCAAGATGAAGATTTTTTTAGGTGTAAACATTGTAGAAATAATTAATTCAGCATTTTTTGTAATTCCGCCTGGTTTTCTTTGACCACCTCCATCGACGCATCCATCTGACTCTTCCCCGCTTTCATCTTTACCTGAATCTTTTCTGCAATTTGCTTGAAAAAGTCAGGGTTCTTCTCAATCGCAGCAAAAATCTTATCTTGTTGCTCCTTCGGCACGTCTTTCATTTGCGAAGCCAGCATCTTCTTCATCAAAAAATTTTGAAACATAGACATAGTGAAAGTATTATACACAAAAATCAGATGATTGTAATTTCCGATTCTCCCTTTTTTAAAGGGAGTACCCGAAGGGGGAGGGATTTTTAATTTCAGAATAAATCCCTCCTGCATCAGAATGCAGTGCTCCCTTTAGCAAAGGGAGAATTTAGCTACTCTTTAGGTATCGCTACTGCAAGGTGCTCAAGAAGCATTTTTACAGAAGGTGATCGATCAGACAGATATGATCGACATTTCGCAATCAACGCAAACCATTTTTGGTATGACGGAAGGCTTTTTGATCCGACTTTATCATACCAATATCGCTCGAGTGCATTTACAAAATCCCGTGGCATCCCACGATCTTCTGATTCCGAAAGAGTTTTGGCAATTTTGAGTCGTTCAGCAATTGCACTCTCAGAAAATTGCTTTGCCAGAATATCGGCTTCGGTGGTCTCCCCTTTTACCCTCGATTCGTGCGTCTGTATGAGCACCACTCGAGAAAAGATGGTCGGCAAAAGCATCGAAACGGTCGGCAAAACAAAAAAGAAATGCGTACCCACCGTTGGTTCCTCGAGCACCTTCAGCAAAGCGTTTTGCGCTTCGCGAGTAATCGAATTCACCGACAAAATAAATATTTTTTTATCTCCCGATGCTGGACGCAACGATTGCATTTCTTTAAGCTTACGTCCCTCATCAATTCCAAAAGCCTCAAAGTGTTCTCTCCAAATATTTGGATTGCCCACAATCGGCATCGCGAGCTCTGTCTCAACAAACGAGAGTAATTTCGGAACACAATCAATGTGTGCACCCTCAATGATATAAGCGTGGTGTAATCGATCTTTGTGAATTTGAGAGCGGAAGGGCATAATGAAAGTATAGCAGAAATTTCTCTGGCTATGCCAGATCTCCTGTCTCGCTTCGCAAGAGATCTAGCGGAGCTACGACGAAGTGAGATAATTCCTAAATTATAATTTCTAATAACAGGAAAAAGAAAACCCCAGAGCCGTGCGTGACGACCTGGGGCGCGATGCCGTCTCGCACACAGCGTAGACGGACTTTACTAAACAGGCCATAAGGGTGTCTGCCAGACCAACTCCCGGGTATCTAATCCAGGAAGCAGTATCCACTTGGCCGAAACGAGGGATTTGAACCCCCGCAATTGGTGACGCTCGGCGCCACGGTCTGAATATCGACAGTCGCAACCCGTAAGTTACAACCTACCCTCAGACCACACCGAGAGTATACCATAGAAGTTTTTTAAAAAAACAACCCCGCATGCCAACATGGCATGCGGGGCTTTGAGATGTTGCACACGACTGCATTTACACCTCAAATTAAGAAAAGAAAAGGGCTGGCCATGCTTGCGCACAACCAGCCCAGTAACAGTGACCCAACCATCGATCTGATCCCTCAGATATGTATAAAGACGATGATCGTGCCTCGTGCTCGCCTCCGTTGTTACAGAAACTTACACTTTGTATCCAAACCAAGAGCCTGCGGCCCCGAGCTTTAGACTGGTACCCCCCTCTCCGTAGGATATTGGAGAAGGCTCCGAATGTCAGTTGGCTAGAAGATTTCCATCCTGGAGGTGACCGCCAGGAGTTTCTAGTGAAGGGGCTGATGCGAGCTTGCGACTCACACCTCCAACAACTGATTAGTATCTCTCGATGTGCACCGAGCGTTGGTGCACGGCATCAAGCGAAACGCATTCTGTATCAAACTGCCGTCTGACACGGTGTCTGGCCCACTGTTTATCGGCCACACCGATCTACTTTCAAAATATTTGAGAGCACATCGGTGTAGCCAAACGTTTATTTAATGTACTTACTCTGGTGATAGTATAGCATCTTATGTTTTAAAAGTCAAGTACTTTTTCATTTTGTTTGTCCGCGGTGTCGAAAAATGGCTCTTTTGAGCCATCTTTCGACACCTCGATTCTATTTTGTCTTCTTTTTTGACTCTTTTTTGGGTGCTTTCACCACCAATTCCTTGATCGCTTGAATTTCATCTCGCAAAAGTGCCGCTGTCTCAAAATCGAGTGTTTGCACTGCCTCCTTCATCTGCTTTTCTTTTTCTGAAATAATCTTTCGTCGACGTTTTGGATCTTTGGCAATTTCAGAAGCATCCACTGCCACGAGTGTGTCAACAGCTTTGTCGTGTTCACTTCGCATCTCGGCAGTAATATCATTTATTTTTTTGATAATAGTCTTTGGAGTGATGCCGTGAGCGGTATTGTATGCCACCTGAATCCCCCGCCGACGATTGGTCTCTGCCATCGCTCGCTCGATCGAGCCCGTCACTCCATCTGCATACAAAAACACTCGCCCTTTCACATTTCGCGCAGCACGACCAATGATTTGAATTAGTGATGTCTCCGATCGCAAAAAGCCCTCCTTGTCTGCATCCAAAATACCAATGAGCTCCACTTCAGGCAAATCCAAGCCTTCTCGCAATAGGTTTACTCCCACCAAACAATCGAATTTTCCCCGTCGGAAACTCGTGAGGATATCGATTCGGTCGATAGTCTTGATATCACTATGCACATATTCTGCTTTTACTCCCTGCTCTTTCAAATATTCACTCAAATCTTCTGCCATCTTTTTGGTCAGTGTAGTTGCGATCACTCGCCCTCCACCCTTAATCACTCTCACTGCTTGCTCAATAAAGTCCTTGATCTGTCCGGGGTATGTTTTATCAGCCGATACTTTTCGGATGGATACTTCTGGATCAATCAAACCTGTCGGGCGAATCACTTGCTCCACAATTTGACCTGATTCTTTTTTCTCGTACGGACCTGGAGTAGCTGATGTGAACAGGACTTGCCCAACCTTTTGCTCAAACTCGTGAAATTGAAGTGGGCGGTTGTCTTTAGCGCTCGGCAATCGAAAACCAAAATCAACTAGCGAGGCTTTTCGAGATTGATCTCCGGCATACATCGCACCGAGCTGGGGCACGGTCACATGTGATTCGTCGATAATAGTGAGGAAATCAGGCGAGCCATCTTTTTTGTGCGGAAAATATGAGAGCAAACTATCCGGAGCCTCTCCCGCTTTTTTGCCAGAGAAATGTCGTGAATAATTTTCGATGCCGTTGCAGTAGCCGACTTCGCGAATCAGCGCGAGGTCGTAGTTGGTCCGACGCTTCAGTCTTTCGGCTTCAAGATTTTTGCCAGCTTTCTTAAGGGTCGCGAGCTGTTCGGCGAGTTCTACTTTAATATCCTCAATCGCTCGCAATCGCTCATCTTCTGGAGTCACAAAGTGCTTAGTGGGAAAGAGAAAAAAGGCTGGCATAGTCTCAAGAATCACTCGAGATACCCCATCAATCTTTTCAATCAAAGATACTGAATCCTCAACGAGCACCATCCGATACACAATCTTTTCATTCACAGGCATTATCTCAACGGTATTCCCCACCGCACGAAACTGTCCTGGCTTGAGGTCGGCAGTAGTCCGTTCAAAATAAATCGCAATCAATTTACGAATCAAATCAGAGCGAGAAATCTTGTCGCCCTTGGCAATCTTCACGTTTACTTTTTCGTATTCCTCTGGACTTCCCAAACCATAAATACACGACACCGACGCAACAATAATCACATCTTTGCGCGTAAGCAGAGCTTGAGTCGAAGCATGACGAAGACGGTCGATTTCTTCATTAATCATGGCCTCTTTTTCGATATAGGTATCAGTCACCGGCATATAGGCTTCGGGCTGATAGTAGTCGTAGTAGGAGACAAAATAATGTACCGCATGTGTCGGAAAAAAATCGCGATATTCTTGAGCGAGCTGAGCAGCGAGTGTTTTGTTGTGTGCGATGACCAGAGTCGGTTTGTCGAGATTGGCGATAATGTTGGCGGCGGTAAATGTTTTACCCGATCCAGTCACCCCAAAAAGTGTCTGGTAGCGCAGACCTTTTTTGAAACCATCCGTAAGCTCTTTGATGGCTTTTGGCTGGTCGCCCGCAGGCTGGTATTCGGTTTTCAGAGTAAAGATTCCCATGTGCGAGCTACTATACAACAAAACCAGGTAAAGAAAAAGCCCCGAGATTGCTCGAGGCTTTGAAAAAACTTACGCAATTATGAGAGTGACGGTTGGAGGATCTCCCATTGCCAACACTGACTGTATCTTATCTTCAGAATCAATCATCACTTGACTCCTTGTTTGACTGAGCACCTCGTTGAAGGCGACATACAAACTTACATCAGGTTGATCTTTTGGCGTCAAAATAGCGTGAGTGACGTCGTTACGATAAATTTCCACTTCCCATCTTTTTTTGATGACATAAATCACACCCCTATCGAGCTCTCGATAATCCATCGGCGAACCATCACTCTGGTTTCCTGTGAGCCATAGGACGCCACAGATACTCGCAATAGCCGCGAGCCACATAGTGGCAACGCTGAGATTGGATGAAAAACCATCGCTCCCGAACATGTACCCAGCGATTCCATAGGAAAGTGCGAGAAAAACAAAACAAACAATACCCACTACATTTTTAGCTTTTTTCATACAAAGAACCTTTCATTTTGAACCGTGTTTCCAAATTGAATACTACACCCACAGAAAATGGTGTCAAACAAAAAGCCCCAATTTTGCTCGCAAGCAAAATTGGGGCGCGAAAAGAAAGGACTACGAAGCACCCATCGGCTCAAGGCCACTGACAGCTGCTGAGCCGTCGTGTCCGGGCTGGGCCAAATATTCCTGAACCGGATCAGGATCAGGATTTTGTTGTTCAGGGTGTGCTGGCTGACCAGCGGAACCAACAGGCTGACCATCGGCGAGGAGATGCGATTCAACAAGGTGTGCACTCATAAAACAGAACAGTAGAGAGAACTTTTGCCTCCCCACAGGTTTCCCTGTAGAGAGGCTATCCATAGATTATGCTAGCAGATTAGGGGAAAAGGTCAATCGGCTACACCGGCAACCAGCGACTTCCCCACACACAAGCACGACTACTCTGAGCTCGATAGAGACGCTCGTCGTGACCGTTTACCTGCCACCAAACCCTTGCCCGCTCGCGCTTAAACTTCTTCTGCTCCTCCGGAGTAAACCACCGTCCAGGCGAGATCTTGCCGTAAAACACAACCAGATCAAACACCGGACTACCATTTTTAAGAGCGAGGACTTTCCATCCCGTCTGCCCATGCACGGCCGGAGCGAGTGTCTCGCATTTCTTATTCGTGTAGATTTGCCCCACAATCGGAGCCGGAATTTCACCATCAGCGAACTCAGTTGAAGCCAACAAATGATTTTTCATAACTATTTTTTTTCTAAGAACCTGTTAAATAACCCTGGATGCGAGGCGCGAGCAAGGCTTGTGACCAAAACGTATAGTAATACGTTGCGGAAGCAAACGAGCGAAGCAACGAAGCAGACGGGGTGATTTTACAGGTTCTACAAAGAACTAGATCACATTTTGCGCGTCTTCTAGTCCACACGGACTAGACGCAAAACGAGTCCTCTTTCGAGGACTCGTTTCTAGTGTTAGGGAGAGAATTTCGTCTACTTCACACCACAAATGAGACCTCGAGTTGACTCGGGAATCACAATAAAGGTATGAAGCTTTGAACAAACGAATTGCATATGTAGGATTAAGTCTAGCGTATTATCTCTTTTTTGTCACGACACTACTTTTCCCCAGACTTGCGGTACGTTTCCAAGAAGCTTTTCTTGAATTCATAAAAAGTGCCACTGAGGAGCGACTGACGAATAGCTTCCACCAGGTGCACAATAAAATGCAGATTGTGAATTGAGGTCAGTGTATGTGCCAAAAGCTCTTTGGTTCGAGACAAGTAGCCGATGTAAGCGGCGGTATAATGCTTGCACGCATAACACGTACAGTCTTTTTCAATCGGCTCATATTTTTCTCGAAACTCTGCATTATCGATATGAATTTTCCCCTGCTTGGTGTAAAGCGTGCCGTTGCGCGCCATACGAGTAGGAGCCACACAATCAAACGTGTCGCATCCATTTTCAATCGCCAAGAAAAAATCTTCTGGCTCACCAATACCGAGCAAGTGTCTCGGCTTCCCTTCCGGCAAGACTTTATTTACCCATGACACAGCAGTACCAATATCTTGTTTATCAAATGATCCTCCAATCCCGAAGCCATCAAAATCCATCGCACCGATAGTTTTAGCGGACTCGACTCGTAAATCCTCAAACCGTCCACCCTGCACCACACCGAAAAGTGCAATCGGTGATTTCCCAAGCGCTTTTGCTTCTGACTGAAGCTCGGTGTGCCTATCAAGTGAACGCCTTGCCCAACGATGTGTGCGATCCATCGCATCCTTTTGATACTGCTTGTCTGCGGTCGGTGAAGTGCATTCATCAAATGCAAAAATAATATCCGCACCGATGTTGTTTTGGATCTCCATTGATTTTTCTGGAGAAAAAAAGTGCTCACTGCCATCGCGGTAGGATTTAAACATCACTCCGTCCTCAGTAATTTTTGCCATTGGAGACAAACCCTCACTTCGTACCGATGTTTCTTTTTCTTCCGACTCAAAACCGTTTGATTCGCCTCTTGAAAGCTTGCTAATCTTTTTTCCAAAAGCCACACCGAGTGAAAAAGCCTGGAAACCGCCCGAGTCGGTAAACGTTGGTCCGGTCCAGTTCATAATTTTATGTAGTCCTCCCGATGCTCGCATAATCTTTTCCCCCGGCTCGAGATAGAGGTGATAGGTATTAGCAAGTACTGCTTGTGCACCCAAGTCTTTCACTTGTTCAGGAGTGAGTGCTTTGACCGTTGCCTTGGTACCCACCACGATAAAAGCTGGCGTATTGATAGCGCCGTGTGGAGTCTGTATTTTCCCTGCTCGAGCAAGGGTACCTTCGAGCTTTTTTTGGATCTCAAATGAAATAGCGGACATAGACAGTACAGTAGCATAAATCAGAAAAGAAGACACAGAAATAGCAGAATATCAAAATAATACAATAATAAAAGAGGGGGGCGCCGTAGGCGCCCCCCTCTTTTTCTTTCTTTTTCCGTCTAGTGTCTGTTGTCTGTACTCTGTCGTCTAGTGATCCAAGCCTCCATCCACATCTACTCCCTGTGTAGCCGTCCCAGCCTGATTTGCATCAAGGGCTTCAGACTGGTACCAATAGAATCGTCCGATAACAAAAATCAGTATCGCAGCGAAAATTGCACACACCACCGCTAGTTGTTCTTTTTTATTTTTTAACATATACAAAAGTATAACACACCCAAGACACCGCCCAGCTTGCTTCAGTATCCACACTCAATTACAATACACCTATGCACAAAAAATCACAGATCAATGTTCCTGAACATAAACTCCCTATTACCCCCATCCATTTTAAAAAAATGATGGACGGACTACGTGAGACTGAACAAAAACGCCTCGCCACCATCGCCGAAGAGTTCGCAAACGGCTTCGCATTCATTCGCAAATATCCTCGATCAGTTACTTTTTTTGGATCAGCACGTATCTCTGAAGGAAATATCCACTACGAACAAGCCCGCTCACTCGCTCAACGCATCGTCGACGAGCTTCACTATGCTATCGTCACTGGTGGCGGACCCGGTATTATGGAAGCTGGTAATCGTGGGGCAAGCGAAGCCGGTGGAGACTCTGTCGGCATCCTTATCCAACTCCCCAAAGAGCAGGCATCAAACCCATACGTCAAAGATTCACTCGAATTTCATCACTTCTTCGCTCGAAAAGTAGTCATGTCTTTTGCGGCAGAAGCATACGTCTTCTTCCCTGGCGGATTTGGCACCATGGACGAATTTTTTGAAATTATTACCCTCATTCAGACACACAAGATCCCACATATGCCGATTATTCTCGTAGGCGAAGATTTCTGGCGACCACTCGACGGCTTCATCAAGAAAAATATTCTTGAGAATCATCACGCAATAAACCCAGAAGACCGCGACCTCTACACAATCACTGACGATATGGACAAGGTTATCGAGATGATTAAGAAGGCACCGGTGAGCACAACCTAAGGGAAGATAAGAAGACAAGTCAGCAAGAGAGCAAGATAGACCAGAAAAAGAAAAAACCGCTCCGAGATGCCTCGGGGCGGTTTTGGGATAAAATTGATTACTTGTTGGTGAGGGTGTATACCCCCATGAGACCAACGATGATGGGAATTACCGCAAAGGCACAACAGCCATTCGCGATTAAAGCTCCACCGATAAATCCGAAACAGAGAGTCGTCGCCCTCATAATCGTTTTCATAAAGAACCTTTCGTTCGTATGGCAGATCTGCGTGAGCAGTCTGTTGGTTGAGTCCATACTTTCTATGTTGTATTATATACCAATTGATATAAAAAGTCAAGTACTTTTACAAAAACCCTGAAATAGAGCTCTATATACACAGGCGCCACGTAAAAGCATGACTCGCATTAAAGGTGTGAGTCATGCTTTAAAATCCCCCGAAATTGCTTTACAATTTCGGGGGATTTTCTTCTGGTCTAGTGTCTTTTGTCTGTAATCTTCCGTCTATTATTTCTTCGGCATCACACTCTCCGCCGTATACTTCCCCGGACCCACCGTCGCAATCGCAAGTGACGCAAGCAAAAGCAAAAGGTCGAATTCGTATCCGCCAGCAAAACCTTTACCAATCTTCACGAGCACAATCGCAAACACCATATTGATCGCAAGCAATACTCCAAACCAATAGGTCCACACTCCCAAGAGCATCGATAGACCACCCAAAAATTCTACCGCAGACACCACATACGCCCAAAACGCTCCAACATGAAGCATTTCAGTAAAAAACTTAATAGTACCTGTCATATCCGAAAGCTTCATCCAACCGTGAATAATAAAAACGAGTGCAATACCGAGTCGGACCAAGAAGAGTCCGAGATCGGTATTCTTATATTGAGTGATTTTAACCATACAATTAGGAAATAATTATTACTATCTAATACTCCATATTATACGAGTCACTCCCCCAAACATCAAGTAGCTCTTCCTCCTCAAAAGCCGTATACTATTTTCTCATCTTTAATTATTTACAAACAAAAATGCACACTATTAAAAAGGTTCTTGCGCGGGAAATCATTGACTCCCGAGGCAATCCGACAGTCGAAGTCGATATTACTCTTTCTGATGGCTCATTTGGTCGCTCTGCGGTACCAAGTGGCGCATCTACAGGTAGCCACGAAGCAGTAGAGCTCCGCGACGGAGACAAAAATCGCTTCTTGGGTAAAGGAGTGAAGACCGCCGTAGCAAATGTAAACACCCTCATCTCAAAAGCTATCACCAAGAAAGGTACTACCTTCGACCAGCGCTTACTCGATAATGCATTGATCGCACTCGACGGCACTCCAAATAAGGGCAAGCTCGGTGCCAATGCTATTCTCGGTGTCTCAATGGCTTTCTCCCACGCGGTCGCGAAGTCAAAAAATATTCCGCTCTGGAAATATTTCAGCCAGATCGCAAAGACCAAAAATCCGATCCGCCTCCCCGTGCCGATGATGAACATCTTGAACGGCGGAAAGCACGCAGAAAAATCAACCGACTTCCAGGAATTTATGATTATGCCAGTTGGTCTCAAGTCTTTTTCTGACGCACTCCGCGCCGGCTCTGAGATTTTCCACACCTTAAAACGGATTCTCCACGATCGCGGACTCGCAACGACTGTCGGTGACGAAGGAGGATTTGCGCCGTCACTTGGTAAAAATGAATCAGCACTTGAGGTAATTATGGAAGCTATCGTCAAAGCTGGTTACAAGCCGGGCAAAGAAATCGGCATCGCACTCGACTGCGCAGCGACCGAGCTCTACAAAGATGGTAAATACTTCCTCGCGAGCGAAAACAAAACACTTACTTCGGCAGAACTCACCGACATGTATGTAGCATGGTGTGCAAAATATCCGATTATTTCTATTGAAGATGGACTTTCAGAAGATGATTGGGACGGCTATGCACTACTTACCAAGAAACTTGGCAAAAAGGTACAGATTGTTGGTGACGATCTCTTTGTGACCAACATCGAGCGTCTAAAGACGGGCATCGAGAAAAATATCGCGAATTCTATTTTGATCAAGCTCAACCAAATCGGCACAGTCTCAGAAACCATCGACGCTGTGGTGATGGCAAAAAAAGCAGGATACACATCAATCATCTCTCACCGCTCTGGCGAGACTGAAGACACCACCATCGCAGACTTTGTGGTGGGTACTGGCACTGGCCAGATCAAAACCGGCTCATTGTCTCGCTCTGACCGTGTAGCAAAATACAATCAACTTCTTCGCATCGAAGAGTCACTAGGTAAAAAAGCAGTGTACCCAGGCAAATCGGCGTTTAAAGCATAACGATACAAAAGCAAAACCTCGCGCGACTACGTCGCGCGAGGTTTTGCTTTTTCAAGACAATCGGCTATAGTAAACATAGACTGTCCTGTTAAAAAATTCAACGCATATGAAAAAGCCCTTGGATAACCCCCTCCTACATTTGGTCAAACGTTTCTCTCGCATTGAAAAAATCTGGAGATTGACCGACGGTATTTTTATCATCGAATACATGACGGATACCGCCGTTCCCCACCCGAGCTTTGGTCTCTGTTGGGATGATACCAAATTTGAGCCGAGGTCTACCTATCTTGGCGGTAATCCACACTTCTTTGGACACTCAACCCATATTGACTGTCGAGCGTATGTCACAAAGCATCTCAAGGCTAAGAACACTACAGATGAATTGGTGTTGGAGTGGTCGCCAGTCGAAATCACCTTTATCGCCTACGGCTTAATCCCCTAGCGATTCAGTAGCCAAGCCTCCGACTCTCGGAGGCTTTTTCTTTACATGAACCTATGTGATAGAATAGTCATCTATGAAAACCGGTACACACAAAAATATGCAGGTCGCGCTCATTGTCCTCGATGGCTGGGGCTATCGCGAAGATAAAAAAAATAACGCCATCGCACAAGCCAAAGTCCCCTTCTTTGATTCACTTTGGAAAACCTATCCACACTCACTTCTCAAAGCATCCGGTCTCGCCGTCGGTCTTCCCGAAGGTCAGATGGGAAATAGCGAAGTCGGACACATGACCATCGGTGCAGGAAAAGTCATCGACACCGACCTTGTCCGTATCGGCAAAGCCATCGACTCTGGTGAGTTTGCCAAAAATCCTGCGTTCAAGGCACTCTTTGACCACGTTAAAGAAAATAATTCCATTCTTCATGTCCAAGGCCTGCTCTCGGACGGCGGTGTACACAGCCACCAGGAGCATCTCTATGCCTTTTTGCGACTAGCCAAAGAAGCTGGTATCAAAAAGCTTGCCATCCACCTCTTTACCGATGGACGAGACACTCCACCGCAGAGTGCATCGACCTATGTTAAAGCACTCGAAGAAAAACTTTCCGAAATTGGTATTGGCTTCATCGCTACCATGTCCGGACGATTCTATGCGATGGATCGTGATAACAACTGGGATCGCCTCAAAAAAGCTGAAGAAGCCATGTTTGAGTGTAAAGGCAATGTGTGTACCCTCAAACCATCTGCGTATCTCGATACACTCTACAAGACCGGCAAAAAAGATGAGTTACTTGAGCCGATTGTCTGCCTTGGAGATACCGGCACAGGCTGTGCTATCGAGAAGAATGATGCCGTACTGTTCTTCAACTTCCGTGCTGACCGTGCTCGTATGCTCTCGCAGAAAATGCTCGAAAAGCAGGCACAAGAAAATGTTTGTTTTGCCACACTGACCGAATACTCAAGCGAATTCAAATGCCTCGTCGCCTTTCCTCCTTCCAAAATCGAGACGACTCTCGCGGCCGAGATTTCAAAAGCGGGTCTTACCCAGGCCCACATTGCCGAGACAGAAAAATTCCCTCACGCTACCTACTTTTTAAACGGTGGACGAGAAGAACCGTACATTGGTGAAAAACATATCTTACTTGATAGTCACAAAGATGTGCCGACTCACGACCTTGCACCAAAGATGCGAGCTGAAGGGATTGCTGACAAGGCAATCGAGGAAATAAATGTTGGCACTGATTTTATCTTCATCAACTTTGCCAACCCAGATATGGTGGGTCACACCGCAAATGTTCCCGCAATTATCATCGCCCTCGAAGAAGTCGACAAGCAATTGAAGCGCGTAATCGATGCACTCACCGCAAAGCACGGAGTTGCTTTTATCACTGCTGACCACGGCAATGCCGAGACCAACATCGACGAAGAAGGTCGTCCGCACACCGCCCATACTATCAACCCGGTACCGGCAATAGTGACTAGTCACGATGTCACTGTGAAAAATGGCGGACTCTCAGATATCGCTCCGACTATCTTACAACTTCTTGCCGTTCCAAAGCCACAAGGGATGACGGGAAAAAGTCTCATTTAGTTAATAGTCATTAGTTTATAGTAGAGCAAAGAATAGAAAAAACCCTGTGCATAAACGCACAGGGTTTTGTGTAAAGAACAGTCAATCAGGCTCAAGCACCAGCAAGTTCAGCAACTTGAGCAGCGAGGTCTTGTTGCTGTTTCGCCAGAGCTTCGAGTTGACGCTGTCTCGTCTCAGCCTCCTGCTCAACAACCGAGGCATTGTAGCTAGCCTGAAACCTGGCAACCGCAGTATCCGAAATGGCATCCAAGATCAGTACCTCTGCGGCGGGAGAATGCCCGAGCAATGCCTCCTCGAGCGTCTTGGGCTTCCGGCGATTTTCACACCCCACCTTCTCTTGAGGCAGCCGGATTTCCCGACCGAGAGCAAGCTCGGTAAGCTTTTTCACCGACTCAGGGTCGAGCTGTCTGCCGATTAACCACGATACTTGATTGAGGTAATCAAGAATCTCGATAAACCTCGGACGCGCAGTGACCAGACGAGCTTTGATCGCCTCATCTTCATCACACCAACGATCACCAAAGCGTGTAAATTTCCATCCAGCCTGAGCGAACTCAAACAAGAAACTGGAAACGATCTCGGCTTGGCGCGACTTCGATTCAGAAGTATCCGTGCGATATCCATTACGAAGATTACCGTAACGATCGTCGACTGGAAAGAAATTCAGAACGAGGTCAAACATGGGCGAATCATTCAGTATCCACCACCACTTGAACCGACGTGTCACATCGTGACTGTAGTGATGATTTTCCTTGTCTTCAGCAAAGAGCTGGTCACACAAGATCGCAAACGCTTTTTTGGCCAGGATCCGTTGACGCTCCGCATAGGACATGCCACGAAGTCGCTTTGACTCGGTACTGAGAGGCTGAAACTTCTTCGTAGGATCTCGAAAGTTTTCCAAGTCCTTAAAACCATCAGCAACCAAAAGCAAGAATGGAATCACCTCCCGACGATCATACTCGTGCTCGAGAGTCAGACTGTGAAGCAACCCGAGCCTGCGCTCACAATCAGGAGTGGCGTACCACAGATCGAGGAAGACCGCGAAGTCTCCCGCGTAGCCAATATCCTGACCCTTGAGGGGATGAGGATGATTTTCCAGTAACGAGCCAGGTGCCAAAACTACTTTTGCATGCATACTACTTACCTTTCACTATGCCCAGTTATTTAGGGCGGTTTTTGTTTTGGAGGAACACTCCGATTTTGATACTACCACTTAATTTCAAGAATGCAAGACTTTCGACAGGCAAAAGAAAATCGGACGAAACCGTAAGGTTTCGCCCGATGCGTTTAAAGAACAACTACTTCCCCGCCTCAGCAGGCCCCCTGGGAGGCAAAGAGATCCTAATCACCTCAGGCTTTGGCGTCAACTTCACCGGACCAGAGTCATGACAATGATAATGTGCGATGAATGTGTGGCCATGCTGGTAACTAACCTGCACCATAATCCGAGCACCATAAAAGATGCGACCCTGGGTATTGAGGATTCGAGGTGTTCCAATAATAGTCACCGGTAATTTCGAAGCTTCCACTTGAAAACTGTAGAGCGTATCAGAGAAGGGCACTGGCCTCCCCGCCTCAAAAGCCTCTACTGTCTCAAAACCCTCGATACCAAAGAGGATACCCACATCAGTCAGATCAGAGATCGGCAGAGTCGGATCCTTCGCATTAATATCAAACACAAACCGAAGCTGATGATCTAGACCAATCGACGGAGAAAATTTCACCTGAACATTTGGGAGTCCTAGCTTGTCCAAATATATCCCCAATGATCCAGGAGTCTCACCCGCCCCTTCGAGCAAATGATTCCTAGTAGTCTCAAGGAGCGCAGTCAATCTCGGTAGAGCAAACGGATCATCGTTCCCCGTCGCCATGCCCACGCGACCACCTTTTAGTGCATCGAGTAGGTTGTTAACCAGAGCAACAAACGACCCATCATTGACTGCCACAATTCGCCGAAGTGCCTGTTCAATCTCATCGATATCACTTTGTGAGATCGAACGCCCCTGCGTATGAAGCGCAGAAAGTGGCTTGCGCAGACGATCGGCAAAAATCTGCCGAATTCGAGGATGCATCCAGTATGCCTCAGGATACTCCTTGAGGAAACGATTAAACGCCGACCAATGATGGTCAACAATTGACCAAGAACCGCCCTCAGGAACAGCAAACAATTGTGCAATGCGTCTCTCCCGAGATTCGGCAATAGTCTCCCCTCCAAAAAGACATTTCAAATACCATTCAAGCGCTAATCCGCCATTTTTTGCCGAAGGATAAGCTTGAAGAATCTCAAGGGTTTCCGTTTCCCAGGCTTTGTTTCCTGAGTGATAACCGCGCACCTGTTTACCAATACTCGCGAGGCACGCCTCCCATTCGCCCATATTGACTGAAAAACGTATTACATTCCACGGAGCTTTTTTAATCAAGTCTTCTCGAGAAGTGTCTCCAGCGTACATATTACGAGCAGCTAACTGGAACGGATTCATACCAACACTTTCAGCTTTCATGTATACCTTTCTCGCGGCTTGCACCGCTTTTTGTTTTTGTTGTTAACGAACTTACCGCATAACACGGCACTTTTGATACTACGCTTTTTGGACAAAAAGGCAAGAGTGGGGTAAAGAAGAAGAATAAAGTAAAATGTAAAAAGTATAAAGCAGACAAAAAAAGCCCTGTCTCGCTTCGCGAGACGGGGCTTTTTTCAGGAACTATTTTAAATCGAAAACAGGATAAAGGAGACAAGAAAGGCGAGAGCGAGAGTGGCATTGATCAGTACCCCAATAAATGAACCAATTACCCCTCCAGAAGCCGCTTTAAATGCTCGCATCTCGTTTTTATGTGCCACAAATTCAGCAATCAACACTCCCAAAAATAACCCTGCAAAAGAGCCGAACGGAAAAAATAAAAGTGAGCCAAATAGCATGCCCACCATCCCCCAGAGAATCGATTTGGTAGATGCACCACCATATTTTGCTCCCAATATTCCAGAAGTATAATCAACACAAATTGAGAGTCCCCAAATCCCCACAAGCACCGCCAGACCCACAATCGACAGATGCAAAAATCGATCAAAAGTCACAAAGACGAGCGATAAAGCAAACATCAGAGATAGCGCTGGAAAAAGTGGAATAAATACTAGGCAAGCAGTAGCAAAAAGCACCAAAGAAAATCCGAAAAGAATAATCCAATATGGGATTGATAACAACAGAATTTCAAACATGAAATAATCATAACACAAAACGAAAAAGTGGGCGCCGTACTCGGCGCCCACTTTTTCCTCAATCTATCTTACTGACTGGCATGCTATCCCATGGTATACTTTCCACCAGAAAGGTCGGTCTACTTTAGCAGATTTTAATATACAAAAATATGGATACTCCAAATGGAACTTGTGCATCGTGCGGTTGCATGTGCCACAAGGCAAAAGGTATTTTGATTGTATTGTTTGGCTTACTTTTCTTGGCTCAAGCTCTCGGATGGGCTTCAGCTGGGTTTGTCACCTACACATGGCCAGTCTTGGTTGTGTTGTACGGGGTCAAGAAGGCTATGGGAAAGAGCTGTAAGTGTTGCTAGTTTTAAACAAAAGAAGAGCGGCGCCTACGGCGCCGCTCTTCTTTTTTCTTTTCCACCTCCATCACTTCTTCAAAAACCGATTGATCCGTCTGTTCCCCCAATATGCAATTAGCAAACCAAAAAAGATAAGTATAGCGATAAAAAAGATATGTCGATAGGTGTCCACTCGCTCAACCAAATTATTCACATTTGATTCAAACAGATACCCCACAGCAATCATTATTGGTACGTAGATCAAAACGCCAATTGAGTTATATATCTGGAAAGTCTTTCGAGGAATATCGAGTACTCCCGCCACCACTGGACTAAGCGATCTAAAAAATGGCACGAAACGCGACACAAAAATCACCGCGCGAATATGCTTGCGCACAAACGCCTCACGCGGGAGCAAGCGTACTCGCACATACTCGCGGAGTCGGCGTACCCGCGAACTACCTTTTTTACTCAACTGATACAAAATATTATCTCCCACCAAAATACCTAAAATACCCGCAATACAGGCGTAATACGGATTGATAAAGCCCGCACTCGCCAAGTAGCCCGACACAAGCAAAATCACATCCTCAGGAAAAGGAATCAGGTGACCAGAAAGAAGCGATATGATAAAAATCGCCGGATAGGAGAAGCGATCGATATAGTCAATGAACACAATCGGATCAAGCATACCCCTCTATTATACCACAGTAGCCTAAGGAATGAGATACACAGTCTGATTATACTCACCAACACCGATTAATTCTGCCTCGCCGGCAATAATTTTCTCATACGGTCGACAAGCAAAACATCCCTTCTCCCCCTTCGGACAAAGAAATTCACCCTTCTCACGTGCCTGCTTCACCTTTTTAGCAACAGCCAACACTTTTTCAAACGCACTCGAAAGATCTGGTAGTGCCACCGGTTTTACCTCATCATCTCGATCCAAATACCAGTATCCTGCACCCGTCACCTTTCTCTTTTGAAGCTTATCGAGTAAAAGTGCGTAAATTGGAAGCTGGAGTGATTCACCATCTTCATCATGCTTTCCTGTTTTAAAATCAAGCACTCGGATTGTGTCAGTAGCGTCTTCATACTCAAGCCAATCTATTTTCCCACACAAAATAATATTATCTTCTTCTGAGAGATAAAAATTGGGTGGCATATCATTGTGACCAGCCTTAAGTTTGACCGTTTTTTTCAAAAGCGGACCTGGATTTTTGGCTACGCGAGCGATCATTGCCTCGCCTCGCTTGAAATAGTCCTCTTCTTGTTCAGCTGAAGTAAATCCGCCTTTTTTGCCGGACACTTTTTTCCAGGCGATTTTGAAATCGGCGAGGAGATCCCTATCAAAACGTTTGTCAGCAGGGAAATTCGCCAAGCCCTCTACCACCTCATGCACCGCCGAACCAAGAGACAGTGCTGGGCTAGCAATTGTGATTTTCCGACGATCCTTTGGATCCTTGTATACATTATGCAAAAAATACGCGCGTGGACATTTCAAAAAATCCCCCATCGAGGAATGCGATACCCACACTGCAGTGTATTTATCGGCAGGCATATTATTTTTTATTTTTAAATTTTTCAATAAACGTAACAAAATCAGCTTCGGTCTCAAACTGCTTCTGCTCCCGCAACACTGGCGCAAAAGCATCGAGAATCGCCTGCCACTCACCATCGGTGACATTCGCCACCATCTTTGTCTCAATCGGCACATCGAGGCGCCACACTTGTATGAATCCGCACAACTTACCGGTACCAATAAACACATCAAGGTCCGCCTCATCCTCCGCGGTATACCCTTCGATATAACCGTAATCGACTGGGTACGTCACTCCTTTGAGCGGATAGCTATTCCAAGTCGCATCACCTTCAGTCTGAAAAGACTTGTAGGTTCCTTTTGGATTCTCTATCACTATCGACAAACCAGCATAAGTACTATTATTTTTTTGCATATCGCGCAATCGTTTGTGCCACTTCTTTTTTAATACCATCAATACATTCATATTTCTTCACTTCTTTGGCATTGACCCACGCAAAGTCAGTAAACGAACCCTTTTCGAGCACCACTTTTCCTTTTTTGTATTGCGCACAGAATTTGACCAAAATCACCGGCACTTCGTCGGGACGAATAAACGCCACACTATTTATGTACTGAAAATCAGAATAAATCTCAATCCCCGCTTCCTCTTTTGTTTCTCGAATCAGTAATTTTTCTATCGCATCTTGGTAATCGAGCACGTCGCCATTGATTCGCGTCGGCTTTCCCACAGGCAAATCTTTCCATTCGAGCTTTCCACCGGTCACCGCGTACTTACTTGGGTGTGCTTTTTCTCGCGCATCGCGCTTTAGAATGAGACATCTGCCGTCGGACTTGCGATAGACGACAACATTGGCAACTACATAAAAAAGTTTATCTTGTTTGGCTTGTGTGAGACTGATTTTTGAGGCGGGCATGAAAGAAGTATACCAAATGAAGCCAATAGCTTCTAGCTTATAAACACAAAAGACTTCATACTAAATCTTTGACAATACAACTACTTGTGATAGATTCAAAAAGGAACAAAACAGCACATTACACACCATGAAACCAAGACGATACGGTCAGATGAATGCCCACGCCATTGGGATTATAATGAAAGAAGTCACCAGACGAGCTATGGAATCGGTCTGGCACAATCGCGCACAGTTCGAAGCTGAGGAAAAGATAAGCAGCTACAAACGCGAGCAAGATTTTGTCACTACGGCAGATTTTGAAGCACAAAGAATCTACGAAAAAAGCCTCAAAGAATGCTTCCCGACTTTCGGCATCATTGGTGAGGAATCCGGCTTACGCGTCGAGTGCACTGAGTCAGATGTCGACATATGGTTTAGCGTCGATCCACTCGACGGCACCAAAGCATACATTCGCAAACAGTCACAAGGTGTCGGTAGTATGCTCGGTCTGGTGTACGACGATGCAATCATCGCGGCGGTTGTTGGAGACGTAATGACTCACGAAATCTATTACTTTCGACCCGAGTCACCCAATGTATTCCGACTCAACCTGCGAGACGATAAGTACGAACATCTACGGATTGACCCAAAGCTCAGTCTTGGTAGTCAATACGTCTTGCTTCGTGAAGACCCTCGATTGCACTCACCCACAATCCAGATGATGGCTCAAGGCAAAGCGAACGGTGGCCTCTTTAAAAATATCGAAGTCGCTGGTGGCTCGATCGGTACTCACATGGCCCGCCTGTGGAAAAGTGTGGTTGGTGCGGTCATTTTGCAGGCAGGCAAACAAACGCCGTGGGATTTGGTCCCGATTCTTGGGATCAGCGAACGACTTGGTTTCATTTGGATTGAAATCAGCCCGAACAAGGAAGGGTGGTCTGTTCAAAACATCATTCCGTCAAAAGAAATCACCTCGACCAAAAAGGAGATACTCATCATTCACAGAAGTCGTTTAGATGAATTCTCCACCTGGTTTAATCGGTAGCAACACACCGCTTCTTGAAAAAGAGGCGGTTTTTTAATGCAAAATGGAAAAGCTGGAAAAATGTCCGACATTTTTCGGGGCAAAAGAAAACAGCCGACACTCTTGCGAGGGTCGACTGAAGCGTAGTGTCCTAACAAAACGGAGGGTCGTTCATAGGCGCAATGCCTTTCGATTTTGAAGTCTTCAGCGGCTTCGCATTCGCTCGATTTGGGAGCTTAGTGCGTGCCGAAACTGATGACGCCAGATGCACGAGATTCGCCGAAGTCCCTGAAGTTCAAGGAGGTGGCGGAGGTCGATGATGCGCGATAACTATTGGTGTTCTTCGACCCACAAGCCGTAGGGGTGCGAAGCGTGCTGACGGGACAAACCAACTTCATGTGCGGGGGACCATTTGCGGGACTCATGGCAAGGCCTTTCGTTTTGTTTGTTGTGACTGAACTCCACCGTTCTTGGTCATGAGACAGACTCGTGACCTGATGGTTTTTAAAATGTACCATACCACCATACACATACGCAAGTGGAGTATCCACATCCAATAGATATTAGACACCGGTAGTCAGATACTAGACCAAAATGCAATGACTCTCTCCCCGACATTCACAGACTCCGATCTAAATTCTCTGGAAAATAAAATCCCCCGATAACACAAGTTGTGTCATCGGGGGATGCGTAAGGAATACGACCGAAAGGTCAGGCAGCGATCACTTCGCGAGCACGCAAGTCCGGACCACAACCCTGGATCAAAAAGCAACGAACTTTAAACGGCTCATCACGGAAATCTGCCCCTGCGACATCGCCATCGGCATAGCGTGAGCCAGGACAAATCGTTGAGGTCTTAACATCTAGACGCCTTCCCTCAACATAGCACATGAGCTCGAGGAGCATCCGTTCAAGAAGTGTCATTGTGACAAGCTTCATTCCCAAAATGTCTTCGGCAGAGTAACCTGCAAGGTTCTCATCTGAATCAACCGAGTCACGTGCCAAGATGGCATAGGTTTCAATCGGCATGCGGTCGTTAACCACTACTTCTGTGTCGAGGTCATCAGTGAAAAACTCACACAGGAGTCGTCGATTACAGACATCACGCACACCGTTTAGAGTAAGTCCCTTCAACACAACGATCAAGCGAGTAAATCCCTCCCTCTGTGCCGGGATTTTCACCTGCGAGAAATCGACCGTAAGGCCGAAGACGTCGAGGTAGAATTTCTCCCATCCTCTCAGTTGCGAAACAATATCAGCACTCATTATTAATCCTTTGTTTTGTATTCTTTTCTTGTGAAGAACAGGCTAACGTGTGGTAAGTTACCACCGCTTTCATTCTGGTGTAATCATATACTATTTATACCTATTTGTCAAGCGTATTACCCTACCCCTGTAATGGCTAAGGCTAGAGCCGTTTTTTAAAGGAAAAAGCCCAGCACCTTTCGCGAAAGGTGCTGGGCGGACCCAGAAGAAGACTATCCCACTTGCGGAGGAAATGGCAATCGTGAACCACGCATCACCCCGGGAATGTCCAGAAGATCGGCGAGTGTTTGCCGTCGAGAAGATTTTCCACGAGACGACCGACTCTGAGGCCCCGACTGAGCCAGAGAGGGCTCGTTCCGACGCGTCACAGACTCTTGCCACAACTCAATCGGACCGTACAACCCCCTTCTTCGGAAAATTTGGAATCGCAATCCCAGGCTTTCAGCATCAGCCTTCAGCCGAGTGATTTCATCATGCCGACACTCCCACAGAGTCCGACGAACCCCGTCTTTGCAAGGTTTATCGAGGTGCAAGTGCTCCTCTGTCTCACCTTCAAAAAGACCGGCGACTACCGCGTTGGTACCCGCATCGAGCGGATGCACAAACCAGAAGCATACCTTCAGTGCCCTATCTATTCCTTTCTCTTTTGTACGTTACATTTCCTTTTGTACTATTACAAATATATCTTGCTCTGTCAAGAATCTTTATATTCCCCGCATTCAGTTGCTATTTATTTCATAATCATTAGTATTCATTCGTAGAACTGTACCCAAAGGAGTCGTTATGGCTTTAATCCGCGTACGCAACCTTTTACAAAAATTCAGTGGCTCAGAATCTTTTCGTCTCGCACGAATCGATGATTTCAGTAGAGACGGCGAATGCCGGCTGGTATACGAACTCATCCTCACCATCCACGATCTCGAAGATCATCAGCGACCCCTCGAGAATCAGGTGAAGGAACTCAGGATGAGTCGCAAGTGTTTTCTCAGTGCCAAGCGATGCACACGGCAACAAACACTCACCATCGAAATGCGCCCTCAAGATCTCGTCTTGCCGAGGCAAGGAAAATGCTATATTGCCCGCAAGATTCGAAACGACCAGGAACGTCGCACTCGGGTATACACCGAGCTTGAAGTGTGTGAGCCTGTCATAGATGGTGAAGATGAAGACGACAGCGAGAGCGACATCTTCGCTGTCTTGTTTCTCGTCAAGGAAAACAGGATACACACAGGAAATACAGAACTGGCGATTTCTCGACGCCATCAGGATTAACTACACACAAAGCGCTCGTTTTTCGAGCGCTTTTTTTCTTACCAAAAAAGCATTGACTTTAATACTCTAAAATGCTATAATACCGCTAGAAAATTGAACAAAACAGAAGGAAACCAATGCACATTGTCAGCACTACGTTTAGCAACAGAGCGCGGAAAATCTACGAGATTTACCGGCCATTTCACAAAGCATTTCTCTACCTCGCGGTATTGATCTTACTGACTCAAATGGTCGGTCTCGTGGCCCCGTTTGTGTTTGGAAAGATCATCGATGGGATGATCCAGAAAAATCAAATTGCAGATCTCATCTGGTGGGTAGTCGTATTGGCGGTTGGATTAACCACCAATAGCCTCCTCTCATGGATGCAAGCATTGCATCACTCGGGACGTATCGCCTACGACGGCGAGCGACACATCGAAGTGACCACCCTAGAGACCGTTCTTAAATTGTCGATCGGACAAGTGAGCAATCACAACTCCGGCTTCAAACAAGATGTCATCAAAAAAGGTGAGAGTGCTATCTTGGAGATGGTGGAGATGTGTTACTTCGAAGTTGGTCCCAACCTCTTTCGATTACTCATTGTGCTCGGAGCACTTTGCTACATCAATCCCCTGTTGGCACTCATTGCGTTGGTGAACATAGCAATCTTTATCACCATCAGTGTCATTATCAATCTCCGTGTCGCTCCCCAAATGAAAAGGAATACAAGAATGGGAAGTCGACTCGGTACCAGCTATTGGGAGATGATTAAACATCTCACACTGATAATGGTATCCAACGAGGAGAAAAGTGCGGTTGCTGGATACCGAGTGCGGTATGAGCAATTTGCAGACGATGGGAAGAGACTCTGGCAAGAATACTTCTACAAAATTACCCTTCTTCGCGAACCATTTGCGACGATTGGTAATTGTGGCGTCGTGCTTGCGGGCATCTATCTTGTCTATCAAGGCAAGGAGACCCCGGGAAATATGATGATCGCCATCGGCTGGTCGGCAAGCGCTTTCACTGCACTGGGACAAATTGGTAGCCTGCAAAGAAGGTTTGCACGCTACAGTGCACACATCGCCCAATATTTCGATTTACTCGAAATACAACCAGCGATTACCGAAGTAGTGAATCCCACCAAACCGCAAAAGTTTGTTGGGCGAATCGAGTTTAGGAACGTCTCATTCACCTATCCAGTCTATAAAAAGACGCGGATTGATGAATACGAAGAAGAAGCCCTTAAAACTCAATCCACTACAGAAGAATCCAATAGTGCCATAAAAAATGTGTCGTTTACCATTGAACCAGGAGAAACTTGTGCAATGGTGGGACACTCTGGAGCAGGTAAATCGACGGCGATCAACCTACTCCTCCGAGGTTACGACCCAGATAATGGAGAGGTGCTCATTGATGGAGTGAATCTCAAGGAGTTAGATCTTGGACACTTCCGACGAGCAGTCGGCTGTGTGCAACAAGAACCAAAACTTTGGGATGACACACTACGCGCCAATCTCACCTATGGTCTCAATGGTTCAGCTGAATTGGTGACCACTGCGGAACTAGAGGTGCTCGCCAAACAAACCCGCATCGATGAGTTTTATGGAAGACTTGGCGACAAACGGTTTGAGACTGAAATCGGCGAGAACGGTGTCCAGCTCTCCGGTGGCCAACGCCAACGCGTCGCCATCGCACGAGCCTTGGTGAAAGATCCAAGCATCTTGATTCTGGATGAAGCGACCAACGCTCTCGACCCGGTCAACGAAGCCTTGGTGCATGAAGCCATCAGAGAAGCTCTGGTAGGCAGGACCGGCATCATCATTGCCCACCGCCTCTCGACCATTCGGCACGCTGACAAAATCATCGTGTTTGAAAAGGGAGAAGTGGCTGGTATCGGCATGCACGATGAGCTGATCAAGAGTTGTGAAGCTTATCGCACAATGGTGCTCCGAGAAGTCGGGGCACTAACGTAAATTAGTTCCTTTAGAAACGCGAGCGGGAAAACCTTTCAGGTTTTCCCGCTTTTTTATTTCTCCGATCACTCTTGCTGACTGGTCTATCTTGCTTCTTGTCTTCCACCCTTCCCCATCCTTGCACCAAAATCCTCCGAGGCGTACCATAGAGCTATGCAAAAAGTCGCCATTTTCGATATTGACGGTACCATCTTTCGCTCAAGTCTTTTTACCGAGCTCCTCGACGCACTCGTTGAAGCAAAAGTCTTCCCTGCTTCAGCAAAAGATTCGTATGAAAAAGACTATCGTCGCTGGATCAATCGCAAAGGCGACTATCAAACCTATCTCAACTCGGCCGTCGACAGCTTTATGAAGCACATCCCCGGTGTGCCCTACAAGGACTTCATCAACGTCGGCGAAAAAGTGGTGCAAGAACACAAAGACGAAGTGTACGCCTTTACCCGCGACCTCCTCAAAGACCTGAAGAAAAAAGGCTACTTCCTACTCGCCATCTCACAATCACCAAAAGGAGTGCTCGATAAATTTTGTGCGCATCTAGGATTCAATAAAGTCTATGGACGGTTTTATGAAATTGGTCCCGAAGATCAGCTCACCGGCAAAGTAGCCGACCTCCACCTCATTGCCAACAAAGCCAACATCGTGAAGCGTGCTGTTGAAAAGGAGCACCTGACCCTCAAAGGCTCAATCGCTGTCGGGGACACCGAAGGCGACATCCCCATGCTCGAGATGGTGGATACACCGATTTGTTTTAATCCCAACAAGCTCCTCTATCGACATGCAAAGATTAATGGTTGGAAGGTGGTAGTGGAACGTAAAGATGTTATTTACGAGATTGAGCCGGGAAGCAAGAGAAAATAGTTAAAAAGTTAAAATAAAGTCTAGTCTTGTCCTATCCCCGCGACAAGCCGTCCCCTCGCAGACTCGGCGGGATATTAGGCGAGACATCTAGGTAGACTTTTTTGTAGTAGTATCGGCTCCGCCGATACTACCTAGTTTTGCGGATTCATCCCCGTCGCAGAGCGGACGGGGATGAATCCGCAATTACAATAATCAAAATAGCTAAATAATTAAATAAGCAAATAAAAAACTGACCACGAATGGTCAGTTTTGTGTAAGAAAAGAGTTTCTCAAGGGAAACGACGCTTGGATGGATTAAAGCGCATCCTCGGAGGAACAAAGTTACCGAATTCGGCATAGATCGAATTACTCATCGGCCTCGTAGCGTCTTGGAGAATTTGGGTGAGAACCTGTATCCCCTCTTCGGGCTTACGACCATTCATAGCTTTGGTGAATTTCCCGCTGATTTTCGCACCGTATCGCTTCCCTATCTCCTTGGCCATAACTTTGGCCGAAGACGAGACCGGCTGACCACAAAGAATAAGGCGAAGGACTTCCTGAGAATCATCTGGGTCACGACGTCGCATCGCCTCACGAAACTTGTCTGCGGTCGCTTTGTCCCAATACTTCTCCACGAGGACAGCCCTGACTCGGGTACCGCGAACGGCACGAGAAATGGCTTCGTCATCCACCACTATAATAGTCATAGCAAACTCCTTTCTTTTGCGTGGTTACTGTAAAAAAACAATCCATATAAAGTCTACACCTTGGACAAAAACATGCAACCTAAATATAAAAAACCATCGCACGTATGCAATGGTTTTTGAAGACTTTATCACTTCCCTTTTTGAGATTGCGGAAATGAGCCGAGAACGATGAGGCGACTGGTCAGTGTCTCGAGACGAGTAATGATTGCCTCGCCTCGTGGATCAAGGTGATGTCGATCAAACTCGCAGTAAAAAGCAAAGCGATCTTCTACACCAAGCGGAATAGAGTGAATTGATGATAAATTTACTCCGCCAGGACGAATAGCGCTGAGCACATCCACCAAGGCACCAGACACATCCGGAATCTCGAAAATAATCGCTGTACGATCGTTTCCTGTCGGATACACCATTGAGGGCCCCAAGATATGAAAACGCGTCACATTATCACGCGAATCTTCAATATGGTCCTGCATAATCTTCAGTCCATATATTGTGGCGGCCAATCGAGAAGCAATCACCCCCGTGGTCACCGCATCCGGTCTTTCTGAGACCAGCTTTGCCGCTGCTGCAGTTGAAGCCGATGGTATTCTTTCAAGATGCTTGTGTGCATCGAGAAAGTTTCTACATTGTGCCAACGCATGCGGATAAGACATTACTGCGGTCAATTGAGACACACCAGTAATGCTCGGATGTGCAAGCAAACAATGTTCGACCGGGAGGTGGAATTCCCCGATAACATTTGTCACTCTTTTCAACCCACCCGAACGGTCGAGCCAAAATCGCTTTGTCTCATCTACGAGACCCGCAGTTGAATTCTCCAGGGCAATCACCCCGAGGCATTGCTGATTTGAAGCGGTGAGCAACACTTCCGTATTACTCTCGCACAGACGATTCACCAGCGTAGTGTGCACATAGGCACTATACGGTGGCTTTTTATCTTCAAACAGACTTCGGACTTTCTCAGCAACTTCATGACTATTGGTACCGAGTGGACCAAGAAAACACATTTCCATATAACACCTTTCTTTGTAACAGAGAACTGAATCTGGTATTGATACTAAGGAAATACGGCAGAAATGCAAGAGGGGCGCACGAAGTGCGCCCCTCTTGGTACTCTACCCACAAAGACCCGATTCATCAAAATTAATTAAATTGCCTTGGATACGAGGCGCGGGAGGATTTTCGACTGAGCCATATTCGTATATGGTGAATAGAAAATCCGAACCGCAACAAAGTAGACGAGGTGATTTAATTAATTTTTAACGATTTTGGCCTTCTTCGATGAAGGTAAGAGCCTTACCACTCTTCCCTCCGCGACCCGTGCGTCCAATGCGATGAATATAATCATCGTTGGTAGCAGGCAAGTCGTAGTTGATGACATGACTCACATCAGCGATATCAAGCCCTCGAGCAGCCACATCAGTAGCCACGAGAATCTGCACCTGATTGTCTTTAAACAATTTCAATGCTTTCTGTCGTCGTGCGTGATTTTTATCTCCGTGAATTGATTCAGCTTTAAACCCTTTGTCTGCAAGCGCTCTAGAAAGTCGCTCGACACCATGTTTTGTTCGTCCGAATACCAACACTTTTGATAATTCTTTTTGCTTCAAGAGATCCTGGAGCAAATCAAGTTTGCTTCCGCCTCGCTTCACATGAATCACATCTTGCTCAACATTTTTTGAGGTATCCTGTGTCTTCACTGAAATACGGATCGGCTCGCGCAAAAACTCTTTGATTAGTTTTTCCACATCAGTCGACAAAGTCGCTGAGAAGAAAAGTGTCTGACGAGTCTTTGGCATTGCGGTCATAATCGCACGCATATCGTTTACAAATCCCATATCAAGCATTCGATCTGCCTCATCGAGCACAATCGTATTGAACTCGTTTGGGAAAATCATTTTACGATTGATCAAATCCTTCAAGCGACCTGGAGTACCGATAATAAAATTGTACTGGTAGCGAAGTTGTGAGATCTGTCGTCCGATCGGTGCACCTCCCACGCAACAGACAGAAAAGATTTTCATCCCTGCTGAAAGTTCAGTGAGCTCTTCATCGATTTGAATCGCGAGTTCACGGGTTGGCACAATGATCATAATCTGCTCTTGGCGTTTGCCGAGCACTTTGTTGATAAGGGGGATCAAAAACGTAGCCGTCTTACCCGTGCCCGTGTTTGCGATACCCACCACGTCATGACCCAAAAGCACATGCGGAATCGCACGGTCTTGAATCGGAGTAGGTGTACTGTAGCCCTTTGCCACGATACCCTGTTTGAGGATTTCAAGTAAAGCGAAGTCCTGGAATGAGTGTTCTGGAGTAAATACTTCAGCCTCTTCAGTGACTACCACTTTATTGATAAATCGAGCGAAGTCGATTTTCTCGGTGCGACCTTGTCGGCCACCACCGCGATTTCCACCACCAAATCGTGGTTTCCCTCCAAAGCTTCTTTGAGGACCGTTTGATCGGCCTCGAAATGACGATTGTCTATTTTGATACATATATGCTTTCGTACCTCCAACTGTTAAGTAATAGAGTAGTTGGGATGTCTCGAAAGTTTTTTAGATACGGAACCGTTTGGTTGCAATATGTTTGGCACTTACCCGCCAAAACAAGAAAACTAATGAGAAATTGAGTACCCGACAAGTATATACCAATAGAGTATATTTGTCAATACTTTGATTATCTGCTACTATGCCAATGTATGAAAAATGGCTCAAAACAAGGAGTAAATACCGTCTGGGACGTGGTCGTCATTGGTGGAGGGCCTGCGGGGATGATGTCTGCTGGCCGGGCTGCTGAACTTGGTGCAAACGTACTTTTGCTTGAGAAAAATGACTCACTTGGCAAGAAACTCTTGATTACCGGCGGTGGACGGTGCAATGTCACCAACGCCCAATTTGATACCCGAAAGCTCCTGACAAAATTTAAGGGTAACGATCAATTTCTTTTTTCTGCTTTCTCACAGTGGAGTGTGCAGGAAACGCTCGACTTTTTTCACAGTCGAAACATGCCGACAAAAATTGAAAACGAACTTCGAGTATTTCCCGAGAGCAACACCGCACAATCTGTGTGGGATACGCTCGTTGACTACTTGAAAAAGGGAAACGTTACTGTACGATCAAATGCGTCTGTAGTAGATTTTGTCACCGATACCAAGACCAAGAAGATTTTGGCAGTGAATTTAAAAAATGGAGAGGAAATTGTGGCGAAGAAATTCATTCTTGCTACCGGCGGTAAGTCACGCCCTGAGACCGGCTCGACTGGCGACGGTTTTATCTGGCTCAAAAAGCTCGGGCATACGGTCTCAGAGCCCGTAGCATCGCTCGTCCCGATTACTTTGAGTGATAAATGGGTAAAGAATCTTTCGGGAGTGACTTTGCCCGAAGTAAAGCTCACCTTGCTACAAAACGGAGTGAAGCAAGACGTTCAAAAAGGTAAAATACTTTTTACGCACGTCGGCGTCAGCGGTCCAACTATTCTCAACATGAGTTCTGATATCGCCGAGCTTCTCAAATATGGCGAGGTGCTTATTTCCCTCGACCTCTTCCCTGCCGAAGACTACGGAAAACTCAATACCAAACTCCAAGAATTATTCAAAGCACACAGCAATAAGAAATTTAAAAACGTACTCGGAGAGATTGTGCCTGGAGCCGTGGCAAATGTAGTCGCAGAACTTTCAAAAATTAATGTTGATACGCAGTGCAACAGCGTCACCCGAGAAGAACGCTTAGCTCTCGTGCAACTACTCAAAGCAATCCCCTTGCACGTCTCAGGTCTGCTCGGCGTCGACAAAGCCATTGTTACTTCTGGCGGTGTCGCGCTTTCTGAAGTCGATTTTAAAACGATGCAGTCTCGCCTGTACCCCAACCTCTATCTTGTGGGTGATATTCTTGATATTGATCGACCGAGTGGTGGGTATTCTTTACAGCTCTGTTGGACAACCGGCTTTGTGGCTGGTACTGATTCATTCAATAAGTCTTTTTAAAAAAACAAATTATACTTGCAATTTAAACAGAAAGGTATACTATTTTAAATGGAAAAGTTTGACAAATAAAAAACCTGATGTATTTTTTACATCAACAGAAAGAAAGATAATTCTATGCAAGGTGTAGAGAGGTCCCACGTCAATGCAGCCATTTCAGCCGCCCTAAAGGCATACTACGACTTTAGGCACTCAACCGTCGAAGATGCCTTAAGACCCATTGCCACATATGGCAAAAAAGATACTCTTGGTATGGATGCTGGCCCAGAAATAACCATCTGCGCTGAACTCGGCCGATACGACAATGGTGCCGTAGTCGTCACCGAGGAGATTGGTTCGAAAGGTGGATGTTTTAACGACCCGTTTCGTCCCAATGACCCCCAATCATTTCGGACAGTATTTATCAGCGACCCCACTGATCGCTCAAACCAACTCAAAGCTTTTCTTTCAGAGTTTCCCAAAGAAAATAAAATTGGGGACATTCTGGGAGACCCCAATGCTTTGGCAAGATGGGAAGAGAAGTTCAGCGGGCCTGTCTCGATCTCGGGAGCCACATCAGCGATTAGTTGTGTCCGGCGTGGCATCCCGATCTTTGCAGTGATCGTTAATTATCTGACCCAGGAATTGATCGTATCTTGCGCAGCTGGAAACAGAATTCTTGTATTGCCAAAAGAGCGTCCTGATCTAGTTGATCTCGAATACGTTCGTATGAATGGAAAACTCATCGCCTTCCCCGGCTTAGACGGTGAGATGAAGAGCATGCGAAACTTTGTTACCTTCCTCGGAGATGCAGGAAAGATTGGTTACAAAGAAAACTTCAAGGACAGCGGTCTAGTCGACGAAGCCGAAATGGAGACTCTTCTTCATTATGGTAAACCCGGAGGTCCATCGAGGATTCTCTATTTGTCTTCACTGCAACCACGTTCAAAACCTATTGGGTTTATTCTCGCTAACGGTGAGAAAATAGGTGAATGGATTCATTGGTTGCCATTTGTCCAGTTTGCTCGAAGTCAGACCGATGAAAGTCAGCCTGCTCTCATGCTCTACGAGGTCTTCCAAGACCGTCCGTGGACAAAAGATGGAGTGTTGATGTCTACACCTCCGAACTACAGTGTCTTTCGTGAGTCTGATGGTAAATTATACATTGACACCAGCTGGCTACTTCGAATGCCGAATCCGAGCCAGCTTCGATCGACTCTTATTGTCGCCCCCTACGATAATCGTTGGGCAATGAAGACAAGTAGTCAATCCGGCTATAGGTCAATCAGGTTTTAACCCACAATCCGTACTCGTTCTCGAGTACGGATTTTTTATTTCATTCCAACTACTTCCTTCGATGAATCATAATCTGATTCCCCTCAGGATCAGCAATAAGGGCCATTTTGCACACAGAAGAATCATGACAGTCCATTAGAAAAGTGACTTTTGCCTTCTTAAGTTCTTTAATAGCCTGGTCAAAATCAGCAACTTCGAGCGCAACAGTCGCCCCAGTCTTCCCCGTCTTAAAATTTGGCGCACCGTGACCAATAGCGAGCGTATGTGCTCCCATATAATATTCGATAAAGGCGTAGCCTTTACCTTCAGACACTTTTCCAGGTACCAGTCCCAACACTCCTTCATAAAAAGCTCGTGCCCGCTTTACATCATCTACCGGGTAACACACAAACGCTATTTCGTTGATTTTCATACACCAATAATACTCCAACAAAATTACTTCTCCAAGTCCAATATTTCATCAATACGAATCTGTGCCACAAATTCTGGGACGTGGGATACGAGAATCATCGCACCTTTGAATTCAGAGAGGGCTTTAGCAATCAGAGGCAAATGGCGAAAGTTGATGTGGTTGGTCGGCTCATCCAAAATAAGAAGACCTGGTTTTTCAAGCACCAATCGAGCAAAAGCCACCAAACCCTTTTGACCCTCGGAAAGACTGCCGATCTTGGTATGAATCATTTCTCCGGTGATCAAAAAGCCCGCAGCGATCGTGCGCATTGTTTCTTCTATCTGCTTATCCATCACTGCCATCAAAGACTGGTAGACCGTATCTTCAAAATTGAGTGTCGAGAAATCTTGGCGATAGTAGCCCACTTTCACACCAGGCACAATCTGAGCGCCTTTGGCCTCGCCCTTGGCGATTGATTCGAGCAAAGTACTCTTGCCGATACCGTTTGGTCCGCGCAAAAGTAAATGCTGACCTTTTTTGAGAGAAATATTTGCCTTGCGAGCAACTGGCTTATGATTTTTCCCCATCACCGAAAAAGAAGAGATATTGATTGCCTCACCCACAATCCCCTCTTGCATCGGAATAGTAAACGCGCGAATAGTCTTGTCTTCTTTTCGTACTTCAACCTTTGACTCTTCGAGCTCGTCGGCTTTTTCACGCATTCGTTTTGCTACGAGGCGCATTTGTCCTCCTTTGTTGGCGAAAAAGTTTGCTTTGTCTTTATTTTCCTGAATCTCTTTAGCGAGCTGAGCGTTTTTTCGATTTTCTTTTTCGATACGAGCCGAAATTTCCTTTACCACATCAAAATAGTTGCCTGAATACTGCTCGACTTTGTGAGTGTGCACATCGAGATAAAGCACGCCATCAGAAAAGGCATTGAGAAATTCGGCATCGTGAGAAATCACAATCACGGTCTTGCCATAGTTCACGAGGAATTGGGTGAGATGCTCAATACCAGCTTTGTCGAGGTTGTTGGTCGGCTCATCGAGGAGGAGTAGGTCAGGATCCTGGATCAGTGCTGAAGCAAGCAAAAGACGTGCCTGCTGACCGCCAGAAAAAGTCTTCACAATCCGCTCATGCATTTTTTCGTGACCTTTCAGATTGACCACTTCAAGCACCGCATCAATACGGGGATCAATGTCGTAGACCTTATTTGGGAAACATTTTTCAAAAAACGCTCGGACGGTGAGCTCGACATCGGCTCGTGGGATCACCTGGCGAGAGAGAGCGATACTCACGCCATTCAAAATATTTACGTTCCCATTTTCAAGTTTGAGAGCACCCGTGATGAGCTGAAAAAGCGTACTTTTGCCCGCACCATTTTGACCCATAATGGTGGTCTTGGTGCCTCGACGCACGGAAAAATTCACCTCATCCAAGATGGGTTTATTGTGCCCGTATTCAAACGAAGCGTCTTCAAATGAAAGTATAGTGTCGGCTTTGGCCATAGGGGGCTACTGTAACACGAAAAGGAGCTGAGAGCTACTAGCTTGCGTGGTAGGAGCGAGGAAAGCCACAAAAACAAAACACCCCGAGCTTTAGCTCGGGGTGTTTTGTTTTCGCTTACGCGCGAGAAACGTTTGTTGCTGCAGGACCCTTGTCACCCTGTGTGACTTCGAAAGTGACAGCATCACCTTCTCGGAGCTCCTCAAATCGAACACCGTTCAATTGTGATGAGTGGAAGAACAAATCCTTTGTCTCGCCTGGGCGAGCAATGAATCCGAATCCCTTTGGGGTCAATGTTTTGATTGTACCTTGCATTGTGTATTTTGTTTTTTAATATGAGCCTGTTCGCAATCTAACCACTTTTAAATAATCCGCAAATTCTGCGTTTGCCTGATCAAAGTCTCAAATGTACGCTACAAATTATTCATCGCTCGTCGATGATGCTTAGGCATCACCTCCTCACGCTTCACAATTTTCGCAGTACATTTGAACCTTTCATCTAGGCATTAGATTGTTCACAGGCTCTCTAGAAATTCGACTACGCTTCCGTGCTTCTTTTGCACTCCTGGCATTATCAACCCTAAACGATATTCTGTCAACAAACAAAAGGGCGGGCGCCTACGGCGCCCGCCCTTTTGTAACATTCAATCATAATTAACAAAACGCACCTAGATGCGAGGCGTCGATGAGTATCGCGCCCAAGATGTACGAATAGTACATTGCGGAAGCGAACGGAATCGACAACAAAGCAGATGGGTGCGTTTTGTTAATTATTTAAGACAAATGCTTTGAAACGAGCTTGGTCATCTCAAACATATTCACTACTGCCTTACCACCAAACACCTTCTTGAGTGGAGCGTCAGCATTGATATTTCGCTTATTCTTTGGATCCTGGAGATTTGCTTTCTTGATGTATACCCAGAGAGCCTTTACCACCTCAGATCGAGGCATAGGACCTTTACCGACAATAGCTGCGAGGTCTGCGCTCACAGTGAGAGGCTTCATAAATGCAGAAGTAGCTTTTGGTGCCATATAAATTAATTATGTATAACGCTGGTAAGCATACCATACCCCCTTTTCTAAGGGAAGTTGCCTGTGTAGGCTATCATTGATTTAAAACGTCCATCAAATCTAAAGCTTTTTGAGTAATATCCTCAAAGCCATGCGCCGAAGCCTGATCAAAAAGTTGCTCGAGCGCCGTGTACGCCTCATCTTTGTATTGATCAGTTTTTGCATACAAACTCGCCAAGACAAAATCGGCCTCAAGACTTGCCCGCGCCGAAGCCTCACCGCTCTCCTGCCCACGCGTATCTGATTCCGCCTGGAGTTGCAGAACAAACCTATCCAAAAGTGCTTTTGCCGACTCATCCTCAATCCCCAATCGATTCAGACCGTCGAGGACCTCCTCTTCGGTCACCTTTAGCTGTTCAAATGATTCAGTCATACTTTTTGCAAATTAATGAAATGTTACCGTCTTTAATATCCCTTCAAAATCCTGATAGATTGTATCCTTCTGAGTCAGATAGGTGACCGATATCGAAAGCATGTATTCTTTGTGTGCGAGCACGACTCCAAGCGCTTCATACAAACCACTCCATCCATACCGTACCGCAGGCTTCCCTGCCAAGATAATTTCTTGATAGGTGTGATCTGAGAATTTAAAATTGGAACGAGCATCGTCTTTTACCCACGCAAGTGGCGCAGTCTTTTCGAAGTTTTGATAAAAATCAAGAGTAATAGCTACTGGACCTTCACGCCCCGATGACCGTCCCTCTCGAACCGCTCGATTTTCTTTGGTGTCATCAGTCAGAGTTATTTGTGTATACAAACGTTCTGCGGTACCCAATTCTTTTGTTTCAACAAAATAATTCCTGGGATAAAAAAGGTAATACCGAGTTTGTCTGAAGTGTATTTCTGCATACTCAAATTCAAACGGTTCGAATCAGACTCACCTTCAAAATTCTGAACCACTTCGCCAAATTTGAGCGTCTTCGGATCAACCTTGAGCCAAACACTTTTTCCATGTGACGGTGATATCGCGAAACTTTCACCAAGAGATCGATCAGCATAATTGACAATGACGAGACCATTTCGTATTTCAGTGGTCTGCGGAGCAATACGGTCGCCCAAAAAGACCGCATCGGTACCAACATACCCATCGGTGGTGCGCAGAGCGCCTACGAGATAATAAAAAGTACCACTACCTGCACCCGTTTTAGTAACCAAAAACGCTTTGTCTACAACACCATCATTATTTAAATCACCTACTGCCTCATTGCCAAAATAAGCAATGGTCGACTTTGAACTTGCTGAGTCGATTCCAAGATCAATAGTACCTACACCATCTACCAATGTCACACTCTGTCCATCAATCAGATAGGTGCCATCGCGGACGTCTGTAATTTTTGAAACAGGTTTATAGAAAAATGATCCCACTACACTGAGGACCACAAGTATTCCAATAATTAACGCAAAATTTTTCATAATTATGCTGGTTTGTTTTGTTCCTCCCAATTCCGAGTCTCTTCGTTGTATCGAGCGAGATTATATCCACCGCCCGGAATTCCGTCTTTGTAAAATACGACATGGATAGTAGTCTCAGATCTGGTCGGCTGACCTGAGAATTCCCCTTTGCGCATATACTGATACTGAATCGACTCTCCGGGGCCACTTCCAGCCACCTCAACATCGAGCAATACCGGACCATACTGATCAAACTGCTCATACGCGATTGTGGAAGCTCGATCGCCCACGTATCCAGCAAAAATTCGCATCACCTCCTCTCTCGTAGGAATCTTTTCTACTGCAAGTACAGACTGTGCTTCGTATGACATATAGAGATAAGTATATACGAGTTTTCTTCAGGAGACGAATTAGAGTGCCGATCGAATCTCAGGAATTACCGTCAGATCTTTCTTCACAAACGAGTACAATTCGGCGGGCTTGTGTATAGTCTTCTTTTTCTTACCTACCTCTTTGACCAATCCAATCGACACCATCTTTTTTCTAAAGTTTCGCTTATCAAATTTTCGCTCGAGAATTGTCTCGTACATATGCTGCAACTCAGTCAGCGTAAAATGTTCTGGGAGCAGATGAGCGACGATATTGGTGTAGGCAAGCTTACCCTGCAAACGCTCAAGTCCCATCGCAATAATATCTTTGTGATCATAGGCAAGCGTAGGAAGCATCTTCACCGGAAACCATTTGCCGCCCGTCTTTTCTGCAATTGCAGAAAATTGATCAGGAGATACGAGTGCCATATACGCAATGGAAATCGATCGACTACGTTTGTCTCGCTCTGGAGCACTAAACGTATAGAGTTGCTCAATATGTACCTGCGTCACCCCCGCTTTTTCTTTCAAGTGTCTCGTAGCAGATTCCGTAGCATCTTCGTCTGGTCCGATTACTCCTCCTGGCAAACCATGCATATGCACATAAAAAGGTGGGCGATGCACGGGTACCAAAAGTGTATAAACCATTCCGTCCACCACAGCAAAAAGTACCGCATCCACTGAAGCGATGGCAACACGCAATTGGGAAATAGTTTGTGTAGATTTTTCTAATTTATTTTTCATACAGCGTTCTTACAAAAAGTATACCACGATACAAAAAGGTGAGGGTTTGTGGCCCCCACCTTGCGTTTAACCGACAATCCGTTGCACATACCGGTCTCCCACCGTGACGACCACTTTGCTTCCGGCGTTCCACTCGATCGCTTTTTCGATTACGCCATCAGAGAAGATAAATCCTCCGCGAGGCATTTGCGAATACGCAATGAGAGGCTTTCCAGGAAGCACTCGGCCGGTCACCATTTTCGTGCCGGTGTTTGGCGAGGGAAAAGGTTCGCGCACCACATACACCAGCTCGAGATCAGTCGCATCAGGTAGCGACGAGAGCTTGTGAGACTGCTTTTCACTGAGCAACCCTTCAAGCATTGTCGCCACAGAGCGCAACCAACCGGTCGAACCAACTCCCGTCGAAACGATAATACCACTCGATGATTGATGTTCTTTCTGGGAACCAACAGATAGTTCGTATCGAGCGGAGACATGATCTTTCCGCCCAATAAACACATCGTTAACTCCCCACACCGCCTTTTCATCATCAACCGTAGCCTTCAAGAGTGGAAGCCGTTCAACCTGATGTTTGCCTGCCTGTATTTGGGCAATCAATCTCCCCACCTCACTCGGTGGAAAGAGCATCAGTATGCCAGCGACCGTAGAAGGGTCGGGGTTCACCGTCAGGACCAGCTGATCATCGACATATTTCGCGAGATTCACAAACAGTCCATCCGGACCGCAGACCACAATCAGGTCGTCGTCCCGAAACAAAAAGTTCGGCAAATCTTCACGTGCCACCGTCGCCACAGTCAGATCGTTTGGGATCTGCCGTTGGATTTCAAGAAGTGCATCTTTGTAAATGCGATCCTCTTTTTCATAGCCAGTAATTGACTGTCCCGCCGACTCGAGGACGAAGCGCGCGGCACCAAGTGTTTGATGCTGACGCACTAAGTCGTCGAGTGGCGTAGGCTTAGTAACAATGACAACTCGGTTCATAGCCACTACACTTTCTCTTTCAGAGCTGCAAGCAACTCAGGTCCGACAGAGAGGTTCCCAATGCGACCGGTCTCAGCCATCTTGAGCAGAGCAGCACCGAGCAGTTTGCCCGGATCCACATCAGCAAGCGGAGCCATGCGAATCTTCGTCGCATCAGCATCCATGGTGGCTTCGGTCTTCTTATTTTCGGCTTGCTTGAGAAGAAGCTTTGCACGCTCCTCCTCGAGCTTCAAGACCGTCGCGGCCTCAAACGTCCGAACAGTCCGTTGATTCTCGACAGCCTTCATCTGCCGATTGTGAAGTGCGGCATCCGATTCAGTGAGCATCATCTGACGCTCGCGCGAACCGATCGCTTTTGCCACATCATCGTCATCAGCTTCGACTCTTGCAATCGAGCAGGATTCGACAGTGATACCCATCCGCACGAGCGGATTAGCCTCACTGGTCACCACCAACTTCACAGCGGTTTCAAACTCCTTGTGAGCAGAGATCGCCTGTTCAACAGTGAGTTCACGCGCCTTGCCATGAATCGGGGCGAGCACATGCTCAACCACCATCGTGCGAAGGGCTTGCTGCCACGCAGCAAGGTAACCACCAGTCTTGGCTTGGACCGTAAAATCAAACTTGGACACGGCCGTCTCCGGCACGAGCACGAGCTTGAGATTACCCGTCACAGTGACGGTTTGTTTGTCTTGGGTCCGCGCTTCGACAGAGAAGTCGATGACCTGAGCTGTCCCAGGCACCACGGCTACCGTCGTCCAAGGCCAGACAAGACCACTGAATGCGACTCCTTTGCTTTCGGTTTTTCCGCCAGCAAGGAAGAAGACATGACCCGTAGCACCGGCATTACGAAACAACGTGAATAACATACTAGTTTTCCTTTCTTTGGTTGGGATAGTATATACAACTTTCAAAGAACTACTTCTGAATACTATCTAAAGTGTATCTTATACACTTATTAATAATTGGTCAATAGGGGATAAATACTGGAATATATAATTGCAATATAGTCAAATATCTCCCTCGAGAAACTCAGTGATTGACAGAATATAGAAATAAATGTAATATCAACACACCAACTTCTATGCAACAGCCCAAATACACAACTGACGCCAAACATCCCGCAGTCTCCCCTGCCGTCTTCCCCATGCGCATCAACAAATATCTCGCCTTTAAAAAAGAGGCGACTGGTCGTCGAGAAGCCGACACCCTTATCGAAAAGGGTGCGGTCTTTATCAACGGTAAAAAAGCCGTGCTTGGAGACAAAGTGATTGCGACCGATGTGGTGCAAGTTCGATTTAGACTAAACAAACATCTTCCTCCGAAACCCCGAGTGTAGAAAAAGCCCCCGATTTTGCGAGAGCAAAATCGGGGGCTTTTTTCATTTTTACTTACTCTTAATCTCCGTGTGAACCGTCGGCTCTGCTGGTGTCTTCACTACCATAAAATATAATCGTCCGATGACGGCGCCGGTATGTGTCTCCACATTGACTCGCCACTTCCCTTCCGCAACATCCATCTGGTGTGAGTAGGTACGATACCCACCATCACGCCCACCGATCACTGGCAGTTCAGCCTGTGAACGTGAGATCCACGTATGGGTCGCTTCGTCATACTGTTGCCAATCATGGATCACTGTGAAATTGAAGGCGGTCGGAGAAAAGACAGCACTGTAGGCATAAATCGGGTTGCTCGGCCCTTGGTGCACGACATCGTACAAGGTAAACGCATCCGTCCAGGGATCACTATCTTCAGCGGTGACGAGATAATTACCATAATCATCTCGCACAATTGAGTGATAGATACCCGCATCTTTGAGTGCAAGCGGTACCGGTGGAATCAAATTGGTGAAATACAAAAGATTAACCACAAGAAACGTACCCAAAATTCCTCCGAACACAACACTACTACTCTGGCTAAATTTTCGCAGACTAGTGAGACGCAACAAATATAAGAAGACAAACATAATACTGAGCGCGACTGCCCCAGAGACGATAAATATCTGCGCCCCCATTTCATGAAGCACTACTGGTGTCTCGATGATGGTGTACGAAAAGAGCGACAAAAAGAAAAGACTCACTTGAAATCCGACTCGTACATAATGACGCTTGAATCGTTCATTGGCGATAAATGCCAATGTGAGAATAAGAATAAATGGCCAACTGACCGAGAGCGCTGAGCTTCTGAAATAAAAGACGAGGTAGGTAGAAAGAAGACCTCCGAAAAAGAATTGGAGAACGTTGACCATCCAAAACAAACTTTTCGACAAATCATGCTCACTGTCTCCGGTAGTATCCATACGATTGATGAGCAGGATACAAGTCGCCACAATCAACAAATGTACGACCACCCACACATTTTCCCAAAGTGTATCAACGCGCTTGAGGGTTAATGCATCAAAAACGAATCCTCCCACGAGTGAAAAAGAAGAAATCGGACGCTCAAATCGAGCAAAGAAATTGTGTAGCGAGGCAAACATAGTAATACTGAAGTATAGAAAACCACAACACGACAGATACGTCGAAAAGCGGGGCGAGCTTCGCTCGCCCCGCTTTTCTCCTCTTCCCGCTCCGCTCCACTTTGCTATTCGCTTATTTTATTATTCTACTATTCCCTACTTCTTCTTATGCGCCTCCTTTCGAGCCTTACTGATTGCCCGTCGTTTTGCAGTCTTCTTTGATCGCGACGTTTTATTCTTGATGTCGTGTGCCATTCTCTTTGCCATAGTATTTGTGGACGTATGAGGCCCTAGTTAGATTATTTCAAAATTCTTTTCCACCCATTTTTTCAGACTACTTCACCTTCTTTGGCTTTTTTGTCTCCTTTCGATGTGCGTTGTTTCCTTTCGCCATAGTCCGTTGAGTTAATGAGTAATAAGGTAATTGTACAGGTGAATGGTACAAATAGATACGTACAAGTATTTCTAAATCGTCTTTTTATTTAATCCCGTACGCCCACTTGATACACGCATCCTCATCTTGAATTAAATTCAACTTCAAAGCATCTATAGGTCTTACCCACTGAAAATCTTTATGCTCCGAGAGATTTAGAGCAAGCTTTGGTTCGCTTCCTAAAACCACCCGGTACACATGATACATAAAATCAAACTCGGGAAATCGTACGTAATAACTTTCAAAAAAGTGATACTGCTCTGGTGCCAAAAATACACCAACCTCCTCTGCTATCTCACGGGCCACAGCCCCGAGTAAGCTTTCACCCACATCCACCTTGCCTCCCGGGGCGCACCACATATCACCCTGAGGCTTATGATCTTGGCGATGCAAAAGCAAAATCTTTTCCTCGTGCTCCACAAAAGCGCTGACCACATCAAACTTTTTCTTAAATCCTGTAAGCGGAGTCTTGGAAATCATATCTTGCGATTATACCCCTTCGGACTTCTTTACAAAACCATCTCGAATCGCCATCAGCGATTTACCCAAATTATTCTCACCCACACCCTCTTCGCCTGCATCGCTCTTACTCACTCCCCAATACTTATCACCCCAGTAGTTGGTCTCCTCTAGATATTCGTCACCGGTTCCCAATAGTTTTGCGTGATTTTCTGGATTTAGAGTCGCATCAAATTTTTGTTCTAAAAGTCCTCGCATAATCCCAAGCTTCACACCATCCCACTCCTCTTGCGAGTAAGCGTCCATTGGGTGTGCTCGAGTAAAGATAATGGCTTGCTTTGCAGGACAAGTTTTCAAAAAGTCTCGAGATTCTTTTTTGTACTTCGCTGCCTGATACGCGTTTTCAACAGTCGCGTATTCATCTCCATCAAGAAAGACCACCGCTTTTCCAAAGTTGCTCAAAAATCGATACGGTCCGAAAAACCCCTTTATCTCTTTTTCGGTATGCGTAGCAATCTTTTCCCACTGACCTTTTACATATGGTGTTCCGTGTGTTAGCCCTTGTTCATCAAAGAGGATTTTTTCTGTCATACAAATAGTGTAGCAGAAAATATCCCAAACTAAAGGTAATAACAAAATAATAAAAAGTTCAAAAAATGAGGTATACTACAAAAATCACTCCAACAAAGCATCTTCAGCATCCGCAATCTGACTGGCGCCCATAACCGACTGCTTTTTATTCCAATCATCTTCAAGCATCTTGATTCGCGCTCGCATCAGCGCCATTACCTGTTCCTGATCCACATGTTTTTCAAATAAAAATGCATAATTCGGATCTTGTTGTAAAATTTCCATTTGATTCTTGAGAGCGCGCATCCCCTCTGGTGAATGTTCCACCACCTTAACCGCCTTATCTTCACTTTCAAATAGCGTCTTAGCCGAATTCAAAGCTCCCAAACCAATCTCGATCAACATCGACACCTCACCCTCATCCGACTCGGTAATATGCGTACGAACCTTCGTTTGCTCCTCTGTAAGTCCATGCGCATCTCTCCCGATCAAATACATATCTTCATATGTAATCTGTGAGCTCTTTCCTATTCCTCGTTCGATATCCAGATTCCTAACCCACCGGATAGGCTTTTGCTCATTATGCCAAGAAAGCAACCCCTCATCCAATCTTGAAAAACGAGACTCCTTCGGTTTTTTATTACCCTGTGAATCCACCTCGTACGTCACTCGTGCGGAACCATGTGGCTGATCAACATCTTGACCCCGTGCGGTATTTAAATTGAGTACACTTTTTTCATTCACCGAGTTCGACACCGTAACAAAGAGTGCATTACCTTTACCTTCTGATGGTGCGTATTCCTCAAGTGTAATTTCTCGAAGCATTTCATCTGAATCATACTGATACGGAGACGAAGATAGTCTTACATAACGCTTCCGAGTTCCTTGTGCATAATATTTATCCAAACGATTTTCATAGCCCACCACATAATATTTCCCTGGATACTCAGCCACCAGTGGCGCAAACTTATCCGGCAATTCAACAATCTTATTAGTATCCTTTCGATATTGAGGATCGGTATAAATACTAAAACTCATTTCAGACAACTCCTCTTGCGCAAAGGCAAAAAGTTCACGAGCCATAGGAAACAGATTGATCATCTCTCTACTTCCACTTTCTTGTCTAGCCAATGCATCAGGATTAAATTTCATAACATATATGATAACCTGCCCTTAAATAATTGTGAACAAACCTAACCGCCTCAAGATCGACGTTACCCCGAGTCTTTTGTTCTACGTGAGCTTTAGCGATGCGGACATCCCTCCCAGCAACACGGCCGACGCATCCCACTCGCGAGCTTTGAAATTGCTTTTTCTATGCGAATATTTCTCGTCTCCGTTTTTTTACCAGACGTCACCCAACAAATCCACTCGTTGCGCGCGAGCGGAGTAGTCTGTTCCCAGGTTGTTTGTGCCAGAGGCACCAAAACAATCGCCTTTCGCAAATCTTTTGGCATTGTATGCACCGTCCCGTCGACAAGACCCTTTTTGATCATAGAATAGTTCTTATTCATTAAATCACACACCGAGCCATTTCGAAAGTATACCTGCTTTGTTTTTGATCAGTTTTATGTTATAAAAGGCTGTATTGCCGGATCGTCTAATGGTAGGCAACCTGTTTACTCAAGAGGTAATCCGATTGATTTGTAAACAGCAAGTACCGCCCCCGAGCGTGATTGGATAGATAAGGTGAGTAAGTTAAGTTAAAAGTTTAATATATTGCCGGATCGTCTAATGGTAGGACAGGAGCCTTTGAAGCTTCTAATTTTGGTTCGATTCCAAGTCCGGCAGCCAAATAATTACTTCCCCGCTCCCGAAATACTGATAGTTGCTAATTCTAGGGGTAGCGTCGGAATATGCGCGCTCGCAAGAGCGTCGTAGACGGAAAGAAGATGAGTCAAAATAGCTGGGGTGAGGCCGGGATTTTTACCGAGAGATTGGAGGGCGGTAAATTCATCAGCCGACACACAGCCTTTGATATATTTTTCCATATCGGGAGCGTGGAGGAGGAGTAGCGCAAAACGTAGTTTTTCAAGTACCAAAGACAAAAACACTTTCATATCCACGCCTTGCTCGGATGCTTTATGAATCAACGCCAAGCCTGCCGGAGCATCTTTTTTTACCAGCGAAGCACAAAAATCCATCACGAGTGTGTGTCGCGGAGCACCAGTTGCCAACTCTACAATCTCGAGTGAAATCTTTTTACCTTTCTCTCCACTCAATACTTTTTCCAAAATACCGTGCGTGTCGCGGAACGATCCGTCTCCCAAGAGTGCAATCAAATCCGCCCCCGCTGGGTCAATGTCTCTTCCCTCTTTTTTAGCAACCGAAAGCACCATCTCTTTGAGGGTTTCTCGAGAAGGCTTTTTAAAAGTGAAAAGCTGGCAACGCGACACCACAGTCTCAGGTAGTTTGTCATACTCAGTCGTCGCCAAGATAAAGATAGCGTGCTTCGGAGGTTCCTCGAGAGTCTTCAAGAGTGCATTGAACGCCTCTTTGGTGAGCATATGCACCTCATCGATAATATAAATCTTATACGGTGACTCAAACGGAAGGGTGTGGACCGCTTCGCGAAGTTCTCGAATGTCGTCGATACCACGATTTGAAGCAGCGTCGATTTCTACCAAATCATTGGTAGTGGTGCCAAGTGCTCGAGCAAAGATACGCGCAATCGAAGTCTTGCCCGTACCTCGAGATCCACAAAAAAGATAGGCGTGAGAAATTGCCTTGCTCGCAAGCGCACCTTCAAGTGCTTTCACAACAGCTTCTTGACCAATGACTTCGTCGAAAATTTGTGGACGATATTTTCGGTAGAGAGAAACGTGGGACATACACAAAGAATAACACACAACCCACAACAAACAATCCGCGAATTCAAAAATCTTCTCCTTCTCCCTAAACTAAAAACTAATATCTAATTACTTCTTAGCTTCTTCTCCATCTTTCTTCACAAACACCCAGCTATAGAATCCCATCGCTGCGAGAATAAGTATCACAATTACTCCATCAACTTTATTAAGGACATAAAGGACAATATCTGACATCGCGTTGAGAACGGTGGCGACATTTTGCTGACCACGGATTATTGTACCTTGATCAAAGAAGCTTTCAGTTGTTGTGGCTACAGCGAGCGTATCAGACACAGTGCTTGTTGCACTACCAATGATGCCGTCAAAAGGACGTGTAGTTGTCGCCGAGGTTGTTGAAGCAATATTCACATTACCAAACGGTGTGTTTACGGTCGTAGTACCAGCCTGATAATCAGCATAATACTGAGTAAAATCAGGAGTTGGACCAGCTATATAGCCATTCTGACCAGCACAATGGATATCATTGATTTTCTTCAAGGTCGTAATATAGACGTAGCCTGTTGGCTCGGTCACACCCCACGGTGTGAGGATATCAGCACTGTATTTCACCTGGAAGGCCTTCACTGCATCTTCTGTTTGTTTATCAAAGACATTTGTTAAAGACACGTCCATCTTCTCTGTGTCCTTTAAAAAAGCCTGAAGCTTAGCCACTTCTGTAGGGTTGTTGTCAAAATCCGATCGGAGGTAATCAGTGAGGTAACTGCAACTAGCGCCAGTAGCTACTGGTTGTGGCGCACCTCCACCACCGCCACCACTATTGGTAACGACGATTGAGCCGGGAGCTGAGATGGTGCCATATAGACCAATCGGACCACCGCCACCCAATGATGGTGGGACAGGATCATTACCCCCACCAGATGGAGGAGGTGTAGCTGGAATTGGAGATACCACTACCGAGGTAGTCGCAGACACCATAAACGAATTTCGCACTACCAAGAGTCGAGTGACATAGGTACCCGGATTAGTGTACGAACACACATTAGCCTGCGTTATCGAAGTTGCCACGGTACTTGATGAGAATTCAAAACTACCGTCATTCAAGCAGTCGAAGCTAAAGGTTGTAGTTGCCACTCCAGTAACTGCTGTACCCGAGACACTACCAGTAAAGCCCACATTATTGAGTGGAGCAACACCTGCATTTGGAGAAACGGTGAGATTGAGACTCATCGAAAGTCCGCCGATGGTGACTCCAGGAAGCACAGTGATAACAGTAGTTGCCGTAGTCGTTGCACCGTTTCGGCCGACTTGCGCAGTCGCTGTATAGGTACCAGGATTAGTATAAGTACAAATGCCTGGAGTAATGAAAGACGAAAGCAGAGTAGTCGAAGCGTATTCGTAAGTGCCGTCAGTGGTACAATCGATCTGATGAAATGCTGGACCAACTGCAGTACCGCCAAGTGTTAATGCAAATGGAAGATTATTGATTGGCGCAGTTGTGGTTGAGCCAGAGATAGCGAGACCAACAGTCAACGTTGGAGTTGGTGTACCTCCTCCGCCACCGCCTACAGGTGTCGTATCAAACAATCGGAAGTTATTTGGCAATCCATTTGTTGCGTTGGTAGTCGATGCTGTTACCGAGAAACAGTTGTTGATTACTGGGTGATTGGTTGTGATAGTGGTCCAATTGATCAAATCAGTCGCAGATTGAGCCACAAGAGCGATAGGTGTGGTGGTTGCCCAAGTCAAAATAGAATCTACACCAGACGGTGTGATTGCGAGGACTCCTGGAGTCGCAGGACAACTAGGCAACGCTGGAGGTACCACTGGTGCAAGTGCGAGGCGGAAGAAGTTTGGTAGCCCAGTCCCTGAGTTGGTAGTCGAAGCAGTCACCGCAAAACAGTTGTTCACAATCGGCGGATTAAACGTGAGCACCGTCCAGTTGGTCAAATCAGTTGAACTCTGCGCGACGAGAGTGGCTGGTGTCGTACTTGCCCATGAGAGGATCGAGTTAGTTGTAGATGCAGTAATCGCAAGGACACCAGGAGTTGCAGGACAGGTCACCACGGTCGCAGATGGAATCACCGGAATCGGCGTAGTATCAAAAAGACGGAAGTTGTTTGGTAAACCAGTCGTCGCGTCGGTAGTCGAAGCGGTCACTGAGAAACAATTGTTTACAATCGGATGTGCTGAAGTGATCGTGGTCCAATTGACCAAGTTGGTCGCACTCTGAGCCACAAGCGCAAGAGGCGTAGTGGTAGACCAAGTCAAAATAGAGTTTGCACCAGAAGGAGTGACCGAAAGTACTCCTGGAGTTACTGAACAAGTTGGCGCTACTGGTGGGACCACTGGAGTTGAAGTGGCCTGAAGACGATATACATAAAATTGTGCTGCTCCACCAAAGGCCCCCGATGTAGGAAAGGCCAAAGAAGCAGTGTGTGTTCCTGCTGACAAAGTCATCTTACGGACCGCAAGACTCGCCAACGAATATGTACCTCCTCCAGTAATCGCTGCATCTGAGATAAGTGCAGAATCCACCGCAGTACCGTCGAGTGAGAGAGTGATGGTTGAGGCGACGGAGTTTGGAATTCCAACCGATGCATACGAGAAGACCGCCACGTCAGATGCGGTAGGAAGAGTAAAGGATACGGTTTGAGTGTTGGTAGTAAACGCAGAGTCAACCAAAGGTCCTGCCACAGAAAGCGTACTCGGATCAGTCGGTGCCGGATTGAGGTACTGTACATAAAAATGCGCCTTATTCTGAATATATCCCGGAGCTGGTACTTGTGTTGAAAGCTCGTAGGTACCAGCAGTGAGCGTCTTTCGAGCTACCATTGTAAAGAGTGAACGAGTTGTCCCACCTGTAATCGCCGCATCAGAAATGGTTGCTGAATCCACCACTACACCGTTCAAAAGCATTTTTACTGGAGCAGAAACCGAGTTTGGAATACCCGCATTGACATAGCCATACACAATCACATCGCTGGTTGTTGGCACAGTGAAAGTTACTTTTTGTTCATTGGTGACCGTGACCGCAGTGGTGGTAGCAATCGGTCCGACGATCGCCATATCAGCAGTCGCCTGACTGACCGCAGTATCAAGCTTGTATACATAAAACTTCACTGGACCATTGGTCATACCGCCTGGCGCAGGGAAAGAAACTGTGAGGGTATGACTCCCAGCAGAAAGGGCTGAATTGTGTGCGGTGAGAGTCGCAACAGATGCGGTACCCCCACCCGTGTTTGCCGCATCAGAAATCACTGCAGAATCCACCGCAGTACCGTCGAGTGAGAGAGTGATAGTCGAGGCGACAGAGTTTGGAATAGTTGCGTTCGCGTACGCTACTACAAACACATCAGTCACAGCTGGGAGAGTAAAAGAAACCTGTTGAGTGTTAGTCGAAAGTGGCACCGTTGCATCAGTGAGTGGACCCACGAGAGTCAAATCTTTAAGTGTTACTGGGACCGGAGCTGGAGGCACCACCACTGGAGCATTCAAACGGAAGAGATTGGTCAATCCACCCGAGCTCGTCGTCGAAGCGACCACACTATAGCATCCGCCCGACACCGTCGGAGTTACAGGACTAGTGGTCCAATTTACAAAATCAGTTGAAGACTGAAGAACCGTACTTGCTGGTGTATTGGTAGACCATGAAAGCACTGTATTTAAAGCATCTTGCGGGACATTTGAGAGTATACCTGCTGTCGCACTACATGAGACACTTGGGGTCACTGGTGGTGTAGGTGGGACTACTGGTACGGTAGTTGTAGCGGTAAGACGGAATGAGTTTGCTTGTGCAAGTGAATTAGTGGTTGAAGCGGTCACAGTATAACATCCGCCCACAGTAGTCGAGATGGCTGGATAAGCTAACCACGTAATGAGATCACTCGATACTTCGAGGATAGTGGTCGTAGGTGTGTTGGTAGACCACGAAAGGATCGTGTTTACTCCTGCAGGAGCTACATCAAGCACACCAGCAGTTGCTGAACAAGAAATAGTCGGCGGGACCACTGGATCAGGAATTGGTGTGCTGTATTCAACAACCAATCGGCCGTGTGCACCAAGCGCACCTTGCCCACCGTAGCCAGAACCACCACCTCCCCCTCCACCAAAACCATTACCCACTACTCCTGGATTATTTCCATATGAATATGATTGATCACCTGATGGATCAGCTCCACCAATACCTCCAGAAGCTAGCGAAGAGTACCCATCAGCACCTTTGCCTCCAGCACCCGGGAAACCGTAGCCAGACATACTGTTTGCATACCCACCAGGAGTACCATCCCCTCCATTTGCACCATTTTGTGAAATATCAAAAAGCGAAGCAGAAGCAGGATCAACAATTCCACCAATTCCACCAGGACCACCATAGGCAATTCCATGCTTTTTGCTACCACCTGAATATTCAAGACCAACTCCACCGTTTCCTCCAGGACCAAGTTTGAGTACCATACCACCAACAGTAACTGTGGTTGTAGCTGTATTATCCTGAGCAATCGAAGCGGTCACCGTAGCTGTAGCTGGAGTAACAGTGATTGTCTTTTCTCCATACGCACCTGCTCCACCTCCACCTCCTCCACCAGGACCATTGTATCCCTGTACACCGAGTGCTCCTCCATTACCACCATTTCCTCCAGCACCCCAGATTTTGAGGGTATACTGAGTGATTCCCGCAGGCACAGTCCATGTCGCATCAGAATCAATAGTTGCTGTGGTCAAAATTCCTGTATGATTTGCAGATACTTCGGTTGGAATAAAAGGCGCAAAAAATGAGAGTGCAATAGTGAAAAGCAACACCGGAGAAACCAGTCGAGACACATAGGCAAAAACAGACCCAAAAAGAGTCGTATGCGTGCTTATTACTTGATTCGTGTTGTTTTTGGCCATAAAAACTATATTCACACTACTTATTAAGTCGCAGAAGTCAATACTTTATTACCATTTTTTACATTTTGTTTTAAGAAAAAACATATTTTTTAAGAAAAAGTACGTTAGCTCAAAATTTTAAACACAATAATTCGCAAAAATACAAAAAGTATGTCCTTTATAGAAACATATTTATAAACACATATTTTGTATTATGTCGAACTTTATTTTTATATAGGACATAATCATATATATAAAGGACACTTATGTCTTTTATAAGGACAAAATACTCTGTCACATATAGGACACATTATGTCAATAGTACTCCGTAAAAAGAAAACCACACAAACACGTTGTGTGGTATGAGAAACTTACGGAAGGACAACCTTCACCCGATAATACTTTCTTGGCCCCGATGGCGGATCCAGAGCGAGATTCATCACTCCGGGAGCGTTGCTGGAGTAGAATGTCCAGTTGACCAAGTTGGTGCTAGTCTCGAGCACGTACCCAAGACTAGGCCCTACAGCAGAGATCGTAATCCCCCCTTGAGTAACCGCCGTCTGAGTCGTAAACAACAGGTTTGTGGTCGAGTAAGCATTGGTGCCCGAAAGCACCGTCTTTCCGCGATAAAACCCGTAGGTTGTGGGATGGAGCACATAAAAACCTACGCTTTTATTGTCCACCGAGCCGAAATTGATGGTCCCCACCACATCGGCAAACGGCTCTCCATTGGTCGAGATCTGGAGATTCCAGCTCGACAACAGGACGTTACTGCTCGCCACCGTAAAAGTGGTTTTGACCGGGTCCGAGACCGAGGTCAAAACGAAGTTTGTCGCCCCAAAACAGGGAGACACGAGTGAGAGAAAGGCCAAAAGAATGGCCACCGAGTTCAGCTTTTTCATAGTTTTTTTCTGGAAAGGACGTTTTCTGAGTGCACTATATACACATTGATAGATATTGTCAATCTTTCAGGAGAATTATCATGTATAAATTAAAATATATAAAAATAAGAAACCCCAGAAAATCTTTGGGCAATTTTCTGGGGTTTTCAGAACAACGACACCATTCAGATAAAAGAAAACCCCGCTTCGCTTTCTCGTAGGAACGAGATTGCAAAACGGGGTGGTTGTTTGGGACTAGGGCGTCGTTGGGACACATTTTTCTGTGTCATGTTTCCTACTGAATACAGTCCGACAGTTATATCAAGGGCCCACCGGGGCGCAAGATACCCATCATTCTATACCTTCGGTCCAACGCCGACACCCAGACTCAACTCAGGATTTTCCACGATGGCTTAATCGGCCAGAGCGACAGCTCCGACAGACCCGCCCGACTGATGGGGACATTCAAGCAAGCACCCTTCTGCACAATGGCAGAATCGCAAATGCTTTTCTTGATATCCCGAACACGGTTCCGCAAAATCGTCTGGAGGTGAGCGAGAAATTCGCCTACCTCCACAAACGCTCCGTGCAACCGCAACCACAGTCTTTCATAGAACATTTTTACCTCCTTTCTTTGTTGTGACCGGAGACTTGGCGGGGCCTTCGATGTGGCGCGCCAGTCTCTGGTCGGTTAATGGTGAGAGTTTTGTCGGCTTATCCGACCCGTTACTCTTTATCAGATTATTTATCTGATAATTTTTTAACGAACTTTGTCGACAAGGCCAGTAGGTTTTGATCTCTTTCTGAGGATTGATCTTACCTTAAACTGGCTTCCGTGTGTTTTTACCCTCCTTCTCAGGCGCGAATTTCGCGAGTGGGCCGGTTAGGCTGTACAACACAGTGCGAGCTTCTGATTGATTCACCTTTAGGTAAATCCCTTCGATTCAGAAACCAACTCGACTGTCTGGAGAGTATCATAGCATACTCATATATAAAAGTCAAGCACTTTATCACCCCACCACCCGCAATAGCATAAATATGGCTCTATAGAGCCTTTTTTAGAAAACTATCCACGATTCCCCTCACTTGTTTTGAGTCTTCTGTGCTCATTAGTTGCATTCGTAACTCTTTTGCGCCATCAAAACCGTTTACGTACGCCTTGAAATGCTTTTTCATTACTGCAAAGCTTTTGTGCTCACATAATACTCGCTCAAATTCCTCAGCATGCTCCACGAGTACTCGCAGTCGCTCCGATACAGTCACTTTATGATTCCCTGAGCCCAGTCCAACTCGATCATCTTCCACACTCTGCCCCACCGCAATCCCTTTAGTCTGGTCAAAGAGCCATGGATTGCCGAAAATCGCCCGCCCAAGCATCACTCCGTCGCATCCAGTCTCACTCACCTTCTTTCGAGCATCAGCACTATCGAGCACATCGCCATTGCCAATAATCAGTGTGTCCTTACCCATTTTGTTTTTTAATTCCACCACCTCACGAACGTGCTCCCACCGTGCCGGAACCATCGACATCTCTTTTCGAGTGCGGGCGTGAATCGTGAGTGCTGACAAATCTTCTTCGAGCAATCCCCGTACCCAAGTATCAATTTCATTTTTGTTGTAGCCAATGCGAGTCTTTACTGAGACAGGTAGATTCGGCGCGCCACGCTTTACGGCGCGAATAATCTCTTTCGCTTTTGATAAATCTTTGATCATTGCCGCTCCAGCTCCCTGCTTTTCAATCGTTTTGTCAGGACAACCCATATTAATATCAATACCATCAAAGCCGAGACTCGCCACAAATGCCGAAGCTTTTTCCATATTCTCTACATTGCTTCCAAAGAGCTGGGCTACAATCGGACGCTCCGCTTCAGAATATTTCAGGTCAATCAAAAGGTGTTCTCTGCCGTGTGGATTACATAGACCATCCGCCGATACGAATTCGGTCCAAAAGACATCCGGCCCACCAGAAGCTTTTCCGTGATTAGAATATTTTGCAATCAGCGCCCGAAAGACGCAGTCGGTCACATCCGCCATCGGCGCCAGTACAAAAAAGGGTTTTTTGAGGTTTTTCCAGAATCCAGAAATCATAAGACACTCACAGTAACACAAAATACATACGATTGACAAATATCCGGGTATTTATGTATAGTGACTCCGGAAAGTTCGTTTAACTCAAATAAAGAAAGGCTATACATCATGTCCCCACAAACAAGGAGCTTCGAGCTCTCAATTCCAGCGGCTCTACCAATAACCATTGCTGTCTTGGCGTTATTCACACTTACAGGATTCGTAACGTATCATGCAATAAAAAGCCACGACGCAAAAGCACTTCGGCAACTCGAGCTTGAACATGAGAAATCACTGACTCTCAAGGATGGCGAAGCACTCACCCAAAATGGTGGTAAACTTGGATCACTCCAGCAGGGCAATGTCTTCTACTTCTACCAAGTAGACGCCACCAATGGTCTACGGATTCCACTTCCCGATTACAAGGTGATGCTCAATGCCTTCGACAGCACCGCAAAAATCGTTGGTCCGGTCGTTTCGGTCTCCCCCGAGATCGCTCTCTACAACGGAAAGATGGCCTATATGGGAATGTGGGTCACCTTTATGCAGAAGCCTCCGGAAAGTCTGAGGTAGTTTACTTACAGCCACACGAGCATACGTGTGGCTTTTCTTTTTACTTAAATCGCTTGTATTCCTAAAATCGGCAAAATTAACTCGGATGGGACCCAGTAGGTGATTCTGCTGAATCAGGCGCGGAAGGATTTTCGACTGAGTCGTACTAGACGTACGGCGAATAGAAAATCCTGAACGCAACAAAGCAGACGAGTTAATTTTGCCGATTTTTGTAAAAGACCTTGTTGCCGTAGCGCAAGTCTACATATTCAAATCTCGGTGTCACTGACAGCAATGACAACTCATCCTTCTCAATAATCAACTTAATATTCGTAAGCACCACACTCAAATCTTGGCGGTTATCAAACAAAATCTTCACACCCGAAGACAAATATAGTTCTCGATTGCCATCTTTATGCACAATCAAATCGGTAACGGGGAGATGCTCAGCAACGAGCGATTGCACAAAAAAGTCATACTCGGGGAAATGTCCGTCGCCATACACACCACCGATAGTCGTCGTGGCGGATATCTCTCCCAAATAGCGTACAAACACATTTCGCGAAAAATCAGGTGCTCGACTAAAGATGAGACCGCTTGCATCCAAGAAATAACAATCAGCAATACTCGTCCCCGTCAAAAAAGGCTTTAATCCTTCACACCAGAGGGCCTTTGGCTTTCGTTCGGTGATATTGACCGCGAGAGTTGAGAGATTGGTCCGAACCAATTCTACTCTCTCGACACGAGCAAATTCAGAAAGCATTTCAGACGTAATCGCTTTTTCAGGAAAAAGAAAACTGTTTGATTTTGGAAACATCCAAAAATAGGTATCTTTCATACCCGAACGCACCACATCTTCGATCAGAGTACCGTCAGTGACTGTGTTGCCAGAGATCACCACATCTTTGATTTGAAATTGATCCATCCGACTGACCACAACCGACACAGCAAAAAGTATTGCAACAAGCAATACTATGAGAAAAATACCGAGGTAGAGCCGATTCTTCTTTCGACGTTTGATGGCGGTATTCTTATTTTGTGTGGTACTGGCAAATGCCATAGAAAAAGGAACTAGAGTCTGTTTTAAATCTAACGTCTAGCGTTTTGCGGGACCGATGACTGCCTTGCCCATATATTTTTGCAACGCTTCAGGAATATAAATCGAACCGTCTTTCTGCTGGTTGTTTTCAATCAGTGAAATTAAAATGCGAGGAGTGGCGAGCGCGGTATTGTTGAGCGAGTGGGCAAAACGGATTTTACCGTCGGTATCTTTGTAGCGAATATTGAGTCGACGAGTTTGGAAATCATGGAAGTACGAGCACGAATGTGTCTCGCACCACGCTCGCTGAGATGGTACCCAAGTCTCCACATCGTATTTTTTTACTTGGCCAAGGCCGAGATCACCACCACAATTGACCACTACGTGATATGGGAGATTGAGACGTTGGAGTAATTCCTCGGCATTTACCAGAAGAGCTTCGTGTTGCTCGACACTCACCTGATGACTGGCTTCGCACAAGATCACTTGTTCAAATTTGAAAAATTCATGCACACGCTTGAGCCCTTTAGTATCTTTGCTATGACTCCCCGCTTCGCGACGGAAACTTGGAGAGAAAGCCAGTACTTTTTTTGGTAGGTCAGCTTTCGCGAGAGTAGTCTCGGCAAAGTAGCTCATAGTTGCTACTTCCGCGGTGCCCGCTAGATAGTCATTGTCCTGTGTTTTATACAAATCATCTTCACCTTGAGGCAAGTAGCCAGTACCGAGCAATGTATCTTTGCGCACGAGAGATGGCACGAGCATTGGCTCAAAGTCGGCTTTGGTAGCGAAATGGTCGAGCACAAATTGCCAGAGCGCAAAGTTTAATCGCGCTCCGTCACCTTTCAAAAAGTAGCCTCGGAAACCCGCCACTTCTACTCCCTTTTCAAAATCAGCCATACCAAGCTTTTCCATGAGCTCGATGTGTGACTTTGGATCAAAATCAAATACGGGAATAGTGCCGTGTGTCTTAATTTCGACATTTTCTTTGTCGGTCTCGCCTTCCGGCACGGACATATCGGGAACATTTGGCACCGCAAGCATCAAGGTCTGCCACTTTTTCATCACTTCTTTCAATTTTTCTTCTTCTTTTTGGGCAGATTCTTTGACTTCTTTCATCGCCACAAGGAGTGAGGCTTTTTCTTCGACAGATGCGGTTGGGATTTTGGCGCTGACGAGGTTTTGCTCAGCACGCTTGGCTTCAAGGGAAGTCATAAGCTTGCGCCGTTCATCGTCGGCCTTGATCAAATCGTCCACCTTAAAATTGAGATGCTTCTTTTTGGCACCGAGAGCGATAATCTCTTTGTTGTCGCGGATAAACTTAATGTCGAGCATAGTAGGACTTATAATAGCAGAATAGTGAAAATAAGGAAAATAGAGGCTGTTGGGTAGGTATAAAGTAAAAAGTATAAGGTATTAAGATAAAGAAAGAGCCCCTCGTCCGACCAAAGCGTCGGCGAGGGGCCTCTGAAATCAGGCATCATTACAAGGAGAGCCATCACACCATCCTCCCCCATACGGCACATATACAGATTCTCGCTGTACTGGCTCGGGTGAATTTTTCAAAACTGAACTCATTGCAAGTTCATCAAAGAACCGTGATTCGCTCAAGTCCCAGACTGAGGGGTCGTACATGCCACGATGAGCCTGAATACGCCGTCTCAGTCTCCGAAAAATCTTTCTGGCAAGATCGGTTTCTCCGGCATAAACAAAAGCCAGAAAGTAGTGCTGAAAAACTTCAAAGAAAGTCTTTGACTTCATAACACAATAATTTAGGGATCCTCAACATCACACTCAATGAAATACTCACCCGAAGTGGCCGGATGAGATACTACCGGGGTTTCCTGTAGTAATTGTTGCGCGGTAATCCCAAAGAGTTGACTACACACCCTATCGAGATGTTCTAGATCATGCGATCGGTGAGCTGGAACAGCAGAAGCTAACACGTGAGTACCCGACTCAACACCACGATACGTTTTTACAAAATGCTGACGAGCGAGGACAATCTCACCGCCATCAATGAACGCACGGAGGTACATACCAAACTCACCCAGGTAGATTGGAGGGTTCATAGTTTTAAAAGGAACAATGCTATACTTACTCTAGCATGTCGTTCTCAAAAGACAAACGCATCATTTCGCTCCCCAAAAATAAATTTCCAAAACCGATTTTGGAAATTCCTAAGCCTCCCGAACAGCTTTTTATTGTTGGCGAGCTTCCCCCTGAAGATTCGATACACCTCTGCGTGGTCGGTGCCAGAAAATACAGTCCGTATGGAAAAGAAGTCTGCGAAATGCTCATTGCGGGACTGCGAGGCAAGCCGGTAGTGATCGTCTCTGGCCTCGCGCTCGGTATCGACGCTATCGCCCATCGGTCAGCCCTCGCAAATAATCTCAAAACCATCGCCGTGCCCGGATCAGGACTCGACCCAAGTGCCCTCTACCCTGCTTCGCACAAAAATCTAGCAAAAGAAATTGTTGAAGCGGGTGGATGCTTGCTTTCAGAATTTGATCCGACGTTCAAAGCGACCCCTTACAGCTTTCCGCAACGCAATCGCATTATGGCAGGACTTTCAAAAGCCGTGCTGATTATTGAAGCGGAACAAAAATCCGGCACACTGATCACTGCTCGCCTCGCTACCGATTACAATCGCGATGTACTCACCGTGCCTGGCTCAATCTACTCCCAAAATTCCACCGGCCCGCATTTGCTTTTGAAACTTGGTGCCACTCCTATCGCCTCGGTCGAAGATTTACTGATCGCTCTTGGTCTTGAAGGCCAAAGCACACTCCCCTTTGAAAAACAGTACGCCGACGCAAATGAAGACGAGCTTACTCTCCTGTGCCTGCTCGCCACTCCATGCACCCGCGACTCCCTCGTCCGTGCCTCCGGCTTTCCCACCCAAAAAGTCAGCATTCTTCTTTCAATGATGGAGATTAAAGGGATGATTAAGGAAAGCGAGGGGGAAATCAGGCTAATGTAAAAGAAAACATCTAATTCCTAAATTATAATTTCTAAACCCTTAGCAAGAACGGTTCTTGCTAATCATTATTTACCAAGAATTGTATCGGTGAAGATTTTTTTTCTACTCTCTATCTCACTTAGGCGCCCATCATGTAAAAATTGAATATTCTCAAACGAGCTTTCAATCATAGAAAGCATCAATTGAACAGTAGACTTTCTTCTCAAAAATAACAGATACACCGTAACAAGCAACACCGCGCCCAGCCAACAAAGATAAAAACGGAGTTCTATTATTTCTACACTATTAGTGACAGCAAAGGAACCGATGAGTCCAGTGAGTACAATGGTCAACAAGTTTTTAAAAAAATCTAGAAGATAATCGAGGGTATTGATCCTATTTTCAAACCTCAATTTAATGACATCTAGTTGAGTCAAACTCTTATCTTTTTGAATTGACCACGCTTCTTGTGAGATTTTGCCATAATCAGCTAATGCCTTGAGCATTTCTTCATTTTCTTTTGTCTTATTCTTGGTCATAAAATTTCTGAAGCTAGGAAAATCTTCGCGAGAACTGTTCTTGCGAACCGCTGTTACTATTTAGATTAAAATAGATTTTGTAAAAGTCTACCAAGAATCAGTATCAGAAATACTAGCCAAAGAATTGAGCCTATATCATTAATCGTCAAATCTTTTAATTTTTTATTCTCAAATTCTTTTAATGTGTCGTCTTTGTGAAATCCATACAAAAAATAACCCACAATCACTAAACCTATAATATTAAACATAGAGAATTTTATTATTTACAACAATATAGATTAAGTATACCAACTACCTAAGATTTGCCAATCATTCACATATCGTGCAATACTACCCACATGAAATTATTGATCGTTGAGTCGCCGGCGAAAGCAAAAACTATTTCAAAATATTTGGATGGCGCATACAAAGTGGTGGCGTCGGTCGGTCACATTCGTGATTTACCAAAGAGTAATAAAAAGGCAATCGATATTGATGCGGGCTTCGTACCGACCTACGAAATCTCAAAAGGCAAAGAATCAGTAGTGGCAGAAATCAAATCCCTCGCCAAAAAAGCAGACGAAATCCTCCTTGCGACAGACCCCGACCGAGAAGGTGAAGCCATCTCGTGGCACATCGCCGAAGCTACCGGCCTCAAAAAACCTCGCCGAGTAGTCTTTTATGAAATTACCAAAGACGCTGTCATCGAAGCCATCAAACACCCCCGAGACATTGATCAAAATCTCCGCAAAGCTCAAGAAGCCCGACGTGTGCTCGACCGTTTGGTAGGCTACGACCTCTCTGGTTTGATTTGGAAAAAAGTACGCTACGGTCTTTCGGCTGGTCGCGTGCAGTCCCCCGCGCTCCGTATCATTATGGAACGCGAGCGAGAAATCCGCGCGTTTATCTCCGAGAAATTCTGGGTCATTACCGCCGACACCAAGACAGCAAAAAATGTTGCATTGCTTTTGACTTGTGTCGAAGAGCCTCGAGACAAAAATCTAGTAGACAAAATCGTCACTGCCGGCAAAAAAGATTCGTGGGTGGTGATAGATGTCACGGAGACCGAAGCTAAGCGCTCACCAAAAGCGCCGTTCATCACCTCGACCCTCCAGCAGACCGCCAGTACTCGCCTCGGCTTTGCTCCCTCTCGCACCATGGGCGTCGCCCAGAAGCTCTACGAAGCCGGCCTTATCACCTATATGCGTACTGATAGTACCAACCTCAGTACGGTGGCTGTCGGTCAAATCCTTGCAACCATCGAAAAGAAATACGGAAAAGAACTGGTCAGTCCTCGCACGTTCACCAAGAAAAGTAAAAATGCACAGGAAGCGCACGAGGCAATCCGTCCGACCCATATGGCTCACGACGAAGCCGGAAGCACTCCCGAACAGCAAGCACTCTACACGCTGATCTGGCAACGCACCATAGCCTCACAGATGGCTGATGCAAAAATCTTGCGAAGTAAAATCGAAGTGGCTGTCGGCAGTGATGCGACCATCCCTCATTTCTCTGCTAACGGCTCACGTACTCTCTCCCCTGGCTGGCTTCTCGCCGACCCTGATGCTCGAGGCGAAGATGTCGAGCTTCCAAAAGTCACCGTCGGAGAAAAATTAACTTTCCTCGATATTCACACCGAAGAAAAAGCTACCGAACCGCCACCAAGATATTCTGAAGCAGGCCTCGTCAAAGAGCTCGAAAAGCGCGGTATCGGCCGACCGTCGACCTACGCATCTATCATCAAGACACTCGAAGAGCGTGGGTATGTGAGTAAAATAAATAAAGCTCTCTGCCCGACTGACACGGGAGACGTGGTCAGTACTTTTATTGAAGACAATTTCAAAGATTATGTCAGCGATACTTTTACCGCCGAGATGGAAGACAAGCTCGATGATATTGCCAATGGCGACCGTACCTACGAAAAAACGCTCGGCGATTTCTACAAACCATTTTTGAAAGAGGTGAAGTCTCGCGAGAAGACTGCCAAGATTACAGATATGGGTGAGGCGGATGCAAAATATGTGTGTCCGAAGTGTGGTAAAGGAATGCTCATCAAGCTCGGCAAGACCGGCAAATTCCTGTCGTGCAAAGATTTTCCTGATTGTCTGGGTGCACGCACTATCGACGGCATCGAACTAGCCGGACCAAAAGAGACTGGCGAAGCGTGTCCTGAGTGTAAAGACGGCAAGCTGGTGGAGCGAGATGGTAAATTTGGCCGATTTATTTCTTGCAACAACTACCCAAAATGTAAGTTTATTAAAAAAGACGCTGAGCTCGAGCGACAAAACTCGACCGGCGTACAGTGTCCGACCTGCAAAGACGGCATGATGACCGAGCGACGCGGACGCTTTGGTGCATTCTACAGTTGCTCAAATTATCCAAAGTGTAAAAACGCAATCAAAGCTCGCCCTACCGGCAACATCTGCCCAATGTGTCAGTCACTCATGATGGATGGCACGAAGACGATTCCTGAGAGATGTAGTAATAAGGCTTGTGCAAATCATAACCCACACAAGCTAGAGAAAACAAAATAGCTTAAACTAGAACAATAGAAAAAGGCGCAACACTCCGTGTTGCGCCTTTGCGTTTTCAAAACCACTTACTTCGTAGTGACCGCCTGAGTGGACACCGGCTTAAACGGTTGAGCTCCACCAGTAGTTAGCAGATGTCCGAAGACGGCCGCAGCCCCCTCCATATTTCCGCTACCCTGACCAGACGAGTTCACCATCACAGTCGGCACAAACTTGTGCGCGCTTTCGAGACCAGCCTTGATCATTTCCGGATTCTTCTCCACCAGCTCCATGCCGGCTTTGAGAAGCTGCTGGAACATCTGCAACTTGGCAGTCGTTTCGGGACCAAGGACCAGAGACTGGGCCTTCTGTCCTTCAGCGACCGCGAGCAGATAGGCTTTCTCGCCATCGGCCTCAATCGTCCGAGCATTGGCGCGTTGCTTTGCCGCCTGTGCCGCGATATCAGCCTTCACCAACTCACCTTGCTGTTCGGCTTGTGACCGAGCATTTTCAGTGAGCTGACGCTGGGCTTGCGCAGTCTGTTCGGCAGTCCATGCCTTGGTGAGCTGTTGAGCGAGCTGTTCACGCTTGCGCGCAATCAGAAGCTCAGCAGGAATCGCCGATTCGGACAGACGGACTTCGTTGACCGTCACACCCTCTTTCAGCGCTTCAGGCCTCACCCGAGAATCAATCGCCTCTTCGAGAGAAGCGCGTTGCTCGAGCAAGTCCATCACTTTCACCGCACGGAACTCCTGATGCATCTCGGTTTTCGGATTGCCATCGGCACCGATGACCGGCATACCCTTGTCGTCGAGGATCGCGCGCATTTGTTTGAAGAGGATTTGAGCCCCACCAAGCACATCGCGCACAACCGAACGAACGATCGGAGTCACCACACGGTCTTCAATGACGTGCGTCGCATTTGCTTCGGTCAATCCGAGCGATGCCACCACAAATGGCGCCATCTCCGGACTAACCTGCACAATCACCCGCACTTCCTGAGGCACATCCCACCCTTCGGGCTTCGTAAAGATGGCGGTGTCCGACTTTGCATTCGCCGGTTGCACATCCACTTCACTGACCCGTTCGGTAATCGTGCCTTTGTCACTGAGGCTGATTTCAACCGAGCGCTTTTTGTATCCACCTTTGTATTCGTGGACCTGCGCGACCGTCGGCACCATCGTGACCTTGTATGCGTCGGTGTTGATGTAGTAGAGACCGTTTGGCAACGGTTCCTCCCACACACCGATCTCGCCGACAGGCACCAAGAGCACATTGGCCGAATCCTTCTGGAGTCGCTCCAACGTGAGCACCTTGAGTTTACCATCGACAGAGAGCGGGCGACGGAACGGACCGAAGTCCACCGCAGCTCGCACCGACGACTTCACGACAGCGACCGTGCCTTGCTCAACCCGTTGTGCGGCGACCAGTTTCGGGGCCTCCCACAAAAACGGATTGATGTTATACGAACCAGGTGTCAGGACCGTCGTTTGAGGACCACGCACACCTTTTCCTTCCGTGAGGAAGTATTCGGCGTCGTTGATCATCTTCAGCTTGGTCTCATCTGACCACGGAGGCGGAAATGCCGGATTACCCGGCAAGATCACACCATCACGCGCCGAGATGATCGCACACTGGCCATTGGGCACAGAGAACACCGGCACATCCTCGACTTCATTGAGGAGTGTGACGAATGGTTCAAAGTGAAACCCAGCGGTCATGATGCGAGCCTGCGGTCCGAGCTGATTGTCCAACGCCACGATCTTGCCCGTAGGCAGAGGCGAAGCGAAGTAGATCCGCTTAAACGTGGCAATCTTCCCGGACGGCACCCAGATCATACTGGTACCGATGATGGCCCAGAAAATCATGGCAACCGACAACGACACACCAACCTTGCCCAGCAAACCTGCCAGCAAAGGAGTGATGGCACCTTCATCGCGCCGGCCCGTAGGCTCTTTGGCGCGACCGAACAAATACCGTGCAAACGAGAAGAGCACGACACCCAACACCAGCTTCACAATGAACGCAAACATACTTTTTCTGCCTTTCTTTAAGTGTTCTGACATACCGAAGCGCACGATGCGTCACTCGATTCATCAGAGCAAAAAGACCGCTCAACAAGGGCCTAAACGAGCTTTTTGCTCTGATGAATAGTAAGTAAGTTGTAAAGAACTGTTCGGCGGTAATATAGCAAATTATAATCTTTTTGTCAAGTAATGCGTACGGTACCCCTTTCACATAGCAAAAAGTGTTGTTTTCTGTTGGTAAGTGTGCCAGACTTAGGGCACGCTCCTGCATTTTTGAGAACCTCGTGTTTTCATCTACCAACAGATTCCTGTGAGGATCTGTGCGTAGGTAGGAGCGTCTTTGCTCTTTCAACAATCAACAAAGGTAAACTATGGACTTCTTACCCAACCCAACATGGGAACACGTGTGTAAGATGCTCAAGCTACCTTACACCAAAAGATCGACCGGAGTGATCATCATTCTTTGCCCGGTACACCGTGAAAAAACTCCGTCTATGCATATGTGGCCGAAATCACACCGCTTTCGGTGTCACGGGTGTCACTTTGAAGGCTCGATGGAAAAATTTTTGAAAATTTTTATCGATACAGATGAAGCATTATCTGACGCACAGCTTCTCTTGCGAATTCGTCTCGCTCAGCACCAGGATGAGCGACAATTAGAAATCGCTCTTCCCCAAACGTAATCGCCGACTTTTGTCGGCGATTTTCTTTATCAAAAATATATAGGTAATTTTAAAATTACCTCAGATGCGCGAAGCCAGTGAGTACCGTGACCAAACGGTATATAGACATACCGTGCGGGAGCGGACGGAACTGACGACAAAGCAGATGGGGTGATTTTAGAATTATTATAAGCTGAAGTTTTTGATTGAGTAGAGTTCTTCTGTATTCTCATCACTCTCTTTTTCTTCTTTAGTTCGGTCGTCGATTGGAGCAGAAGATTCGTCGATAGCACTTGGGACCACCGGAGGAACATCTGAGACCGTCGGAGTCGCCTGATTTTGTGCTGGAGTGGCAGTAGTAGGAGCAACAGGTGTGCCCGGTTGCGCTGAAGCAGGAGTAGAGACAGGAGCACTTCCCTGCACTGACGCAATGTGGCGATTGAGCATATCACCCACTCGTCGCTTTTCATTTGACTTCATCATGTCCAAAATCTGATGCAAATCGGCTGGAGAAAAATACTCAATCGAAATCCGTCCACCTTTCTGTCTTCGCTCAATCTGCACGCGAGTACCGAGTGACTCGGTGAGCTTGCGTTCCATATCGGCAATTTCAGGATCAGGAAGAGACTCTTTGTTACGCGCACGATCAGTGGCGATGCGTCGAGCGATCAGCTCTGCCTCACGCACCGTCACCTTTTTATACATAATTTCTTTAAAGAGCGTTTCTTGCTCCTCCTTTCGATCAGTGAGCATCAAGAGTGGACGAGTGTGCCCCTCAGACATTTTGCCTTCTGAAAGTGCGTTGAGCATTTCTTGTGGCAAGAGGAGAATACGCAGGGTGTTGGAAACATACTCACGACTCTTCCCTACTTTTTGACCAATTTGTCCGTGATTGAGTTTGAATTCTTTTGCGAGCTTATCAAAAGCAATCGCGCGATCTACCGCATTCAAATCTTCACGCTGGAGGTTTTCAATAATCGCAAGTTCAAGCTTCATTCGATCAGACTCTTCGTCACTACGAATCAGCACCGGCACCGATTTAAGTCCAGCGATTTTTGACGCACGAAGTCGGCGCTCGCCAGAAATGAGCTCGTAGTACACCTCAAGACCCTCATCCCCTTTGAGTGACTCTTTTCGAGTGACCACGAGAGGCTGGAGAATACCGTACTGACGGATGGATTCGGAGAGATCATTGAGACGTGCCTGCTCAAACTCACGGCGTGGCTGAAATGGGTTTGGTCGAATTTTCTCGACTTCGACCCAAAATATTGAATTGCTGAAAAATTGAACCATGTGAAAATCGCTGATTTACTAATATTTATCTATTCTAGCACACTCCAAAAGTACACAAGTGCACAAATTCCCCCATAAATACACTGACTTGCGCAGATTCCAGAGATTTGCTACAATTGCACCCACGTCTAAATCAACAATTTCGATTCCGACGCCAACCTACTACCAAAATTACTATGTCTCAAGATCAACTCATCAGACTCGCCTGCTCAAAATGTAAGCGAACAAACTACTGGAGTCGCAAGAACAAAAAGAAAGTTGAGCGCAAAATCGAGCTCAAGAAGTTTTGCAAATGGTGTAAGAAAGCTACTACCCACAAAGAAGGAAAGAAATAATAAAAATACCCGCCGTACGGCGGGTATTTTTATTATTTAAAAAGTTCACTGCGGGCCCGCCCAGACTCGAACTGGGAACCTCGCGTTTGGAGTGCGATGTTTTACCATTGAAACTACAGGCCCAACACAGGCATCCTATCACAATCCCAAGAATTTTCCCATGGTCTCTTCAATCAATTTCATATCAACCAGAGAACACCACACAATTCTTTTATCTCTTTTAAACCACGCGCGTTGACGCTTCACGTAGTGCCAAATGGCAAAAAATAATCGCTCTTTCATTTCGGCTTCAGTGATTTCTTTTTTGAGGTATTGAGAAACATATCGATATTCAAGTCCCAAACTAAACAGTCGCTCAAAGCTCACCCCTTTCGCAATCAAACCTTCGACTTCTGCCACCATTCCACTGGCCAATCTTTTTTCAAGACGAATTTTAATCTTTTCTTTAAGTAAGTCGTCGGGTGCATCAATACCAATCTGAAGCACCTCATACGGCGCGTTGGTCTCCACTTTCGGCACCTTACCAAGCTCTGTTGCAATCTCAATCGCCCGAATCAATCGCACTGGATTTTGTCTATCAATATTCTCCGCTCGATCAGGGTCAAGGTCTTCCAACATTTCAAAAAGTGCTTCAACAGACTTCTTTGAAAGCTCGGTTCGCAAAGCTTTGTTTGGAGGGACATCAACAATCGACACATCGTCGATGAGATAATGAATATAAAAACCGGTACCTCCGCAGATGATTGGTACTTTCCCTCGTTTTACGATATCGATGATTGCTTTTTGTGCGAGCTTTTTGTAGTGCTCCACAGTAAATACGGTTTGTGGATCAGCAACATCAAGTAGATGGTGCGGGACACCTTGCATTTCTTCAACCGTAATTTTGCCGGTACCAATATCGAGACCTCCGTACACCTGACGAGAGTCAGCTGAAATAACTTCGCCATTATATTTTCGAGCAAGGACAACAGCCAAGTCGCTTTTTCCGACTGCGGTGGGACCGAGGATGACGATGATTTTGGGTTTAACTGACATAAAAAAAGGATAACATGGTCAGTGTTATCCTTGAAAGTGCTGAACGAATGAGCATACTTTCAATAGCTCAAACTACAGCGCGCCAGAGTCAGGAAAGACAAAATCTAGCCCCTTACAAAAAGACACAACGCAAAGCGTTCTTCCGTGTGTTGAGAGATTTATTTGAGACCAAATCTCCCATTTGCAAGTCTAGGATAATTATACATAAGCAAACATATCTGTCAAATAGCACTAACAGCAAACAAAGTAATTGTAATCTTGCTGATTTTACGTTAGAGTACCAGGTAGTAATGCCGGGATGGCGGAATGGTAGACGCAATCGACTCAAAATCGATCGACAGCAATGTCATGAGAGTTCAAGTCTCTCTCCCGGCACAAAGCGTAGCGAAGTGATGGGAAGCAGGCAAACGATTTTGCCTGCGCGAGAGACTTGAAAGCCGGAGTCAACCGCTTGTAGCAACAAGCGGTACGAGGCGGGGTCGCAAGTGTTTTTGAGCGACGGCAAAAAAAACAACTTGTGACCAAGCGTCTCCCGGCACAAAACAAGCGTTAGCGAGGTTGTGCCGGGAAGGAGTCGCTGAACGCGACTCCGTGAGAGACTTGAAAAGCGGAGCGATGTTTCGCTAGTAAGCGAAACCGCGAATGGGCGATTAGTAAATCGTGCCGGCGGAGGCTTCGCGACCTCGCCGAGTGACGACGAGGCGAGAGTTGTGACCAAGTTCTTCTTCATAGTATAACCACTCCACCCAGCACCTTTCCCGAAAGGTGCTGGGTCCTCAATTTTCCAGCTACATAATCAGACTTAATGTAGGGAAAATTGGGAAATAGAAAAGCGCGTGTCCTGTGCGGACACGCGCTGCGTTAAAGAACAGAATCAACCCTTCCCATTGTCGCTCGGCCCAGTGTAGAGCAGTCCGGGACTGCCAAACTCCTTCCACTGAAACTTGAAACGATATTTGCCCTTAGGAAGAGCCATATTCGTAGTGACATCCTGGAACAGCTTCACCGACCACCCCTCAGCAATAATCGCAGTAGGGCGCTCAAACTGAATTTCAGAACCCTTCTGGATAACGCCGGCAATATCAAATTCAATACTCATCGGACTTTCGACAGTCAACTCAAGGAAGACTGTCGGCCGATCCCAAAGGGCAAGAATTTTGATTTTCCGCGGACTCGGATCCTTGAACACATAGTGCCCTTGGATCGAGAATTCAGAGCTCTCGCTCGAAACGCTTGGAGTGGATTCATTCTCAGGATTAGCCAACCGGTAGGTGAGCACATCCCCGTCCTTGTATTTAACTACAAGGAGACCATTACCCACTCCAGCCATCCACGGCTGAAAGAGGAGTTGGCCGTTATCATTCACACGCAGGCGATTCACTTGGCCACCAGTAGTGCCATCCGGATTGAGCGCCAACACTTCTGCCGACACAACACCGGTCGAAAGCGGGATTTCTTGGATCCAGATACTGTATTTCGGTTTACCATTGGCAAGATCTGCCAATTTAAACTGAGTAGAACCGTAGAACAACAAGTTGTTGTTCGCGTCATACAGATACAGATATCCATTCACCGCGTCATCAGGATTGGTGAGCCGGAAGACAAACTCCACAGCCCCAAGTTTCGCGAGCACCTCCTCGGCATAATCACCCACCACTTCAGCGGAGGTGACGCCACCCTTGTAGGTGTAGTCCATGCTGATGGACGACAGGGAGATAAAGCCGCGCTTGACCTGCTTCAACGCGTAGTTGCGCAGGTTGTCCGAACCGGCAATCATCGAACCATCAAAGCCTTGGGCGGCGTTGAGGTTGAGATTGAACACGCACAGGATCATCGCGACCAAGGCCCAGAGGAGACCATTCATTTTTTTCATACGTTTGCTTTCTGTCTTTGCTTTTGTTTTGGTTTACCGCAGTTACTTCGACTGAGGTATGACAGCAGGACCATGATTGGTCCCTTTGGCTACCTCAAACGAAAAGCTTGTCCGGACGACGACCGAACCATCGTCCTTGTTGAGGACAATGCGATCTTGGTGCGCCGGCACAGTGGTCGGCATCACCTTGAGAGGTGTAACCGGAGCGACTTGCTCCTTATCCTTTTTCATCTTCCACGCCACCTTGATAAAGACGGCGAGGAGAAGGAAACCGACAATAAAGGCCATGACCAGAACAAAGTAGCTCCGTTGAACTACCACAGGATGTTTCGTTTGCATAGGATTAACTGCGTTTTTGGTTGATTTTCAAAGAAAAACAGGGCTTTCTGCCCTATTTCGTTCTGTCGACGATTATATACCCAATATTGATATATGTCAAGTACTCCCAGACTAGTCCATAAAAACTAATAGAAATCTAACTAACTTATGCTAAACTGTCGGTATCTATGTTTCGTCGTATCTTTCGCTATCTTCGCAAGTCATATCACCCATATGAACCTCTGATTGAGGTGCATATTTCGAAAAGTGCCCTGCTTCACAACCTCGCCGAACTCAGAAAGATTGCTCCGCAAAGAGGAGTAGCCCCGATGCTCAAGAGTAATGCCTACGGTCATGGCTTGGTGGCGGTCGCAGAAATTCTAGACACCCAATCAGTCCCCTTTTTGGTTGTGGACTCATACTATGAGGCACTAATGCTTCGCAACGAAGACATCACTTCGCCAATTTTGATTATGGGCTACACCCACACCAAAAATATTCTTGCAAACCATCTGAAAAATATTGCGTTCACTATCACGAGTATTATTGAGCTTGAAGACCTCGCAACAAAAATCACTCGCCCGACCACCTTTCATCTCAAAATCGACACCGGTATGCATCGCCAGGGAATTTTGTACCGCGAGATCACCGAAGCAATTGCACTGATCCAAAGTAATCCTTATATTCGCCTCGAAGGTATCTGCTCGCACTTCGCTGACGCATCAAATGACGATCCTCATTTTACAGAAAAACAAATCCATCTCTGGAACGCAACAGTAATCACTGTCAAAAAATCGTTTCCAAAGCTTACGTACTGGCACATCTCTGCTACCAGTGGTAACTACTACAACAGCAAGATTGACGCCAATGTCTCTCGTTCGGGTCTTGGTCTTTATGGCTTCGCCCTACACACCAAGCTCGGACAATCACTTGCCTTCAAACCAGTCCTCTCACTCCATGCCGTATTAGGAAATATTAAGCACGTGAAAAAAGGAGAAAATATTGGGTACGAACTCCTCTTCACCGCACCAAAAGATATGTTGATTGGTACCATTCCCGCTGGCTACTACGAGGGTGTGGACAAGCGACTCACCAACAAAGGAGTTGTATATATCAAAGACGTTCCATGTCCGATCGTCGGTAGGGTCAGCATGAATATCACCACAATCGACATTGGTGCTGTACCGAATCCAAAACTTAATGACCTTGTTACCGTAATCGGTACCGACCGAAACGCGCCAAACTCCGCTGAGCATATTGCCAAACTGTGCGAGACCAGCCCGTACGAGATCTTCATTCATATTCCAGAACAGTTGCGGAGAGTGGTGGTGGCGTAATACAGAAAAGCCCAGAAAATCGCAACGATTTTCTGGGCTTTTTGACTATTTTACTCAAAATGACACTGTTTTTATGTGCGTTGACAGGGGGTACGGAAGGAGTACGCTTATATATGGAATAGTTCGTTTTCAAGCGTTTAGGAGCCTAGTATGAAATCACGTATTGTGGCAGTAGCACTGTGCAGTCTCTTCATTCTCACCCTTGGTACTGGCTGTGAATCAGCCCGTAAACGTACCAAGCTGGATCGCAACAAGACGGGAATGTTCTCGAACGACCGACAGGTCCTGAAAGAAAAATTCGAAGGTATCGTGCGTGGCAAGACCACTCTGACAGACCTCGAATGGGCCGGATTTGACCTCAAAAGTCGCAACGTCCAGAAATTTACTGGCGTGCCTGCTTTTCGTGAGCTCTTTGGTCCCGATGTGTTTCGTAACGCCATCGACGGCAATGTCGGATTCGACAAACGCCTACCTGAGTTCAATAGCTACACACTTTACCAAATCCCCTACAAGGATCTGACCGTCACAAGTGATCGTATTTATATGAACAAGAAGGTGACCACGACGGTCGGCTGGGATTCACTCTACAGCATTGTCCTCCACAACGACATCGTCATCTACGCCGCTCCGCGCGAAGTCTTTATGGATCAACTCCAAACTGACCGACGGATCTTTGGTGGACCCATCGACCTCCTCCAGGAAATTGGTGGTATGCTCGGCTTCCTGAAGTAATTTCACTTTACATAAACTCCCCAGCGCACCGCGTTGGGGAGTTTTTACTATAACTAATTTTTTGCGGAAACAAACGTAAATGTAGTCATTATCTTTTTAAATACTTCTTCCACTTTTGCCTTATCAAAATTCTCCGCATATGAACCATCAGCAGACCTCAGATATCCCATATCAAGATTAATCTGATAACACACCCCGTTGTGTACCACCGAATACCCCTCTTGATCAAGTGCCATGCCCATACCACGATCCCCTGAATTTCCGGTATAAAACTGAATACCATTCACCACAGTGGTTTTAGTATACGAAGGACCATTCACAGGAACATTACATTCTGAAGGTTTGTACAAACCAGCATTGATCTTGAGGGAGGTGGACACATTCCGAATATCATCAAAATCAACCACTAATGTACGCCCTGACCCATTACCAACATCAATAACACTCTGCTTGAGGGTGTATGTGTCTGGGTACATAAATTCAAATCCATACTTTTCATCCCGATATGTTTTTAACGTATTCTTTGTTTGATACGTTTCTGATCCAACAAAGACAAAAGTTGAAAGCAGTGTATCAAGTAGCTTGGTATGTTTCGAAATGCTATCTTGTTGCGCTTTGGTTTGCTCTGGTGTCGCGTCAGACACACCGGTATTAATATATCCACCGTACCCGACAATATGCCAAGACACATGAGACTCGATAAGATAACAGGTATTGTTATGAACGATGCGATACTCACTAAATTGCCCTCGCTGTCCACCCATTGCAGCGTCACCCACCTTGTCTGAGACAACATAGAAAATATTTCCATTGATTTCTTTGGTCTGCACAATATCTTTGCCCTCACCTGTTTTTAGACATGCATTTTTATTACCCATAGCCGTGTCTGCAAAAATAGTGAGACCCGCATCATCAAGATACGCTTCTTTTTTGGCAGAAAAGTTTACAATTCGTGGTAGTGGCAAAGGGAACGGAGTCGCTTCGTACTGGTCTCGATTCAGACCACCAGTATTTACTCCTGGTGTATCAGCAAGAGTATAGTCAGAAGGATAATTGATTTCAAATCCGTATTTTGAGTTTGTATAGGTCTTCCAACCAATAGCATCCACTGTCATCTTTTTAAATGCCATATATCCACCAAGCCCAATAGCAAGAATACCTAGGATACAAATGATAGCGATTTTTGAAATTTTCATATGAGAAAAGTATAACATAGGGAGGGATTTGCCTCTCGCACTGCTGTGCTCGAAACCTTCACTCGCTCTTCGCGAGTTGCGGCCCGCGGTTCAAATCCCTCTACATAACCAATAAAAAACACTGGTTTTGAACCAGTGTTTTTTATTGGTGCGTAGGGAGGGATTTGAACCCCCGTAGCCCAAAGGGCGAGAGATTTACAGTCTCTTGCAATTGACCGCTCTGCCACCTACGCGTGACATACAGTCTAAGGCTAAATGCAGAAAAAGTAAAATCTCCAAACTCTACTTTGAGGAAACTTCAGAGGGTACAAACTTTACCGGAGCGTCATCCACCAGCACACTTCCCTTTTTACCTTTCTTCACATCAAACACAAACTGACCATCTTTTACATCAATCGATACGATACCCCCACGAAGAATACCTTTTGAAATCATGAGACCTGCCACCTTGGTCAAAATTTTATCTTGGATCAAGCGCTTGAGTGGTCGGGCACCATACTGAGGATTGTACCCCTCTTTTGCAAGGAAGCTGATGACCGCAGGAGTCACTTCGAGAGTAATTTCTTTATCCGCCAATCGTGTCTTCACTTGAGCAATCTGAATCTCCACGATGTCTTTGATCGCTGACTCACTCAAGATATTGAAGATAATCACATCATCTAGGCGATTCAAAAATTCTGGGCGGAAATAATCCTTGAGACTGACCAACACTTTTGATTTCACGTCGACATATTCTTGCTTTTCACTCGCTGTCTCAGCAAAGCCGATCTTCTCCATCTTGTCGATGTATTGCGCCCCAATGTTTGAGGTCATAATAATCACGGTGTTTTTGAAGTTGACCACGCGCCCCTTGGTATCGGTCAATCGGCCGTTATCAAGCACTTGGAGAAGCACATTGAAAACTTCTGGGTGTGCCTTCTCAATTTCATCAAAGAGAATCACCGAGTATGGACGATGTCGGACCATTTCAGTCAGTCCGCCACTTTCGTCGTACCCTACATAGCCTGGAGGCGCACCGATCAGCTTACTGACAGAATGCTTCTCCATAAATTCAGACATGTCGACACGGATGAGTGCCTTGTCGTCGTTGAACATAAATTCTGCCAAGGCCTTGGTGAGCTCGGTCTTACCCACACCGGTCGGACCCAAGAAGATAAACGAGCCGATTGGTCGATTGGGGTCAGCGATGCCGGCGCGAGATCGCTTCACCGCATCTGAAATTTTCTGCACCGCTTCGTCCTGCCCTTTGATGCGATTTTTGAGCACTTCCTCCATTCGAGAAAGCTTCTCCGCCTCTTCTTCAAGCATTCGAGCAACAGGAATACTGGTCCAGCGAGAAACCACATCAGCAATATCTGATTCGGTAATTTCTTCTTTGAGAATCCGGCGTGAACTCTGCAATTTCTTCAAACGCTTACTCTTAGTATCCAATTCTTTTTCGAGATTAGGAATTTTGCCATAGCGAATCTCGGCCACCTTCGACAAATCAGCCTTCGCTTCTGCTGATTCAGCGTCGAGGCGCAAATGTTCGAGTTGTTTTTTGATCTGCTTGATTTCAGAAATCGTCTCTTTCTCATTTTTCCATTTGAGCTCGAGCTCCTCAGTCTTTTCTTTGAGGTCTGCGATCTCTGATTCAATACCCTTGATGCGCTCCTTGGTCTTCTTTTTGTTTGGTGCATCTGCCTCTTTTTTCAACGCTTCCTTTTCAATCTCAAGACGCATCACCTTTCGATGTGAATCTTCAAGCTCAGGTGGCATTGTCTCAAGCGAGATCTTGAGGGCTGATGCTGCTTCATCAATCAAATCCACCGCCTTATCTGGCAAGAATCGGTCGGTAATGTAGCGAGCGCCGAGATTGACCGCCGAAAGGATAGCATCATCTGTGATACGGACCCCGTGGAACAATTCGTATTTCTCTTTGAGTCCGCGCAAAATAGCCACCGCATCTTCAATCGACGGCTCTACTACCTGCACCGGTTGGAAACGTCGTGTGAGAGCCAAATCTTTCTCAACATGTTTTTGATACTCACGAATTGTCGTCGCTCCAATTGCTCGAAGCTCGCCTCGTGCCAGCGCCGGCTTCATCATATTCGACGCGTCCATTGCACCCTCAGCTGAACCTGCACCAACAATGGTATGGATTTCATCGATAAACAAAATAATCTTTCCTTCTGAACGCTCAATTTCCTTGATCAAATTTTTAAGACGCTCTTCAAATTCTCCGCGATACTTGGTCCCTGCAATCAAAGCCCCGAGATCGAGTGATACCAACTCTTTGTCTTTGAGCGATTCTGGCACGTCACCGAGCGCCATACGATTGGCGAGTCCTTCAACAATCGCCGTCTTTCCTACCCCCGCCTCACCGATCAAGATGGGATTATTTTTAGTGCGACGAGAGAGGATTTGAATGATACGGGAAATTTCAGTGTCTCGGCCGATCACTGGGTCGAGCTTGTTTTCCATCGCAAGCTTGGTAAGATTGCGCGTGTATTTTGCCAACGATTTATTTTTCTTTGGCGTGACGGAGTCATGACTCTTTGAGCTTTTGATCTCCTCGAGCACACGGTGCACATTGACCTTATCAATTTTAAATCGAGCCAACAATTCTTTTGCAGGACCGACAATATCAAACAGCGCCAAAAAGAGATGTTCGGTTGAGATAAACTCATCTTTCATAGACGCAGCGATCTTGCCAGACATCTCGATAGTCTGAGCCAACTCGGGGGTCAAATAAATCTGATACGAAGCCGACAAGGTTGCCGATCCTTCAGGAGTTTCGATTTGGTCCAAAATAGAATCGGTGAGCAAAATCGTATCAATACCGAGCTTTTCGAGAATGGAAAGTACGATACTTTCGTCTTGCAAAATCAGGGCCGACAGGAGGTGGATCGGATTGACGTGGTTCTGCCCTCGCTCAATAGCGAGCTCGTGCGCTTTGCGAATCACTTCTTTTGCTTTGGTAGTGAAATTTTGAAATGGAGGCATAGGGAAAGTATATACTGAGGGGTGGAGAAGAAGCAAGAAAAATGAGGGGCGCCTACGGCGCCCCTCATTTTTCACCCCCCCCACCACCACTACCTCCCTTTGAGCGTGTCCAAGAGTGCAGCCAATTTCTTTTTAATCGGACTAATGGTTACATACAAATTTTTTGAATCACTCTGAGCATCTGCTCCGCCCTTAATTCCCACAATATTTCCAGACAAATCAAGGAGGAAACTCCCAAGGATACTTCCCGAAAGATTGGTATCGGTTTCGACGGCGCGAATAATTTTGTTGCCGTCAGCGTCAGTCTTTCCAATCAGACTAGCCACAATTCCCATCGCAATACTATTTTGCTCTTTACCTGATACCGAAATCACTGTCTGTCCAAGTCTGAGTGCATCAGAATCACCGAGAGTTGCCGGCACAAACGCCGTGGTCTGTTTTGCATTTGGATCTTTGATTGCCTGAAAAAGTACAATCGTACTCTCATCATCACTTGCCACTGGAGACAGAAGCATTTTGGTGCCATCTGCAAACACACCGCTATAGTTTGGCTTACCTGAGAGCAACCCTTTATCCCCCAAAATAATACCGTCTTTTGATACTACCAATCCCAACCCCACAAACACCTCAACCGGCTCGCCCGAAGTATTACCTGAGGTAAACGGATCAAGCATGGTCTTGATGCGCACAATACTCGCTGAATTTTTTTCGATAGAATTGATTGCGGCTTCATCTGACTTGACCACCACGGTCTCATGGGTCACCACCGCGGCACCCTGCGCTGGTACTACTTTTTCAATTGTACGCTCTACTACACGATTGATCGTCTGCGTCACTGCCGGAGGCGCCTGATTGACCAAAGACACCGTCACGATACCAGTAGCAATCGAAGTCACAAAACTCAAGAGGAGTGCAAGGAGAACAAGTTGTTGTTTATTGAGATGATCCATTGCGATAATCATACCGTATTGTTTTTAAATAACCAAATAGAAAAGAGCCGGATTTTGCTCCGCAAAATCCGGCTCCAAATAAAAAAAACCGTAACACCCTCAGGTAGTACGGTTTCGAAACCAAAAGATCACACCTTCTTTTCCCGAGGTTTTCCTTTTAGCCGCGGAGGAAAGAGTCTTGATACTATGTTGCGACAAGTGTGCGAACAAGACGGATGAAGAACAAGATTACCCAACCTATTCTTATTATTTGTGTATCTCGTAAATTGCTTACCGCAAGCAGGGTTACTACACGTACACTGTACTCGACTCTCACAATTATCTTTCGGACGAGGGATTCCATGTAAGGCCCAAATTCGTTCGAGGATTGTAACACTTACAGTAAGTCTTGCAGACAAACCCGTAAAAGTTTTATGAACCTTACGAAGCTCACAAAGCTTTTCTCTGCTAGCAAGGTCGGGGTTATTGTAACGTGTAGCATACCATTTCGCCGTTCGTCTCACTGGATCAATCCAGCAATCTTTCTCGTGACAAATCTGCTTCATTCGTTGACGAGTAACCGCAAGCCCATAGTGAGTAATCAAGTCCGTGATCGTCTTACCGCCATTCAACAGTAATTCCCGTATCTCGACAGGATCAATTGTTTTAATGGAGGTCGGATCAGGCGGTCCAACACGAGACTTAAGCTTACTATCTATGGGACGGACTAGTCCGAGGGATCGACGAATAACGCACACGGTATTAGTGTTACTCTTAATACGAGTCGCTATCTGAGAGTCACTTGCTGTTTTCCAATTTTCAGCGACATACTTTTTGACCAAAGCCATCCAACATTCTTTTATGTCCTTTTTCTTGCGACCAAGCTCTTGTGCAATCTCACGCCACGTCTTGGTACCAAACAACTCTGCCACTCTTTTCCTTTCTTCATCAGAAAGTTGTCGACTCGGATCTGAACACCTAATCTTGTGTACACCCACCCGGAGCATACGAATCAAACATTCATCTCCGGTAATTCCTAATCGCGTAGCAAGCTCATTTACTGATGCAAATAACTCATCAGGAACACTTATCGTAACCAACATACGGTATGCCTTTCTTTTTGAAGGTGCAGACGGTAAAAATACCGCTTTGTTCTATAACTAAAGTACCATATATATTGATATTCCGTCAACACCTCTTCTACGTAATGATTTTTTGCCCCGTAAGAATCTTTTTCAAAATTAAAAGCACCTGATCAATCTTTTCTTTCGTCGTGTCACGTCCAAAAGCAAATCGAAGTGAGGTCGAGGCTCGTTCCTTGTCCCCGCCTAATGCAAAGACAACATACGATAAACTCTCATTAGTAAGACATGAACTCTTGGTCGATACAGCAACCCCCTCTGCATCAAACTGGAGTACTGCATACTCAGCATCAAGTCCCGGAATTGAGATATTGATATTATTTGGGAGGCGTAGATCCAGATCGCCATTAATACAAATTCTCGGCACCATTTTTTGAACCGATTTGAAAAAATAATCTCGTAGTGCCGAAAGACGCTTCGTCTCCGCATCTCGGAGTGCCACCGAAAGTGCAAAAGCCTCAGAGAGTCCGACAACACCAGCAACATTTTCAGTAGTAGATCGAAGTCCTCCTTCCTGCTTCCCTCCAAACAAAAGTGGAGCTAATGCAACCCCCCTTTTTACAAACAAAGCTCCTACCCCTTTTGGTCCATACATTTTGTGGGCATCAATCGTTAGTAAATCGACTCCTAGCACTTGTGTATTCATATCTAGATACTGCCCAGCCTGACTAGCGTCGGTATGCAAAAGTATTTTCTTACCCTTCATCTTTTGCTGATGACGTAGCAATTTGGCAATCTCTCGTATTGGCTGAATAGTTCCGATTTCATTATTTACATACTGCACTGACACCAGCACCGTCTCAGGGCGTAGCAATTTTTTGAAAGCTTTCAGATCAACAATCCCTTTTTCGGTCACCAGAGCAAAATCCACCCACATCCCTCGAGACTGAAGCTGTTTAAAACATTCAAGGATTGAACTATGTTCAACCACTGAAGTAATCGCGTGCATCTTTGAAATCGATACACCTTTTTTCTCAAGCTCATAAAGTGTCCCTAAAATAGCGAGATTGTTTGCTTCGGTCCCTCCGGAAGTGAAAATAACCTCGTCTGGATGCGCGGAAAAAAGTGTGGCCACTTTTTTCCGCGCATCCATAAGCACCTTCTTTGCTACCACCCCCTCCGCGTGAATCGAACTCGGATTACCAAAATCTTGCGACTGGTATCGCTTCATCGCTCGCACCACACGCGTATCCACCGGAGTGGTCGATGCATAGTCGAGATAGATTCGCTTGGTTGTTTGAGCCTTTCTTGACATAAATATAAATATAAGCTATCATTACGCCAGAAAAAAAGCAATCAGTTCTATACCAAAAATGAAAATACTACTTGCTGACGACAATCCCCAACTACTATCCGTCACACAAAAGATGATCGAACATCTCAGAAGGGACACAATCATCCTTGTGGCAAATAACGGAGTCGAAGCGCTTGCGCATATCGAGACTCATCCCGACATCACTCACATCATCACTGATTATGAGATGCCAGGTGCGGATGGTCTTCAGGTAGTTCAGGCGGCAAAGAAGCGCGTTCCGACGGCTCACATCATTCTCACCACTAGCGCTCAAGGGAACATACACCTGCAAGCATTGGAGGCAGGCGCTCATCGCTTTTTCCCAAAGGGACAAAGCATGCTCCCCTTGCTCATGGAAATCCTAAGGGTCAAGTAATCCCCAAGCTTCTTCGCTCGTCGAAGAAGCTTTTCTTTTATCTACACTCGTAGCTGGCAAAAATCAGTAAAATGACGTAGACTAGCCCGTATGCTGTTTGATACAAACACCTACATATTGTGTGCACTTGTTGCGATCATCATCCTCTTGATTATTTGGGTTATTCGCCTAGAAATACTCTTAAAAAAGATGCTTCACGGCAAAGCCGAAACTGTCGACGAGAGTATCGCTAATCTCAAAAAAGATATTGCGTATTTGCGAAAATACAAAGAAGTATCTGAGGAATACATTGAGAAAATGGATGAGCGAGTACGCAAGAGTATCACTGGTGTCAAAACTATTCGCTTCAATCCATTCAAAGGTACCGGCTCTGGAGGCAACCAAAGCTTCGCCACCGCTTTCGTGAGTGAAAACGGCGACGGCGTTGTCCTCTCTAGCTTGTATAGTCGCGAACATGTCAGTATCTTTTCAAAACCGCTTCAGAAATTTACATCTGAATTTGAACTCAGTGCTGAAGAAAAAAATGCCCTTACTGAAGCAAAATCAGTGCTCGCGAAAGAATAATCGTCACTACCCCATAGCTTACGCAAGATGAACTCGCTAACACACCCACCGTATGACTCCCTCACCTGCACAACCAAATATCCAAAAGCGTCCGCCCGTCGTGTCAGTGATGGGGCATATTGATCACGGCAAGAGTACCCTCCTCGACTTTATTCGCAAGACCAATGTAGCCGAAAAAGAAGTTGGTGGCATTACCCAGCGTCTCTCTGCCTATGAGGTAGAACATATGGGTCGCAAGATCACCTTTCTCGATACCCCCGGACACGAAGCCTTTGGTGCCATGCGCTCTCGTGGCGCCACCGTGGCTGACGTAGCGATTCTCGTTGTCTCAGCTGAAGATGGAGTCAAACCTCAAACTCTCGACGCGCTCAAAGCGATTACGAATGCCAAGCTCCCCTATGTCGTCGCCATCAATAAAATCGACAAGCCCGCAGTCAACATCGAGCGCACCAAGCAAAGCCTCGCTGAAAATGAAATCTATGTCGAAGGCTACGGTGGTACCACCTCGTGGGTTGGCGTTTCCGCAAAAACTGGTGAGGGTATTCCCGAACTCCTCGACACCATTCTCCTTTCGGCTGATATCGAAGAGAAATTAATTGATACCGCCAAACCCGCAGAAGGCGTTGTGATTGAAGCCTATATCGACACGAAGAAAGGTATCACTGCGACCGTCGTCCTTCGAGACGGCCATATCGAAAAAGGGATGTGCTTTGTTGCAGGCGATAGTTTTTCTCCCGGACGAATTATTGAAAACGCAGTTGGCAAGAAAATTACCGACGCTATCCCTTCGGCTCCAGTACGCATCATCGGTTTTGATTCACTTCCACCAGTTGGCACTATCTGCAAAGCATTTGCCAATAAAAAAGATGCTGAAAAATACGCTGAGACTCAAAAAGCCTCGGTCCTTGCAGGAAAGAGTAAGCCCCAAACCATCAGTACCACCGAAGAAGAATGTATTTGTGTACCACTTGTCATTAAGGCCGATACGGCTGGCACCCTCGACGCTATCCGTTACGAAGTCGGTAAGTGGAAGAACGAAAAACTCGCCGTCCGCATCATCCACTCAGGTATCGGCGCCATCAGTGAAAACGACGCCAAGACGGCTGGAGGCAAAGCCAACGCCATCATCATCGGCTTTGCGGTCGGAGTCGAACCTCGTGCCAAAGAATGGGCTGACCGATCAAACATCCCTATTGTTACTTTTGATATTATCTACGCACTCACCGAGTGGCTTGAAAAAGCTCTCAAAGAACGTGTACCGAAAGTTGATGTCGATGAGGCACACGGCAAAGCAAAAATTGTAAAAATCTTTAGTAACACTAAAGATAAGTATATTCTTGGTGGCAAAGTCGAGAGTGGCTCGATCAAGATTGGCGACGAAGTGAAGATTATCCGCCGAGAAGAAGTGCTCGGCAAAGGCAAGATCCGAAGTCTCCAACAACAAAAAGAAGTGGCTTCAGAAGTTCGAGAGGGATATGAATTCGGCGCCCAAGTCCAAGCACCAATGGAACTCGTGGCGGGTGATAGAATCGAAAGCTTTACGACGGTAGCGAGATGAGTGTAGAAGACAAGTCAGACCTGTCAGACAAGAAGACATGTGAGAGACGATCGCTTTGCGACTGTCCTCGTCTTTTTTTTCGGTCTGACCGGTCTTCTTATCTCTCTTGCTGACTCGTCTAATCCCCCATCTTGCTTCTACCCTACCCCCGTGTATACTACCCTCTATGCCTGTTGATGCACACAAAGACGAACGTCTCGGAGATATGATTCGTGAGCTTGCCGCTCGCTTTCTTCAGGCTGAGTCAAACCGCACTTCTCTCATCACCGTGACACACGTGACCGTCTTCGACAAAGGTAAACAAGCCACCATCTATATCACCGTGATGCCCGAGGACAAAGAAGCGATGGCACTCGACTTTGCCAAGCGTATGCGAGGAGAATTTCGACAATACGTTCTCTCGCATTCAAAGATTGGCCGTATCCCATTTTTCAATTTTGAGTTAGACTTAGGCGAGAAGACTCGTCAGAAATTAGACGAGATTTCAGTGATGAACAAAAACATCGCATAATACAACCTGGCCACGTAGAAAAGTGGTAATTCGGAGATCTGCAAAATCTCTATGCGCGAGTTCGATTCTCGCCGTGGCCTCCACGAGAAAGCACTCAGCTTTCGCGCAACATGCTCGAGTGGCGTAATTGGTAGCCGCAGGGGACTTAAAATCCCCCGTCCCTTAAAAGACATGTGGGTTCGATTCCCACCTCGAGCACAAAACGAACGAAGTGAGCTTTGTGCTCGAAGAAAGCGTGTTACGCTTTCGAGGTGGAAATCGAAGCCCGATTGAGATATTTTAAGAGCTTTGCGAAATAAAATATCCAATTGGGATACTGTTCTCATAGAGAAAGATATCCCACCTCAAGTACCCCATATTGCTAAATCATTAAAATTTTGCTATATTTTTCAACACTCTTTCGGATTTATTCGATAGAGAACATATATGCGCCCATAGCTCAGTTGGTAGAGCTGCTCCCTCTTAAGGAGAAGGTCGTAGGTTCGATTCCTACTGGGCGCACCAGAATCAAAAAAGTTGCCTGCGTAACTTTTTTGTTTACTGGTGCGAGACGGAGGTATGTTTTGTCAGCAGACAAAACAACCGAGTCGAGGTCGAGGAATTTTACGAGTGACGACGAGTAAAATATCCGTGACCACAAAGCATGTTGATCAAATTTACGATAAGCTTCGAATTTCCTACTGGATACGAAGGAACTTCACTGGGCGAGTGGCGTAATGGTAGCCGCACTAGTCTTAGGAACTAGTACCGTAAGGTGTGGGAGTTCGAGTCTCCCCTCGCCCACAACATACAAAAAGACTGGATTGAATTCCAGTCTTTTTGTATGTCTTGTGGATGGAGACTCGAAAGACGGAGCGCGACGGCGCGAGTCGGGGTCGCGCAAATCTTTAGCAAAAGATTATGCGTGACCGAGCCTCTATCCACAATAATCCAATCGCGGGTACTGACCGAGCAACGATCGAGACTCTCCCCTAAAATAAGTAAACTGAACCGCGACAAATTATCTAAAATACGCCTCCATTAAGCCATTTCTCCCTCGCCCTGATTCATTTGACTTTATTATTCAAATATGCTATACTTAACCCTAGAACGTTAGTACGCCTAAGGGATCTGTTTCCCCACCGGCCCTGACAACAAAATAAGGAAAAAAATGAACGAAATTATCGCACAACATCCGATTCAATTCGGAATCGCGGTTCTCGTTTTGCTAGCGATGATCCCCTTATGGATCTATATCCTAGCAAAAAAAGGTATTGGTTGGGTCATGCTCCCTGAAGGTCAGATACTGACCATCATGAGTGGAAAAACCCAACACGAGTTTATATCCTGTATTAGGGACTACTCGATCGATCCAAGCACAGGTGTGATCAAACACACCCCCGGCGTAGCGGGTCCCAATGGTTGGTATGGAATCTATTGGATCGGTGTTCCGCCCTTCCGTAGTATCTACACCTATCCATTCCACTGGAACAAGTGGACAAAAAAGAAAGATGCAAAGGAGCACACAATCGAAGCAAGAGATGGTGACGCGATGAGCGTTTACTTCCGATTCCCGTATGCAATCGAAATCACTGATGCCGAGACTGCAGATGGGGCAAAAATCAATCTGAGACTCTTGGTCACGATCGAAGCGGTCAATGTGGAGACAATGCTCTTCAAGACTCCCGATTGGCTCGCCAACGCCACTGCAAAGATTACGGCAGTGGCGACCGATTATCTGCGTTCGCAGACATCGGTTGACTTCCGTGCCAATACTCCAGCACACGTAAACCAATTGAGTGCCCGAGTCATGGGTCTCAATACGACGCTGACCAGTGCAGTAAGTCTTAGTCTCTTGGAAATGTGTGGAGTGAAATTCAACTCCGCCGAATTCTTAGGCTACGACGTGGCTGGTGGTCTCGCTGACGCAGCGGAAAAGACTGCACGAGCTCAGCTTGAGGGTGAGGCAAACATTAAGGCAGCCGAACTAGCTGCTAAAGTCCTCGCAACAAAGACTGAAGCCGATGCAAAAGCCATCGAAAGATTGGCTACCGCAGGAAGAACGAAAGGTATGGCTGACGTCGAAGTTGAAGCGGCTCGCTACGAGCGTTTGCAAAAACACGACCCCCAAGCAAGACGCGGGCTTGCTGATGCGATTCAAAAGCATCAAGGCACCCTCGTCCTTGGTGGTGGAGCCCAGCTCCTCGTAGAGGATGACACAAAAAAAGGAGGTACACCATGATCTGGGTATGGATCGTAGTGGGAGTGGTGGTTATCACCACCCTCATCGCTGCATTCGGAACACCGACACTCCCCTCGCTTCCTGCAGGTGCTGGCACCAGCGTCAAAACCTGGTTCGGCAACAACTGGAAGTTTCTGGTGATAGTCGGTATCTTGGTGTGGGGTTTCAAGGGTTGTTACGACAACTCAAAGAAAGTTTCCCATACCTCCGCAAGCAGGCCGAGCGAAGTTCGCCCCAAACGCGAAATTTCTCTTACTGCCTACCCAGGTGAAGTCACTCGATTGGTAGATCTTCAGATAGAGCTTGCTCCCGGAGCACGATACGAAGTCATTCGTAGCGGAACTGTCATAGCCTATCCTGAAGGAAATACCAACAAGCCTGTACTCCTTACCCCCGACAGTCATGTGGACTGTGGTGCAAAATGGAGTGTTTCCTTCAAAGCGCCCGGTCGAGAATCGGTCGCCTTGTTCATTCGCGAGCTATAATCCGAAAGTCGGAGTATCTCGCACAAATCGCCCCCGTAGAGCGCCACACTGGCACTCTACGGGGTTTTCTTTTGGGTAGAATGAAACCCAGAATCAAGATTTAAGAATTAAGGATAGGATGAAAAAGCGACGAAGGCTTTCGCCTTCGTCGCTTTTTCTTCACTTACATCTAGATTCTTGAATCTCGTTTCTATTCCTACGCCCCGATCACTGCCAACGAATTTTGAATGAAGTGAATCAAGCCGTATGCCGACACCATAATCACAATCCCGATGACCCCCCAGAGCATATGTTGCTGTCCTTCCTCTCTTGCAGTACTGTCTTCAGAGTGTTGAATAAACTTGAAGACACCCCAGAGAAAGTAGAGTACCGCCAGCGCAAACAAGAAACCAACGAGTGGATTGACCACGAGTGTCAAAACCTTAGCGATCAATGGATCAGCCGAGTTTGCGTTGATTTCAGCGTAGACAGTGTTCACAAAACAAATGTGCTAGTTAAATTGTACCCCTCCGGAAGGTGGTTACATCTGGAGCCGTAGTTGGAACAGTGGTTGAATTGAGACGGAAAGTACCAGTCAAAATATTTACCAAGCCCCAGATAGACACCATCACAAAGATAGCAATGATACCGTACAAGATGGTATCCTTCCACTTTGACTTCTCTTCTTCGCCCCCGAAGCCGTATCGAAATGCACCATAGACAGTGTACACAACCGCCAATGCAATAATGAGTGTTACCACACGATTGATTACATTGAGAGCTGTCATATACAAATCATCAGAACTACTAATAGAGTACTGGGCCAACGCTAACGCTGGAAAAACCAATACTGAAAGCGCAATTGCAAATTTCTTCATATAAATTAATTACTACTAATGATAATTACTATACCCGTAAGTATATCACGAGAGGTTGCCATCAAACACCACCCTGTGGATACCCAGAACAGCCGACATGTTACTTAATTCGAGAGTGTCGGTGGCACAGGCTTGGTATCGTTATCTAACTGAAACGTATTTACAAAGATATTGACCAAACCCCATATCGAAATCATCACAAAGATACCCACTAGTCCGTAAATAATTGAATTTCGAGCCTCATCTTTCTTCTCTCCTTCGACTTTAATCAACAAGAAAGCGAGATACACTACCCACACTACCCCGAGGGCAACAATGAACACAATAATGTCATTGATAGTACTCATCGCAAAATGCATCAGGTCAGGAAAATCCTTAATCTTGCTTGCAGGGACAGATTGTGCACTGACCGACGTAGTCATCACCAAAAAGGCGTTAACACTCAACACCATCCCAACAACAACCGATCTTAGATTCTTTTTAAACATAACCATATTCATACTATTTAATTTATACCAGTAATACTGCTAATTGTCGTCTTAATAATCTGCGACAATCCCCAAGAACCCAGAAGCAACGCTGTACCGATGACGGTATTCAAAAAAGCATTTGAAGCCTCCTCCCTCCCTTTTGCATCACCCTGAGCCTTCACGAAAAGGAAGCCCGAGTAGATGAAGGAACAGGCCGAGACAAAGATACCGATTTTAAGGAAGATACCCAGAACTGCTTTAACGAAATCGTAGATGGTACCGTTTTGGGAGCCAAGCGGGTTTGGCAATCCACTCGCCACCTGATCTGCTAGCACAAACATTGGTCCCAATAAGACTGTACTCGCAAGCAACATAATTCCGAAGGTGCGTATTTTTTTCATATTAGTGTTGTAAACCACTTTTAAAATCGGCTGAAAGCAGACCGCCGAGCGCGAGATCTACCACATACCATGCAGAAAGCATCAAAAGCATCCCTTTCAGGACCATAAACATCGCTTTTTTTGCTTCTTCGCGTGCCTTTACATCTCCTCCTGCAGTCATCATCTTGATCCCAAACCACCCAAACACACCAGCCGAAAGTGGTATTGCAAAAAGAATACATGCCTTGATGATACGCTGGATACCAATGATGAATTGGTTGTAATCACATTTGACGGTGACACCGTCACACGGAACAACTTGAAATCCTGCCTGAGAAGGGTCGTTTTGAGCAGATACAAAAGATATACCACTCCCTACCATCGACAACACCAACATCACAAACAGCGCCCCACCAGAAAGCACTCGCGAAATACTTTTAAACACACTACTTGTGAGAACAGGAAAAATCATACCCATTATTTTAACACAGCATCCAGCTGGTTGTTAGCCTCCGAAATAGCCTCAGGCAAACTAAGTCTACCCGAAGATACAGATTCAACGAGGTCTTTAAAAATCTGATCACTTGTCGATCGACTCGGATCAAGCCACCCTTTTGCCACCAGCGCTGAATTATTAAATACCGCTTTGTATGGATCGGTTGGTTGCACTGAAAGTAAGTCTCGACGAACAGGTGGAAGATGCAATGTCTCACTCACTACCGAGCCGACCGAAGCCGAAGCAAGACTTAGAAAATTTGCGATCGTCCCATTGGGGTTGGCTGAGCCTCGAACAAGCGCAAGCGCATACATTTGACCAAACGTAGTCTTGAGACTATCGTTTGATGTCTGAGGCAAGAGTGTTACATCGAAATTGAGATTTGGATTCTTTACGCGAAGCGTGGCGAGTTCACTTGCAAAACCAACATAGGTCGCCAAATCTCCCGACAAAAACTTTTGCTGGGCCGAAGTAAACGAACGATTCCATGCATACATCGCTTTTTGCGGATCAGCAAACTGCGTGTAAAACCTTAGTACTGATTCGGCTGGAGAAAACCCTTGTTCCGAACGAAAACCTAGGGCACTCGAAGGTCTACCATTTTTCATCGACACAATCGGCGTCCCCGCCTGAAGAAGTAGTGCAGACAAAATCGCCTTAGCGTTTTCAATATTTCGATATTCACCGAGTGCCACCGCAGTCTTGGTAATTACTGCATCACCCACCCCTTTGCGCACCGTGAGCTTTGGGGTAATTGTCAAAAAGTCTTGCCAGAGCTTTGGTGGAGTAGCGAGACCTGCATTGGCAAATACATCCCGATTCCAATAAAGGACTAGCGGATCCACAGTAAATGGCACACCGAGCACCCCTGTGTCACTCAAAAAGAGATCACCCTCAGTCACAAACGTATCTTTAAAATCACGTTCAGGTAGCGTGGTAAACGGGATAGGAATAATTTTGTCAGCGTATTTTACAATGGAATCTTGGGAAAGAATAATTCCATCCGGACCCTTGCCTGATGCCAATGCCTCAATGAATTCCTGATCAAATGTCTCCGGCTTTTTCTGAACATAGGTCACATCAAGCAACCCGTCCGTCACCCTCGCTTGGCTTAGTATCACTTGCATTTGAGTGTCAGGAATAGTTCCCCATAGCACGGTCGTACCTCGCGCTGATTTGGTTGCATCTTTGGTTAGTGAAAAGACGGTCACCCCAGCGACAATAAAGACGACACAGAGCGTAAGTAAGATGATTTGAAAGCGTGACATACAGCAGTGATAAATTATATTTTTCTAAAAATAACCCCGAAATGGTGTTCACCGGCGGAAATCTTTTTTTCAAAGGTAAGTCCTGCGGTCACCCCAAGCGTCTTCACCGCACTCTCAGTTACCACATCAGCCTGTGCCGGACCAGTACCACCAAAAGACTCAGACCAATCTACCACCAAGACTCTTCCGCGTGGCTTGAGTACACGCTTCGCCTCGTTCAACACCGCCAATTTCTCCGGAACCTGAAAAAGTAAATTCGCGATAATCACCCAATCCACCAACCCGTCTTTCAGTTTACTACCTTTTTGCGCCTCAATATCACCCCAAATAACTTCTATGTTGTGAATACCTTGGTTTGAAGCCAATCCTTTGAGTCGCTCAAGTAACTCTTTTTGTACATCAATAGCATAGACTTTTCCTCCACCAGCTGACAGGACTCGTCCAGCAGCGAGTGAATAAAATCCCGAGCCCGAACCAAAATCAGCCACGATAGATTCGGGAGCTAGTTCGAGTTGGTCAATTATCGCCTGCGGATCGGAGAACATACCGTAAGTATACCACTGGCCACACCCAAACAAAAAGCCACACTGGGGAGAGTGGCGGAAAACTGTATTTAGTTTTTTGAACGAAACCCGGGAAGTTGCTTGATGAGGTAGATCCCCACACAAAGCGCCAAAAATCCTCCCGTACCGAAAATAACAATCCCGGTGATGACAAAGAGGATAATCTGCGCAGACAAACGAGAACGAGTCGTCATATCCATCCTTTCTTTTGAGGAACTATTCTCACCCTTTTATATCACAAAAAGCCTTATTCTCGCAATTACATAGGTCAGACCTATGTAATTCACATCAAAACAACTTCCCTCCAATCACCGCTTGAGACACGCCACTATCAGGCGCGATCAAAATCACCTTCCCATCTGCATCAGGCACACCAAGCGTCAGTACTTCTGAAAGAAAGGGCCCGATTTTGCGTGGTGGAAAATTTACCACTCCGAGCACCAACTTCCCCACCAACGATTCTTTGGTGTAGAGCGACACGATCTGGACCGAAGATTGTTTGATACCAATTTCTGCACCAAAATCAATTTTGAGCTTATACGCTGGTTTTTTCGCCTCAGGGAAATCACTCACTTCAGTAATTTTTCCCACTCGAATGTCTAGTTTTAGAAAATCTTCGATGGTAACCATAAAAAATGAATATTAATATATCAACAATAAATCTTAGACTTCCAAAATTAGCCTAAACGCCACGGAAGGGTTTTCGACAAAGCCTACTTGGTCATATGGTGAATAGAAAATCCAAACCGCTACAATGCGGATGGGGTAATTTTGGATGTCTTACAAACACACCGCTGAAGCTAGAGTATCCCCATCTCGTAGTCGCATTATGCGTACCCCCTGTGTCTGTCGTCCAAGTGTTGGGATCTCTTTGATACTGCATCGAATCACCTGACTCTTTTTTGAAATTGCCACGAGCTCTGACTCCACTTCTTCTTCCACAGCTTCTACCACACTCGAGGTAATCACCTTTCCCGTTTTGTCGGTCACTTTAGCGGTCAAAATACCAGAACCACCTCGCTTTTGTACTTTGTATTCGCTCATCTCGGTTTGCTTGCCGTAGCCTCCAGACATAATCACCAAGAGAGTCGGCTTCTTCATACCCTTTCGCACCACATCCGATCCAATGACCGTGTCACCCTTTTCAAGTCGCATAGCGATCACACCCATTGCGGTGCGTCCCATCTCCCGAATATCACTTTCTTTAAATCGAATCGACTGACCCTCTGAAGTTGCAAGCACAAGGTCATCACCCTTTTCGACAAATCGCACTGATACCAGACTGTCGCCCGCATCAAGACCAATAGCAATCAAGCCACTGCGTCGCACATCATGGAACGACTCCGCCTTCACTTTCTTTCCGGTACCATTTTTAGTGACCATAAAGAGCGAGAGTTCGGCTTTCTTCACCTCCTTTGGCATAGGCAAAATCGAAGTGACTTTTTCATCATCAGCAAGCTGGAGGAAATTCACAATCGCCTTGCCCTTCGTCGCACGCTTACCCTCTGGAATCTCGTGCATCTTGATCTGATACGCCTTGCCTTTGTTGGTAAAGAAGAGGAGATCTGCGTGTGTATTGGTGTTGATAATATGCGTAATAAAATCTTCTTCTTTGGTATCCAAATCCACCACGCCGACACCTCCACGCTTTTGCTTGCGATATTCCTCTGGCGCTGTGCGCTTGATGTAGCCACCCGCCGTGAGCACGAGTACTGATTCTACATCTGGAATCAAATCTTCATCAGAAAGCTCTTGCACACCACCCTTGATCACCCGAGTGCGTCGTTCATCGGCATATTTTGCCTTAACCTCTGAAAGCTCAGTCTTAATAATACCCAAAATCTTCTTAGGGTTTGCCAAAATATCTTTAAGTTCTTTGATCAAAGCTTGCACCGCTGAAAGCTCATCTTCCAACTTCTTGCGTTCAAGACCCGCAAGCTTTTGCAAACGCATATCAAGAATCGCATTTGCCTGGAGCTCTGAGAATTTAAACTGCTTCATCAAGCCAGCACGAGCCTCGGTCACATCCTTTGATTTCTTGATGAGCTTGATAATCTCGTCGATATGATCAAGTGCTTTGGTGAGTCCAAGCAAAATATGCTCGCGAGCAAGCGCGTCTTTGAGGTCAAACTCGGTGCGCTTGCGAATCACCTCTTTGCGATGCTTCACAAATTCTTCGAGCATGACCTTGAGCGACAAGGTTTGCGGAATACCATCCACGAGCGCCACAAGGTTGAAATGGAACGCGTCTTCGAGTCGAGTATGCTTGTAGAGCTGATTGAGTACTTTTTGCGGATGTGCACCCTGCTTCAAATCGATCGCGATACGAATATCTTTTGCTGATTCATCACGAAGCCCTTTGATACCCTCGATTTTCTTGTCGCGAACCAAATCCGCAATCGACATCAACAAATCCGACTTCACCAAGCGATACGGAATCGACGTGATGATAATCTGAAAATTACCTTTTTTGTCTTCCACAATTTCTGCCACACCACGAGTAACCACACTTCCCTTGCCGGTTGAATACGCATGACGCAAATCTTTTTCGCCATAAATCACTCCGCCGGTTGGAAAATCGGGGCCTTTTACAAACTTAAGCAAGTCTTCGGTGGTTGCATCCTTTTCATCAATCAAATGTACCGTCGCATCTACCAATTCTCCGAGATTGTGTGGAGGAATATTGGTCGCCATACCGACCGCGATACCAAGCGTACCATTCAAAAGCAAGTTCGGGACCGCTGCAGGAAGCACCGCTGGCTCCTTGCGAGTGTTGTCGTAGTTTGGTCGCCACAGCACTGTCTCTTTTTCGAGATCTTTGAGCATTTCAGCTGAGACACGAGACATCTTTGCTTCGGTGTATCGGTGCGCTGCGGGATTGTCGCCGTCAATTGAACCGAAGTTTCCCTGGCCAGAGATGAGCGGATAGCGATAGGTGAAATCCTGCGCCATACCCACCATCGACATATACACCGCCATATCTCCGTGGGGGTGATATTTACCGAGTACGTCTCCCACCACGGTCGCTGACTTTCGAAAACGAGACGAAGCAGTGAGTCCCATCTCGTGCATCGCAAAGAGGATACGACGATGCACTGGCTTCAAGCCATCGCGAACATCAGGAAGCGCGCGATCCGTAATCACGGACATCGCATAGTCGAGATATGAGGTGCGCATTTCTGCCACAATTTCTTGTGACACCACACCTTTGTTCGGGTCTCGCGGAGCTTCTAGTTGTTCGTCTTTTTCAGGCATAATTTGTATTTAAATGAGTGCCTAAGTATAGCATTTCTCAATAAAAAATGACAATGCAAAAATATCCGAATTGTCTCTTTCGTAATTGTAATATTTGACAAGTAAAAGATATCGTGTAGTATGCTGAGCGGAAAAGAAACAACACACAGCTCGTCTGTGAGAAAGAAAGGTAGTTCCTTAGTATGAAATGTATCCACGCAGTTATCAAACCATTCAAAACTGAACAAGTGACGGACGCCATCACTGACAAGGTTGCCATCAACGGCATGACCGTCACCGAAGTGAAGGGCTTTGGCCGACAAAAAGGTCACACCGAAATCTATCGCGGGAGCGAATACACAGTGGATTTTCTCCCCAAGATGAAACTCGAGATCGTTGTCGAAGACCACCAAGTAGATCAGATTATCGAAGCCATTCAGAAGGCGGCTTACACTGGAAAGATTGGCGACGGTGTTGTGTGGGTCACCCCCGTCGAAGACATCCTCCGGATCCGGACCAATGAGCGCGGTGAGGCGAAATTTTTCGGTCACTAAGTTCTTTCAGCAAAGGCTCGCGCAACGCGCGAGCCTTTTTCTATTTCCAATCTTTATTGAGTAGTGGTCGTATCGACATCTACAGGAGTCGCCTCTTCTGTTGTGCTCGTCGCAGGAAGCACCTGCAATCCATCTTGTGTTGAGAATTTTGTCTTCAGATCATCCACGTTTTTATTAAAATTGTTTGAAAATTGTGAGAACGAATTTTTGAGCGTATCAAAAGGTCCTGGAGCCACCACCGTCGGCTGAGCATCTGCTGTAGTTTCGGGAGTTGAAAAAGTGAGTGCCCGATTGGTCCCCAGCCACACACCCACAATTAAGACAATAAGCACTACCGTTGTACTGATCGCAATTCGCTCGCGCACCGCAGTTGGCTTATTTCGAAGATTGTGTAAAAAATCAAGCATTGGCAGAAGTCGATAGTTTATAAGTTTATTGCTGATACCCGCCCGTACCGAGCGGACTCTGGTCCGTTCGGGCGGGGTTTTTAGTCAGAGTCCGAATCATTCTCCCCCCCCCCATTAGAAATTATAATTTAGAAATTAGAAATTATCTTAGACTCTGTCTAAAACAACTACTTCCGCCTCCTTCCCTTCCAAATCTTTTTTCTTGAGCGTGAGCTTATCTATCGGCTTCACCCCTTCTTCTCCCGCTTCTTTCAAAAACGACTTGAGCTCTTTGCTTCCGGCTTCCCCGTAATGCATCGGGATGATCAACTTTGGCTCGAGCGCTACCGCAAGCTTGTACGCCTCCGCAGGAGAAAGCACGCCGTTACCACCGACCGGCACAAACAAAATATCGATATCATCAATCGCTCCCTTTGCATCAGAAGACAATTCGGCACCAAGCGCACCCAAAAAACACAAATTCATATTTTCAAGAGTCACTGAGTAGACTGTATTAATACGTTCTTCTCCACCCTCCATCGATTTTGACTGTATACCTTTGATAAACACCCCTTTCACTTCGTATTCTCCGGGACCGACAATGGCAAACGGAGTCCGGTCGCCGTGAGTGACCTGCTCGATACCATTATAATCTCGCGTATTGAGCGACACCAATGCGATATCGGCCCCAAATCGTGTCTGGGGTAATTTTGATTCTTTCGAAATCGGATTAAACGCGAGCACTGTCTCGCCAAACTGCACCTTGAAAAATTCCGCTCCGTGGTAACTGATGATCATATGGAGAATAGTATATACAAAAACGAGAAAAAGAAAAAGGCTCGCGCAGGGCGCGAGCCTTGAATTACTGAAGAACAGGGAGTTCGTATTCGAATGCGGGCCTACCAGAAGCCTTCACCGCTTCAGTCTCACGACGTCCTTGTTTACCAGCTCCAACTCGGACAATCATATCGAGTGAAGAAACAAAGGCAGTGCTTTCATCACCCCACTCAGCACCAACGATGATTTTCTCATCGACAGGAAAATGTGGATGCTCCTTGGCCTTCTCGCAAGCAATGCCGACCGTCCTCCATCCCAACTTAACCGCTTCTTCGTAAGCGATAGCGAGGGAACCAACATTGCACAGACCTGAAACCAGAGTGATATTGGTATCTGGGTTTTCCGCAAGAATCATGCTAAAAGCCTCGATAATCATTCGTCGAGCCTCATCCACATTAAAACGAGTGGGTGGGCAATAACCAACAAAACCAACTTTGATTTTTTTCATAATCTTTCTAAGGTGCTTATTTTCTGATTGCTATTATAGCACAGATTATATATAAATACAAGTGTTTCAATAGTACGCTAAACGAGCCCTAGAAACAAGGCATTCTTGGCGGAAAATCGGTGTGTGAAATTGGAATGGTGTTTTTTCTGATTCCTCCTTATTAAAGGAGGTGCCTAGTACTCTAGGCGGAGGATTTTGAGTCAAAAAATCCCTCCTTCATCAGAATGAAGTGCTCCCTTTAATAAGGGAGAATTGGGGATCTCTCCGGTCTAATGTCTAACTACTAATGTCTCCTTGTCTACACTCGTTGACACTCCCCTCTTTTTAAGTATACTAATCACTCGTCCATTAATAGTCCGGAGTTTGGATAACGCCGTTTGTGACATGGGTCTTGTGTGCCGATTCTCGCCACCATCGACCAGTATACTCAGAACGGAAGCCAGCGCCGAAATAAATTATATGGTATTAGGTATTTTTTCACGTAAGAAGAAAGACGAAGCAAAAGCAGATGTAGCGGAAGTTGCAACCAAGACCGCAACCACCGAGACCCCAGCAAAAAAAGAAGCTCCAGCGAAAGCAAAAGCTTCAAAGGTAAAAGCTGTCGAAGCTTCTGAGGAAGTGAGTCCAAAAAAACTCACCGTCATGGATCAGCTTTTGGCAGACAGTAAAAATCCACCAGCGATTGGTGACTTGGTAGAAGGTCCGGTCATTGCGATTGATAAATCTGGCGTGTATGTTGACCTTGCCCCTATCGGCACGGGTATTATTTACGGTCGTGAATACATCAATGCCCGCGACATCATTAAAAAGATCAACATCGGCGACACCATCGCTGCAAAAGTGGTTGATACTGAACACCCTGAAGGCTACATCGAGTTGTCACTCAAGGAAGCTCGACAGGCACTCATCTGGAGTGAGGCAGAAGACATTATCAAAAACAAGACTCTCGTTGAACTTACCGTAAAGGAAGCAAACAAGGGTGGTTTGATTATGGAGTGGCAAGGGATTGTTGGCTTCTTGCCAGCGTCTCAGCTCAAAGCTGATCACTACCCTCGCGTACAGGATGGCGACAAGGATCGCATTCTTGAAGAGTTGCGAAAATTGGTAGGCACTCGCCTCACCGTCTCAATCATCGGCTCAGATCCAAAGGAAGGTAAACTTATCTTCTCTGAAAAGAGTCCGGTAGAAAAAGAGAAAGAGAAGATGACCGTCAAATATGCGGTTGGCGATGAATTAACTGGCGAAGTGACCGGCCTTGTCGACTTTGGTATCTTCGTGAAAGTCGAAGAGGGTCTTGAAGGCTTGGTGCACATTTCTGAAATCGATTGGGCACTCGTTGAGAATCCAAAAACACTCTACAAGATTGGCGACAAAGTGCGCGTGAAAGTGATTGAAGTAAAGGATGGCAAAGTATCGCTTTCAATCAAGGCACTCAAGGAAAATCCATGGAAAGAAGCTGCTAAGAAATACAAGAAAGAGCAGACTGTCTCTGGTGTGATTATCAAATTCAACAAGCATGGTGCACTCGCTTCAATCGAAGAAGGTGTAGCAGGTCTTGTGCATGTATCAGAGTTTGGTAGTGAAGATATGCTTCGCAAGAAGCTCGAGCTCGGTAAGGTGTATCCATTTAAAATCACTTTGTTTGATCCGAAGGAGCAGAAGATGACACTGGCGTTCACAGGAGATAAGAAGTAAAGACTCACTCCATCACTTTTGGTGTACGCGGATAAAGCCGGCCAGCGCCGGCTTTTCCTATTCCTTACAGGAACTGTCCACTCATTGGATTTTTAAAGAAAGAATCTCAATGAGTCTTGCGAAAGTGCCCCGCACTTTCTCACTCGTCTCGCCACAGTCAAGATAATGTGCAGACACATCTCTTGACTGACCCTGCTGGCTCAACTCCGCAACATACACCAAAAGGATTCTCGTTCGTTATCGATAAAGGAAAACCCCACGATACACCTAAGAAGGGTATCGTGGGGTTTCAATTTTGAATCAAAAGAACCGGTTACAGAAATACATCCCAATAGCACACAAAAAGCAAAGTGGTGGGAGTATTCCGAAAATCACGCAAACTACTTTGTGATCGGTTCGTTCGCAATCATGAATCTCGATGATCGCGTACCAAATCCACACAGCAATCCCGACCAAAAACAATCCCCACTTCCACAAGTCGTCATGCATATAAATCCTTTCTCTTTTTTCTGTGTCCATCAAACCACACTCCACAAAATTGTACAACTAAGAAGAAAAAGCCCCGCCCTCGAGAGCACTCGGGGCGGGGCTTGGCGTAATTATTTTTTCGCAGGTACTTCCCTCTTGAGCCAAAATTGCGTAAGCTCAGAGAGTTTGGCAATACCCGCAATCAAACTCAATCCTTGAATCGGCGAATCCACATTGTGCGGAGAGAATCTCATGCCATACGGACCACTATGATTCGGCTCAAACGCCCCATCAATCCCCGTAGCATTTCCCGGGCAACTTATATGAATCCCCCGGTCATCCAGACTTTTGTGAAATGCGTGCGGATCAGATGACTCATGCATCATGGTCGCGTGAGCAATCATCATCGCCTGAGAGACTTCAGTGATCAAAGCGTCTCGTGATGACTTCGACAACCCTTTCAGATGGTCTACGAGAGGTGGACCCATCTCACCCCACACACCAGACTTAGAGTTACCCGATTCAGCTCCACATTCAACCGACAGTGTCTGCCACCCGTCTGTATCCAAATCTATCTGTGGCGGGACGGATAGCAAGCTCAGTAACAAGGCCAGACTCGTTTGAAGCACGAAGGCATCGGTAAAATCATAGTCTCTTTGTTTACCACTACCCCTGCAGGCATAGCACTTGTCACAAAATCTCCTCTTGGTACCACTGCAATCCCGACACACCTCGTGCGTCTCAAAACACACCGTCGGAATCTTGGCCCAGTATTCCACAAACGGATCGCCATTTCTCCGAGGCTGTTTGATCAGTGCGCGATTAAAACCAAAGGTATCCCCTTGGAACGCTCCGCGAAACCGATCAAAAAACAAACCGGGCTCAAAGCCCCGCAAGCGCTCAAAGTAGCGCACCACCGGCGCATTTTCGGGAATATCTGTAAGCCCCGCCAAATACACCTCATGTATACGAACGATGAGCACCGCGTCTACGTTTCGAAACGCCAGCTGATACCAGCATGGAATCGACTCGAACAACAAAATCCGTGTCTTCATTTCTGTAGCTTTCATTTTTCGCCTTTCTTTTAAAAGTGCAAATTCTGGAAGCAACTGTACTCTTTTTAAACATCGAGTCAAATCAAAATGCGGGGCGACTTCGTCGCCCCGCATTTTGATTTTAAATTCTTAAAATATACCCGTGACCAGTCGGTGCTGGTACAAAATCTATATATAGCTTAAACAAACGTAATCGAGCTGATTCACGGCGTGACTCATCCGTACCATCCTCGCCATATGGATAAAACCAAAATTCCTTTATACCACTCTCTTCTGCAACCACCTTGATACACTGAACAATGTAGTCCATATTTGTTGCAATAGATCGCACCTCGGGTTGCTGTACAGAATACTTCCCCTTCTCCTTATCCAAAAATCCAAATACAATCTCTGGTAAATCCCGGTAATTTACTCCAGTAGTATTTATACCAACACTCGCGTGTTCAAAATCATAGGCAACTACATTCGGTTTAATTTCTCTCTTATCAAAATGGAGGCTAGGCAAACCCTTCTCTTTAGAATGTGCCGTATCGACAGGTAGTGCCTCTGGTTGTTCAAGTGCCATATAATTCTACAGCCCATTAAACTCACTCATCGCTTTATCTTTGCCATGTTCGACGAGAACCGCGAGACCTTCAGCCACTTTCTTTGCAGACTTTTTAATCAACTCCAACTCCGCTTTTTTAAATGGATCAACAATAAAATCACCGATCAATGCCTCGCCTGACGGCTTTTTTAGCTTACCCGAAGGACTGACAGGTGAAATACCCATACGCACCCGCACAAAAGCTTCCGTGCCAATCGCTTTAATGATTGACTCAACTCCTTTGTGTCCACCCGAGCTTTTATTAAACGAAATTTTAAACTTACCAATCGGAATATCGAGATCATCATGGATCACCACTAGATTTTCTGCTGTGCCACCTTTAAAAATCTTGGACTTCGCCACTTTCACCAAAGGCTTCACCGAAAGCCCCGATTTATTCATAAAAGTCTCCGGCTCAACCAGCGTCACTTTTTTCTTTGCTACAGTCGCAATCGAAACCAGTGCATTTAATTTCTTGTCCACCCCAAGCTCATCTGCCGAAATAGATTTTGCAAAAGTATCGAGCACAATCCTTCCCGCATTATGGCGAGTATCTTTGTATTCTTCTCCAGGATTACCGAGGCCGACGATGATGTAGTTCATGGCAGAAAGTATATAGTAGAAAGTAAAGAGTTGCCACTCTTTGATCCAACTTCGACTCGGACGCTGTATACAATCAGAATTGTCCACGCGCTTCTCGCTCGTTGGAATAAAAAGTATAAAGTAGGGAAAAATGAAAAAGAAAACACCGTCCGGAAGCCGGACGGTGTAAAACGATACCTACTGACCTGATTCTTGCACACCGATTTTTGGTGTTGAATCAAGTAATTTACGAAAACTGCTGTAGCCCAGTAAGAGATGTGCTCCAAGCACAAACAGTGCAGCGTAGAAAAAGTTTTCGATAAATCTAAGGGGTTCTCGAAATGATACCACCATGATACCCAACCATGTGATGCACGCAAAAAGACAACTGAGTGTTGTTGCGACAGGACCATCTTCTTCGATCTGAAATACCAAGCTTAAGGTTATCGCTATTATTATCCACCGTTCTGATCTTTCGATATCTATCTGAATTAGGAGATTGAATCCTACTAGGATAACCGAGAGAAAACAGAAAAAGATGTGCATTTTTTTCATAGAACAGTTCTTTCTAGAGGTCCAAAAACGGATGTTTTGGCAACGGCGACGAATCGCACTTCTCTACCTTTCTATCTATAATAATACACATATATTATTTACTTGTCAAATTATACACCCCGTAAAGCTTTAAGTACGGGGTCATCTTAGTATAAATACGTTGTAATAGAGCCGTTTTTTGGCTAAATCCCAAAAAAACGGCTCTATTCGGCCATAAAATCATCCGTTGTGTAAAATACTAATGGATAGTATAATACCCCCACTGTTCTTCTGTTTTTGACCGCAGACCCTTAATCTAAGGCTCTATTTCATCACCAATGCTCGAAAATCCTACCCCAAACCAGCCAATTACCCCAGTAAATACCCTCACCCCAAAGGCCGAGTGGAAAGAACTCCTCCGCTTTGCACTCATCGTCCTTGTCATTGTCGTCCCTATCCGCCTCTACGTCGCTCAGCCATTTATCGTCTCTGGTGAATCAATGCACCCGACCTTTGCCGACGGACAATATTTGATCGTCGACGAGCTCACCTATCATTTTCAAAAACCAGCCCGTGGCGAAACCATCATCTTCCGTCCACCACTCGACGAAAGTAAATTTTATATTAAGCGCATCATTGGCCTCCCTGGCGAGACCATCAGCATTTCTGGCACAAAAGTCACTATCATCAATACTGAACATCCGAAAGGCTTTGTGCTCGACGAGTCGTACGTAAAAGTACCGTGGTCAAACACTCTCACTAAAACCCTCGGCCCCTCTGAATATTTTGTAATGGGAGACAACCGCAGTGCAAGCTTCGACTCACGAAGCTGGGGTCCGCTCCCTGAAAAAGAAATTATCGGTAGACCACTTGTCCGACTGTACCCATTTTCAACTATCGAGAAATTTCCGGGGAAATTTATGAGCACCGAAAATAATTAACCACCATATCTATGTCTGCAAAAAATAAAATGAAACAAATTGTCCCGAAAGAATCTGATACTGCATACAAAGATATTGATACTGCTGCTGAAGTAGCGGTGTATTACGGCTTCACCCCACAAAAGACTCCGACCATCAAAAAAGAAGATCAAACCAATGCAAAACACATTGAGTCAGCCATCGAAAAAGAGGCTCTCTCTACCGGCTGGAGCGATCTTACCATTGAAAGTCGCGCAGCGATTATCCGTGAATATACCGAAAACAACTGGCACAATCTCCCCCAACCACTCACCCATTACATCAAGGGTCCATTTCCACAGGAAGGCAAAACAACCAAAAAGGACAACAAAGAAATGGAGTGCTACCTGGAAATTATCGGCACCCCAAAGAGTATTGCCGAGGCGATTATTATCGAGACCTCAATCGCCATTCTCAAAGAAGAAGGCTATGAGAATCTTCATCTTGAAATCAACAGTATTGGTGAAAAAGATTCTTTTGCTCGATTCACCAAGGAGCTAACTGCCTACTATCGAAAACACATCAATGATCTTCCCGCCGCTTGTCGCCAGGCCATGAAGTCGAGCATCTACAGTCTCCTCTCGTGTAGCGCACACGAAACTTGCAAAAAGCTTGCTGTTGAAGCTCCGCAATCAATCAGCTTCCTCTCTGAGCCAAATCGTCATCATTTCCAAGAAATCCTCGAGTATTTGGAAACACTTGATATCCCCTACACTATCCAAAATCTACTCGTCGGTAACCCAAACTTCTCTTCAGGACCAGTATTTGAGATTCGCAACAGTGATTGCACCCGAGATTCTGGTAAGCCTGCGCTCGCGGTCGGCTGTCGCTACGATGGAGTCGCAAAGAAACTTGGTGCCAAAAAAGATATTCCCGGCGCATGCGCACTCCTCCAATTTAAAAAGCCGACTGGCGAAAAAGCCAATCATAAAGTGAAGAAGCCCGAAGTCTACTTTATTCAGCTTGGCTTTGAGGCGAAGCTCAAAAGTTTGAAGGTTATCGAGGTGCTCCGCCAAGCAAAGATTCCCGTGCATCAAGCACTCTGTCGCGATCGTATGGCGAGCCAAATCGCTATTGCCGAAAAATCAAAAGTGCCGTTCCTTCTCATTATGGGTCTCAAAGAAGCGATGGAAAATTCAGTGATTGTCCGCGATATGACCGACCGTTCGCAAGATACGGTGAAGATTGAGGATGTGCCGGCGTATTTGAAGAAGCTGAAAGGAACAAAAGTACCCACAAGCAAATAGCAACTTACAACCAGAAAAGCCCCGAAAAATGTCGGACATTTTTCGGGGCTTTTCTCCTTACACCACATCAACAATGAATATATTGACAAATATCCATAGTACGTGTATCGTACTAAGCAGAAAGGTATAGAAGTGCGATTCGTCGCCGTTGCCAAAAACACCTGTTTTTGGACTTCTGAAAAATACTGTTCTATGAAAGTAAAAATCTTCCGTGAGCTGGCCCGAATCACTGATGGCGGACTGAGTATTATCGATGACGACATTGAAAATCGGATGTCAGAATTCGTGCAAACAGTCAACGTGAAGTCTATTCACCAGACCCAAACAAGCACGGCATCCCCGCACCAGGATGGGTGCCTCTATGTCACCACAGTCTTCTCGGTGTGGTACGAAGAAATACCCTCATACAACAAAAATCTCGATCTCTCGGTATCAGTACTCAACATTGATCCACGGACCATGAATTGTCTGGCCAGTAGAAAGCTTTCAACGCTACGATTAGTGTGTGCCAAAACCGAGAATGACTACCTTGAATTTCGACCTTTTGGCGTAAATAAAGTCAAAAAGTTGAATCAGGAACTTGCCAGATTCGGTCTGCGAATCGGCATGTCAGCAAAGGAGCTCGCCGATTAAACACCTCCCCACTCTACGCCGTCCGGCTTCCGGACGGCGTTTTCTTTTACTTTTTTTCATACAAAAGTTATGCCCGGCCGTGTACTATTTGTGTATGAGCTCTTTAAGTAGTTTCCCTTCCGATCTGACTCGTCTTCTTATCTCTCTTGCTTCTCATCTGCCCATATGTTAGACTCTCCCTCATGGCTATAAACGTAGAAATCACCAAAAACGCATCAGAAACAGGACTTTCGGTCTTGCGTCGCTTTACCAAGCGTGTCCAGGGTTCAGGTATTATTCCTCGTGTTCGTTCACTTCGCTACAACCAGCGAGTACTTTCGCACTACAAAAACAAGATGAAAACTCTTGAAGGTATTGCTACTCGAGCAGAAAAAGCATTGTTGATTAAACAAGGTAAGCTCGTAGAGGAGACCAAGAAGCGAGGTCGTTAAAACTTCTAAAATCGCTTTAGATGCGAGGCGTGAGCGAGGCTTGTGACTAAGCGGTAGTAGACCTACCGCGCAGGAGCAAACAAGCGAAGCAACGACGCAGATGAAATAATTTTAGAAGTTTTTAAAAAAATTCGTGTAATTATGGCGAGTTCTGACAACTTTCAAATCCATATCAAAACAAAAAGCAACCCGTCACCTGACCGGTTGCTTTTTGCCTCTATCAAAGAAGCTATCTTGGGAAAGGAGTACGATCTCGCTCTCATCATCACGTCACCCACCGAGACCCATCGACTCAATCGCGAGTATCGACAGAAAGATTTCCCGACCGATATTTTAAGTTTCCCACTCAACTCTTTTGAAGGCGAAATTTATCTCGACATCGAGACAGCAAAACACGAAGCACCCAAATTTGATCGCCCTATCGAAAATTTCTTGCCATTTTTATTTATCCACGGATGTCTGCATTTGAAAGGAATGGAACATAGTAGTACAATGGAGAACGAAGAGAAGAAATTCCGAAAGCAATTCGGAATTTAATTGGAGTCTGTGCACAAAAAAGAATTGTGCTGAGACGACACTCTCCACACAATTCTTTTTATGGCACGAAACATCGCAGTCGGCATTGATATCGGCACCTACCAGATCAAAGTGGTTGTGGCAGAGCTGGGGAAAGAAAAAACTACTCCGCATATTATCGGGATGGGTTTTGCTGAATCAAAAGGTTTGCGACATGGATACATTGTAAACGCCAACGACGCAGTCAAATGCATCAAGACGGCTATTGCTCAGGCAGAAAAGATTGCCAAAGTACCGATCAAACACGCACACATCTCAGTCGGTGGCATCGGACTCTCATCACTCACCTCTACTGGCACCGCCGTGATCACCCGAGCCGATCTCGAAATCACCGAACTCGACATTAAGAAAGCAATTGAGGTTAGCAAAAATGAAATTCCTGCTTCAGCCTCTCTCAACCGACGTATCCTCCACACGATTCCCCTTCAGTACAAAGTCGATGGCCAGGTGGTGTATGGCAAGTTCAATGGCATGAAAGGCAACAAGCTCGAAGTGAAGACGCTTTTTATTGTTTGTCTCGAACAACACTACCAAGAGCTCACCTCAGTGGTAAACGACGCCGGCATTGAGATCGAAGACGTGGTTGCTTCACCAGTCGCTGCCAGTCTCGTCACCCTTTCAAAACAACAAAAGACAGCCGGCTGTCTTTTGGCCAATATCGGCTCTGAGACGGTATCAATCGTAGTCTTTGAAAACAACATCCCCACTTCACTCGAAGTCTTCCCTATCGGCTCGACCGATATCACCAACGACATCGCCCTCGGACTCAAAGTGTCTCTCGAAGACGCTGAAAAATTAAAGCTTGGCGGTATCCTTGATTCAGCCCATTCCCGCAAAAAGCTCGACGAGATCATTCTCGCTCGACTGTCAGATATTTTTGAACTCATTGAAGTGCACCTCAAAAAGATTGGCCGAAGCGGTCTTCTTCCTGCGGGCATCATTATTACTGGTGGTGGCTCAGGTATCACCACTATCGAAGATTTCGCAAAAGCTTCTCTCAAGCTCCCTTCTCGTATTGGTAATATTACTTTTGGACCAACCCTCGGTGACCGATTCAAAGACGCCACCTGGTCTGTCGCATACGGACTTTGTATTCTAGGACTTTCAGGAGAATCGGAAGGTATCAAGGGTGGCAGTGATTTTGTGACCAAAGATTTGGCAAAGCAAGTGGGACGATGGTTTAAACAATTTTTGCCCTGAGTACAGGGAGATTCAAGATTTATGAATTATGATTCATGAATAAAAGCCCCAGAAATTGCTTCGCAATTTCTGGGGCTTTTTAAAGACTTATTCAATTAAAAATCCGCTCGAGCAGTAAGCTAGAGCGGAAAATGGAAACCTGTGGCAAGTAGTAACCGTCGTCTCTCCCATGCACACCTGAAATGTACAAGATAGAAAGACTACTGTTATTCTCAGACCAACATCTGCTGGTGACAAGTGAACAACCAATGGCAACTCGTGTACAGATTACTATTCCATACACTCAGGCGTGATTTCTAGGCCACGCGGGCTCCGGTGCAGGATCAGTACACCTTCATGGCCTCCTACTCTATTTTGCAATCACCACCAAGGTTTCCAAAGACAGACTACACCACCACACACCAACTGTCCAGAGAGAAAGCACGAAACAAAACTGTTGAAAATCAAGGCTTTCCTTTTTAAACGCTGATGGTATCATTGAACAAACAAGTTCTACGCTATTGGGAAATGGCTTAGACGGTCCCACGGAAATCACCTTTGATTTTCGTGCTAGTTCTGTATCTGTATTCATCCACTAACAGTTTTCATAATTATTACTATGCCACATATCACACCAGAGGTAGAAACATTTGCTCGAATCAAAGTCTTGGGAGTCGGCGGTTCTGGAAAGAACGCGCTCAACCACATGGTCAACTCAAAAGTAAAAGGAGTTGAGTTTATTGCCGTGAATACTGACGCGCAAGATTTGCACAATTCTCTCGCAAAGCGAAAAATTCACATCGGCAAAAACCTCACACGTGGACTTGGCACAGGGATGAATCCAGAACTCGGCAAGCGAGCCGTCGAAGAAACCAAAGAAGAGATCCAAGAGGCGATCAAAGGCGCTGATATGGTGTTTATTGCAGGCGGAATGGGTGGCGGTACTTGTACCGGTGCAGCTCCAGTCGTAGCTAAGACCGCAAAAGAACTTGGCGCACTGACAGTGGCAGTAGTCACCAAACCTTTCTTCTTTGAAGGTATCCAACGTATGCGCCTTGCAGAAGCTGGCCTTGAAGAACTCCGAAAGTCTGTTGACGCAATCATCGTCATTCCCAACGACCGTCTCCTCGCTTCGATTTCAAAAGATACGACTGCAAAGGCAGCCTTTGCAATGTGCGATGAAGTACTCAAACAAGCAGTAGAAGGAATCTCGGACTTGATCACCACTCCTGGTATTATCAACATCGACTTCGCTGATATTCGTGCCGTGATGGACAACGCTGGCTCTGCCTTGATGGGTATTGGTACCGCATCTGGTGAGAAGCGTGCGGAAGAAGCAGCCAAGGCAGCGATCAACTCTCCACTCCTCGACCTTTCAGTCAACGGCGCAAAGGGTGTACTATTTTCTATTGCCGGTGGCGATGATTTGACCATGTTTGAGATCCAAGAAGCAGCGAAGGTGATCACCGAATCAATCGACCCTTCAGCGAAAGTTATCTTCGGTACTGTTCGAGATGAGAAACTCAAGAAAAACGAATTGCGTGTGACCGTTATTGCCTCTGGCTTCCCTGAGAGTGTGATGCGCCGATCTCTTTTTGGTGACAATGCCGACAAGCAGGGCAAAATGTTTACTGTGGGTAGTACGGTTACTCCAGCTCCAGCAATTATCGACAAACCGACTCCCAAAATAGAACCAGTGAAAGTAGTCGAGACACCAAAATCGGCTCCGGTCGAAGACAAGAAGACGGTGCATGTAGATGAAGATGACGATTGGGGTGCAGTGCCGGCGTTTCTAAGACGATCAAAGTTAAAGTAGAAAAGAGGTATAAAGTATAGTCGAGTAAAGCCCCGTTTCGCTTAGCGAAACAGGGCTTTACTCGACTACCACATCCGCATATAGAAAAAACCGATTCCCCTCAGGGAATCGGTTTTGTTTTTTACGTCGGCAGTTCGAGCGAAAGGTGTCCGGCCCGAATCTTATCATCCAAATCGTGGAGAAAATGGTTGATGGGCGAGTTACACATATAGGACCGACGGCGATCAATCATATAATGTGCAAATCCCTCACAAAACATCTGTCCGGAATCATTTTCGGACTTCACCCCACAGTGTTGCAGTGCCGAAAAGCCCCAGAGTGTCCGGAGATGCGCATTGCTCCCCCAGAGAATCGCTCCCACTTCGACAAAAAACAAGAAGCGAAGTAGTGCACGATCTTCTGAGTGCCGAATCCAAACGACCCAAGCAATACTCTTTTCGTTTGGTGGCTGAAGCGCGACTCGTACTGACCACCAGTCATCGGCATTATCAGCCATAGCTGAATAATTGCGAGCATCAAATCCACCCTGCTTAAATACCGACCACAAGGAATCAACGGTCCGAAAGGTCTGTGAGTGATCAATGATCACCACATGCCACGCCGGGAAGATTCTCTGCCAGTGAATCGGTATCTTGCGGGTCAGTTTCACTACAAAGTCTTCCATCCCAAACTGACAATCAGTGCCAACAGCGATGATTTTCACCATAAGTCACCTCTTTTCTTTCAACAAGTCCAGTTCTACAAAAATAGTAGTCTAAAAGGGGTAAAAAAGCAAAATATAATGGGTAGATAACAGAACACAGACAACAGACTACAGACAACGAAAAGACAGGGCGTTCGCTTCGCGAACGCCCTGTCTTTTCGTTCCATACTCCAATCTGTTGTCTCTTGTCTGTTGTCTGCTATAATTGCCCTCATATCTCCGTATTTTTTCATTCTTAATTCTTGAATCATGAATCTTAATTCTACCCAATACGATCTCGCAATCATCGGTGGTGGCCCTGCAGGAGTTGCCGCCGGAGTCTACGCTTCTCGCAAGCGTCTTAAAACTGTTTTTCTTACGAAAGATTTCCAAGGTCAGAGCGCTGTCTCCGAGGGCATTGAAAATTGGATTGGAAGCATTAAAATTTCAGGAAACGACCTCGCCAAAAATCTCGAAAACCATCTCCGTGCCTACGCGGGCGATATCGTTACCATCAAGACAGGTGAACTCTGCGAATCTGTCTCAAAAAATCCAGAAGGTTTTCGTGTCAAAACCAAGACTTCCGAATACACCGCCAAGACAATCCTCGTCACCACCGGAAGCTTCCGTCGCAAACTCGAAGTCAAAGGCGCCGATACTTTCGAACACAAAGGTCTCACCTATTGTGCCACCTGTGACGGACCACTTTTCGCCGATCAAGACGTGGTGGTCATTGGTGGTGGAAACGCTGCCTTTGAAACCTGTGCGCAACTTCTCGCCTACTGCAAAAGTGTCACTCTTATAAACCGTAGCAATGATTTCCGAGCAGACCCAGTCACTGTCGAGCGAATTCTCAAGAATCCAAAAATGCGAGCTCTCAAAGGAGCCATCCCGACCGAAGTGAAAGGTGACAAATTCGTCACCGGATTTGTCTACACCGATGCCACCACCAAAAAGACTGTCGAAATCCCAACCACCGGCATCTTTGTTGAAATCGGACTACTTCCAAATACTAGCTTTGTAAAAGATGTAGTCACACTCGACAAGTGGAATCATATCGTCGTCGACCCACGCACCCAGCGGGCAAGTACGCTCGGTGTATGGGCAGCGGGAGATTGTACTGATGGCCTATACCACCAAAACAATATCGCCGCCGGAGATGCCGTCAAAGCATTAGAAGACATTTATAATTTCTTACACACACAATAACTATGAAGAAAAAAGAATACATCGCATTCCTCTTCGCCCACTTCGCTCTCTTTGTGGTCTTCGTCTGGTTTGGCGCACTCAAATTCTTTGACTTAAGTCCTGCCAATCCCCTCGTAGACGCACTCTTGAAGCAAACCCTACCCTTCATTTCATTCCACACTTTTATCCGCATTCTTGGCGCCTGGGAAGTCTTGATTGGTGTCCTATTTATCATTCCGAAGATGGAAAAAGTGGCAATGATCCTGCTCATCCCACACATGATCACCACCATCATGCCTCTTTTTCTCCTTCCAGATATCGCTTGGCAAGGCTTTCTCACTCCGACACTTGAAGGCCAATATATGATCAAAAATATTGTCATCATAGCCCTCGCCGCCTCGATGTTCGCTGATTTAAAAAAGAAACATACCGCATAGCGCATTAAAAAACCGATACTCCACGAGTATCGGTTTTGCATTCACGGTATCCAGTCTTCGAGTGGAATCAAGGAAATATAAGGCCCAAGAACACCCACCCCGATGCGGTCAAAAGAACGACCTGGAAAGCTGAATCGCGCCTCTTCGAGCAGATGCTCCAAACTTTCGGGAGGATTAGCTCCGGTAAAAGCAATACCTGTGCCCACCCAGAAACCCCGAAGCGGTCGAGTAGGACGATATGGGGCTTTCGGACGGCCAGTGTCTTCATTGGGACTGACCAAATAAAGATACCGAGCAGGAGCCGGTATACATCGGATACCAATATCTTCGAAGTGTACACCCCGCCACTCAGTCTGCACCTTTCCGACCAAATCAAAGAGACTCGTCAGACTATTCACCGACAAACGCATTTGATCCATAGAACAATCCTTTCTGTTTCTTACTGTTTTCTGAAATCTATGATACTGAATTATATAAAAAAGTCAAATAGTACCACGTTTAACAAAAAACCGCCCGATCTAGTCGGGACGGTTGTGGTCCATCAGCTCAGTGAGGGTATACCAGCCGGCACACCACAGCAACATCTGCGCTGAGCCAAGATGTCGCCCCGTCTTCCCCACTTTCTCGGGATCTTGAGCGTATTTAGCAATGCCATCGAGTAAATAGTGCGCATGCGCCAACATCTCGCGTTTGCCTCCAGTGTCCTTGCTCCGTGGACACGTATCAGGATTCATCCGAATCTTCGGAATCCCCTCTTTTTCAAAACGAGCACGATACAAAGCGACCACGGAAAGAATCTTTGCGGTTGTCATAGGTATTAAAAAACAGAACAGTACTCTCTGTGTACAAGTATACACAAAGCACTCAAAACCACAAAAAGAAAAGGGTGTTCATTTTATTTGACAACACCGTTGGCCGTAGTAGTATCTATCACCAGAACTGTCACGCAACTACTTGTTGCGCTTCAAAGCGAAAGGGTTGTAATGAACCACAATGCACCGAAAGCACCTGTCGAAGAACCTGACGACGAACACGTCGAACTCTCAGGAAACAGACTCCGGTCTTCTGACGAGCTCAGGAGATACTTCCGCGACATCAGCGCATTCCCCTTACTTACTCGTGAAGAAGAAATCGAGCTCGGTAAACGGAAAGATAAGGGAGACAAGCAAGCGTGCGACACACTGGTGTGCTCCAACTTACTCTTGGTGGCATCTATAGCCTACGATCACGAAGGCCTTGGAGTACCTGTACCTGACCTCATCAACGAAGGTAATATTGGTCTCTGTAAAGCTGTCGAGAAGTTTGATTGGAGATACGACGCAAAGCTTTCAACCTATGCGAGGTGGTGGATCAGGCAAAAGATATTGGAGGCGCTCTCAGAACAAGGGAGAACAATTCGTATTCCCACGCATAGACTTGAGACATTCCTTCGATACCGAAAATATATCAAACAGCTCGAGACATCCCTCGGTCGTAGTATCACCGAAGAAGAGCTAGCCGAGGAGACCGGTGAGTCGGTGGAGAAGATTAGGAACTTGTTTGCGATAGCCCAAAAGCCAATCGAACTAGACGCTCCACTTGGCACAGATGGAGACACCGCCACATGGATGGACACACTAGAGGATGAGTATGCAGAAAATCCTCGGAAGGTTTGCGAGAGGCGAGAAAACATTAAGCTTGCCAAAAGACTCTTGCAAACCCTCACTCCACGAGAACGAACTCTGATAGGCATCAGATTTGGACTTGATGGAGACAGCGACAAGACACTGGAAGAGGTGGGTGAACAATTCGGCATCACCGCCGAACGAATCCGCCAAATTCAAAACAAAGCGCTTAGAAAGATGGCCATAGCGCTTGAAAAGATAAATAGAATCAACTGAACACAACCATCGGAGAAATCCGGTGGTTTTTTAATTGTGACCTTACAAGGAATCGAGAGTACGCTTTCGGTCACTAGTATTTTTCTATTCATTAACAAGAACTTTCATCTAACTTTTTTGTGAAGTTGAAGAGATATTTATAACTATTTAGTAATAAATGGATCGGGATAACTTCTTTTATTTTTCATAATTTCAAAAAGTGTATCAAGTGTCACAATTGTACTATCTTGCGGTAAAGCTTTCTTTTTTGAAACCATATATCCGTTAAGTTCTTGTTGCTCAAAATCATTATTTGCGACTACTAGATATAATCGGTGGGTAAAATTCTGATATTTATCAATCTTTATATTTACATTTTTCTGTAAATCCCTCATCGTCCCTGTATAAAAGACATCAATACCAAAATTTCCATCGGGACAATACACATAAAAATCGACTCTATTCTTTGAATCATCAAAAACTTTTTCAGTATGAACAAAAACTTCATGAAACTTCTCTTTTAAAATCTTTTCTAGAGAAATTTCTACCTGGCGACCTTTAACATTTATTCGACTTGCTATTTCACTTCTATATTTACCTTTTCCAAAATGGGTATATTCATAACCAAGCTCTGAACGTAATTTTTCGAGACCTCCAAACTTCCTCTGAATTTGTCGAGCTGATGGAAGATAATCTAATTGGTCAATTTCTGGTCCAGTCGGAAGTCTACCATTTTGAGCCTTAAAACGTTCAAATCCTACCTTGATCTTTTCTATAGTCCATTCATCGTTTATAAAATTCATACACTTCAAGAATATTACTATTCTACTAATTCTAACACATTCACCTCCCTAACCACACACACCAACCTATTCTGCCCCAATAAACACAGAATTACTACGAAATAATACAAAATTACAATAGTTCACCCTAATCATGGAAGTGTTTGTCCCATGGCAATTCAAAGTCTTGTACATATCCATTAAAATTTCTTGAATACTTTTCACTCATCACCACTAAGGTTTTTTCGAGGAGCTTTTCTGCAACAACCTTACGTTTTTCATTAAACGCCACATATTCATCGGATTCAAAATCGTTTTTTGTATTTTGAATATGGATTCTGTTTCTCAATTTTCTAAAACTATCTAATGTATCGTAGAACTTTGTATCATTCATATCAAAGAAATCGTGTTTTTTGGCACTCATGATGTATTTTTCTAACTCATCAATATGTTTACCTCTTATATAATTAATTACATCTTCTGCTAAAGTACTTACCCCTTCTTTCGTGTAAGCTCTTATTCGTCCGTGAAAATCATGCAGTACCGCTTCAATAATGGAGATGATTATCAATATGATTGGTTTACAAAGTAACCGCTTTTTATTATTATCCACATTTTCAAAATAACTATACAGTAAAGTTAAGACCCTCAGATTGTGATTGATGTTATCTCCAACCTTAAAACTTCCTACAAAATTTGCTCTTATTTTAAACAATGTGGGTAAAATGATAACTCTACGGAAAACGACATGGTAATGGGTTCAGCTATAATTTTCCTACAGGGAACCTTGCATACATTCTCGGTCACGGAGGTAACCCTACGGGACTCGACCGTTACACGGTCAGTACCCTGTTTGGATTTTTTCTGCGTGTTACTACACTTGAAAAAATACTCAAACAGGCTTCGATTCCCCGACGTAGAGCGCTCCCGCTCTACTTAGGGTCACAGCTTTTATCGCTGTGCTCTAAGCTGTGACCCTACGGGGAATCGAACCCCGATTACAGCCTTGAAAAGGCCGTGTCCTAACCGTTAGACGATAGGGCCGTCTGAAAAGGTACTATAGCATTTTTTGTATATTTTGCAAAAAAATGCTATGGTTTGCTAGCCTAAATGAAATGTTTGGAGGAATGGGTGAGTGGTTGAAATCACCGCTCTCGAAAAGCGGCAGGGGTGAAAGCTCCTCGTGGGTTCAAATCCCACTTCCTCCGCCAGATTTCCAAGTTTGAACCTTAGTGTTTGCAACGTTTTTTGACCCCCTAGGGGGCTCAGGAGGTTCGATCTTGGAAACTTGTAAGTCCATGAGGACATCAAAGACTGGCGACCAGATGGGCGTCAGTTTTTGATTTTTGACGACGAATCCCTCGAAGCAAAGCTTCATAATTATTCGCTTTTGATGGAAGCCACCGGTCTGAAATACTCGGTCTGCATGATCGGTGAAATCCAATAGCTCGTTGAACTTCTGGACGAACTTATCGGACTTGCCCTCCATCTCACCCAAGCGACCCTGATACATCTCTTTCTCGCGCAAAAGCTCGTCCTGAATCTTTATAAAGACCTCTGCGTCTATGATGCGTTTTGAGCGATCCACGACGATATTGCGGATCTGTTGCTGGATGCGAATAAGCTCCTGTTTCAGACTTTTGCGCTCCTTATCCTCCTGATCCAGACGCTCCTTGGCGAAGTACTGGAAGTAGGCATCGAGCACCTTTTTGAACTTGTCCGGCAACTGTATACGAGCGAGCATGACTGCCACTTGTGCCTCGACGTCCTCCCAGCGCATGTACTTCTTTTCCATGCACTTCGGGTCTTTGCGATGACTGCAAGAATAGTAGAGATGGTTCTTTTGCATCTGGCCGCAGAGCATTGATCCGCAGTCGCCACATCGCATAAAGCCGGCCATTGGATACGAGTGTTTGCGTGTGCGATCGGCGTAGTGATTGTGCTGTTGGATAATCTCTTGAACGTCGTCAAAGAGCTTCTTGGTGATGAGAGGTGGAAAGTTTGCCTGATTGGTAGCCGATCGAGTTTTTATAAGCCCGTAGTAGATCGTGTTTGCCAAGAAGTGCTCGGTAGCTTTTCGACTGATCTGTTTACCACTTCGCGTCTTCAGACCTCGCTTATTAAGATCAGCAGACAAAGACTCATACGAATATTTACCGGTGGCGTAGAGTTCAAATGCCAACTTAATGTACGGAGCGCGGATATTGTCGACGATAAGAGACTTGGTCTTCTTATCGTTCAGATACCCGAGCGGTGCGTATCCGGGGAACCGGCCACGCTCTACGGCCTCTTTGAGACCCTTCCTGACCTCCCAGCTGATGTTCTGGGACGTCCACTGCGCGATCGACGACATGATGTTCTCAACGAGCTCTCCGGAGAAAGACTCGTCGAATTGCTCGACTACCGAGATCAATCGGACATCGTGCTTTTTGAGCATCATTTTAATCGCGGCATAGTCCGCGACGTTGCGACACATACGATCCAGTTTGTGCATCAAGATCGCATCGACCTTGGGATCGGTCTTTGCACGGTGAAGCATTTTCTGAAGCTGGGGACGCTCGGTGGTACGAGCAGACTCTCCCTTCTCTTCGTAGATGCCATCCGGCGCGAGATTCCAGTGGTGATCCATGCCGTACTTCTGACATGCTTTAACCTGCGCCGGAATACTCAGTTCTCGTTCGGCCTGACGAGAGGTAGAGACACGGCCGTAGACTAAGTAGTTCATAAATCCTTTATAAATTGTTTACTTATTTTTAATAATTAATTTACTTTTTCTTTACTAATTCTTTACAACTCCTTGAACTGGTGTGCCTTAAAATGAGCTCAGGGCTCCCCGAAGGGAGCCCTGTTTGTTAATACTTCTTCACGTGATACACCAGCCGACCGATCATCTTGCTCTCCTTGAGATGGTAGGTCTTTTTGAAGCCTTCCTTCTCCGGCCGGAGCTCGAGGTGGTCGCCTCGCTCTTGGTAATAAGTCATTACCAAACCATCCGGTGTCCTCATGATCACGATGTCGCCATTCTTTGGAGTGAGATCGGCATCAAGGATGACGAAGTCTCCGGAAAGAATGCCGGCATCGGGGAGCGTGAGATCGGACACACGAAGTCCGAACACTCGATGATCCTCCATGACGCCATCTTTAGGAAGCAAAACAAAATCGCTCGTTCGAGTCAGATGACCGTCGAGATCATCAATCGGGATCGCTACGAGCACCGGCATTTTGAAATGACCGTCACTCGAAAAACTTTTTTTCAATTCCTCAAGTCCTTCTTCGAGTTTGCTGGCGGCTTCGTGTACACGCTTCTCACCAGCATCGGTCATGCCAAATTTATAATTGCCCTCCATGCTGACCTGTTGAATCTTTCCCTCAGTCCACTGCTTCCGGACATCCTCCTCCGGGAGCTGGTAGGCCTTTGCGAAAGTGCCGAGCTGTTTCTGGGACGGAATGCGGGTCCCGTTTTCCAGCTGGCTGATGTAGCTCGACGAAAAGCCGAGCCGCTCTGCCATCTCTTTGATAGTCCACTTATTCGATTCCCTTTGTTTTTTTAGATATGAACCAAATGACATATTCGTTGGGTTTGCTTAATCGATTAACTACGACCTTGATTGCTTAACTATAGCAAATTAGTAAACATTAAGCAACTTTGCTTTATCCACACCTAAATATATTGACCTCGTAAGCAAAATTGCTTAATATGACTGTAGAGGTCTAAAAGTTAACCATATGAATAAAACACCAACAAACATACGACTCCGAGACCTGAGAATCAAGAAAGGGCTGACGCAATACAAGCTCGCCCGAATTCTTGGTTTTAGGCACAACACGGCGATCAGCAGGTACGAGACCGGACGAAAGCGTCCGAATCTCGAAACAGCCCAGCGGATCGCCTTGGCTCTCGGGGTTAGAGTCGAGGAGATTTTCTTGCCTTGAGCCAGCAGGGCGTGATGCGGTCAATAAAAGTGTGAGGTCACTCTTATGAACCAAACCATCGCATGTCCAAGCCGACGAAAGACGAGGAAGCTCTCGTGGAGCTTACTCGCAATGCACTCTCGGACGTACTCGGCCGGGAGCCAACCCGACAAGAAGTCTGGAAAGTCCATGCTGGCTTTAAGCGCATGGCGTTCATGCTTTTGGATCACATGGATCACATTAAAAAACATGAGAACGAAAATCCTGATCAAGAGACTTATCCGGACGATATGGAAACGGATGACGAGGAAGCCCCCGACGAGGAAAGAACTCCTCGCACGGAGGGAGAGTCTCTTGAATAACTTCACCATTCGGGAACTTGAAAATCCGAATATACGACGCGACTTCTGTAGAGCACTCGACAACATCGATCGTGCGCTTCCGAAATCAAAGGAATGGTAGACCAAACTTTACTCTCCCCTCAATGGATACCATCCTCATTGAGAGGAGCGATAAGGTGCGGTCTGGGTTTTGGTCGACCCGCACACCTTTATTTTTCGCGTATGTCGGATGACAAAATAACAATTAGGGATCTTCGCAAGGGAGACTGGTATTGGATCAGCAAAGTCCTCCTCGACGAGTATGGAAGCACGATCGGGCCGATCGGCATCGCTATTTATAACTGCCTGGCTGAGTACGCCAACCAGGAGGGTTTTTGTTTTCCGTCGCACAAGACTATGGCCGACAAGATCGGCGCAAGCATCTCGAGCGTGCAAAGAGGAATCCGCCAGCTGATCAAACTGGAGATCATCCGCAAGAGCCGACGACGCTACCACAATGTGTATTACCTGTTGAAACTAGACCGGTCATACAGACCGAACTCAAACGAGATCGGTCAGTCAGACTTTCACATCGGTCATACAGACCGGTCAGATCGGTCTACGGGAACCACGAACAAGAATAAAGAAAAAGATTTAATTAATAAGAATAGGACGCCGTATAAAAAAACTGGGGATAACTTAGAGGAGATGAAAAAAGCGTTGGTCGACAAGATGTCGATGAACGGTGCGAAAAGGAATATCAGAGGGGCAATGAATGATCCTTGAAAAGCGATTGATTGTTCGGAAATAGTCGAGCCCGAACACTTAATTATTATTAACCTAACAACCCAATCGAGGATTTCTGCCGCCGGCGTCCGATCGTTCTAAATCAAAGTTCATTCATTGCCGCTTGAACCTTCAGATATCGGACTGGCCTCAGAGAACCTCTGGAAAAACAAAACTATGGAAGCAGAGGGATCAACAAATTTAGGAAATTGTCCTCATTGCACCAACATCATCTTCAAAGATGCAGTTTTCAATTCCGAGGCCGCCTTCTCAATGCGATGTCCGCATTGCAACAAGAATCTGAAAGTCATCATAAAGACAAGGATCGAGATAGTAATCCTGCCAGTCCAAGCTCCGGACAAACCAAAAAAGAGAGGCACCGACGGCACCGGTATTGTTATGGTAATGCTTATCGTATATTTGCCGCCTCTGCTCCATCAGATCATGCACCATGCAGACGACATTATAGATATTTTTACCTGATGAGAATTTGAATAATACTTCTTTGACAGAAACCAAAAGGAGCCCAAACAGCCCCTTTTTGGCCTTTGTTTGGCCTTGTGGCGAGCTTTGCACACAGGGTGCGAGCTTCGTGCGCCTTTACCGATATTTGCCCAGTTTTAGCGAGCGAACGCGAGAGACTCGATGACAATGCCCATCTCAGTGAAAGGAATATCTACGCCGTCTCCGGCAGTGTATGCAATGCTGAGTCGCGTCTTGTTATCTGGAGTATTTACAACCGTCCACATTCCGCCCTCGGTATAGACTGCGTCCTGCCCGTCGATCTTCGTTTTGTGGTAATCACCGTAATGCTCTTTCGACTGTAGGTATCCTGAATTTTCGCCGAGCAACCATTCTTCCGGTGTTTGATTTTCATCATTATCGCCTGCGCTAACAACGATCGCCGAGAATGGCTGATCCTTTGGCACGTCAGTCACGACGTACACTCTCGGTGCGTCGGGATCTTCAATGATCCGCATGTGGGGAGGATATTTAAAAGAAAAACCAAGAGGACTCGTATACACTTTGAAATCTTTGCCGTAATCGGCATCTGCTCCGATACTCGGTATATCTTGATAGCTACCATTCGCAGAGACAGCAGACACTGCCGGCTTTTTATAATTTGAGTAGGCAAAAATACCCGCAAGGATCAGTACACCGGCAAGTATTGAAATGAGAATTTTATTTTTCATAGTCTTTCTGGGTTCATGTTTTTATGATGCAATTTGTAAATATTCTCTCGTCCCTCGGCATCGCGGGAAGCGTGAACAGCCGTAGAACTGTCCTCTCTTTCCATTCCTTAGGATCATCGCTGAACTGCATTGAGGGCATAGCGTGGAGGCTTCGCCGGCAATAGCAGGAGTGCTACCGCTTGAAGTCCGAGTGACAAAAAGACCGATTATGCCTTTGACCATCGCTCCGAGGAGAGTAAAAACAAGAACGACGGCCAACACGATGAGGCCGTCTGCTTTAACTGTTGTGCGATTGTAGACCCTGTTGTAAGCCGCGCGCTTTGGATTAGTGAACCACCCAAAGCCTCGAGGAGCTTTGAAGCCCATGTTGTGACGAACGACTCTCTTCCATGAAGTGCGTGCGGCGATTCGTTTGGTTAGTGAGGGTGTTCGTATGCCGAATTTCATGGGAGTAATTAAGCACTGTGATGCTTTGGAGACTTATAGAACAAAAATGCAACAACGAGATCAACGACAGACCAAAGGAAGTGACCAAAATAAAGAGCATTAATCGGATTAAAAATAATGGCAATTACTATCATCGTCATCATCCATTTAGTGTTCTTTTCTTTGTGGTAGAGATATACCGAGAATGCGGCCGCACCGAACACTGCGAGTTTGAGAAATTGGTAAAAGAAGTACGGCCAAATAGGGACAACCGCGATCAGTAAAGCGATTGCCGCGATCTTTGAAAAAAGAATTCTATAATTTGCTTGTTCGTGTGTGATCATAAATTATTTTTCGCTTACCGTTGCAAGCTTCTTTCGAGCAAGCTCAATCTTGAATGCATTGACAAAATAGCCCATGAAAATAGCCCACCAAATTATTGGGATGATTGGACTAGTCCCACCGGATGCATAGAGCTGGTATCCCTTCTCAAGAGTCCACAAGATCATCATTGCAATCATTGCCCATCGGTGACCTTTCCAGATAAAGAAAGCGATCGGCAGGTAGATAATTGAACCGTACACCGCATCGTAATCGACCAGATTAAACTTTGCCAAAATAACTGTCAGCACCATCGAACCGAGAATAAGCAACGCTGAAATTCCTCGATAAGACTCCGTGATTTTAAGGCTGTTGTAATGCTCGACCTGAGTCTTCATTTCCTCCTCGCTAATTTTCCATGAAAATACGCTCATACTTTTGTGATTAGTTATTAATTACGATCGCTCCAGACTTGTGAATTTGTCGTAGTAAGCGATCTCCTCCTTGTTGATCGACGGCTGGAATTTAGCCGTAGACTCAAGGAGCATTCCTTCATCGATAAAGCTCTTGTCCTTTGCAACGGCCAGACGAGCGGCCTGTGTGACAATAAGCTCTATGTCCGACCCGACATAGAACTCGGTCTTTGTCGCCAGCTCGTCAAAATTAATATCTTTATCGTAAGGACGTCCGGAGAGGAAAATCCTAAACATATCCTTTCTTGCTTCAAAGTCTGGAGGTCCGACAAAGATTCGCTTATCCATTCGACCGGATCGCATGATTGCAGTATCGATCATGTGAGGCCTGTTTGTTGCTCCGACGACTAGAATCTTGTTTGCGCCGGCGTTGTTGAGCTGAAGCAAGAATTCGTTGATCTCTTCTTTTTTAATATCGGCAGAGGAAGTCAGCTCTTCTCGTTTTGGTATAAGACCCTCGATCTCGTCGATAAAAATGATAGCCGGAGCTTGCATTTTTGCCATCTCGAATACCTTTGCAATATTTCCCACCGCGCCGTGAACCCAAGGGGTGGCCACAGAGGATGGACTAAGCTCAAAGAAATTGTAGTTCAATTCTTCAGCCAATTTTTTCACAATGAAAGTCTTTCCGCACCCAGGAGGCCCGTAAAGCAATATGCCGTTTGGAATAGAAAGCTTGAATTTGAGAAACTTCTCCGGATTTTTTAACGGCTCTATGACATCGCTAATCAATAGGTCTTTTAGACCCTGCATGCCGGCGACGCAGTCAAAGCCACGTAGCGTGGTCAGATTGTCGATGATATCCGTTATTTTCTCGTGAGAGTGGAAATTATTGATCACTCCAAGGTACTTTTTACCCTCATGATCGATTGTTACAACGTCGTACTTTTTGCCTCGATCGATGATCTCCTCTGGTCGCATATTGGTAAAGAGATAGAGAAACTTCCCATCGGAAAGCTCATAAACCTCTGTGAAAAATATACGCTCAATACGGCCTTTGACAGTAAGATCATCTCTTACTTTGAAGCCATTATGTAGAATTGGTTTAGTTGGTGTTGTCATATATTTTTTAATAAGGTTCAGTGCAATTATATTTCCCGTCCGTTACCGTGCCATCGTACTTACTATTCCTTCCGACATCTCTCTCGCACATGGCGTTTATTGATGCCGTGGTCACGCACATATTTCTTTGAGCGTTGAAGCTATACCCATAACCGCAGTCGCAGACCCTCTTTCCATTTTCAGTGGTTGAGTACGCGCCTGTACCAAACGTACTAACGCATGACTGATTGAATGACGCTGTGGTGTAGCAAGCGGTTCGGTCGTTGTTCCAGTTATATCCGGCTTTGCATTCACAGATGTTTTTATTGCTAGTCGTATCGTATTTCAAGAAGCTCGTCCCAGGGTAGCTTGCGGCACAGCTGTCATCACGTGCTGTTAAAACGTCGACACACTGATTAGTGGTGGCACTCAAAGAATATCCACTCACACAGCCGCAAGAATTACTTGCGCTGTCGTAGGTTGCGTTCACGCCATTCCGATCCTGACAAATTTCATAGCCGGTTTTTGGAGCTGGTGGTGCAACGACGCAAGCTGTCTGACCGTCGTTCCATACGTAGCCAGTCTGACAATCACATGCGGGTCCACCGGTCGAATTCTTTTCTCCCGTTGCATAGCTATGCGAACCGTAATCGGCCTTACAAATTTGACTGTCCGTCTTTGCTTTTGGAACTACAGGGACATCTGCGTCCGCCTTAACAGTAGGAGTAGTCGTGATAGGAGGTACTACCGTGTTGCTGGTGCTGACCACTGGAGGCGTATATGTCGAGCTCGTGCTTGTATCCGAACTACTTCCGGAAAAGATTGCCCAGCCGAAAAAGAGAATAATGCCTCCGACAATTAAAATATTTCTCCAGTTGTATTTATATTCACTGGATACGGTCTCGACATCTGAAGTGGGTGGGGGTGGAGTCTTTTCGTCACTTGAAGCGGTACTATGCTCGGCCGGCTTCGGCTTGGCTTTAGGCGCATCTTTTCCATCCTTCTTGTCGAGGAAGTCCAGATCAATATCTAAATGTTCTTTATCGTGTTTCATAAAATTACTGCGGAGAGCAGTTAGCATCTAGGAAATTGTTGTACGTATCGATTTGAGCATCAAATGCCGTGTGCCTTGCATCCCAATCGTTTGACTCTTTGATGAGTGCCGCGCGTTCGGAGTTATAGCTATCGACCCTCTCGTTGTAGCTGTCGACGGCATCCTGATCGTTTTCATCGACGTACATAGCATCGATCTCGGCTTTATCAGCTTTGCTTGCACTGATCCGAGCGTCTAATGAATCGCTCTCACTGGCCAATTGAGCACCCGTAGCTGAACTTGGTCTAAGCTGAACAGCTCGGTCGTAATTGGAATCGGAACAGCTGAAAGTCTGACCGCCCTCACTGAGCATGTTATTACCAGTAGGCGCAGATGTTGAGGTCGAAGTAGAGCTTCCGCTGTCGGAAAATATTGCCCATCCAAAGAAAAGAACGACGCCACCAATAATCAAAATGTTTTTCCAGTTGTATTTTTTACCACCACTGTACGACTTGCCGGAGTTGGCATTTTTAGAATCGTAAAATCGCCAATTCGGTTCGTTGGCTTTCGGCGGCTCGGGCTTCTTGGGCGCGACTCGAAGCGGCTCCTTTTTATCAAGGAACTCGAGGTCAATATCAAGATGGTCTTTTGATTCTTTCATAAATTATTTTTCACGATTATCGTAACAAGCCTGCACCAGCTCTGCTAAAACGACCGCATTCGGTACTGTCATCGAGACCGAAGCAAACTGCTCGCTTTTTCCGTCCTTGTCTTTCCAAAGGATCACTGAACCCTGATGGAATTTAGGGATGTATATCGTGTCATTCCAAGAAACCATCAATTTTTCGTTTTTGCCGAACAGCTTAAACTTTGTCTTAGAGTAGCCCTCTTTTGAGAACTCAACCTCGCCAAATTTTACGGTCTGTCCGTGCTTGAAAATCTGGTCGACAATTTTCTTCACGATAAGCGGCTCGATCATGTTAGACGTAAGTCCAACGAGCTTGACCCAGTTCTCCTTTGCCTTGCTTTCGTCCCTGCTTGCGGACAGAGAAAGCGAGATATTTTCTTTATCGGAGTTAATGGACAATCTGTACACATAAGATGTTCCGGCCGGTATGCCGTAAATTCTTGTTTGAGTGGCGGTCGAGTTATAGGTGATACTGGTAGCGTCTTTGTAGAAAATTCTTTTACCGTTGTATTCCACAAAATTGTTTTTATAAACAATGTTTGCGCTTCGGAATGTTCCGGCAATCTCTATGGCGAGAGAGTTCTCGGCGTCGTCTTTGATATTTTTGTGGATCTGCTGGAGTTCGCCTTCAAGTTTATTCTTTAGACTCTCAGTGCCGGCAAGTTTGATCGCCACTTCCAAAAGCCCCTGAGACTTATCGAGTTCGCTCAAGTTGTTGTGTAAGTCCAGCACAATGGATCGCAACGCATTGGCCGCTCTATCGCGCATGATCTTGGTCTGGCTGTCCTCGTAGAGTCCGAGGTCAATCAGTTTATTGAGTTCCTGCGAGACTGAAGCCACGAGCTGTTTGATGGTTTCCGATTCTTCCTTGTCGAATTTGCCGTCCTTGCTCACTTCCATTTTTTCAAGACTCTCTACTGCCTTGTTGATCGTATGATAAGCCGGTCCCAAAACGCTCTTCTCGATCTTCTCTCCCTTTACCGAAAAGACCTGCTGGAATTCGTTGATATAGTCGCTGTTTTTATGGATGTGGTGCAGTTCTGTATATATGTCAGATAGATATCCCACCACGTGAGTTTTGAAGTCCTCGATGATATCTTCGCTGGCGGTCTGCTCGTCATGGAGCTTATAAACCTTTGAGAAAGAAGCCCAAAACTTATCTGAATCAACAAGCTCTTTCCAAGCGACGAGTGAGCTTCGTAGATATTCTTTGTTGTCCTCGGCAGAGAGCACGAGACAATACAAAATGGCGAGATTCTTTTTATAAAAGAAAGCCTTCGTACTCTGACCCTCAGAAGCATTTTCCCAAGTCCGGATTGCGTTCAAGTAATCCTTAAGCTTAAAGAGACCGAGTACCTGCTCGTCGATGCTGTCCGATATTTGAAACCAGAAAAAGTAATCCTTGATGCGTTTCTTAGGAGCTTGGAGTTGCTGTAGCGCGTCTTTCACCGCGTCTTCTGTTCGGAAGTCTTTGAATAATCCGATATCCAGATCGTAAGTAGGGGCATCGTCTGCCTTGAGGCGGTTGATGATTTCCTTTGAGCGTTTAAGTACATCTTTCTCGCTGGCGGAAGTATCCAGGCCGAGGATGTGATATGCGTTGTTTTTGAGCGTTTGTGACATATATTTTAGCGGGTTATTCCCGAAAGGTTATCTTTTATTGTTTCTTGCACGTCCGACGGGAGCAAGAGCAATAAATTATGGACGCAACGTTTTATTTCATCGCTATCGCCGAGCTGGATCGCTCTTTTGCCTTTCTCGATGTAATACTTTGCTTCCTTCTCATTAATAAAAGTGGGGTTGCCGGCGATCAGCTTATTGAACTGATGCACCCACGTAGCCGGATTGGAATATACAGCTTTTGAGCTAAGCTCTTTTATTTGTTCATTGATCCGAATCAAGAGAGACTTGTCGCTGTCCGCGATCGCTTTCTCTCCCTCGGCTTTGAGCTTGCTTAGCTGGTCGTTGTTCATGGCCTTGTCTTTTTCGTCTGCATAGTCGTTGATGATCGACTGAGTATCTTGAATGCCGTCCTTGAATTCTTTGACGAGCTGTGGCATCTCTTTTTCCTTTTCAATCTTATCCAGCGCGATTTTAAGGTCTTTGATTTGCTTGCTCGCCTTCATTTTTTCATCCTCGTCCGCTGAAGCATTTCTGACACTTGTTTGTGCAGATGAAATATCAGTATCCAATGCCTTTCTTTCTTCAGGCGACATGTTTTCTGAAGCGACTTTCGCTCGTTCTTTTTGAGTCTCCAAATCTTCCTCGATATTCTTCAGTTCGATAGTCTCGTCATGAGAAGTGGATCGCGCATTAACAGTAAGGTCGATCAGAGGAATATAGGCAGTAATAAAGACCTCTCGTGATTCGTTTACCACAAGCGTCAGTTCCACTGGAGTGCCTTCTGGGAGATCGTGCGGCAAGTCTTTGCCATTGATACCAACCTTGCACAAAAATCCGTTGCGGTCTGGCATATCGGATTCGCCCTCAACAACGATGATGTCTAGCTCGTTTTCCTCGCCACGTTTTAGCTTTCTTGATGTTTTATATTCGGTAAGAACTTTCTTGATAGGAAGCATTGACCCCTTGTCAAAAACTCTCTCGCAAACATTCATGGCCACATTTCTGGTGTAGTCTTTTTGAGCTACGATGATGCTGACCGAGTGAGGGAGAGGTGCTCCGGATACCGATAGACCATGAGTGATGGCGAATGAGTCCGGATCGATCGGAACAGAGTTGCCTTGTTTATCGAAAAGGTAGAGCCAATAGACGTTCTGTTTATTCGGCTCGACGGCAACGGTGTCAAAGAATTTTCCACCTTTCAGCTTGATCTTTGACCCGTTGTAAAATCCGCTATCGGATTGGATTTGTATATAAAATTCCTCCTCTGAGTCTTTGAGATCGTCAATAATGCCACTGACTGTTTCCTCCGTGTCAGAGGTAAGAGATTCGTAGTTCAGATTTATAGAGAGAGTTCCTTCCTTGAGTTTCTTACCATCGTCCTGCATCAGCTCCTTTGGAATCTTCTGGCCAATTCCGAATACGCAAGCACCTCTAGCAACCACGGTAAGAGGATCAACAGACGCATCCGCCGTTATTTTAAGATCGCTCTCAATCCTTTCACGAATATAAGGGATCTGGGTGGGTCCACCTACCAAAACAACCTTTGCGACCGAACTACTCTTGATGCCGGCCTCTTTCAAGGTCTGCTTTGAGAGTTCAATCGTGCGATCAATCATCGGTTTAATCAATGCTTCAAATTCTTTTCTCGTGAAGTTGATCGTGACGAAAATCTCCTTGTCATCGTCATCCTTTCCGACGTTCTCCACCACGATTGAGGTCTTATCGTATTCAGAAAGCTCGATCTTGGCCGTCTCTGCAAAGAATTTTAATTGAGAGAACGCACTCCTGTATTTTTCATTGCTTCGGTTGAAATTCTTAATGGAGAACTTTTCCATTATCTTTGGCAGTATCACCTTGTCGACGATCTCCAAGTCGAAGTTTTTACCACCAAGGAAGTTGTCGCCATTGTGTCCAAGCACCGAAAGGGCTCTCTCTTTTGAGGCGATCAACGCAACATCGAATGTGCCGCCGCCGAAATCGTAGATAAGCCAGTTTTCATTCTTGGTGTTTGTGAAGCCGTAAGCGATGGCCGCGGCTATAGGCTCCTGCAACAAGACTACGTGCTTAAATCCGGCAAGATTTCCTGCTCGTTTTGTTGCTTCTGATTGCAATACAGAGAAAGCGGCCGGAACAGTGATCACGGCGGCTACGGTGCTGAAGTCCGGATACTTTCTCAAGATATCCTCTTTCAAGCTTTTGAGAATTTCCGCTGAGATTTCCTCCGGGTTCATTTCGACATCTGCTCTCTCGAAATGGAACTTTTCCGAAGTACCCATCAATCTTTTAACTTCAGGCTTATAGTTCTTGACCTCATCCTCAGATGCGTCTTTGTAATAATTTTCGTAAGCCTTCTGGCCAACCACTTTATTCTTGGCCTTGTCGAAGCCAAAGATGGACGGCGTGTACTCCACGCCTCCCGGCTTCTTTACGATCTCAATGTTGCCATTATTGTTTATGGCCACCGACGAATTCGTCGTACCAAGATCGATGCCTATTTGAATGTTTTGTTGGTTAGCCATAAATTAGTAAATTAATTGTTGCTTAGTAAAATTATCTTTGCCTTGCGGATGACCTGACCCTTGAGCATGATCGTCGGCTCAACTGTCTCCTTTACCATTGGCTCTGGAATGGAGGGGTCTTTTTCCACTGACAAGATATCTAAATTGAGACCATCGTTATATTTATGATTTTTGTAGTCGATTATTTCAATATCGTACTTCTCAAGATAGCGTCTCATTTTCTGTATAGAATTTTCCAAACCCTTGAGCTGGTTCTCTGGCAAGCTCGATGCAGACTTAGCGATGCGTTGCTCGATGCGCCATATCTCAACGGCAAGATCAGTGATCTCGTTCGCCTCGATCGAAACACTCATAAACTTAGGAGTCACCGCAGATTTAATTTCCTCCCTGATCTTTAAAAACAATTCTTCAAATTTGTCATGGCCAGTGGCCTGACTACCGCTCTTTCGTGAGCGTAAGTATAAAAAGGCAAACATTAAAAGCACTATTGCCGCGAGGATCACTATAAATATTGGATTTGAAAATAAAGTGTTCATATTTTATTCGGGGATATACTCCTGATGGCCGCAGTGACATGCTGTTCCATCGTTTGTTGCCATACTGAAATACGTCCGTTGAGCAACGATAATAAAGTCCGCAAAGAAAGGTTTGAAAGACAAAATCTGTGAGTCTGCTTGCAGAGCTCGCATAAATTTGCGATCAGACTCATCTGGAGTCGGATCAATAGACCCGGGGTGGTTTGCAAGCACCATAAACTTCGTTGCGAGAAATAGTGAAAAGTAATGCCAGAGCATCTTGGTGTCGAAATTCTTGGGGGAGGAACCAAGAAAGACCTGATGTCCTAGGAACAGGTTTTTGTCGTCGAGATAAATCGCAATGACTTTGGAAACACCCTCGTCTTCCAAATCTTTGAGGAATTTATACAAGTCTTCCGGATCACGTACTTGACCCTGAATCGGAAGCTCGACATCGGTCTCAACGATCTCATATTTCTTGAGATATCGTTTGCCGTCATCATTTTTGTGTTCAACGTTTTTCATAGGCGATTTCCAATTGTTAATTTAAATTTTTATATATCTTGTGCCACGGCCACGCCCGACGCGCTTGACCTTGCCATGTTCAACCAAACTTCTAAGTGCCTGACGGACTGTACCGAGCGCAATGCCTGTTGCCTGTACGATTTCACCCGGTCCCGCTTCTCCTTTGTCTGCAAGGTATTTCCATACCTCGTACTGCTTAGGAGAAAGCATGTCCTCAACCTTTTCCTCTTCCAAATACGAAAGAGCTTTTGTTGCTTGCTCGCGCACGACTGACAAAAAGAAATTAAGCCAGGGCGAAATGGTGTCGCGGTCAGTCTTGAATGTTTCTTGTGATTTGCGGAGCGCGAGATAGTACTCGTCTTTACGTCGCTCGACGATCTGCTCATGCGAGACATACTGGACGAACTGATATCCGGAGCGCAAAAGCAAAAGGTTTGTAAGTACGCGAGACAAGCGGCCATTACCGTCCTCAAATGGGTGGATCTTCAAGAATTCAACTATGAAATTTGCGATGATTAGTAGCTGATGAAAACGATTCTTCTCAAATGCATCATTCGTCCACTCGACCAGCTCCTGCATTTCCTTTGCTGTAAGAAATGCCGGTGTAGTCTCGAACATGATCTTGGCGACTTTGCCATCGGGTCCAAGTACGCCGACCGTGTTCTCTTTCTTTTTATAGCCACCACGATGAGTGTCGTCCTTGTGAGAATATTTGAGAAGCTGATTGTGGAGTGAAGTGACGGTGCTCTCGCGGAGTGGCAGAGTTTGGAAAGCATCGAATACATTCTGAAGCACTTCGAGATATCCCTGCACCTCTTGAGAATCACGATCGGCAAACTTAGAGACTGCGAGTCCCTGCATGATTTTCTCAACTTCTTCATCGGTGAGCTTCGCACCCTCGATACGAGTGGATGCACCGGCAGAAGTAATAAGCACCGACTGCTTGAGATTGGTGATCGCCTGTGGAGTCATGCGGAGGCCTGACTTGAATTCACCTCGAATACCATCCACCTCTGCCAAAAGAGCAACGATGTGTGGATCGGGGTTTTTAATGCGCTGATCGAACTTTTGAGTAATATCGCTCATATGAAGATTTAGGATTTAACGCTATATGACATATAACGGATTATAACGGATTACGACGGCAAATGCAAATAATCCACCTGTGGGTAAGATGAAGACCCTTGAAACAAGCCATTTCTACCAAAGATGAACATTTTGTGCCATAATATTGGAACTAGAGCTTTTTTCTAACCAAATGCAAAAAGATTTTACATTTCAACTCATAAAGGGGAAAATCGGAGAGATTATTTTTGATCAGATGTTCCGCGAGGCCTCCGAATTTACCGTCATACCTTTTGGATACGAATCGACCGTGCCGGAGATTGCGCAATTTGCACGGCTCGTCGAACATAAGGAAGTGCTTGATTCAATACGCAACACTCCAGACTTCGCACTTATTTCCCACAACCAGAAACAGGTCTTTTTGGTAGAGGTAAAATTTAGAACGAGAATGAACGCCGAGGAAATATTAAAGACTGCCGAAAAGATACATGATCGCTGGAAGCTCGCATGGCTTTTCGTTGCCACACCGGATGGTTTCTACTTCGACAGCTGTTCAAACGTTCTCGAAAAGAAAACGATCATGCCACTTAACGCCAGCTGGGTGAATGCGGAACTGCAAAGAAAATATCTAGAGATAATGAACAAATTTCAGACTGATTAAGAGTTATGCACAGGGTGCATATTTCTAACCCTCTTGCAAACAAAATAATCGGAGTGATATAATAATTTCACAATCGAATAACTTAATGCCTCAAGGGGCATTCCTGAAAGGGATTCCGAGTTTAAGGGCTCGTGATCAATCGCTTAATTGCGAAAGATCACGAGCCCTTTTTCGTTGTCCGATTGTTTCCAGCTCTCTGATACTCCTTGGGTCGAACATCCACCAACCGTGATCGACCTCACACTCTTAAAGCTCACGGGCTTTGAGTAATAACAAAACTTCACGGCGGATGTAGGAGTGTCGGAGAGCTGGAACAAAATTATATGTTTTCTAAATTTCAAGCATTACCAAGTTACTTCGGCGGCAAGCGAAAGCTTGTAAAGCACATTTTCAAACCGATCAAGAAATCGGACGGAGTTTTTGTTGATGCGTTCATGGGTGGCGGGTCCGTCAGTCTTTACGGCAAAGCAAAGGGATACAAGATCATCGCAAACGATATCGCGTTCCGATCCGTCATCATTGGCCGGGCCCTGATCGCCAACAACACCGTCAAGATCGAGAGCGAGGACTTGGCGCGTCTCTTCCTCGAAGCCAAGCATGACGGTTTTATAAAAAAGAATTTCTGCCCGAAAGTATTCACGACCAGAGTCGCAGAGTTCCTCGACAATGCATTCGCCAACGTGCGCAAAGTAGAAAACGAAACCAAGCGACACCTGCTTTTGCATCTCCTCATCAAGTTCATCCTCTCCTGCCGGCAATTCGGCAAGTTCACGCATACGCGCGACACGCTCGACCTTGAAGCTCGCAAGTTTGAGTGGCCTCTCCGATCGAAGGCTCACGCACCAAAGAATCTGCGCATGATCCAAAACCCGATGCTCACATTGGAAAAATTAAAAGACGAAATTAATAATGGCGTTTTTGATAATCACCAAGAAAATGAAATACACCAAAAGGACGTGTTCGCTTTCCTCAAAAGCGTTCAAGGTGATGTTGTTTATTTTGATCCTCCTTATCCTGGCTCTTCTTCCTACGAGGTTGAGTATGGGATTTTAGACGACATCCTCGCCGGCAAAAAGCTCGACCATACGCCGAGCCCTTTCTCAAACAAAGACGCCGACGAATTTCTGGAACGGATGTTCGCATCGGCGACGCACATCCCTCAGTGGATCGTATCCCTCGGCCAAAACAAAGAGGACGTGGGAGTGAAGCCGGAAAAGCTCTTGGCAATGGTACAGAAGCACCGCAAGGCCGAAGTGATCTTGCTTGATCACAAGTGGACGGTGTCGAATGCCGGAGGTCGAGGCCAGAGCGACAACATCGAGTACATGATCATAACCGTATGACAAAGACACAAACACAAATCAAAACCGTGAACGTGAAAGAGTGCGTTCCGAACTGGTGGAATCCAAACGAGATGAATACTCGCCAGTTTGCGTCGCTCAAAAAAGCGATCACGAAGTTCGGCCAGACCAAGCCGATACAAGTGGCGGTCTGGCCGGGCATGAAAGTAAAAGACGGCTTTGTGATTGTCGGCGGTTTTCATACGTGGAAAGTTTTGAGCGAAATGGGAAAGACGGAGATCGAAGTGAACGTCCACGAATTCAAAACCGAGGACGAAGCCAAGCTCTACGGATTGACCGACAACATCCACGGGTCCAACCAACAGCTCAAGCTCGGCAAGCTCGCATACGAGCTGACCAAGAACGGATACTCGATAAAAGAAATCGCCGCCAACCTCGGTGAGGAGGACGTCAATGTCAAAGACGCGCTCGATCTCGTGAAAGACGATATCGAAAAGAAAATGCTCGAACTCAAGAATGCCGAGCGCGAGAACTTCGTCGCCATAAACTTTATCGTCGACAAAGACCCGAAAGCATCCGCCGACGAATTCATTTCCGCCGTGACCGCCTTTGCCAAGACCAAAGGTGTGAAAGTCGCCAAGGCGACGCCGGACGTGAACAAGTCGCGCGAGACCATCGCGCTCTTGAGCTTCAACGTAACCAATCCGCAAAAGACGGTGATCGACGAAGCACTCGCGCACGTGGCAAAGGTCGACAGCGTGAGCGAAAGCAAAGCGTTGGAGCTTTTGTGCGAGCGTTTCTTGTTGACCGTAACTGACCTTAACTCACCGAAACATGGCAAAAATTGATACCAAAAGCAAAAGGAGCAATGACGCAATACGCCTTAAATACGAGGGCGAATCTTATGACGCCATCTCAAAAGCCATCAAGACGCCGGTGGAAACGATCCGGAGCTGGTTCAAGCCGTCCGGGCCACTCAAAGCCGAGTATGAGAAATACTGCGATGAGCAAAACGAATTCAAGAAGCGTGAAGCACAAGACATTATCAAAAAGAACATCGCTACGGCCGCTTCCATGCTCGTTGCCCTTATGGGGAGTGCGGACGATAACGTCAAATTTCGTGCCGCAAAAGAACTCCTTGACCGAGAGCTTGGTAGTCCGAAAGAGACTGTCGAACATCGAGGACTATTCGGAACAGACCTAAGCTATGAACAAATCCTCCGCAAATCCAGAGAAAAGCCCCCTCCAGATGGTTAATGACCTGATCGAAACGATGAGGATTTGTGACGCTGATCCGCAAGCCTTCATCGAGAACTGTTTATCAATAAAAACCAAGAATCAGCAGACCGTTCTTTTACACCTGAATACCGCACAGACCATGATCCACGACCGGATCAAGCAACTGCGTGCGCTCGGCAAACCAATCCGAATGATCATCTTGAAAGCGAGACAGGAGGGGGTCTCCACTCTCTGCGAAGCCCTGATCTTCGAGCGGACTGCCAGATTTGAGAACACCAACTCGCTTATAGTCGCTCACGAACCGGAATCAACTGACGCAATCTTTGCCATGAGTAAGCTCTTCTACGACTTACTGCCAACGTGGGCAAAGCCAATGCGACGGTACGACAATAAGAAACAGATGGTGTTCGAGAATCCAGAGGAGAAATCCAGAGCGCATGACCCAGGACTGCGAAGCCGAATGGTGATCGCAACAGCCGAGAAAGCAAAGGTGGGTAGAGGTTTGACCCTCCACAACTTCCACGGATCGGAAGTGGCGTTCTGGAAAAACGCCAAAGACCTGATGCTTTCCGTCCTGCAAGCGATACCGAACCTGCCGAACACAAGCGTGTTCCTAGAGTCCACTGCCAACGGATTCGGAGGTGACGGCGAATACTTCTACCGAACAGTGCAAGACGTACTGGCCGGTAAGAGCGAGTTTGAGCTTATATTCCTGCCGTGGCACCTGATGGACGAATACCGTACCTCATTTGCCGGAGATAAAGAAAAAGTAAAGTTTTCCGAAACTCTGGACGAATACGAGAAAGCCCTGATGATCTCGGCAAAGGTAAGCCTAGAACAGCTCAACTGGCGACGCTGGGCAATCCAAAACCTCTGCGGTGGCGACACCGAGAAGTTCAAACAGGAATACCCAGCCACGATCGAGGAAGCATTCGTCGCATCAAGCAAGGCAGTCATCCCAAAGCAGTACATCGAGGCGCAAGGCAAATTCACCCGAAGCCCGATAAGAAAGCTAGACGACATCCTGATCTACGAGGAGCCGAATCCGAGACACTTCTACAGCTTAGGTGCAGACCCAAGCGAAGGGATCGGACAAGACGACTCGACGATCACAGTGATCGACAAGATGACCGGACGCGAAGTGGGAGCCTACATCGGACAAATACAGCCGGACTTGTTTGCCAAGAAAATAAAGCAAACTGCCGAACTGTTCAACGATGCGCTCGCAGTGGTGGAGATAAACAACCACGGTCTGGCGGTAATCAACGCACTCAAGGGCGAGTACGGAAACCTCTACCAACGCACGGTATTCGACAAGGCGACCGACACCAAGCGCAAAGAGCTGGGATGGAAAACCACTCAGACCACAAAGCCCCTGATGGTAGACGACTTCATCGCGGGATTACGTGACGAGGATATCGGACTATCAAGCCAAGTGACCGTAAGCCAGATGATGACGTTCGTACACACGAATGACAGCAACCGGTACGGCATGGGTGCGGAGAGCGGACAAAAAGACGACGCCCTGATATCTGCGATGCTCGCATGGCAAGGACTCAAAGAGTTACCAAGCCAGATGCCGATACAAAGAAAAGGTCGAACAATGAAACTCTACTAATTTATTTATGGCTAACACCAAAGAACTACAAAAATATAATACCGAGTACGACGAAGCGAAAAAGAACTTCCTGTACTATTTCAAACCCGAATTTGATCGGGCGTACAAACTGTTTTCGTCGTACAACGGCGATCGTGCCGCCGAGCTCGAGCAGACCAACGACGGAGAGATATGGCAATCAAACGTATTCGTGCCTCAAGTGTTTTCATACATCAAGACCTTTTTACAAAAGACCGTCGGCATTACGCCGGATTTCAAACTTGAGGGAAAGAACAGTGAAGCATTGAAAGACCTGATCCTCTGGCTGTGGGACATTGGCATGAGTGACGACCTGATCGACTACTTCCTGCAAGTATTCATCTGCGGAACGACGATCGGCAAAGACTTCCTCAAACGTGAGACCAAGAAAAAGAGAAAGAAAGAGATCACCCTCGTCGAGAAAATAAAGAAGCTCGTGTTCAAGACCGAGACTGCAAAGATTACCTTCCGTCCGGACTTTGACCCCGTGGACATTTATAACTTCTATCCGCATCCACGGATGAAAAAGATATCCGACCCATTCCCCGTATTCCACCGATACGTGCTGACGCTCGACGAAATGAAAGCCCAGTATCCGGACGTGCCGGCAAGCACATGGAATCAGTTTGTGGACAAAGACGGAGAGGTCATCAAATCCGGTGGCGATACGACCGATCTTGCCTACGTGCGCAAGGAAGTCCTGCTCCAACTGAAAAAGAACATCCGTGAGACCACCAAAGCATCGAGTCCGATCGAGGGCAACCCAAACAACCCGGTCCAAATGCCAACGCCAAGCGATAAGCTCTTTGAGATCGTAGAGCGATGGACTGACGACCACTTGTGCGTGTTCCTGCCAATGGACGGTACGCCGGTAGAAGTTAAATCAAGCGACAACCCATACGACCACCAGCAAAAGCCTTACTCCCGAACCGGCTTCTTCCCTCGACCATTTAGTTTCTACTGGCTCGGAATACCAAAGCTTGTCGAACACCTGCAAGAACTTTTGAACTCGATCACCAACCAGAGAGTGGACGCGGTGACGATGAAAATACACAGCATGATCGCCGCGGCTCCGGTAGCCTTGCCGGGTTATAAGCAGTCAACCATCACCGTAAAGCCGTTAGGGATCTTGTGGACGAATGACCCGAATTCGGTCAAAGAGCTGAAGTTCGGAGATGTGAACTCCTCTGCGTTCGTAGAGCCGGATCACATCAAAGAAGCAATGCGTATCGCAGTCGGCATCGACGAATACACCACCACTGCCGGCCGAGACCAGAAACAAACTGCAACCGTCGCATCGTTCATGCGCGAAGCAACGCTAGAGGGAGTAAAGCTATTCCTGATCATGCTCCGCAATTCCTACGTGATGCACTTTGACCACTGGATCAGCATGGTGAAGCAGTTCTGGACGACGAAAGGTGTAATGCCAGACAAAGCCGTGGCGATCCTGATGCGACACGGACTTATAACCAAAGACTCGGAAAACATCGAGGGACTCTTTGACGACGAATACGAGATGTCGCTCGAATCAACCTCAAGCCTTGCAACCAGTTCCGAACTACGCAAAGCAAAAGACTTGGAACTATGGGGCTTGCTCAAAGACGTGAACGAACTGACCGATGCAGAGACCGGCACCGTGTACTCCGTCCGAAAGTTTAAAGTGCTGATGAAAATATTTGAGGATTACGGATGGGAGCCAAACAACTATGTCTCCGAGACCAAAGTAACGCCACCGGTTGCCGATCCAAACAACCCTAACCCTGTCGAACCGGGTAGCGTTCCTGCCGGTGACGCGCCCGATCCTGAAGCACCACCGGTAGAGCCACTTGCCGGCAATCAAATGGGATCGATGTTCGGTAACGCAATGAAATCATAAGCCTATGAACGAACCACTCAACAAAGAAATAGAAACGACGATCAGCAATTTGTACGAGACAAAGTATTTTGAAGCGTTGTCCGAACTGATCGCAAACGAACTGGAAGTCACCAAGACGTGGCTTCTCAACAAACAACTCCCTACAGACGACATTCGGTTTTATCAAGGTCGAGCCGAAGGACTCGGAGTAGTACTGCTCCGGATCAAGACCATTCACGATGAAGCTATGAAAACACCTACATAAACCACAACTAAAAAGGAAATCGCCAAACACTTTTTGAGAGGTTCAGCTGACCTCTTGAGCGGGATTTCTGGCGATTTCCACGTTCAAGGGGTCAACCGAGCCTCCCAGAAATGGGGGCTCGGTTTTATTAACGCAGACGCCACGTGCCGGCCGTGACCGGAACAAGGATCAATCTGCAAATTAATACACCTATGGAAAAACCAAACGAAGCCGGCGCCGAAGCAGACGTACCATCGTTCGATGATGCAGTCGGCAAGGAACAACCGGTCAACGCAATCCCGTCGGGCGCTCCAAACGGAGATCAACCCGACAAAAAAGAAAAACCAGACGCTAAGGACGACAAGTCCAAAGACCAATCTGGCGACACGCCCAGCGATAAG